>NZ_SOFY01000032.1 GCF_004402595.1 Cryobacterium shii | reverse complement strand
CATCAGAATCGCTCATAAGCAATTTTCCCAGACCCCACGGCCAAGGACGGGAAATCCGGCGGCGTTTTAAACTTTGCCGTTACTGACCCACGCTCCTAGGACTCGAAGGGATCACCAAATGAACGACGAGGATGATCTTGATCCGATGGGTATCGAAGGACTCGACGCCCGCCTCGTCAACGTCGAAACGATCCTGCCCGACCTCTTCGACATGTACGAACTCCGCGCCGCCGGCGGGCCCTACTACTGGGAGGCACTCGACCACGATCAAGCCGTGAAGCTCTGGGACGAACTCGGCCAGTTCGTCACCTGGCTCGACGGCCGCTACCTCACCAACCTCGCCGAACCCAGCTACCGGCTCCCGGCTCCCGGCTCCCGGCTCCCGGCTCCCGGACTGCTGGTACCGCCACCCCATCGCCATCGAAGAACTCACCGCGCTCATGGTCTCGCACCGCGCCGCTTACGACACCCGCTCCGCCAAAGCCTCCTCCGCACTCGTCGACTTGCACCACCGCGCCCTCTGGCCCACCCTCGACTCGCTCAAGCTCCGCGCCGGCCTCGCCGGCTGCCGCGACCGCAGCGAACACCGCGAACCCCACGCCGGGCCCGCGACGTTCAGGGTGTCCGACGAGTATCTGGGATATGTCGACGTAGCCGCTGAAACGGCCTGACCTTCGATGACCCCGGACGCGCCCACCCGAGAATCGCTCCTGATCAGAACATCCAGCGCTCAAGAACGCCGCGCGCGCGGGACCCTCAGCGCCGGACAGGCGGCACGCTAGATTCGGCCCGGCCCCTTCGCCGCACCGTCGCCGATGAGGGTGATATCCGTCGAAATCGCTTCCGACGCATGGATCAGCGCCTCCCGAACCTTGTCGATTGACTCTCTGCCGCTCATGCCGTTTTGGGCCGGGAGAGAGACGTTGACCGCCGCAACAACACGGCCTGATCTGTCGTAGATGGGCGCGGCCATTGACATGAGGCCTACCTCGAGTTCTTGATCAACCATGGCCCAACCCTGGGCTCTGACCTTGTGGAGTTCGTCGAGGAGAGCCCCGCGAGTTGAAATGGTCCGAGGCGTGAGGGCAATAAGAGGTACGAAATTCAGGTACGCATCGAGTTCGGCCCTAGACAGACCGGCGAGCAACACGCGTCCCATGGAGGTGGCATACGCGGGGAACCGCGTGCCGACATTGATGCCGACCGTCATGATGCGTCGGGCCGACACGCGGGCAACGTAGACGATGTCCGCGCCGTCCAGAACGGCGGCCGACGTGGATTCCGAAAGCTTGGTGGAAAGATCCTGTAAGTGCGGCTGGGCCACCTGCGAGAGGCTCAAACCAGAGAGATAGGCGTAGCCGAGTTGCAGGACCAGCGGCGTCAACGTGAAGTTCTTCCCGTAAGAGCGGACGTAGCCTAGCTCCTCCAGGGTCATCAGGAACCTGCGGGTTGTGGCCCGAGTCAGATCTGTGCGCTTGGCAACCTCGGTGAGCGTCATGTGCGTGTGGTCAGCGTCGAAAGCGCGGATAACCGCGAGTCCGCGCGCCAGGGATTGAACAAACTGGTCGCTGGTGCGCTGCGCGTTTGGCTCTTCCACGGAGATGGTCCCCTCAATCATGCTTTCAGCATACTTTCACGTTCGGGCGCGAGCAGGGGCAAATCGACCAGTCGTAGAAGTTCTTCGAAGGTGCAGCCGTAGGTGTCGCGCACTCTGATTCCGTCGGGGGTGACAAGAAGGACTGCCATGTCCGTGAAAATGCGGGTGACGCATCCGACGCCCGTGAGCGGATACGTGCAGGCCTCCACGAGTTTGCTGCGCCCGTCACGCGTGAGCAGGTTCATCATGACGAAGACATCCTTGGCGCCGATGGCCAGGTCCATCGCCCCGCCCACGGCCGGAATGTCATTCGGGTCGCCCGTGTGCCAATTCGCCAGGTCCCCGGCGACCGAGACCTGGAACGCACCCAGCACGCAGACATCCAGGTGCCCGCCGCGCATCATCCCGAACGAATCGGCGTGGTGGAAGTAGGAAGCGCCAGGGAGCTCGGTAACCGGAATCTTCCCTGCGTTGATCAGATCTTCATCGAGCTCATCGCCTTCCGCCGCGGGTCCCATACCCAGCATTCCGTTCTCGGTATGCAGCGTGACGTTCTGGCTCGGCGTCAGGTAGTCCGACACCAGCGTTGGCTGGCCGATGCCGAGATTGACGTAGGCGCCTGATGGGATATCTTGGGCAACGAGCCTGGCGAGCTGATTGCGGGTCAATCTCTCAGTCACCGTGCGACCTCCGTCGAACCGTTGGATGTGATCTGGGCCGGGACGACGACAACGCTGTTGACGAAGATTCCGGGTGTTACGACGTTCTCCGGGTCGAGACCGCCCGTCTCCACGAGTTCAGAAACCTGAACGATCGTGTGCGCGGCAGCAGAAGCCATGATCGGGCCGAAGTTTCGTGCCGTCTTCCGATAGACGAGATTGCCCACTCCATCCGCCTTGAGCGCCTTGATCAGGGCGAAGTCAGCTCTGATGGGACTCTCGAGGACGAAGCCGCGCCCGTCGATCATGCGCGTCTCCTTGCCGGCGGCCAGCATCGTGCCGTAACCGGTCGGGGTGAAAAAACCTCCGATTCCCGACCCCGCGGCTCGGATCCGCTCGGCCAGGTTTCCCTGCGGCACGAGCTCCAATTCAATCTCGGCGGCACGGAACTTGGCGTCGAACAGTTCCGAATCCGACTGGCGAGGGAAGGAGCAGATGATCTTGGCGACCCGCCCAGCTCCGATGAGCGCCGCCAGCCCAACCGTGCCGTTCCCCGCGTTGTTACTGACGACCGTCAGGTTGCGGCTCCCTCGCCGAAGCAGGGCCTCGATGAGCTCAATCGGCTGACCGGCCTTGCCGAATCCCCCGATGAGGACAATCGCGCCGTCAGTGATCTCCGATACGGCCTCATCGACATCGTCGTGGATGGTCAGCATGCGCCCACCATTGTCGGCGCCCGCCGGGGGGAAACGTTCTCCAGGACAACGGCCAGGCCCTGGCCGACGCCGATGCAGATGGCCGCCACGCCCCACCGTTCGCCGCTGGCCTGCAGGCTGCGCGCCAGCGTGCCGAGAAGCCGCGTACCGGAGGCCCCCAGAGGGTGGCCGATGGCGAGCGCCCCGCCGTGCTGATTGACGATCGTCGGGTCTATGTCCCACGCGTCGATGCAGGCCAGGGCCTGGGCGGCAAAGGCCTCATTGATTTCGACGGCGCCCACGTCGGACCACGTGACGCCGGCCTGAGCAAGAGCGCGGTTTGCCGCCTCGACGGGAGCAAAGCCGAAGAATTGCGGATCTATTGCTGCCGCTCCTCGCCCGGCGATACGTGCCAGGGGGGACAGGCCCAGCAAGTCGGCGGCCGACTCGCTTCCCAGAAAGGCTGCGGAGGCTCCGTCGGTCAGCGGTGACGCGTTACCCGCCGTGATCGTGCCGGCCGTGGGCCCCGGTCCCGCAGGACGGAAGACCGTGGACAGCGTCGCCAACTTTTGCACGGTACTTCCGGGCCGGATTGACTCGTCTCGGGTGAGCGCCGTGTCGGGGACCATCGTTACCAGCTCATCGTAGAAGCCGTTGGCCCAGGCCGAGTCCGCCAAATGGTGCGAGCGGGCGGCGAATGCATCCTGACGTTCGCGGCTAACGTCGTACCTCTCCCTGAGCTGCTCGGTTGCTTCTCCCAAGGACACCGTCCATTCGGACGGCATTCTCGGGTTGACCAAACGCCAGCCCAGCTCGGTCGAGACGAGGTCGCGATCGTCCCCGTCGGCGGATTCGGAGGTCCTTGGTACGACCCAGGGGGCCCGGCTCATCGACTCCGTGCCACCGACCAGAACGACGTCCGCATCCCCGACGCCGATCTGACGGGCAGCGATGATCGCCGCGTCCAGGCTGGATCCGCACAAACGGTTGACGGTGGTGCCGGGAATCGACGTGGGGAGTCCCGCGAGCAGGGTCGCCATCCGAGCCACATTCCGGTTCTCTTCGCCGGCGCCATTGGCATTGCCCAGAACGACTTCGTCGATCAGGGCGGGATCGAACGTCGGCACGCGTGACAGGGATGCCTGGATCACGTGAGCAGCCAGGTCGTCCGGACGCAGGCCGGCCAGCGCGCCGCCGGACTTGCCGAATGGCGTCCGTACGGCGTCGTAGATGAATGCCTGATTCATGCCACCTCCGGTGTTCACGCCACGTGGCGAATAATGTTCACTTGTCGAACGAATGTGCGACATATGAACTATATTCGTGCCCACCTCTCGGCGTCAAGGCTATTGGTGCCCGCAGTGACGGCGTAGCCAGGGCCCACAATCGGCCTGAGTTGCTGAAGATAAATTCGTTACCCAAATGAGTATTGACTCTGCCCGCGCTGTCCCCTTAGTCTGTTCGCTACGGCGACATAGCGTTCGCCTGACGTACAACACTCGACGAAGGAGTCAGAGCTGGTGAGCAACGTTGCAGCGCCAGCCGAGGCGCCCGTCCGGGACCATGTGTTCCACCGAAACCTGCTCAAGAAGTACCCCGTGGCCGTGCGAGCAGCAGGGGTCTACATCTTCGACAGCGACGGCAAAGCTTATCTGGATGCTTCCTCCGGCGCAGTCGCCGCCAATCTCGGCCACGGCGTCCAGGAGATAGTCGACGCGATGGCAGCGCAGGCAATTCAGGTCGCGTTCGCTCACACTGTGCGTTTCGAGACACCGGTCATGGTCGAGACCGCGGGCCGGATTGCCGATCTGTCCCCGGATGGCCTAGAAACGGTGTACTTCGCCTCCGGTGGGTCAGAGGCCAACGAGGCAGCCATGAAACTGGCACGCCAGTTCCACCTCGACAGTGGGCGCCCGGGCAAGCACCTGGTCGTCGGCCGGTGGCAGAGCTACCACGGCAATACGCTGGGAGCGTTGAGCGCGGGGGGGGACGTCGGGCGCCGGACGAGTTTCAGTCCGATGCTGGCGCCGTACCCCCATGTCTCAGCCCCGGAGAATGAGCCTCTGGAATCGGTGTGTCCTCACCTCGGCAGCCCCGGCGAGCAGTTTGACTACATCGGCGAATTCGAACAGGTCATCGCCCGGGTCGGGGCCGAAAACATCTCGGCGTTCATCTGTGAGGCGATAGTCGGTAGTCAGCAGGGAGCCGTTGTTCCTCACCCGAAATACCTGGGCCGGGTGCGCGAGCTGTGTGACAGGCACGACATCGTGCTCATTGTCGATGAGGTGATGACCGGCTTCGGCCGAACGGGCAAGAACTTCGCCGTCGAACACTTTGGCGTTACCCCTGACATCATCACGTTCGGTAAGGGTGTGACCGGCGGCTATGCGCCGTTGTCGGGCATGATCGTGCACGACCGAATCGTCGACGTCATCCGGGAGCGCAGTGATGGCGTGTTCCGGCACGGCTACACCTACAGCGGCCACCCCGTCTGCCTGGCCGCCGGCAATGCCGCGCTGACCTACTACACAGACAACAGCGTGCTGGAAAACGTGGTGGCTCAGGGCCGCTACCTGCGCGAGAAGCTTGACGAGCTCCAGGCGCGCCAGCCTCGCATGGGGCCGGTGCGAGGCAGGGGGCTGCTCCTTGGCTTCGATCTCCTCGACGTTCGGGGCAGGCGGCACATCACGTCGGAAGCGTTCAACGAGATGGCCATGCAGAACGGCGCCATCTTTTACCCGGGCAAGGGCCGCATCGACGGAATCCGTGGCCAGCATCTCCTCATTGCACCCCCATTGACGATCCAGCGCGTCGACATCGATTTGATGGTCGACATCCTGGAGCAAACGTTGACCGATGTCGACGTCGACGTAAGCAGTCTGATCATCAACGAAAGGAATGCACTGTGAACATCAGAACCACATCAATTGCGGCGCTCATGGCCGTCGTGCTGGTCGGCAGCGTCGCCGCGTGCAGCAGCGCCGCCGCCCCCACCGAAGACAAGGCCCAGGACACCCTGAAGGTCGGCATTGAGGGCGCGTACCCTCCCTTCAACTACTACGACAAAGACAACAAGCTGGTCGGTTTTGACGTTGACATCACCACGGCCCTTTCCAAGGACATGGGTGTCAAGGTCGAGTACGTCGCCACCCCGTGGGACAGCATCCTCGGCGGACTGCTGGCCAAGAAGTACGACATCATCATCTCGAGCATGGCGATCACCGAGGAGCGCAAGGCGAAGGTCGACTTCACCGAACCGTATTACCACACCGGTTCTCAGCTGTTTGCTCCGACCGACACGTCCATCACCGACTCCGCTCAGATCAAGGGCAAGCAGATTGGCGTGGCCATCGGCACAACCTTCGAGGAGAAGGCACGGGCACTCGGTGCGGATGTCGTCACCTACAAGTCCGACCTGCTCGCATTCGAGGACGTCAAGAACGGCCGCCTGGACGGGCTCCTGACCGACGGCCCGGTCGGCGGCAACGCCATCCAGGTCGGAGGCTACGACATGAAGGCCGTCGGAACCCCGCTCATCGACGCGGCAGCGGGCATCGCGGTCAACAAGAACAACTCGGGCCTGCTCAAGAAGCTCAACGCCGCGATCACGAAGATCCAGGACGACGGCACGTACCTCAAGATCAGCACCAAATGGTTCGGAACCGACATTCGCTAATGGGAGACAACCTTGCTTGATTTCAGTCTCGTCGCACCGTTCCTCCCTTACCTGTTGACGGGCGCCTTGGTCACCATAGAAATTTCGGTGCTGGCCACGGCGCTCGGCCTGGTGCTGGGGCTCATCGCGGCACTTGCCAGAATGAGTGTGTTCAAGCCCGTCAAGTGGGTGGCGGATTTCTACGTCTGGTCGATCCGAGGCACCCCGGTGCTGGTTCAGCTGTTCATCGTGTACTTTGGGCTTCCCCAAATCGGGATCGAGCTCGGGGCCATGCTGGCGGCTGTGCTGGCGCTGGGGGCGAACACCGGGGCGTACGTCGCGGAGATTCTCCGTGGCGGAATCCTGGCCGTGCCCGCGGGGCAGATCGAGGCAGCGGAATCCCTGGGCATGAGCTCCGCCAAAGTCATGCGCAGGATCATCCTGCCCCAGGCCTTCCGGCTGAGCATTCCAGCCCTCGGCAACCAGGCCGTCTCGATGCTCAAGGAGTCATCGCTGGCATCACTGGTGACGGTAAACGAGCTGATGATGGTCTCCCAGAGGTTCGCGGCCACGAACTACGCCTACATGGAGTTCTACATCGTGGCCGCGGTGATCTACCTGGTCATGACCACCGGGATGTCCTGGATTCTGGGGAAGATCGAGTTCCGCATGTCCGTGAGCGAGCGTTAGGAAAACATGTCGGAAGCAGCCATCCAGGTCATCGACCTCCATAAGTCATTCGATGAGCTCGAGGTCCTCAGAGGGGTCTCTCTGGAAGTCAAGTCCGGTGAAGTGGTTGCGGTCATCGGCTCAAGCGGGTCGGGCAAGAGCACCCTCCTCCGGTGCCTGAACCGCCTGGAGCAGAGCACCTCGGGCAACATCCTCATCGACGGCACGGTCCTCACCGGATCCAAACGAGCGATCAGCGAGATCCGCCGCGAAATCGGCATGGTGTTCCAGCAGTTCAACCTGTTCCCGCACATGACGGTGCTCGAAAACGTCATGGAAGGGCCCATCCAGGTTCTGGGGATTCCGAAGAAGGATGCCGCAACCCTGGCCGCAGGATTGCTGGCGAAGGTGGGGTTGGCCGAGAAGGCTCGCGTTTACCCGCGCAAGCTCTCGGGCGGTCAGCAGCAGCGCGTGGCCATCGCCCGGGCGCTAGCGATGAATCCGCGCGCCATGCTTTTCGACGAACCCACCTCAGCCCTTGACCCGGAACTGCGCGGCGAGGTGCTGCAGGTGATGAAACAGCTGGCGGCCGAGGGGATGACCATGGTCGTCGTCACCCACGAGATGAAGTTTGCCCGTGAAGTGGCCGACCGGGTGATCTTCATGCACAACGGCGTCATCGAAGAGCAAGGGCCTCCGGACCAGCTGTTCGACTCCCCGCGGAGCGAGCGTCTCCGCGGTTTTCTCCGGCACGTGAGTTAGGCAAGGGCATGAAAGAAGCGAGCAGCGCAAATCTCATCGGTGGCGCGTGGCAGGGTACGAGCGGACTGACTCGATTCGAGACCCGCGACCCGGCAACCGGCAACCGGCTCGAGGGATACGGCGTCTCGTCTGCCGCCGACGTCGATGCGGCCGTCGACGCCGCACGGCTGGCTTTCCCGACGTGGCGGCGCGAGCCGGCGCCCGCCCGAGGGCGGCTGCTGCACCGAGTCGCCCAGGAGCTGGAGGCCGTCAAGGACGAACTCGCCCGCACCATGACCCTGGAAATGGGCAAGGTGCTCACCGAGTCGCTGGGGGAAGTCGACGCCACGATCGCGAGCTGCCGCTTCATGGCAGGGGAGGGACTTCGTGCCCTCGGTGAGGTGCTCCCGTCGGCATCGGCGAACCGGACGATCATGACCGTGCGTGAACCCGTCGGCGTGGTCGCGTGCATCACGCCGTGGAACTTCCCGATCGCGCTTGCCGCGTACAAGATCTTCGCTGCCCTCGTTTCCGGTAACTGTGTCGTCTGGAAGCCCGCACCGAATATCAGCGGAAGTGCGCTTTTGTTCACCCAGGCGCTTGTCAGGGCAGGCGCGCCCGCGGGGGTCGTCAACCTCCTCTCCGGGGGCGGGATTGACGCGGGTCGCCGGTTGTCCACCCACCCCGGCGTCGACGCCGTCGCATTCACCGGCTCCACTGCGGTGGGTATCGAGATCGCCGAGGCTTGTGCCCGAACCCTGACCCCGGTCTCATTGGAGCTCGGCGGCAAGAACGCGATCATTGTTCTCGAGGACTCCGACCTTTCCCTTGCCGCGAACGGAATCATGCAGTCAGCCTTTGCCACGTCCGGCCAGCGCTGTACCGCGGCAAGCCGCGTGATCGTGCAGCGGTCTGTGCGCGAGCCGCTGCTGGCCGAACTCCTGCGCCGCACCGAACAACTGAAGCTCGGCCATGGAACGGATGCGGCCGTGAATCTCGGTCCGCTGGCCACACCTGCCCAGTTGGACCGGGTGGCCTCGCTGGTCACGGCCGCCGTCCAGGCCGGCGCCGAGGTGCTCAGCGGAGGTTCCAGGGCGGAGCTCGCGGAGTACCCGAATGGCAGCTTCTACCAGCCGACCTTTCTCGGCGGTGTCAGGGCAACCGACGCTATCGCCCGGACCGAGGTCTTCGGTCCGGTCGTCGCCGTGATCGACGTCGACGACTATGAGCAGGCGGTCGCAGCGAACAACAGTACGGACTACGGATTGTCTTCCTCGATCTACACGCAAAGCCTCCACTATGCGCACCGCGCGGCCACCGATCTGCATTCCGGCGTGGTCTACGTCAACAGCGGAACATCAGCTGCGGAGTCCGGAGTGCCCTTCGGCGGAATGCGCCTGTCGGGAAACGGCCACCGCGAAGTGTCGACGCACGCATTCGACGTCATGACGGAACTGAAGTCCGTCTACATGAGTTTCTGAGAGGACCGTATGTCTGTTGCACTCGAAAATCGCCTGACCATGCTGTCCATGGACCCGCTAACGACAACCGAGGAGGAATCCACTCTCGCGGCATCCGACTATGCGAACCTCACCGCACACCTGCAGGCGGACACAGCGGGAACCATGGCCGGGCAACGTGTGGTAATCGTCGGTGGCGGCGTGATCGGCCTGATGACGGCGCTGTACCTCACGCGTGCGGGGGCCCATGTGGAGCTCTTCGAAGCCGAGTCGCTGGGGGCTGCGGCCTCGGGCCGGAACGCCGGAGGAATCTATGCCTTCGGTCGCGCTATCGGCGAGGTCGCCCTTGCACGCGCCTCCATGGACCTGTGGGAGGACCTCACTCTCGGCGGCCTCGACAGCCACTTCCGCCGCCCGGGCCACGCGATGATCGCGCTCAATGACCACGAGCGAGGCCTGCTGGACATGGCCGAACGCCACTATGCGCTGGCCGGGCTTCCCACCCGGATGCTAACCCCCGACGAGGCGGTCGCCATGCTGCCTGGGGTGTCGCCCGACAATGCGGGGGCGCTGATGGGCACCACGGATGGGCAGGGTTACCCGTTCACCGCGGTCTCGTCGATCATCGCCGAACTGCGCGCGGCGGGCGCGATCATCCGCGACCACTGCCGCGTGCAGTCGGTCATTGAGCTAGGTGGCCAGGCCCGGGGAGTCCGATCGGAGCTCGGTGTCACCGAAGCAGACCACGTCATTCTCTGCGCCGGTCCCTGGCTGGCCGGATTCAGCGAATCGGCCGGCTGTAACCTTGCGGTGCGGCCCCGGCGCTCACAGATCATGGTGACCGAACGGATCGCGGGCATGGAGAACTTCCCCTTCGTTTCGGGCAACCGCGTCTACGCGCGCCGCACCCACGCCGGAAACATCATGATTGGCGGCGGCGGTCCCTGGGAACAGGACGGCTACAACGTCACGAGCTCCTCTGAGGCGATGTCGTTCCTGGGCAAGCACATGTCGGAGCTCTTTCCCGGCCTGGCCGGGGCACCGATCATCCGGGCCTTCGCCGGAACGGTGGAATTGACCGCCGACCACTTCCCGCTGTTCGGCCCGGCGCCCTCCATGGAACGCCTCTGGATTTCGGCCGGGTACAACGGACACGGTTTCGGTTTGTGCGCGGCCATGGGTCGACTCACCGTCGACCTCATCCGCTCAGGTTCGGACAGGGTGCCGCTGCCGGCGGCGGTCAGCGCCGTGGTCGGGGAGTTCGGTCCGGACCGATTCAACTCAAGGCAAGGGAACAGCCATGAATGACCACATGATCTGCCGGTGCGAAGACGTCACCGCCTCCGACGTGAGGGCCGCGATCGACGCCGGCGCCTGCAACGCCCAAGAAGTGAAGATGCGCACGCGGGCCGGTATGGGCCCCTGCCAAGGGCGGGTCTGCCGGCCGGCGGTCGAAGCGATGGTCGGGGTCACCAGCGAGGGAGTGCTGCAGAGCACCAGCAGCATGACGGTGCACCTCCCCGTTCGGCCCGTGTCTTTGCAGGATCTCGTCATCACCAGGGAGCAGTAATGAGAATCACCGGACATCCTGTCCTGCCTGACCTTCCAGCAGAAGAGGTCGGCTTCACCTTCAACGGGGAGCCGTACACGGCCCGCGAGGGCGAGCCCGTTGCGGCGACCCTGCTCGCCAACGGCGTCCGGAAGCTCCGCGTCTCGCCGGTAGCCGGCGAGCCCCGGGGAATCTACTGCGGCATCGGCCACTGCTACGAATGCCGCGTGTGGCTGAACAACGACACCCAGGTGCGTGCGTGCCTGACCCCGGCGACCGAGGGCGACTCCTTCGCGTCAGAGCGGACAGCAGAATGAGCGCCCCGGAAGCGTTCGACCTCGTCGTGATCGGCGGTGGACCAGCCGGACTCACCGCAGCCCGGGATGTCGCGGCCGCGGGGGGCCGGGTCATGGTCGTGGACGAGAACCATGCCATGGGCGGAAAGCTGCGCGGCCAGCTGCATGAGGACCCTGCGGATTCCAGCTGGTGGAAGGGGTGGGAACTGGCCGAACAGGCCGAGAAGGATGCCGTTGACGCCGGAGCTCGGATGATGACGGATGTCGTTGCCTGGGGACTCGAGCCAGGCTGGACGGTTCGATTGACGTACCCGGCAGGCCGGACGGGCGGCCCCAGCCAGCTCACGACGCGTGCGGTGCTCGTGGCTACGGGCGCGGTCGAGCGGCCGATGCCCGTCGCCGGCTGGACGCTTCCGGGCGCGATGACCATCGGTGCGGCCCAGGTGCTCACCAACATCCATAGGGTCAAGCCGGGTCACCGCGTGCTCGTCGTCGGCATGGACGTGCTTTCGCTCACCATCGCTAGGGCGATGCAACTGGCCGGCGTTGACGTTGTCGGCATCGTCCTGCCGCCCACGACTGTAAAGGGCAGCTCCCCCCGAGCCACGCTCGGTCGTCTCGCCCCGATGGCGAAACTCGCACCGGCGAAGTACATGCGACTCGGCGGACATTTCCTCGGGTGGTCCTGGGTCCAGGCCCTCGCTTCGCGGCTGGTTCCCCGGACGCTCCGCATGTGGGGCATCCCGCTCCATCTCCGCACCTCCCTGGTCGCCATCCAGGGAACGGACCAAGTCACTGGCGCGGCCCTGGTCAACGTCACAGCCGACGGGACGCCGATTCCCGGAAGCGAACGCAAGGTCGCCGTCGATGCGGTCTGCCTCGCCAACGGACTGATCCCGCTCAACGAACTCCTGGCAACGCTGGACTGTTCCTTCGTCCGCTCTCCCGACCTCGGGGGAACTGTTCCCGTGCACAGCGACACCCTGCGGACCCAGCTCGACGGAATGTACGTCGCCGGCAACTCGATCGGCATCGAGAGCGCCAAGATCGCCGAGAAACAGGGCGCACTGGTCGCGCTGAGCATCATCGACGACCTGGGCCTCTCCTCCCGGCACGGCGGCGACGCGGCCGGGGCCGCACTCGAGCTCATGGGCGCCCGGCGCACCATGGAGTTCCAGTTCGATGCCAACGTGCAGCGAGGCCACGACGACGTCCAGCGCGCGTGGGAAAAGAGCGGCGACCGGGCATGAGCACGCGCCGGCTTGGTCTTGCCTTCTTCTATCACGAATCACACTCGTTCAGCCCGCTCCGCACGAACCTCGACGCCTTCCGCCAGGAGGCCCTACTGAGCGGCGAAGATCTGATCGAGGCCTACCGCGGCACGAAGACGGAGCTCGGCGGTTTCCTCGACGCGCTCGAGGAAACCGAATTCGTACCGGTTCCGCTGGTCGCGGCGGCGGCCTCTCCGGCCGGCCAGGTGACTACTAGGGCCTATGAGCAGATTCGCGGCGACATGCTGACGGCCCTCGGGGGCGCCGGCGAACTCGACGGACTGCTCCTGGCGCTTCACGGAGCCATGGTCGTGGATGACTACCAGGACCCGGAGACCGACCTGATCGAGCACATCCGGCGGGAGCGGGGGCCGGCGTTCCCGATTGCCGTGACGCTGGACCTGCACGCGAACGTAACCCGCGGGCTCATCGACCAGCGGACATCCTGCTTCGGTTTCCAGACCTACCCGCACGTTGATGCGTACGAGCAGGGCGTGCGCGCCGCAACCGCGTTGATACGCCAAGTCCGGGACGGAATCACGTACTACCAGTGCTTCGCCAAGCTGCCCGCGCTCCTGCCGAGCGTCAACATGCGCACGGCCGAAGGCCCGATGCACGAGGCGGTCACCGCGGCCCAGGACTGGGAGAAGAGGGACGGCATCGTCGCGGCGAGCGTCTTCGGCGGGTATCCCTACGCAGACATTGCAGGTGCCGGTGCGAGCGTCGTCGTACTGGCCACCGACCGCGCGCTGGGCGAGGAGAGCTGCCGGGGCCTTGCATCACTGCTGTGGTCACTGCGCGGTGAGTTCGTCACCGAGCTGCCCGGCGCGGCGGCCGCTGTCGCGTTGGCGGTGAAGCCCGAGCGTCTTCGGCCGGTCGTGCTGGCTGACATCGCCGACAACCCGCTGAGCGGCGGCAGCGCTGACACGACGGCCCTGGTCGCCGAGGTGCTCAACGCGCACGTGCCGAAGTCGCTGATTGGCGCCTTGTGCGATGCAGAGGTCGTCGCGCAGTGCCGGGCCGCGGGGGAGGGCGCCACCATCGGCATCCGTCTGGGCGGGAAAATATCGCCCGAATTCGGTCCGCCGCTCGACCTCGAGGTAGACATCATTCGCGTCAGCGATGGGCGGTTCCGCAACACTGGTCCGATGAACACCGGACTCCAGGTCGACGTCGAAGGCGCCGTGCACCTGCGCGCCCAGGGGACCGACATCCTCGTGACCGGGCGGCCGATCACCGCGAACGACCCGGAGCTGTTCGGGCACATCGGGCTGGACGTCACCGGCTACGACCTGCTGGTCATGAAGGTCAAGAACCACTTTCGCGCAGCGTTCGAACCCCTGGTCGGGGACATCATCTACGTGGACGCACCGGGTGTGGCATCGAATGACTTCTCCACCTTTCCGTTCCGAAACCTGCCCGCCGGCCTGTGGCCCTTCGACCTCTCCGCGACCTTCACGCCCGACGTCAGGGTGGCCGTCATCCCGGGTGCGCTCGCTGCTGACAGGATTCCACAGTGACGGGCAAGGACCGGTTCACCCTCAGGGCGGCCGTCCTCGAGGATGCGGACGCCCTCGGGACGCTCCACATCGCGGTCTGGCGGGCCACCTATGAAACCTGTATGGACCCGAATTTCCTAGCGGGCCTGGACACCGCCGACTGGATCGCCGACTGGCGGAAGATCCTGTGCACGGACGACGGGAGACGCACGATCGTCGCGGTTGATCCCGAACGAGACGGCGCTATTGTCGGATTCGCCTCGGCGGGGCCTTCGCACGACGCCGAGCCGATTGCCGAAACGGAGTTGTACGTTCTGAACACCGACGTCAGCTGCCACGGCTCCGGAGTGGCTGCCCGGCTGCTGGAAGCTGTCCTGCTTCACCAGTCGGCGTCGCTCTGGGTCGTCGAGCAGAACGACCGCGCCCAGGCCTTCTATCGCAAGCATCGTTTCGTCGTCGAAGGTGCCCTGAAGTGGGACCCGGAAGCGGGAGCGCAGGATGTCCGCATGAGGCGGTAACTCGCCGGATTGGCTGGAGTTCCGGGCTCACCAACCACGAGAAAGTCGTCTGCCCACACCACCCGCTCTGGCTCGGCGACGGCGTCGAGCCGCCCGGAAACCAGATTTCCAGGCGCACCTGCCCGGGCATTACGGCCGCATCACGCCATCACCGAAATCTCATCAGCCGGTTCGGCCGCACCAGAGTCTGCACAGCCTTCCACATCTCCGCATACATCAACCGGCACTGGTATGAGAACTTCCACCACTTCGACGAGTTCGCCCGCCTCCACAAGCGCTTGACCGTCGCAGACTGTGATCAACCGAGCGAGATCGCGCGGTGGGATCCGCACATCCACACGCCGGGCACACTACAGAAAGACCAGTTCGGCGGGGATTAAGCGGGGGAACCCTACATCGAGGCGATCGATAAATCGGAGCCTATCGAACTAGCTTCATTGAAACGAAGTTCGCCGCAACCTGTCTGTGCGCTGAGTGCGACCCCGTGCTGTTCGTTCTCGACCCCGCTCAGCGGCTCAGAGCGATGGGGTCTGCGCGGCAAACCGTCCGGTCGTCAACGATCGCCTCGCCGGTCGCGACCGTCCGTCTTCGCGAGCACATCGGACAGTAGCTCACGGGCCACGGCCGCGGGATGGGCCGCCCACCAACCACTCAGTGCGGAATACCCTTGCCAGGCGAGGATCCCCACCGCGAAGGAGGCGAGGGTGGCGAGTAGTGGGAATTCGACCGCGAGAAGCGGGAAGACCTGCCAATGGACGAGGTAAACGAACAACGATGCCGACGCCACGACGCCCAGCACCGGCACCAGAATCCGCGGAAGGGGCACCGCCGGAATCCACAGGAGGAGGAGCAGTCCCGCGATCGCGATCGCCTCGCGGGCCGGGTCGCCGAAGAACCCAGGGACGGTGAGCACGACGACCGCCGAGCTCAGCCCGCCCTTGACGTCCGTGGCACGCGCGATGAGCCAGCCGAGCGCGATGAGCCAGAGCACGACCAGTAACGATCTCGCCGGTGTCCAGCCGCACAGAGTCCTCATACGCGCGGCGACCTGGTTGCCTGGCGGGAACGGGATACTCATGCCCGTAATTGGTGCGAAAGCCGATGCGGGCCGGTATGGTGGTGCCGAGGCTCACAAGACTCACAGATCCAACAAGACTCACAAGATACACAGCCACTCACAAGGAGTCCACCATGGAGAACCCATTCCGGCCATCAGCCGGCGCGACACCGCCGGAAATTATCGGCCGCGCAGGCCTTCTCGACGAGTTCGCCTACGGCCTACGACTGGGCTCAGGTGCGCCGGGACTTCTCACCATCTTCACCGGTGCCCGTGGCATCGGCAAGACCGTCATGCTCGGTGCCGCCCACGACATGGCCAGGGAACGCGGATGGGCCGTGATCTCCGAGACGGCCACCGGCGGTTTTATGGGAAGGATCGGCGAATCCATGCGCCAGCTGGCCGAGGAACTCGGCAACGGGCCGCAGGGTCGCCGGATCACCGCGGTCTCCGCCGCCGGCTTCAGCCTCACGACAGAGCTCCCGCCTGAACGTCAGGTCGCCTGGCGGAACCTCGCTGAAGAACTCCTCCGGCTCCTCCAGGGCCGTGGTACCGGTCTGGTCATCACCGTGGACGAAATCCACGCCGCTGACCGTGCTGAACTGGCGCAACTGGCCGCCAGTGTCCAGCACCTGATCCAGGACCGGCTTCCCATCGGCCTGGTCTTCGCCGGCCTGCCGGCCGCGGTGTCGGACCTGCTCAACGAAGGCGTGGCGACCTTCCTTCGCCGCGCCGACAAGATCGACCTGCATGCGGCCGCAGTCCGGGATGTGGAGACATCGTTCGCCGACACGTTCGCGACGGCGGGGTTCAACATCTCACCGGCCCTGGTCCGGCAAGCCTCTGAAGCAACAGGGGGATACCCGTTTCTCATCCAGCTGGTCGGCTACTTCCTCTGGCGGGAAGCCGAAAGCAACGAGGGCGCGCTCGACGCGGAGGCTGTCAGCAGGGCCATTGAAGCCGCCCACCGACGCAACGCACGCACCGTGATCGAAGCGGCTCTCTCGACAGCCTCACCCAAAGACATGGAATTCCTTCACGCCATGGCCAAAGACGACGGACCGTCGGTCACCGGCGACATCGGGCAACGGCTGGGCGCCAAGACAAACCTTGTCGCCAACTACCGGACACGGCTCCTGGCAGCCGGACTCATTGAATCGGTAGGGTTCGGCAAAGTCGACTTCGCCATCCCCGGTCTACGCCGGTATCTCAGTTCGAAGCCCACGGACTAAGCCGCCCACCGAGTCTGACAAAGTGTCCGCGAAGTCGGCGAGCCTGCCGGCTATCCGTGGGCGGCAAAGGAGCGAGCGGCCGAGATGACCTTCGGGCCGATTTCGTCCAGTGGCCCGCCACGCAACAGGGCAGCTGGGGACTGGTCATCCAACTCCGGGTTCATGCCCTGGAACCACGCCTGGATCGTCTTCGCACTCTCACACTCGATCAGAATGCCGGCAACATAATAAGAGGTACGAAGTCTCTGTACGACGTCCGCACCAGGTGCACGAGAGCCTTCCGCCCATTCACGCACGGAGCGCGTGTTCGAAACGCGGCCCAAGTAGGCGACGAGCCGGGCGCCGAGGATCTCGCGCAGACCAGTGACGATCCCGCCGGTGTCCAGCCGCACAGAATCGGCGTACGCGCGGTGACCTGGTTGGGAAGCGGGGACGGGAATACTCATGCCCGCAATTCTTCCGCGTCACGGACTCAATAGCAAGGATCGCTCGTGTTTTCGCGGGCAATATAACAAGTCAAATAACATCCGATATGACCGATAATGGTTATTATGTTCGTTTTAAAGTGCATCTATTGCAGAATGTGCTGAATAGAGTTCTCCTGATATCGGCTTCGGCGAAAGTCGAAGACAGCGCGAACTCCCACGATTCGCACTGGGATGCGGCGAGTTCGGCCGGCGTTTGGCAGCCCCCACGGGTCAGTCTTTGCGTATGTTCACGCCCGTGCTGCGAAGTCGCTCTTGTCCTGGGCGATTCTGCCGTCTAATGTGAGTGAGTGCTCACATCATTTATCGAGACGGATGCGTCCGCAGCCTCCATCACCACTGACGGCCTGCTGCGCCAGTTCGGCAGCCTGACTGCACTTGACCGGGTCACCGTGACTCTTCCCCGGGGCGGTGTGGTCGGCCTCCTCGGCCCCAACGGATCCGGCAAGTCGACTTTGATCCGCATCCTGCTTGGGCTCATTCCTTCCACGTCGGGCCAGGCCACCGTGCTCGGCCACCCGACCACGAAACCGGCCCGCTACGCGGGCGACGTCGGAGCGCTCATCGAGGCACCGTCGTTCGTTCCGGGGCTCTCGGCTCGTAAGAATCTTCTGTCGCTGGCTCGTCTGCGCGGCTTGCCCGCGACCCGGGTCGCCGAGGTCATTCGCATCGTGGGTCTCGAGGGTCGGGAAAACGAGTCCGTTCGCCGTTTCTCACTCGGGATGAAGCAGCGGCTCGGCATCGCCGCGGCGTTGCTGCCTGACCCCGCCCTGCTGATCCTCGATGAGCCCACCAACGGCCTGGACCCGGCTGGGATCGTGGAGATTCGGCAGTTGCTCAAGACTCTGGCGGCTGAGGGGCGCACGGTGGTGGTCTCATCCCATCTGCTCGCCGAGATCCAGGCGGCATGCGATTATCTCGTCATCATCCGTTTCGGCGAGCTGATGTTCTCGGGACCGATGGGCGAGCTGCTCGACAAGGCCGGTGCGCGCATCGAGGTTGCCCCGGAGCATCCCGCTGATGTCGACCGGCTGCGCGTTGCTCTCGCGGCGGCGGGGTGGTCGCTCGAGGATGACTCGCTCGTCGTGCACGGCTCCGCCGCCGACGCGGGGGCGCTCAATCGTGCTGCACACGAGGCCGGCATCACGCTCAGCCGACTGACCCCGATCGACGAATCCCTCGAGGACGTGTTTCTCAAGATGACGGCGGCACCGACCCGCGACCCAGTAGCTGCCTCTCAGGGCGCCCGAAAGAAAGCTGCCACCAATGCGTGAGCTACGAAGCGAACTCACCCGTCTCAACCGACGGGGAATCTGGCTCGGGTGGCTGGGCCTCATGGCGGTCTTCGCCGTGCTGATCAACACGGTGATCTACACAATCGCAGCGAACGGGTCTGCACCTCCCGGCGGAGGTCCGGGAGTCGCTTTCCCTAGCGTGGCGACTCTGGAGAGTTCATCGGGAATTGTCGCGGGAGTCTCCTCGGCGGCCAGCATGTTCGGAGTGATCACGCTGTCGTTCTGGGCCATTGCAACCGCCTCGGACTACAGCACGGGCCTGATCCGCCTGCTTGCCGCTGCCCAGCCACACCGCTGGAGGCTGCTGCTCGGAAAGATCGGCGCCCTGCTGATCTGGACGGCCCTGGCAACGACGGTGGCGGTAGTCGTCAACCTGGCGGCCGCGCTCCCCTCGGCGGAAGCCGCGGGAATCTCCACTGAACTCTGGATGGATGACCTGGCCAGCGAGATCGCACGCGCCTGGTTGACTTCGTTCAGCGCCAGCGTGGTCTGGGGAATCATCGGACTCGTGCTCGCCCTGCTGAGCCGTTCCGCGGCGATCGCCATCTCGGTGGGAATCGGGTGGGTTCTCCTCATCGAGACGATCATCAAGACCGCGTCGAGTGAAGCCGGCCAGTGGCTGCCCGGAACTACTCTCACCGCACTGGCGCAGGGTGGAACCGATGACCTGACTTTTGCGGCGGCCATTCTGATCGGCTGCATCTACGCGGCAGTCGGCCTCATCATCGGTCTCGTGATCTTCATTCGCAGACCGATAACCGAATAGTCCGATTGGATAGACCTATGAACGCCCGCGGAGACACCACCCGAAAACGCCTCATCGACGCGACCACGGCCCTCGTTCGAGAGGTCGGCTACGCCAACGTCCGGACTCGCTCGATAGCGGTGGCGGCGGGTGTCGCCGAGGGCACCCTCTATCGGCACTTCGCCGACAAGCGGTCACTCTTCTACGCCGCGGTGCTGGATCGCAACGCACCCATCGTCGCAGCAACGGCGACGCTACCCTCCCTGGCCGGACGGGGCACAGTGCTCGAAAACCTACTCGAAGTCATTCGAAAACTTGCCCAGCTTCAGGAGGACCTGCTGCCGCTGGAGCAGGCGATGATCGCCGACCCGACCCTCGCACCGCTCCGCGGAGAACGGGTACAGATGCCACTGGAGGGGCCGCCGCACGATATCGCCCGCTATCTCGCCGCGGAGCAGTCCCTCGGCCGGGTTCGCGCCGAGTGTGACCCTACACTCGCCGCGATTTCGCTGCTGGCGATGCTGTTCGGCCTGGCCGTTCATCCACTATTGGGCAACGATCTCGCGAACTCGGAGCTCCTCGGCGCTTCCGTCAGTTATTTTGTAGACGGAGTCGGCGCCCCGGCCACACAACCCAAACTCCTCGCGTAAAAGTCGACGTGTACTGGGCCATGCAACGCCCAGCTTGGTGCCTGCGACAGCCGCGGACCTCTTTTACCATTGCCGTTACCGTTCGCCATCCTCGCGAGTGCGCTGCCCCATCTGACCAACTGGATTCCAATTCGGGGCAAGCACAAGCATTAGGTGAGGGACTTTAGACCGGCCAGGCGGAGGACGGCAGCTAGCCCTTCGGACGTCCCGGGCCAGTGTCGTTGGACCGCGTCACTGCCTGCCCGGCGAGTCGCGAAACGGAGAGCGAGCGCGACCACGATGGCGTCGTCCGCGTAGCCGAGAACCGGTATGAAATCAGGGATCAGGTCAATGGGCGACAGCAGGTAGACCAAGAGAACGGCCAGCCAAATACGAACTCCAATCGACACGGATCGATCACAAGTTAGGCGTTTGAGAAGCCGGGCGACGTCAGGAGCAAGGCGAAGAAGGCCACGAAGCGAAGCGCCGCCAGGATGCCGGCGCTGCTCGATCCAGAGGAGCAGGACAATGGCCAGCCAGAGCACGAGCAACCCCCCGAGCACGCCAAGAGCGATTCCCCACCAGGACGTCATGACTTGCGTCCGCAAAAATCGAGTTTCCACTCGTCGAGCAACATCGAGCGAACGTTGGATGTCATGCTCTGATTCTTGCAGTGGAGACGTCCAACGAACCCTCGCGCCGCACGCTCGCCCACCGGCTCCAGGTAAGGGGCACGATGGACAAGGGGCAGGACATTAAAGCCCCCGAGAGCACCCCTACTTTGCGAAGCAGGCTACTCTCACCCCCGCTGCTCACTACAGGACTGGAGCCGGCTCGATGGCGGGGCTCGTGTAATGGATGGCTCGTGCGCGGATTGCTCTGTACGTCGATGAGATTGAGACCTACCGTGCACGTCCGTCGTCACGGGATCGCTGCTCGTCGGGCTCTGTCGCCTGGTCGCCGCGGGTGGCCTGTCTGGCCTTCACGGTGAGGCCGGCTGCGCGCTGTTCTTCACACGGCCGGCCGTAGCCCGGTTCGCGGCGCGCATCGCGTCAACCACGGTGAGCGGCTTCTACCGACCCTCATCGGCCGCGCTCGCTAGCGTCCTTTGAGCCTGCATCGTCTGCGAGGCAGCTACGCGGGCCGCCAGCTCCGCACCAATTCCGCGCTCTTGGAACGCCTCTGAGGTGGCCGGCGTTTGTGCCGGGTCGACTTTGTACCGGTCGCGGAACACGGCCACTTCGACCGCAAGGCATGCCCACTGCTATCAGTGGGCGCCCTCGGCCGCTAGGTCACCAAGCTGCTGCGCCCACGCGGGCTGCTACGCCGCGATCGCAGTGCCCCGTGCCTCGAGGCACACAGTGAGGTACTCATACCGGTCGGCCAAGTAGTCCCGCCGTGCAGGATCGGTAGCGACGGCGTGGAGTACCCGACGATCGGCAATCCTTGCCGACACTGCAGGTCAAATGCTAGGTCAGCGGCGGGGTGTCCTGGGGGTTGGCCTCGTTGGGGGTGTCGCTATCCGTGTACTCGCCTTCAACGTCCGGGTCAGTTGTGGCACGCCCGTCAGCTGGGGTCGTCGCGTCGGCTTCAGGTTCCGTGTCGGTGTATTCGCCGTCGGACTCGGGGTTGGGTTTCATTAGGGGCTTCCTTCTGCCAGGGTCCCCTGACGGTATCTCTCCGACTGCGTGATCGCAATGACAACTTCACCAGCCATCGCAGTCATAGGAACTTTTCCCGCTGAGTGATTTACCGTTCAAGGCCCTCATCCCGGGTGCGCGGGTCATCTGCCTGTGTCGCTTGGTCACCGCGCGTAGCCTGGCGGGCCTTGACGGTGAGTCCCGCGGCGCGCTGCGCGTCCCGCTGCTTGTCGGCCGTGGCCCGGTTCGCTCCCCGCATCGCGTCCAGCGCGGTGGACGGATTCCGACGGCCAGCCTCAGGCGTCCTCGGCGGGGTGCCCTGAGTCTGCTTCTCCTGCAGCTCTGTCACGCGAGCCGCGAGCTCCGCACCAACACCGCGTTCACGGTAGGCCACAGGAATGGCCGCGGTCTGGGACGGGTCGACCTTGTACCGGTCGCGGAAAACATCGACTTCAGCGGCGAGGCGCACCCACTCCTGACGACTGTTGCTTTCGGCCGGGACGTCGCCGAGCTGCTGCGCCCAGTCGGGCTGTTCGACGGCGATCGCCGTGCCGCGTTCCTCGAGGCGGACGGCCAAGTACTCGTACCGTTCGGCGAGATGATCGTGCCAGGCGGGGTCGGTGCCTGCGGCGTCGAGCACCCGCCGGTCGGCGATCCACGCCGGCACCGCCGGACGCTCCCCCACTGCCGACGCCTGGTCGACGGGTGCCGTTTCGATGCGGCGCTCCATCCGGTGGGAGAGGACGGCGCCGGCGTCGTCGGCGGTGCCGCGTTCTCGTTCGTTCCACGAGTCCCGCAGCAAAGTGGCCGGGTCAAGGCCCTGGGTTTCGGCGCGGGTAAGGGCGGCGGTGACGGCTCCCCAGCTCTCGGAGCTGGTGAGGTTCCGGGCATCTGTCTCGTCGAGGGTGTGGCCCACGAGTCGATTGAAGCGGACGGTTTTGGCGCGTTCGGCGACGTCGCCGTACTGATCGATGAGGGTGACCAGGTCATCGACTCGGGCTTGTTCGGCGCGGATGGTTTCGGTGGCGGAGAGCATCCCGTCGCTGTGACCGGCGATGGTGTCCAGGACGTCACTCATCGGCTGGGCATCCTCGGTCTCGACGTAGAGGTGGTTGGCTTCCTTGCCGCGGGTCAGCCCGACGTAGACGAGTTCGCGGGAGGTGGAAGAGTCGGCGAGGACGTGCGCGGTGTCCGCGGTCATGCCCTGGGCCCGGTGAATGGTCGACGCGTAGCCGAGCTCGACGTTGTTCTGCACGTACTCGGCGGGGAGGGTGATGCGGCCGCCGTGCCCGGCATGGGTGACGGTCAACGCCCCGTCGGCTTGCACCTTCCCCACGATCCAGACGTCACCGTTTTTGACCCGGTCGGTTCCGCGCCCGGTGCGGAGGGTGGCGTCGTTGAGGCGGGTCACGATCCTGTCCCCCTGGTACGCGGCCAATCCGTCGCGCAGCTGCGAGGAATTCTTCCCGGATACGAGGCCGGCGCCCATCCGGTTGGCCTGGGCCCTCGTGTTGAGGTCGGTGACGGTCACGTTCTGTTGGGCGAGCATGACGACGTTTTTGCTGGCTTCGTCGTCGTGCTGCCAGGCGGCGAAGACGTGGTCGGTCATCCGGTCGATGCCGCCAGCGGTGACCCGGTTGTTGTCGACGTACCAGCGGAATGGGTCCCCCACCGTGGCAGGGTCGCGGAGCTGCCGGGTTGCTTCGGCTTCGGCTGGGGATGTGAACCGGTGGATCTCCTCCAGCTTGACCGAGCCGACTTCGCGTTCCAGCAGGCGCAGCGCCCCTCCGGACTCAACGGCGGCGAGCTGCCGGTCGTCACCGATCAGGCGCACGTGCGCCCCGTGACGCTCAGCAATGCTCGTGACCTTAGCCAGGTTCAGGGTGCCGGCCATGCCGGCCTCGTCGACGACGATGATGTCCCCCGCCCGCAGCTTCAACTCGTCCGGGTGGCGACTGTCCGGGGTCGCGTCCCCGTGGGTGTCGTAGGCGCGGACGAAGGAGTGGATCGTGGCCGCCGGGACCTCGACGGCGTCGCGGAACACGGCGGCCGCCGTCGCAGACGGGGCCAACCCGATCAGGCGGCCGCCAGCTTGCTCGGTGGCGCGGGCGGCCAACGCGAGAGCGGTGGTCTTCCCGGCACCGGCAGGCCCGGTCGCGACGACAAGGAGCGTGCCGGAGGTCGTGAACTCACGTGCCGGGGCCCGCTGCCCGGCATCCAACGGTCCGGTGTGGCGGGCGGCGGTGCGGTCGAACTCGGCCACCGTGATGGGGGCGATCGTGCGGGTGCGGCCGGCGGCCAACAACGTGTCTTCGGCGGCGAGGAGGCCGGTGGAGGTGAAGAGCATGCGGCCCTTGTGCTCGTAGATGCTCGACCCGTCCCGGCGAGTCAGAGGCTCGAAAGAACCGTGCGGGGCGGGCGGCGTCACCGCGATCGAGTCCGTCTCCAGCGCACGCCGGGTGATGAGCTCAACCGTGCCTTCTGGTACGGGGCCGCGACTGTTTTCTTTCTGGACCCAGCGGCGGGCTTCGGCCTCGATCATGTGCGGACCCCAGACCGCGTGATGCTCCGACACCGTCCCTACGACCTCACGCGCAGCCCGATCCACATCCACCACCCGCGGCTCCCCCGGCCTGCTGCCCATGGTCGCCGCTGCGGCGCGCGCATCCTTGAGGAGGTGGGTGACGGTGGCGGCGCCGACGCGTTCGGCGGCCTTCGCGGCCCACTCGTGTCAACGACTGGTGAATACTGACCCCGTGGCGTCGTTTGAATTCGGACCCCTCCGTAAGACCCTTGGAGGGTGATAACAGTGGAGAACTGGGCAGAGATACGTCGGTTGCATCGATCGGAGAAGATCCCGATCAAGGAGATCGCAAGGAAGTTGGGGATCGCGCGGGTCACGTCCCGCTGAGTGGTGGAATTTCTCAACACCATGCAGGTCAGTGGTTTTAGTCTAGGCGGTGGCGAGTTCGGGGAGGATCACCGCCTCGTCGAGGACCTCGATGGGGTTGTTCATGACGGCCAGCTCGAGCATCGAGGCCTCGGAGAAGTAGCGTCTTTCGCCAGCTTCCCACTCGTCGTGCTGCTCGATCAACTCCGACCCGGCCAGGCGCAGCAGGGCCGCGGCGTTGGGGAAGACGCCGACGACGTCGGTGCGGCGTTTGATCTCCTTGTTCACCCGTTCGAGCGGGTTCGTGGACCAGATCTGGCGCCAGTGCCGCTTTGGGAAGCCGGCGAAGGCGAGGAGGTCGGGTTGCGCGTCGACGAGCATCGCCGCGACCTTCGGGTGCGAGCAGTCCAGCATCGTGGTCACCTCGCGAAACTGTTTCTCGATGTGCTCGCGGTCGGGTTGGGCGAAGATGGTGCGGATGATCGAGGCGACCATGTCCTGCGATCCCTTCGGCACCACGGCGAGGACGTTGCGCATGAAGTGCACCCGGCAGCGTTGCCAGCCGGCGCCCTGGAACACGGTCCCGATGGCCTTCTTCAGGCCCGTGTGCGCGTCAGACATGACCAGCTTGACCCCGTCGAGGCCGCGGGTCTTCAACGACCGCAGGAAGCTGGTCCAGAAGCCCTCGTTCTCGCTGTCACCAACGTCGAAACCCAGGACTTCACGGCGTCCGTCGGCCGCGACGCCGACCGCGACGACGATGGCCTGGGACACGATCCGGTGGCCGACGCGGGCCTTGCAGTAGGTCGCGTCAAGGAACACGTAGGGGAAGTCCCGCGCGGCGAGGGTGCGGTCGCGAAACTGGGCGACCTCGGCATCCAGGCCCGCGCAGATCCGGGACACTTCCGACTTCGAGATCCCGGTGTCAGCACCGAGCGCCTTGACCAGATCGTCGACCTTCCGGGTCGATACACCGTGAACGTAGGCCTCCATCACGACCGCGAACAACGCCTGGTCGACCCGGCGACGCCGCTCCGACAGCGCCGGGAAGAAGGAGCCGGCGCGCAGCTTCGGGATCTTCAGATCGAGGTCCCCGGCCGTCGTCGTCAACGTCCGCGGCCGGGTG
>NZ_SOFY01000087.1 GCF_004402595.1 Cryobacterium shii | reverse complement strand
ACATTCCCGACGACGACGTGGATCAACGAACCCGAAAAGGAAGGAACGAACTCAATGACCGCCTAAGGAAACTGACTCACATAGGTTGACATCTTCCGGACTCCCGCTCGGGTCATTATTGGCCCCCGAATGAGGGATGGAAACGGCTGAGCCCGGCGAAGTTGAATATTGCCCCTTGAGCGCACAAATGGCCCCCAGGGAACAGTCCAGGGGGCCATCTGTGCGCTTTCGCTGCCGGCGTGGTGCGCGTTACGGCGGGTTATTCCTTGGCGACCAGGGTGAGCACGTCGTAGGTGGCGACGACCTCATCGTTCTGGTTGTGCAGCACGGCATCCCAGCAGACCTCGCCGTACTCGTCCGTCTCACGCGGGGTGATGCGCTTGGCCGTGAGGGTGACCCGGATGCTGTCGCCCGCCGAAACCGGAGTGACGAACCGCAGGTGCTCCAGTCCGGAGTTCGCCAGCACGGGCCCGGGGGCCGCGTCGACGAACAGCCCGGCCGCCCAGGACACCAGGAGGTAGCCGTGCGCGACGATTCCGGGGAAGAACGGGTTGGCAGCGGCGGCCTCGGCGTCGGTGTGGGCGTAGAACTTGTCGCCCGTGGCCTCGGCGAAGGCCGTGATGTCCGCGAGAGTGACCACGCGCGGTCCACCCTGCGTCTGGTCGCCCACGCGAAGCTCGGCCAGCGACTTGCGGAACGGGTGGATGCCCGTGTGCACGGCTGCGCCGGTGTGCCATTCGCCGGTGACGGCGGTCAGCATGTCGGGCGAGCCCTGGATGGCGGTGCGCTGCATGTGGTGCAGCACCGAACGGATGCCGCCCAGCTCCTCGCTGCCGCCGGCGCGCCCGGGCCCGCCGTGGACCAGGTGCGGCACGGGTGAGCCGTGACCGGTGCTGCTTCGGGCATCGACCCGGTCGAGCATCAGGACCCGGCCGTGGTGTGCGGCGATCCCGAGCACGAGCGTGCGCGCGACGTCAGGGTCGTGCGTGGCGACCGTGGTCACCAGCGAGCCGCCGCCGAGGGCGGCCAGCGCGACGGCGTGCGCCAGATCGGTGTACTCGATGATGGACGCGACCGGGCCGAACGCCTCGATCTCGTGCACGGCCGGGCATTCCGGGTCGTCGAAGGCCAGCAGCACGGGCGCCACGAACGCGCCGACCGGATCGGTCCCCTCCGGGGTGTCCAGGCTGCCCATCACGATGTGCCCGCCCCCGCTGATCAGGCGCCCGACGCTGCCGAGCACCTCGTCACGCTGTTCCCGGCTCGCGAGGGGGCCCATCGTGACCCCCTCGGCGCGCGGGTCCCCGATGGTGACGCGGCGCGCCACGCGCTCGGAGACGGCCGCGACGATCTCGTCCCGGCGTCCCGCCGGCACGATCAGGCGACGGATGCTGGTGCACTTCTGGCCGGCCTTGCTGGTGATCTCGGTGACGACCGAGGCCACGTAGGCGTCGAATTCGGCGGTGCCCTTCGTCGCATCCGGTCCCAGGATCGCGGCGTTGAGCGAGTCGGTCTCGCTGGTGAAGCGCACGCCGCCCTCCACCACGTTGGGGTGCGCCTTGAGGCTGCGGGCGGTGCCGGCGGAGCCGGTGAAGGCCACCAGGTCGCGGTAGTCGAGGTGGTCGATCAGGTCGCGGGCGCTGCCGGAGATGAGCTGGAGGCTGCCGGTCGGGAGGATGCCCGACGCCAGGATGTGCCGCACGACCGCCTCGGTCAGGTACCCGGTGGGGGTGGCCGGCTTCACGATCGTGGGGACCCCGGCGATGAACGCCGGCGCGAGCTTCTCGAGCATGCCCCAGACCGGGAAGTTGAACGCGTTGATCTGGCACGCGACCCCGGGGATGCGGGTGTAGATGTGCTGGCCGCTGAACGAGCCGTCGCGGGAGAGGGCCTCGACGTCGCCGTCGACGTAGACCTGGCTGTTGGGCATCTCGCGGCGTCCCTTGGAGGACAGGGTGAAGAGCACGCCGATGCCGCCGTCGATGTCGACCATCGAGTCGTAGCGGGTGGCCCCGGTGCGCGCGGAGAGCTCGTAGAGCTCCTCCTTGACCCCGCCGAGGTACTGGGCCAATTTCTTGAGCAGGATGGCGCGCTGGTGGAAGGTGAGTTCGCCGAGCGAGGCCTGGCCGATCGTGCGGGCGTGTTCCACCACCGCGGCGAGGTCGAGGCCCTCGCTGCTGACCTGAGTGATCTCGTCGCCGGTGCTCGCGTCGAGCACGCGCTGGGTGCGGGCGCCGTCCGCCGGAGTCCACCAGGAGTCGAGAACGTAGCTGGGCACAACCGTGCCGGTGCCGGGTTCAGAGGTGCCGGGTCCAGAGCTGAGGAGTGTCATGATGCGTCCTTCCAATCGAAGAAGCCGCGGCCGCTTTTGCGTCCGAGGTCACCGCGCGCGACGAGGTCGCGCAGCAGCTGCGGCGGGGTGAAGCGGTCGCCGAGGGTCTCATGCAGGTGCTCGGCGATGCCGAGCCGAACGTCGAGCCCGACGATGTCGGTCGTGCGGAGAGGCCCGACCGGATGCTTGTAGCCGAGCACCATGGCGGCATCGATGTCCTCAGGGCTGGCGACGCCCTCCTCGACCATGCGGATCGCCTCGAGCGCGATGGCGACGCCGAGGCGCGAGCTGGCGAAGCCGGGTGAGTCACGCACCATGATGGGCGTCTTGCCGAGTGCGGACACCCAGGACTGGGCGAGTCGCGCGAGCTCCGGGTCGGTGCGCTCCCCCGTGACGACCTCGATCAGGGTCGAGACAGGCACCGGGTTGAAGAAGTGCAGGCCGATGAACCGCTCCGGGCGGTCGAGCGCCTCGGCCAGATCGGTGATCGACAGCGAGGAGGTGTTGGACGCGAGCCAGGCCGTGGGCGCGAGGTGCGCCTCCACGGTGCGGAGCGCCTGCGTCTTGAGGGCGACGATCTCCGGCACGGCCTCGACGACCAGCCCGGAGCCGGCGAAGGCGGCGGCATCCGTCGCCACGCTCAGCCTGCCGAACAGCTCGTCGCGGCCGGCGGCCACGCTGCCGCGGCTGACCGACTTGTCAACGGCCGCCATCACCCGGTCGTGCGCGGCGGCAGCGGCGGCGTCGCCCTGCTCGACCACGGTGACGGATGCGCCGGCCATCAGGAACGCGTGCGCGATCCCCGCGCCCATCCGGCCGCCGCCGAGCACACCGACGTGCTGCGGCACGCCGCCGGGCAAGTTCTCGGTGCTGAGGCTCTCGGTGCTGAGGTTCTCGGTGCTGAGCGTCATCGCTTCTTCCTCTCCAGGAATGCGGTCATCCGGGTGAATTTCTCTTCCGATTCGAACAGGCGGGCCTGGGCCTCGTTGTCGGCCTGCGGGTGTTCGTGGGCCGGAACGTGGAAGACCTCCTTGGCCAGTTGGGTGGCCAGGGGGTCCTGCCGGGCGATCCGGTCAGCCAGGGCGTGCGCGGCCGCGAGGAGCGCGTCCGGCTCGTGCACCTCCGTGACGAGGTGCACGGCGAGAGCCTCCGCGGCGGTCAGGATGCGCCCGGCCAGGATGATCTCCTTCGCGACGGGCTCCCCCACGAGCTCGGCCAGCCGCCAGAGGGCGCCGGCGGCCGGGATGATGCCGAGCGCCGTCTCCGGGTTGCCGAGTCGGGCGGTCTCGGAGGCGATCCGGAAGTCGGCGGCGTAGGCCAGCTCGGCTCCGCCGCCGAGCGCCCAGCCGTCGATGGCCGCGATCACCGGCAGCGGCAGGCGGGCGATCCGCGCGAACAGGCTGGAATTGATGCCCTTGAGGGCGTCTTCCGCGCGCCGGTCCCGCAACTGGGCGATGTCCGCCCCGGAGGCGAACACGCCGTTCGTACCGGACAGGATCAGGATGCGCGGCCCGCGCTCGAGTTCGGCGCAGACCTGGTGCAGCTCGTCGATCATGGTCTGGTCGATGGCGTTGCGCACGTCGGGCCGGTTCAGCTGCACGTGTACGCGGTCGGGTCGGTACTCGACCAGCAGGGTCGTGAATTCGTGGCTCATCTAGACACGCTCCACGAGCAGGGAGGAGCCCTGTCCGACGCCGACGCACATGGTTGCCACGCCGCGACGGGCGCCCTCGCGCTCCATCCGGCCCAGCAGGGTGATCAGGATGCGGGAACCGGACGACCCGAGCGGATGCCCGAGGGCGATGGCCCCGCCGTGCCGGTTGACGATCTCCGGGTCCAGCCCGAGCCGGCGGATGCAGGCCAGCGACTGGGTCGCGAAGGCCTCGTTGAGTTCGACGGCATCCACGTCCTTGACGGTCAGGCCGGCCCGCTGCAGCAGTTTCTGCGTGGCCGGGACCGGGCCGAGGCCCATGGTCTCCGGTGCGACACCGGCGCTGGCGCCGCCCACCACGCGGGCGCGGGGGGTGAGGCCGAGGCGCTCGATGGCCGCGGCGCTGGCCACGATGATCGCGGAGGCGCCGTCGTTGAGCGAGCTGGCGTTGCCGGCCGTGACGATGCCGCCCGGTCGCACGACCGACCGCAGCGCGGCGAGGCGTTCGAGCGTCGTGTCGGCCCGGGGCCCCTCGTCGAGTTCGACCAGGCCGGCGCGGGTGGGCACCCCGACGATCTCGGCGTCGAAGATGCCGTCACGCTGGGCGTCCAGTGCCAGCCGGTGCGAACGCAGGGCGAAGGCATCCGCGTCGGCGCGGCTGATGCCGTCGATGGTGGCGACCTCTTCCGCCGTCTCCGACATAGAGAAGGTGGCCTTGTCGCGGGCCTCGAGGCGCGGGTTCCGGAAGCGCCAGCCGATGGAGGTGTCCACGATCTCGCCGGGCTTGGCGAAGGCCTTCTCCGGCTTGGCGAGTACCCAGGGTGCACGGGTCATCGATTCGACGCCGCCGGCGATGACGAGGTCGGCTTCACCCGCCTTGATCATGTTGGCCGCCATGTGCACGGCGGAGAGGCCGGAGGCGCAGAGCCGGTTGACGGTGATCCCCGGCACGCTGTCGGGAAGACCGGCCAGCAGCACGGCCATCCGGGCGACGTTGCGGTTGTCCTCGCCGGCCTGGTTGGCTGCTCCGAGGATCACCTCGTCGATCAGAGCCGGGTCCAGACCGGCGCGGGACACGACCGAGGCGAGCACCAGGGCTGCGAGGTCATCGGGACGGATGCCGGCCAGCACTCCGCCGTATCGGCCGATGGGAGTTCGAACACCATCAACGAGGAATGCTTCGGGCATGGCTTCATCACCTTTGATCGCCGTATTTACTAACTGACCGTTCGTTTCGTAAAGAATGTCATAGAAAGCACCAGATGGGCAACCGACAGCCCGCTCCGCGGGATCAGGCGGGCGGGATTCCCGCACGGGCTCACGCTACTGGGGCAGACTGGTCCGGTGACTTCACAGCCCCACACCACCCCCGCCATCCGTTCGCCTGGTTTCGGGATCCGCCGCAACCTGCTGCGTCCCGATCATTCCGCCCAGGCGGACCGGGTCACGCACATCGAGCTGTTCTTCGACCTCATCTTCGTGCTCGCGCTGACCCAGCTCTCCCGCTATCTCTACGAGAACCAGTCCTGGGCCGGCGCGCTCGAGTCCGCCGTGCTCGTTCTCGCCCTCTGGTGGATCTGGGTGCACACCACCTGGGTGACCAATGTGCTCGATCCGGCCCGCCTGCCGGTGCGCGGCGCCGTGATCGGCCTGTCCTTGATCGGGCTCGTAATCAGCGTGTCGATCTACGAGTCCTTCGGCGACCGGGGCCTCGTCTTCGCGCTGGCCTACGTCCTGCTGCAATTGGGCCGCACCGCCTTCATGGCGATCGCTGTGGCCCGCCACGACTCTGCGCTGTTCCGGACCTTCGTGCGGATCTTCCTCTGGCTGGCGATGGCGGGCGCCTTCTGGATCGTGGGCGGCCTGCTCCCCCCGGCATATCGCCTCGCGCTCTGGACCCTGGCTCTCGGCATCGAGTTCCTCTCCGCCGGCGTCGGCTTCCCAGTGCCCGGGCTCGGACGGTCCCGCCCGAGGAACGCCGAGCTCACCGGCGCGCACATCGCTGAACGCAGCGCCCTCTTCGTGATCATCGCGCTCGGCGAATCGTTCCTGGTAACCGGATTCGCCTTTGTCGACCAGTCGGCGTCACTGGCGGGCGTGCTGGGGCTGCTGATAGCTTTCGTCAGCGGCGTTGCGATGTGGTGGCTCTACTTCGATCACGCCGAGAGCGCCGGCAGCAGGGCGCTCGCGGCCGACGAGGGTTCCGGGCGCGTCGCCCGGCTCGCCTACACCTACGTGCACGCCGTGATCATCGCCGGCGTCGTGCTGACCGGTGTCGGCGACAAGGAAATCCTCGGGCACCCGCACGACACGATGATGCTCTCCACGGCCGTCACGATCACCGGCGGGCCACTGCTGTACCTGCTCGGACTGGCGCTGTTCCGTCTGGTCGTGACCGGCGAGGTGCTCCTGTCACACCTGCTGGGCATCGTCCTGCTGCTGTGCCTGCTGCCGCTGTCCTTCCTGCTGTCCCCTCTCCTGCTCGGAGCCGCGAGCATGGGGGTGCTGGCGGTCGTCGCCTGCTGGGAGACGATCGTGCGCCTCCGCAACGGCACGGCAGACGAGGAGGCCGGCTAGGCCGGAAAAGAAGAACGGACCGACTAGAAGAAGCCGTCGGGGGTGCCGGCCGCCTTCGTGACCGCGTCGGTGCCCATCCGCGCGGCGGTGAGCTGGGCCACGGCGACCCGCAGGCCCGACTCCATCTGGGACGCCCACACCTCGGTCTCCCGGCTGGCCGCGTCGGCGGCATCCGCTCGGGCGAGAGCCTTTTCCTTCTCGGCCCGCTCGTTACCGACCTGCTGGATGCTCAGCGTGATGCCGTAGTACGCGGCCACCATCGAGGCGATCGGGGTCGCGAACACAGCCAGGGCGTTGATGCTCTCGCTGGAGACCCCCGCCACGAGCATGACGATGAAGACCAGCGCCAGCGCCCCGATGGCGACCAGGACGACGAGCGCGGTGCGCTGGGCGGGCGACGGCACCCGTCTCACCGCGGCGGCGGAGGCAGCGCGCTCCGGCGCGGGCGGCTGCTCGGGCTCGGGCTGCAGCTCCGCCCCGCGTTCGTCGACGAAATCGGAAGTCACCAGGGTCTGGGTTGGATCGGTGTCCAGGGTCCTGGTCGGTGCGGGTGTTCCCGAATAGAAATCAGTCATGATGCGTGCTCCGTCCGGAGGAATCGGCTGGGTAGATTGGCTCATTGTCTTCTGCCGTTGGGGCGTGGTCAAGGTTGGCCCCGTCGTCGCCACCAAGGAAGACCCGTTTGTAGCTGCGACCGTCAGGCAACTCGATCGTCCGGCTGGCCAGCTTTCCCCGGCTGACCTTCAGATAGACGGCCTGAACGGTCACCCCCAGTTTCGCTGCTGCCGCCGACACGGACAAACCCGGCAGGTCGGTCGGCACGGTGCTGGGACGGACAGCTCGCTTGCGCCCCGCGGCTTGGCGGGCCGCGATCTCGTCATCCGTGCCGCTCCACCGCGACTTGGCCGCTGCGGTCTGCAGGAGCGTCGCTTCGGCGATCTCCTCCCAGGTCGATCCGCCGCGGAGTGCGTTCCGCACACCGGTCAGGGTGGCCGGGTCGGCATCGAGCTCACGGAGTAGGGTGCGGATGGCCCGCACGCGGTCGAGCGGGGCGGTCTGGGCGGATGCGTCCAGCTCGCCGAGCAGGGACAGCGCCGCGCTGGTCGTCGGTGCCAGAAAATAGCCCATGGGGTCTCCCTCGCTCGGAAGATCGGTGATCCTCGGCATCCAGCGTACGGGGTTCGGGGTTCGGGGTTCGGGGCACGGAGTTCGGGGCACGGAGTTCGGGGCACGGAGTTGGAGCGCCGGTCAGCGGGGCGGCAGCGGGACGGCCGAGGGGCTGGTGCGAGGTCGGCTAGTGCGCGGAATCGGTGGCCCGTGGGTGAGCGCGGGTGCGGGCGCGGTTACCGACGCCANGACGCCAGCACCGCTGGCCCGGTGGGCGCGGTGGTCCTGGCCCGGTACCCAGGTGCGGGCCGGGTCGTGGCAGACCGGGGCCATGACCTCGGGTTTGCCCCGCACCATGCGGATCAGCCACCCCGAGGTCTCGATGCTGTGATGGTGGAACCAGCAGAGCAGCACCCCGTTGTCGATGTCGGTGGGCCCGTGGTTGACCCACGGGATGATGTGGTGCACCTCGGCCCAGGCCGCGTTCACCTGGCAGCCCGGGATGATGCACCCGCCGTCCCGGGCGGCAATCGCCCGGCGTTGGGCCTGGGAGAAGAATCTCTCCTTGCCGCCGAGGTAGAGGACCTCCCCGTTCACTCCGAGAAGGATCTTGCGGTACCCGCCGGCGCAGATGAGCTGATTCACGGTGCGCATCGACACGGGGGCTTCGACCCCGTCGATCCAGCCGACTCCGTGC
>NZ_SOFY01000067.1 GCF_004402595.1 Cryobacterium shii | reverse complement strand
ACGCCCGGCGCGCCTGACCCGCGCCGCCCGCGTGACCCGCGCAGCCCGCGTGACCCGCGTGACCCGCGCAGCCCGCTCCGCGCAGCGCGCCGCGCCGCCCGCCTAAACCGGCCCCCAACGCAGCCCCCTCCAACCAATTCGACGGAGATTTTGGGCTAGAACGCCGTTTCAGAGCCCATTTCGCACTTTTAAACCAAAATCTCCGTCGAATTCGTTCGGGGCTGCCGGCCTCAGCACGGGGAGCGGGGGCCAGGCGAGGGGCGAGGGGCGAGGGGCAGGGAGCGAGGGGCAGGGAGCGAGGGTCAGGCGAAGGAGACGATCAGCTCCAGCTCGACCGGCGAGTCCAGCGGCAGCACGGCGACGCCGACGGCCGAGCGTGCGTGCACGCCCCGGTCCCCGAAGATCTCGCCGAGAACCTGCGACGCCCCGTTGATGACGCCGGGCTGGCCCGTGAACGACGGGGCGGATGCGACGAAACCGGTGACCTTGACGATCTGCGTGATGCGATCGAGCGAACCGATCACGGCTTCGATCGCGGCGAGCGCGTTCAGCGCGCACTGCCGGGCGTACGCCTGGGCGTCGGCGGCGGGAACGAGGCCGTGGCCGTCACCGACCTTGCCGGTGGCCGGGAGCGCCCCGGAGACCATCGGCAGCTGACCGGAGGTGAAGACCAGCGAACCGCTGACCACGGCCGGAACATAGGTGGCGACGGGCGGCACGACGCTGGGCAGGTCGATGCCCAGCTCGGCGAGGCGGGCTTTGATCTGTGACATGGTTCAGGCTCCTTCGGTGGCGAGGGGGCGCTTGAGGTAGGCGACGAGCCCGCCTTCGGGCCCGGGAACGACCTGCACGAGCTCCCAGCCGTCAGAGCCCCAGTTGTTCAGGATGGCTGCTGTGTTGTGAATCATCAGCGGGGTGGTGAGGTACTCCCAGGCAGGCATATGGCTCCGATTCAGGCTGTTTTTCAGATTTGTCACTTAGTCTCAATTGTATGTCTGCCATAAATCGTTCGGTCAGTGGAGCCCTCGCCGGGCTCCTCGGTTTCGTCGGGATGAGCGCCATCGCCGGCGTCCTCGTCACCGCTGCGGTCACTCCCGCGCTGGCCCTCTCGGGCATGACCGCCACGAACACCATCAACGTCTTCGAGAACCTACCCGATTACCTCTCGATCGACCAGCTCTCGCAGAAGAGCAATATCTATGCCATGCACACCGACGGCACGCCCCAGCTGCTCGCATCCTTCTACGACCAGAACCGCGTTGAGGTTCCCTGGGATGGCATCAGCCAGTTCGTGAAGGATGCCGCCGTCGCCGGTGAGGACCCGCGCTTCTACGAGCACGGCGGCATCGACCTCGAAGGCACCATCAAGGGCGTCGTGAGCACCGTGGCCACCGGCAGCGCCCGCGGCGGCTCGTCGATCACCCAGCAGTACGTCAAGAACGTTCTCGTGCAGAAGTGCGAGGTGCTCGCCGACCAGAAGAAGCGCACCGCCTGTTACGACCTGGCGACGGAGACCAGCCCCGACCGGAAGCTCAAGGAGATGCGCCTGGCGATCGGGGTGGAGAAGAAGTACCCCAAGGACGACATCCTGCGGCAGTACCTGAACATCAACGGTTTCGGCGGATCCGTCTACGGCATCGAGTCCGCTGCCAATTACTACTACAACACCAGCGCCGCGGCCCTGACCCTGCCGCAAGCCGCCAGCCTCGTGGCCATCGTGAACAACCCGGTGAAGTTCCAGCTCGACGACCCCGCGAGCGAAACCAACGGCGCCGCCAATGGGTACGCCGCCAACAAGGAGCGCCGCGACTACATCCTCGGCGAGATGCTCAAGTACAAGAAGATCACCCAGGCCGACTATGACGCCGCGCTGGCCACGCCGATCGAGCCGACCATCACGGAACCGAGCACCGGCTGCCAGACCGCCGGCGGCAGCGCGTTCTTCTGCGACCTCGTCGTGCACACCCTGCAGACTGATTCGACGTTCGGAGCCGACGAGGCCGCACGGTTGGCCAACTTCCGTCGCGGCGGCTACAACATCTACACGACCCTCGACCTTGACCTGCAGGACGCCGCCGAGGCGACCCTGACGGAGAACGTCCCCAAGACGGACCCCAACTGGGATGTCGGAGGCGTCATCACGAGCGTGCAGGTCGGAACCGGCCGCGTGCTGGCCATGACCCAGAACAAGGACTACAGCCAGGACCCGGCAGTCCAGGCCACCGGTGCGAACTTCACCGGCATCAACTACAACACCGACATCGACCAGGGCGGCTCGAGCGGGTTCCAGCCCGGCTCGACCTACAAGGTCTTCACCCTGGGCGAATGGCTGACCGAGGGACACTCGCTCAACGAGCGGGTCGACTCCCGTCGCAAATCGGACTGGGGCGTGTTCAAGGACAGCTGTAACGGCAACGCGAGCTACGCCTTCAACCCGAAAAACGATGCGAACGAGTCCGGCGCCAACTACAGCGCACTCCAGTCGACGATCGGCTCCATCAACACCGGATTCATCGGGATGGCGAAGAAACTCGACCTCTGCGGCATCCGTAAGACGGCCGAGGCCTTCGGCGTACACCGTGCCAACCTCGAACCGCTGGAACAGGGACCCTCGGCGGTGCTCGGCACGAACGAGGTCGCCCCGCTGAGCATGGCCGTCGCCTTCGCCGGCATCGCGAACAACGGCGTCAAGTGCAGCCCCATCGTGATCGACAAGATCATCGGGCCGGACGGCACCGAAATGGCCCCGCCCAAGTCCGAGTGCACGCAGGCGGTCACCCCTGAGGTCGACGCCGGCATGACCTATGCCATGCAGAAAGTGATGACGGAGGGCACCGCCACCGCGTCAAACAGCGCGACGAAGCCGCGCGTGCCGATGATCGGCAAGACCGGTACCACCGACGGCAACAAGGACACCTGGATGAGCGGGTCGAGCAGCAAGGTCGCCACCGTCGTGGGCGTCGTCAGCGTCACCGGTGACATCAACCAGCGCCAGGTCTACTGGGACCAGGGCACTGCCGCCACCGCCCGTCACCGGATGTGGCCCGCAGTCATGTCGGTCGCGAACGCGAAGTACGGCGGGGAACCCTTCGCCGAGGCCTCCGGCAAGGTGCTGCAGGCCGTGCCGATTCCGATCCCTGACCTGCGGGGCAAGTCCATGGCCGACGCGACGTCCGTTCTGCAGGCCGCCGGGTTCGAGGTCGTGGACGGCGGAGCAACCGACTCCGAGCTGCCCGCCGGAACCGTGGCCCGCACCGACCCGTCGGGCACCGCGAGCCGCGGCGCCACCATCACGGTGTTCTCCAGCAACGGCAACCTCGGCGCGGTACCCGACGTCGTCGGCAAGACCGAGGCCGAGGCCACGGCCGCCCTTCAGGGGTTCGCCGTGGATAAGAAGGAGCAGGACGTCACCGATCCCAAGCAGGTGGGCATCGTTCTCTCGATGACGCCCGCCGGCGGCACGGGTGCGGCAGCCGGCAGCGCCGTCACGATCGTGGTCGGCAAGCTCGCCAACGGCAACGGAAAGGGCAACGGATGAGCCGGGCCGGCTCCGCGGGCCGCGCCCTCGCTCTGAGCACCGGCGCGGTCGTCGCGGCCGGAGCCGCCGCGTTCGCCTGGGGTTCGCTCGTGGAGCGCCGCATGTTCACCCTGCGCGAGGTTGACGTTCCGGTGCTCGCGCCGGGTTCGGACCCGATCAAGGTTCTGCACCTGTCCGACCTGCACATGGCGCCCTGGCAGCGCGACAAGCAGGAGTGGGTGCGCGGCCTCGCCGGGCTGAAGCCCGACCTGGTCGTCAACACCGGCGACAACCTCGGTCACGCCGACGGAATCCCGGGGATCGAATATGCGCTGGAGGCGTTCCGCGGCATCCCGGGCATCTTCGTCAACGGTTCCAACGACTACTTCGGGCCGATTCTGAAGAACCCACTGAAGTACTTCGGTGCGCCGTCGCTGCTGCGCACGGCGATGCACGAGAAACTCGACATCGACGGGCTGCACGCCGTCTTCGCCGACCTCGGCTGGGTCGACCTCAACAACGCCGCCGGCGCGCTGGACCTCAACGGCACCCACCTCGAGCTGTTCGGCGTCGACGACCCGCACATCAGGCGCGACCGCCTCGACCTGATCACCCGCGCCATCGACGACCTGCGGGCGAGCGACCCGCTCTCCGAGGAGCACTGGCCCGACCCCGAGGAGGCCAGCGAACCGCGGCCGACGCTCACGATCGGTGTCGCCCACGCGCCCTACCAGCGCGTGCTCAACTCCTTCGTGAACCACGGCGCCCAGCTGATCCTGGCCGGGCACACCCACGGCGGCCAGGTCTGCGTTCCCCGGTTCGGCGCCCTCGTCACCAACTGCGACATCCCGCGCCAGCAGGTCAAGGGGCTCAGCCTCTGGGACTCCGGCTTGCACTCGGCCTACCTCAACGTGTCCGCGGGCCTGGGCACCTCCATTTACGCGCCGGTGCGTTTCGCCTGCCCGCCGGAGGCCACCCTGCTCACGCTCACTGCCGCGTAGGTCGCGGCCGCGCGCGGGTCACCCGCAGCTCGCGGGCAGGTTGCGTGAAGGCCGTCCAAAGGTCGAGACCTGCCCGTTCGTGGGGTTATACTTGACAAGGCTTACGGGCCATCGGGGTATGGCGCAGCTTGGTAGCGCGCGTCGTTCGGGACGACGAGGTCGCAGGTTCAAATCCTGTTACCCCGACAGATACACAAAACCCCCACTCTTCGGAGTGGGGGTTTTCTGTTCCCCACAGCGTTCGACGCACCACTGTGTTCGATCCACCCCAGCGTTCGAGAGGATCCGGACCATGTCCAAGACCACCCCGTCCAAGACCCCCGGGGCCTCCCCGCCCGCACCCGTCGTCTCACGGCACGCCTGGCAGGCCCTCGTCGTGCTGCTGGCCGGCATGTTCATGGCCCTGCTCGACACCACCATCGTGAACGTGGCACTGCCCACCATCCGCACCAGCCTCGACGCCTCGGAGGCCACCCTCTCCTGGATCATCTCCGGCTACGCGCTCGCCTTCGGAATCGCCCTGATCCCGGCCGGCCGGCTCGGGGACCGGATCGGCCATAAGTGGGTCTTCTTCACCGGGCTGTTGCTGTTCACCCTCGCCAGCCTCGCCTGCGGGCTCGCGCAGAACGACCTGCAGCTGATCATCGCCCGCGTCGTGCAGGGCCTCGCCGGCGGCATGTTCGTGCCGGCCGTCACCGCCGTGATCCAGCTGCTGTTCCCGCCACTGGCCCGCGGCAAGGCGTTCGCCATCATGGGCTCGGTCATCGGCGTCTCCACGGCGCTCGGCCCGATCCTCGGTGGCCTGATCATCCAGGCCTTCGGCGACGAGAACGGATGGCGCCTGGTCTTCTGGGTCAACCTGCCGATCGGCGTCGCGGCCCTGATCGCCGCCGCCATCCTGCTGCCGGCCGGCGCCGAGCGCGCCGCCGGTGACGAGCGCGGCGGCATCGACTGGGTGGGCCTGCTGCTCATCTCCGGCGGGCTGGTGGCCCTGCTGGTGCCGCTGATCGAGGGCCAGGACCAGGGCTGGCCGCTCTGGACCTACCTCACCCTCGCGGCCGGTGCGCTGCTGGTGGTGGCGTTCGGAGCCTGGGAGGTTCACTACACGCACCGGGGCAAGAGCCCGCTGGTGCCGCCGAAGCTGTTCCGGCATCCGGCCTTCAGCGGTGGCATCGTGCTCGCCCTGGTCTATTTCGCGGCCTTCACCAGCATCTTCTTCACCATCTCGATTCTCTGGCAGGCCGGGCTCGGGCACACCGCGCTCGAGTCGGGGCTGGTCTCGATTCCGTTCGCCTTCGGCACCATCATCGGGGCGTCTCAGAGCAACCGGCTGGCCCAGCGGCTCGGCCGCACGGTGCTGATCATCGGCGTGGCGCTGGTCACCATCGGGCTGGTCTGGATCTGGCTCGCCCTGCTGCTGATCGGTCCCGAGATCACGAACTGGGAGCTGCTGCCGCCGCTCGCGATCGCCGGCCTCGGCAGCGGGTTCTTCATCGCCCCGAACGCCCAGTTCATCGTGGCCACCGTGGACCGCTCGGAGGCCGGCGCGGCCAGCGGCGTCGTCGGCGTGATGCAGCGGGTCGGCAGTGCGGTCGGCATCGCCGTCATCGGCAGCGTGTTCTTCGGCACCCTGGTGGTGGCGGGCCCGACCCCTGCGGCCCTCGCCGACGGCTTCACCGCCAGCGCCACCGCTGCGATGGGCGTCAGCGCCGCGTTCAGCGTGCTGGCCCTGCTGCTCGTGTTCGTGCTGCCGAAGCGGGTCAGTGCCGCGCGGTAGTGCGCGCGGAGGTTCAGTCGGCGGCGGCCGCGGCTCGCGGCAGCCGTTCGCGGCAGCCGTTCGCGGCACCCGTCCGCGGCACCCGTCCGCGGCACCCGTCCGCGGCACCCGTCCGCGGCACCCGTCCGCGGCAGCCGTCCGGCCTCGGCCGCTGCCTCTGCCTCTGCCTCCTCCTCCATCCGTGAGGGGTCCCAAATCGACCTTCGTTGACCCGCGGAAGGTCGATATGGGACCCCTCAGCGGCCGTGGGTGCGTCCGCGCGCCGCAAAGGCGGGGAGGGACAGCGCAGCCGGGGTCCGCCGCTCGCGGCATCCGTTCGGCCTCCGGCCTCGGTCTCCGACCGTGAGGGGTCCCAAATCGACCTTCGTTGACCCGCGGAAGGTCGATTTGGGACCCCTCAGGCGGGTTTGGGTACGTCCGGGGCGGCGGAGACTGGCCTGCGCGGCGGAGCCGAGGGGCGGCGGAGACTGGCCTGCGCGGCGGAGCCGAGGCGCGGCGGAGCCGAGGCGCGGCGGAGCCGAGGCGCGGCGGAGCCGAGGGCAGCGACAGCGGCGCGAGGACAGCGACAGCGGCGCGAGGACAGCGAATGCCCGCCGGCGACCAGGCGCGGGCTAGAGGGCGAACCGGGCCGGGTAGAGGGCGAGGGTGTCGCGGATGATGCGCAGCAGCATCCGTCGGTCGATCAGTTCGTCGGCCGCGATCTCGACGATGTGCCAGCCCGCGGCGGCAAGGCGGGCCGCCCGGGTGCGGTCCTTGCGCCACCGTTCCGGTTCGCTGCGGTGGTAGTCGCCCTGGTACTCGAAGATGACCCGGTGGGCCGGGAAACACAGGTCGCCGCGGGCGAATTCGTGGCCGCGGGCATCCGTGATCGCAAAGTTGGCCCGCAACCCCGTGATACCGGCCCGCACGACGGTGACGCGAATGATCGACTCAGGCGGCGACTCGGCGTTCTCGTCGAGGAGGCCGAGCGCTTCAACCAGGAGTGCGCGCCGGCGCCGCGACGGATGGCGGGCGACGGCATTCTCGAGTTCGGCACGGCTGGCGAGCGGATGCTCTCGGTGGATCAGGTAGTCCCCCGCCGCCACGAGGTCCTCGACGTCGAGAATCGCGGCCAGGTCGCACCAGGTTCGGGCCGCGGTCGTCACGCGCAGCCCGCGCCAGTCGCGAAGGTCGCCGTCGCGCAGCTGCAGCTTGTGCCCGGTCGTTCCGGCGGCCTTGCATGCGCGCAGCGGCGAGCGCGTGCCCACGTGCAGTTCGGGTGGTCTCCTCAGCCGGCTCGGCAACGGAATGCCGATGATCAGAGCCGCGGTCACCCCACAGAAGAAGCCGGCCTCGGGCAGACGGAGCTGTAGTGCCCGGGCCTGGTCCGGCAGCGACGTGGCCGCCGCGAGCGAACGGATGCCGTGGAATGGTCGCGCGAGGTCGGGTCCCCGCAACCGGCCCTCGCCGATGCCGCGCTCGGCCGCCGTGCGCGTGGTGAAGGGCCTGTCCCCGAGCCCCGACGGCAATGGAATTCGACTTGTCATCGGCCCAGCGTGCGCCCCCGCGGCTTTTCGTACCGAAGTTGTCCCCAGCGCGGTCCGGAACGGCCCGGCCCGCGCCGGCCCGCACGCTGCCGCACCGGCCCGCACGCTGCCGCACCGGCCCGCACGCTGCCGCANGGCCCGCGCCGGCCCGCACGCTGCCGCACCGGCCCGCACGCTGCCGCACCGGCCCGCACGCTGCCGCACCGGCCGTGAGGGGTCCCATATCGACCTTCAATCGTGTTGGGAAGGTCGATATGGGACCCCTCACGATGGTTTGCCAAGCACGGATACCCCGGGGGCCGGATGCGGGGCGACGGGCGCGCGGTCGGTCGACAAGCGAGCGGGCGGCGGGCTGTCAGCGGGGGCGGGCGGGCGACCGGCGGCATCCGTCGGCATTGGGTCTCGTGTCCTGCCCGTGAGGGGTCCCACATCGACCTTCCGGAGGCCCGGGAAGGTCGATATGGGACCCCTCACGATCGTTTGCCAAGCACGGATACCCCGGGGGCCGACGGCAGGGCGGCGGGCGGATGCCCCGGGTCAGGCGAGTGCCGGCTCGGAGCGGAGGCCGGCCACGATTTCGAGCGAACGGATGCGCCCCGGCAGCGTCGCGGCCTGCGCGCTGACCATGAGCTGGTCGGCGCCGGTGGCGTCCAGCAACTCGGTGAGTCGGGCATCCACCTCGTCGGGCGTGCCGATCGCCTGCCGCCGGTTGCGGGCCAGCGCGACCTCCTGCTCGTAGGGGCTGAACCGGTAGGCCTCCGCCTCCGCCGCCGACACCGGCTCCGGCTTCTTTCCCTGGCGCATCCGGATGTAGGTGATCAGTCCGGGCAGCGATTCGCGGCGCGCGACCTCGGGGTCGTCGTCGGCGATGACGCCCACCGTGATCATGGTGTGCGGCTCGGCGAGGAACCGGCTCGGCTTGAATCCGGTGCGGTAGAGGTCGAGGGCGGCCTCGGTGTGCTCCCCCGCGAAATGGTGCGCGAAGGCGAACGGGAGCCCCAATGCGCCGGCAACCTGCGCGCTGAAGCCGCTTGAGCCGAGCAGCCACAACTCCGGGGCGTCACCGAGGCCGGGGTACGCGGTGATGCCGCGCAACGGATTGTCCGGGGCCATGCCGCCGTGGAAGAACCCGATCAGGTCCGCCAGCTGCTGCGGGAAGTCGTCGACCCCGAGGCCCGCGGGGCTGCGGCGCAGGGCCAGGGTGGTGGCGGCATCCGTGCCCGGGGCGCGCCCGATGCCGAGGTCGATCCGGTCGCCGTAGAGGGCGCGGAGGGTTCCGAACTGCTCGGCCACGACGAGCGGGGCATGGTTGGGCAGCATCACGCCGCCGGAGCCGACCCGGATACGCTCGGTGCGCGCCGCGATGCCCGCGATCAGCACGGCCGGCGCGCTCGAGGCGATGGCCGGCATGTTGTGGTGCTCGGCCACCCAGAACCGGTCGTAACCGAGTCGTTCGGCGGCCTGCGCCAGACGGATGCTGCCGCCCACCGCGTCCGCGCTGGTGCCGCCGGCGGGGCGGCTGGCCAGGTCGAGCACGTTGATCGGGAGGGTGCGCATCCCTCACGGTAACCGGTCGGGGCTGGGTGGAGGTTGGGGCCGGGGGTCGGCGACGGTCGGGCTCGGGGCCGGCGGTCGGCGACGGTCGGGCGCGGGGCCGGCGGTCGGCGACGGTCGGGCTCGGGGCCGGCGGTCGGCGACGGTCGGGC
>NZ_SOFY01000082.1 GCF_004402595.1 Cryobacterium shii | reverse complement strand
GCCGGCGGCGGTGGAACGGTCGCCGGTGCGGCTGCCAGGGGCGTCGCCGCGGGGGGCGCGGCGGGTGCGGCGGCTGGCGGTGCGGCGGGCGGCTGCTCCGTGCTCGTCCCGCCCTCGCCGGCCTTGCCCGCGACCGCCGCGGGACCTTCGCCGACCATCGCCTGGAGGTTCTCCGCGAACAGGGCCATCATCTGGTCGGTGACGCTGCCGATGATGCTCCGGCCCATGGCGGCGACCTTGCCGGACAGCGCGGCGTCCTCGCTGACCGTGCCCTTGGTCATCCCCGATTCTTCGACCAGGCTGAGGGTGGCCGTGCCCTGCGAGGTGCCCTGGCCGCGGGTCTCCTGCGCGCGCCCCTCGAACACCGCACGGTGGGCCGTCGCATCCCGCTCGAGGACGGTCATCTGCCCCTTGTACTGCATGGTCACCGGACCCAGCTTCACTTTCATACCGACCTGATAGGCGTCATCCGACAGCTTGTTCAGCACCTGCGCCCCCGGGACGCAGCCGGCGACACGTTCGAAGTCCATCAGAGTCTTCCACACCTGGTCGATGGGTGCGACGACGGAAAAAGTGCTGTCTATTTGCATTATCGTGTCCTCTGATTCTCGGGTGGGCGATTCTGGAATGGCTGATTCTGGACTGGCGCCGAGCGGTCGGCGCGGATATCCGCCGCCACTTCTGTCAGCGCCGCGTAGCTGTGCCCGCTGACGAACGCGTCGACGTAGGGCAGCGCCGCCGCCATGCCGCCCACCGCCGGCTGGTGGTCCCGGGCCACCTTCCGGGGGTTGACCCAGACGATGCGGTGGGCCAGGCGAGGCAGGCGTGCCATCTGGGCGCCCACCATCTCCGGCTCGTCCATCGCCCAGCCGTCGGAGATGACCACGACGACGGCTCCGCGGGCGAGGCCGCGCCGGCCGTGCTCGTCGACGAAGCGGCGGAGGCTCTCCGCCAGACGCGTGCCGCCGGCCCAGTCGTCGACCGAGGCGGCGGCGCGTGCCAGCGCCTGGTCCGGGTTCTGCACCGCCAGCTGTCGGGTGAGCCGGGTCAGCCGGGTCGAGAAGACGAAGGCCTCGGCCTGGGCGCCTGAGACGGCGCCCTGCAGCAGCGAGAGGAACACCCTCGTGTACGGTTCCATCGACCCGGACACGTCGCAGAGGAGGATCAGGCGTCGCAGGCGGGTGCGGCGGCGCCGGTAGACGAGCCGGAGGGGCTCGCCGCCGGTGCGCTGCGCCGCGCGGACAGTACGCCGCAGGTCCAGCCGTGGGGTGGTCGTCGAGGTCTTCCGGACGCGGCGGCTGACCCGTTCCGGCGTGGACAGCCTGATTCGCCGCACGAGCGTGCGGATCTGGGCCACCTCGTCGGGGGCCAGTTCCGCGAAGGACGTGTCGTGCAGTCGCTGCTCGGCCGACGCCACCATCAGCACCGACTCCCGCTCCGGCGCCTCGTCGTTCTCGGGGCCGTCCCCGGCGGGAGCCATCGCAGGCTCCTTCCGCTCCGTCTCCCGGCCGGCCGATTCGGTCGGCCGCTGGTCCGCCGGGGGTGGGGCGGGTACGAGGTTCGCCCCCGATCCCCGGGGGTGCGTTCTGGTCTCCGCGGCTGTCGGCCGGATCGAGCCGGCCGCCGAAGACGGCGTCGAAGACCCGGTCGAACACAGGCAGCTGCTCCCGGGAGGAGACGAGCACCACCCGGCAGGTCCAATACAACGCGTCGCGATCGGAGTGCGGAAGGAGGCGGAGGGCCTCGGCCAGGCGGGCGGCACGATCCGGGGAGCCCGGAAGCCCGGCGCGTCGAAGCACCGTGGTGAAGCCCGTGGCCAGGGCTGCGGCCTCGACGCTGGAACGCCCGGCGCGGGCATCCGTTTCAGTCATGTTCGCCCCCCAGCACCCAGGCGGCGCCGCGGCCGACGGCCAGGTCGAGGTCGTCGCGGTTCTTGAGGATGGACCCCCAGGTCTGGTCCACATGCCCGGCTTCGAGCGTCTCCACCCCGAGCACCGTCAACGCGGACACCCAGTCGATGGCCTCGGCGATGCCGGGCGGTTTCGCGAGGTCCAGCGACCGCAGCCGGGTGACGGCCGAGGCTGCCTGCAGGGCGATCGGCCCGGCGCTGTCCGGCACCCGACGGCGCACGATCTCGGCGATGCGCTGGGGGGTGGGGTAATCGATCCAGTGATACAGGCAGCGCCGGGTCAGGGCATCGTGCAGGTCGCGTGTGCGGTTGGAGGTCAGGATGACGATCGGCGGATGCGTGGCCCGCACCGTTCCGAGCTCGGGGATGGTGACGGCCGCCTCGGCCAGCAGCTCGAAGGTGAACGCTTCGAATTCGGCGTCGGCACGGTCGATCTCGTCGAGGAGGAGCATCGCGGGGCGGGGCCCGCGGTGCTCGAGCGCCTGCAGGAGGGGGTGGCGGAGCAGGTACTCGGGGCCGAACAGTTCCGTCTCGTCCAGGTCGGCCTGACGGGCCTCGGCCAGCCTGATGCCCAGCAGCTGGCGCGGGTAGTTCCACTCGTACAGAGCTTCCCCCGCGTCGATCCCTTCGTAGCACTGCAACCGGAACAGGGGCGTGTCCAGCACCCGGGCCAGCGCCTTGGCCGCCTCGGTCTTGCCGACCCCCGGCTCCCCCTCGAGCAGGATCGGCTGGGGCAGGCGCACAGCGAGGAACAACGCCGTGGCCAGCCCGTCGTCGGCCAGGTAGTCGACCCCGTCCGGGGCGGTCAGCAGGCTGGGGACGTCGGGGATCAGCCGCCGGACGTCGTCCTCGGCTCCCGACCGCGCCGCGCCGCTCATCGCGTTCGTTCCCGTTCGGCGAGCGCCCGCTCGTAGTCGGCCTCCGTGTCGATGTCCGGCGGGATCGGTCCGGGCACGACCACCTCCGCCACCTCCGGCGCACGCTGGTCGAGGAGTTTCCAGACCGCCTTGTCGCCGTGCGGCGTGGCCAGGTCCGGCAGCATCGACCGGGCGAAGGCGAACGGATGCCCCACGCCGTCGTCGTAGCGGCAGACGGCGAGGGGCGCGTCACCGCGTCCGTCCAGGAGCGCGCGGACGGCCTCGGGGCGCACCCCGGGCTGATCTCCGAGCAGGAGCACGAGCACGTCGGTCTCCGAGTGCAGCGCCGGGATGGCCGCCGCGATCGAGGACGAGCATCCGGTGCCGAATGCGGGGTTGTCGACCAGGTCGCAGCCTCGGGTGTCGACCCGGCGTCGCACCTGGTCCCCGGCCCCGCCGAGCGTTACGACAATCTGGTCGAAGCCGCAGGCGCGACTCGTGTCGAGTACGGCGTCGAGGACGACCCCGTCGCCGAAGGGGAGGAGCTGCTTGGGTCTGCCCATTCGGCGTGACGCCCCGGCCGCCAGGACGAGTCCGGCGGTGCGCGGTTCACGATGCGTTCGCATACCGCTCCGGATCGGCCAGGAAGGTGCGCCGGCAGGACTCCGAACAGAAGTGGAAGGTCGCCCCGGCGAATTCGGCTGAGGGTGTGGTGTCGCCGACGGTCACGCTCATCCCGCAAACTGGGTCGATCGCGGCCGGGGCGGTGTCTGCGGCGGGGACGCCGTTCGCCGCCTCGGTTTCCGCGGGGTGGGCAGCCGCTCGTTCGGCGACCAGTTGCGCCAGGATCGACAGGGCGATCTCGGCGGGGGAGCGGGCCCCCAGTTGCAGGCCGGCGGGGCTAAGCACGCGGGCGCGCTGCTCGTCGGTGACGTTCAGGGAAGCGAGCACGGCGGCGCCCCGTGCGTGACTGGCGACGAGACCGACGTACGGCACGCCGGCACGCAGGGCGGCCTCGAGGGCAGGCTCCTCGTCCCGCCCGTGCGACGCCACGATGAGCGCGGCATCGTTGGGCCGCGGCTCGATGTCCGCAGAGGCGGCAAGTCCCGCGACGAGTTGCAGGTGCAGGCCGAGCGGCCCGCCCAGCGCCACCAGCGCGTGGGCGATCGGTGTCGAGCCGACGACGAGCACGCGCGGCGACGGCACCGACGGTTGGAGGAAGATCTCGACGGCCCCGCCGCTGAGGCACGGGTTGGACACCTGCACGGCGCCCTCCTCTTGCCGATGGGACGGTTCGCCCGCGACCACCCGGAGCAGGATCGGCTCCCGGGTGGCCAGGCTCTTCAAACCGTATTCGCGCACCGATGACTGCACGCAGGCCCCGCCGACGAACCCCTCCAGCGTTCCGTCCGAAAGCAGCAGGCCCGTGTCCCCGGCCTGGGCGCTCGTCGGATGCTGGGCTCGCACCACGGTGGCGCGCACGAAGGGTTCGCGGCGGCCGGTGAGTTCCTGCGCCCTGGTCGCGAGCGCCTCTCCCATCGCCGACATTTAGATCGGCGGTCGTGGCCGGCCCTGCATGGCCTCCCAGACTCGGGCCGGGGTGCACGGCATGTCCATGTGGGTGATCCCGAAGGGCGCGAGGGCATCGACGACCGCGTTCACGATGGCCGGCGGGGAGCCGACCGTCGCGGATTCGCCGATTCCCTTGGCGCCGATCGGGTGGTGCGGCGACGGGGTCACCGTGAAGCCGGTCTCCCATTCCAGGTCCTCCGGTCTTGTCTCAAGCATGGCCGCGGCGATGAATTTCGCCTTCTCACTCACTTTGCGGGCGACCAGCGCCACGGCCGCGCCGCTGACCGGAGGCGATCGGCTGCCGTAGGTGCCCAGCCCGAACGGCGTCTGGTCGGTGTCGCCGTGAACGACGTCCATATCTTCCGCCGGGATGCCGAGTTCCTCCGCCACAATCTGGGCGAAGGTCGTCTCGTGCCCCTGGCCCTGGCCCTGGCCCTGGCTCTGGCTCTGCACCGAGATGCGCACGACGGCCTTGCCGGTGGGGTGGATGCGCAGCTCAGCCCCGTCGGCCATGCCGAGGCCCACGATGTCCATGTGCTTGCGCGGACCGGCGCCGACGGTCTCGGTTAAGAACGAGATGCCGATCCCCATCAGCTCGCCGCGATCCCGTTTCTCCCGCTGCTCGCGCCGCAGGTCGTCGTAGCCGGCCATCTGCATCGACTTCCGCAGCGCCTGCTCGTAATTGCCGGAGTCGTACTCCCAACCGGTCTTGTTCTTGTACGGGAATTGCTCCGGCTTGATCAGGTTCTTCAGCCGCAACCGGGCGGGGTCCATGTCCAGTTTCCGGGCGAGCATGTCGACGAGCCGTTCGACCAGGTAGACCGCCTCCGTCACCCGGAAGGAGCAGGCGTAGGCGACGCCGCCCGGGGCCTTGTTCGTGTACACCCCGGTCACCTTGCAGTGCGCGGCCTGCAGGTCGTAGCTGCCGGTGAAGATGTGGAAGAAGCCCGCGGGGTACTTCGACGGCTGCGCCGTGGCGTTGAAGGCTCCGTGGTCGGCCAGCACGCTCGACCGCACGGCGAGGATCCTGCCGTCCTTCGTGGCGGCGATCTCACCCTGCATGATGTAGTCGCGGGCGAACGAGGTGGACATCAGGTTCTCGGACCGGTCCTCCATCCACTTCACCGGCCGGCCGGCCGGTGACGATGGATCCGACGACGGCGAGGATGTACCCGGGGTGGATTCCGACCTTGTTCCCGAAGCCGCCGCCGATGTCCGGTGAGACGACGCGGATCTTGTGCTCGGGGATCCCGGATACGATCGCGAACAGCGTGCGGTGGGCATGCGGCGCCTGGCTGGTCTCGTAGAGCGTGAGTGCGCCTTCGATCGGTTCGTAGTCCGCGACCGCCCCGCACGTTTCCATCGGCGCCGGGTGCACCCGGGGATAGACCATCTCCTGGGAGACGACGACGTCCGCCGAGGCGAACACCGCGTCGGTCTCGGCCGCGTCGCCCGCCTCCCAATCGAAGATGTGGTTGTCGGTGCGTCCCTCGATGTCATCCCGGATGACGGGCGCGTCGGGGTCCAGGGCCTTGCGAACGTCGATCACCGGGCGGAGCACGTCGTAGTCGACCTCGATCAGTTCGAGCGCGTCACGGGCGGCGTAGCGGTCCTCCGCGACGACGAACGCCACCTCCTGACCCTGGAAGCGCACCTTGTCGGTGGCGAGCACGGCCTGCACGTCGGCGGACAGGGTCGGCGCCCAGGCGAGCTTGAGTCCGAGCAGGTCCTGGCCGGTGATCACGGCCACCACGCCCGGGTGGGCGAGCGCCGCACTCGTGTCGATCGAGACGATGCGCGCGTGCGCGACGGGGGAGCGCAGGATGGCCCCGTGCAACATCCCGGGCAGCACGATGTCGTCGACGTAGTGTCCTTTGCCGCGCACGAAGCGCGGATCTTCCTTGCGCTGGATGCGGCCGTAGCCGATGGGCCGGTCGTCGTCACCGGCGGCCGGGTTCGCGGCGCGTTCCTCGATGATGCTCATGCGGTCACCTCTTCTCCAGCGGTTTCTTCCTGGGTCGCCGGGTGTTGCGCGGCCCACTGCACGGAGCGAACGATGGTCGCATATCCGGTGCAGCGGCACATCTGGCCGGAGATCGCCTCGCGGATCTCGCCCTCATCCGGATGCGGGTTGTTGTCGAGCAGGGCGCGGGCCGTGAGCATCATCCCCGGCGTGCAGAACCCGCACTGCAGGCCGTGCTCCTCCATGAATCCCTGTTGCACCGGGTCGAGGGTGGCGCCGGAGGCGAGGCCCTCGACGGTCGTGATGGAGTGGCCGTCGGCCATCGCCGCGAGCACCGTGCAGGACTTCACTGACTGGCCGTCCATCAGTACGACGCAGGTGCCGCAGTTGGAGGTGTCGCACCCCCGGTGCGAGCCCGTCAACCGCAACACGTCGCGGATGAAGTGCACGAGCAGCACGCGCGGCTCGGCCTCCTCGGTGATGTCCTTGCCATTGACGGTCATGCTGATCTGCATCGACTTCAGCCTTCCTGTGTTTCGGTTGCGCGCGCGGTCGCACGTCGCAGGACCCGGCGAGTGAGTTCGTCGGCGAGGTGCCGCTTGTAGTCGACCGGACCGCGCTGGTCGGCAACGGGATCGCTGGCCAGGGCGGCAAGCCGGCCGGCCTCCACGAAGAGGTCTTCCCCGGGATGCCGGCCCCGGAGCACGGCCTCGGCTTCGGTGGCTGTTCCCACGATGCCCACGGCGGTGAGCCCGATCCTGACATCGTCGATCGTGCCGTCGGCGGCCAGTGTGACGGATGCCCCGGCGGCCACGACGGCCCAGTCGCCGACTCGGCGTTCGACCTTCTCATAGGCGCTGCCCGAACGCGCGCGGATCGGAATCCGCACTTCGCACAGCAGCTCGTTGTGGGCGACGGCCGTCTCGTACGGTCCGCGGTGGAACTCGCTCATGCTGAGCAGGCGCTCGCCCGCGGGACCGCGGACGACCGCCTGCGCTCCGAGCACCTTGCACACGGTGGAGAGGTCCTTGGCCGGATCGGCCTGGCACAGGGAACCACCGATGGTTCCGCGGTTTCGCACGGTGGGATCGGCGATCACCCGCTCGGCGTCGCCGACGATCGGGAAGAGCCGGGCGATCTCGGCGGACTCGAGAAGCGTTGAGTGCCGGGTCATCGCCCCGATGCGGAGGGTGTCCCCGTCCCGGAGCACGAAGTCGAGTTCGAACACATCGTTGATGTCGACCAGGCACTCGGGCCTGGCCAGCCGAAGCTTCATCATCGGGAGCAGGCTGTGCCCGCCCGCGACGACCCGGGACTCCGGGCCGTGACGTTCGAGGAGGGCGAAAGCATTGTCGACGGTGCTGGCGCGCACGTAGTCGAAGGGAGCCGGGATTTGCACGATTGCCTCCACGTCGAAAGGTGCCTGACCGCAGCGTCAGACACGAATTGAGTCACACATTGCTCCGGGGCAATGCGGTTGTCAACGCGCGTCGCGGGCCGGCCGAGACCCGGAATCGGCTCGTGTCGGGGCGCTCAGAACGGCGGGCCGAAGTGCCGTGGTAACCGCACGAAAGAAGCCCCGGCGAAAATGCCGGGGCTTCGTGCACTGTCTCAACCAGCGCTCGTCCGGTATCAGCAAGGCCGATCCCGGAAGTCTGAGAGTCAGCCTACCGTCAGAGGACCGACCCGTCTGCCGGACCGAGGGCCCCGGAAGGCAAACCCAACTCGTGTTCGGCGACCGTTCGCACGAGTCCGCGCAGCCGTTTTGCGTCGCCGTACCGCACGATCGCGTGTGCGTTCAGCCCGTCGATGATCGCCAACAGCTGCCAGGCCACCGCATCCGGGTCGGCGGTCCGGAACTCCCCACGGGCGCAGCCGGTGGTCAGCAGTCCGGACAGGAAAGCCTGCCAGGCATCCATTTGCACGCCGACCTCAGCCGCCAGCGAGGCGTGGCGACGGCCGAGGCTCCAGGCGTCGAGCCAGACGGCGGTCACAGCGCTGCGTTCGGGACCGAGCAGCGTGTTGATCAGGGCCTGAAGCGTCGCCACCGACGTCTCGCAGGGCGCGAGCTCTTCGGCGACTTCCCCGATCTCGGCCGCGACGATCGCCCCGAATGTCGCCGCGACGAGAACGTCCATGCTCGGCTGGTAGTGGCTGACCAGGGCGGGAGTCACCCCGATCCGGGATGCGACCCCGCGCAGCGTGATGGCCGACAGGCCCTCGACGAGGGCGATCTCCCTCGCGGTGCGGGCGATCTCCGCCGCACGCTCGACCGGCGCCTTCCGGCGGGATGTGCTCTGAACGGTTGACATGAATCCACAGTCTATATATCTTTAGTCATCGTCTATTGATCAGTTGATCAATCAATTGGTGGATCCACACCTAACCTCACCAGGGAGACCCCTCATGCGCCTGATCCTTGCCCCCGGCATCGCCGAACCACTGACCCGCATCACGGACCAGGTCGGCCCGCCCCTCCGGGTCGGACTCGTGCAGCACCGCTGGCACGCCGATGAGGCCGAGCTGCGCGCGGAACTGGCCGAGGGCATCCGTGTGGCCGCCGCCCAGGGGGCCCGGGTCGTCTTCCTGCCCGAATTGACCCTGCGAAAGTACCCCGGCAACGCCCGGGCGGAGGGGGTGCCGAAACGCGGCGCCGAAGACCTGCTGACCGGGCCGACCTTCGCGCTCGCGGCCGAGCAGGCGCGGGTGCACGGGGTCGTCGTGCACGCGTCGCTGTATGAGAAGCCGGCCACGGACGACGCCCCGGACGACCCGCGCGGCTACAACACCGCGATCATGGTGTCGCCCGGCGGGCAGCTGATCGGCCGCACCCGAAAACTGCACATCCCGGTCACCGAGGGCTACTACGAGGACACCTGGTTCCGGCCGGGCCCGGCCGAGGAGGCGTATCCCGTGTACGCGCCGGAGGAGCTGGACGGCGCGCGGATCGGGCTGCCCACCTGCTGGGACGAGTGGTTCCCCGAGGTGTCCCGGCTCTACGGCCTCGCCGGAGCCCAGCTTCTCGTGTACCCCACCGCGATCGGCTCCGAGCCGGGCTTCCCGGCCCTCGACACCCAGCCCATCTGGCAGCAGGTCATCGTCGCCAACGGCATCACCAGCGGGCTGTTCATGGTGGTGCCCAACCGTCACGGCGACGAGGGCGACCTGACCTTCTACGGCTCCTCCTTCATTTCCGACCCCTACGGGCGGGTGCTCGTGCAGGCTCCCCGCGACGAATCCGCGGTGCTCGTCGCCGACCTGGACCTGGCCCAGCGGGAGGAGTGGCTCGCACTGTTCCCCTTTCTCGCCACCCGCCGCCCCGACAGCTATGCGGGGCTCACGGTTCCGGTCGACGCCGGGCATCCGTTCGGGGCGAGCAGCGCCGTGGCGCGCTCATGAGCTGGCGGATGCCGGCGGAGACCGCACCCCAGGACCGCGTGTGGATGGCGTTCCCGGTGGCGGGATACACCCTGGGTGACGGCCCGGAATCAGCCGACGAGGCACGCCGCAGCTGGGCCGCCGTCGCCCACGCGGTGCTCGAATTCGAGCCCGTCACCATGGTCGTCGACCCGTCCGAGCGCGCGTTGGCCGGTCGGTACCTGTCGTCGGAGGTGGAGATCATCGAGGCGCCGCTCGACGACGCCTGGATGCGTGACATCGGCCCGAGCTTCGTTCTGGGCGACGACGGCCGGCTCGGCGCCGTGGACTGGACGTTCAACGGCTGGGGCGCCCAGGACTGGGCGACCTGGGACAACGACGCCGGGATCGGGAGGCGGGTCACGACGGCCGCCGGGGCGACCGCGATCTCCTCGGTGCTCGTGAACGAGGGCGGCGGCATCCACGTCGACGGTGAGGGGACCGTGCTGGCCACCCTCAGCGTTCAACTGGACCCCGGCCGCAACCCCTATGCCGACCGGGCCCGGGTCGAGGCCGAATTCGCCCGCACCATCGGGGCCACCCGCGTGGTCTGGCTGCCCCGCGGGCTGACCCGCGACCAGGAGCGGTACGGCACCCGGGGCCACGTGGATATGGTCGCCGCCATCCCGTCACCGGGCACGGTGCTGGTGCACGCCCAGAACGACCCGGCCCACCCCGACTACGCCGTGACCCGGGAGCTCCGTGCCCTGCTCGCCGCATCGACGGATGCCGCGGGCCGGGCCTTCACCCTCGTCGACCTGCCGGCCCCGGCCGCCCTCACCGACGGCGACGGCTTCGTCGACTACAACTACGTGAACCATCTCGTCGTCAACGGCGGTGTGATCGCCTGCTCGTTCGGGGAGGAGACGGCCGACCGGGCCGCACGGGAGATCCTGGCCTCGGTGTACCCGGGCCGCACGGTCGTCTCCGTAGAAGCGCGGCCGTTGTTCGCCCGTGGCGGCGGCATCCACTGCATCACCCAGCAGCAACCCTCCGCACGCTAGTCTCCCGGCGCTTCGAGCTGCCCGCGGTGCGTCAGGACGGCGTCTGTGAACTGACCGAGTGGCGTAAGGCAGATGTTCAGGGGACTGTGGCAACATTGACAGGTTGGCCACAGCGCTACCGAATCGAGGAAGTTTGAAGTTCATCGTCGGGGAAACCCTCGTCTACCCGCACCACGGTGCGGTCACCCTTACCGAACTCTCCACCATAACCCTGAAAGGCGTCGAGCAACCGGCGATGACGCTCCGCGTTCACTCGTCGCAGCTCACCATTCAGCTGCCGATCGCGAACGCCGCACTCGTTGGAGTCCGCGACGTCATCGACGCTGCCGGGCTGGAAGAGGTGTACAAGGTTCTGCGGGACCCGTTCACCGAAGAAGCCACGAACTGGAGCCGCCGTTTCAAGGCCAACCAGGAAAAGATGGCCAGCGACAGCGTGACCCGCGTCGCCGAGGTCGTCCGCGACCTGTGGCGCCGGGAACAGGACGGCGGCGTATCCGCCGGTGAGAAGCGGATGCTCGCCAAGTCCCGTCAGCTGCTGGAATCCGAGCTGGCACTGGCGCTCGGCACGTCCCCGGAGGACACCGTGGTGGCGTTGAACGAGGTGCTCTCCGGAGCCCTCACCGAGGTCGCCTAGACCTTTCAGGATTCGCCGAACCGTGAGTTAACCCCCTGAACGGTCGTGAAAAGGGGTCGGAGCTCACGGTTCGGCGTGCTTAACGGGGCCTGGTCGGCGGTCGAGGCTTACCCGGCCAGTGCGGCCAGGGCGTCTTGCGCGCGCGTCATCGAGGCGCCGAGCCCCCAGAGGGCAGACAGCCGGTCCAGTTCGGCGGCCTGTTCCCGGCTGCTGACCCGGATGCGCGCATCGAACGGGGTCAGGGGGAGGTCTCGCACCACCTTGACCACCGCCGGGGCGACGCTCAGATAGTCGCCCGCGGCGGCGATCCTGGCGCGCACGGGCGGTGCCATCCCGGACCTCGGTCTGCCGCTGCAGCGACGATGCCGTCAAGGGTCCCGTAGGAGGACAACAGCGTGGCCGCCGTCTTCTCGCCCACACCGGGCACCCCGGGAAGCCCGTCCGAGGGGTCTTCGCGCAGCGCCGCGAAATCGGCGTACTGCATCGGGGCGACCCCGTACCGGGCCGTGAGCGCGGCATCCGTCAGGACCTCGAGCCGGGCCATGCTACGACCGGTGTAGATCATCCGCACGTCGCGGGTGTCATCGACCAGCTGGAACAGGTCGCGGTCACCCGTGACGACATCGACGGGAATCCGGGAGTGCGATACCAGTGTGCCGATGACGTCGTCTGCCTCGTGGTGCGGGGAACCGACCACCGGCACGCCGAGTGCGCCCAGTACTTCGCGAATGACCGGTACCTGAGGTATCAGCAGGTCGGGGACTTCCTCGAGCAGAGGACCTCCCCCCGCCGGCTGCACCCCGGCGACCCGGTGGGTCTTGTACGTCGGGATGAGATCAACGCGCCACTGCGGACGCCAGTCGTCGTCCCAGCAGGCCACGATTTCGCTCGGCCGGAACTCGGACGCGAGTCGTGCGATGATGTCGAGCAGACCCCGGACGGCGTTCACCGGTATCCCGTTCGGTGCCCGCACGGTGTCGGGCAGGGCGCGAAACGCCCGAAAGTACAGTGCGGCGGTGTCGAGGAGCATCCCGCGCTCGCGTGGAGCGGTCACGGCGGCATCCTCCCACAGTCGGAACGAAATCGTGCGGCGGCTCAGCTCGGCGACTCTGATCGGCGGCGAATCTGCGCGGATCGGCCGAGGGCAATGCCAGGCTGTACTCGCGTGCGGCAGCTGGAGCGTCGCACTACGGCAGATTTCATCGTGAAAGAAGAAGTGCATTGTGGACATGCGACTCGAACTGGTTCCGTTGCCCCCGACGGACGTGGACGGCATCCGCTACGCCTATTTCAGCGATCCTGACGGCAACCCCAGGGCGCGGCCGCAGCTCGCCCGACGATGAGACCGCGCGTCCGAGCGCTGTCCTGACATCGCCTCGAAGGGGTGTCGGGCCGTGCACACTCCGGCTACCGTTGTGCCCAGCAGTCAGGCGCACCTCGCGGAAACGGAGGATCAGATGAGTACGGATGGTCGTGCACGGGTGATCGTACGAGACGGACCCTGGGGCTTTGCCTTTCTCTTGGCGTATATCGGGGCCGCCATCTACTTCGTCTCTGTCTCGGACGGCTCGTTCTGGGGCGTCATCCTCGGACTGTTGCAGGCGATCGTCTGGCCCGTCTACGTCGTCTACCACGTACTTGTTCTGATCGGGGCCTGACAATTCCCATCTCGGGTGCTCCCTCTACAGCGTGTCGCACGACCAGATCACGTTGATGGCGCCGAGTCTGCAGCGCGCCGAGGACGAGTGCACGATCACGGACGTGTTCGAGGACCTCAAGCGCTGCCTTCGATTGCGGTACGAGACGCGTGATCGTTCCCGCCGGCCCGACCCGGTGCCCTGATCGAGATCGAGGCGGGAGCTGCGATCCCTGGTTCCCCATCCCGGCTCGGGTGACCGGGTGACAGCAAACGAAGAAGCCCCAGTCGCAGGACTGGGGCTTCTTCGTTGTCACTTCGACTGCTCAGTCGAGTAGTGGCTGCTGAGTCAGTGGCTCAGGGCCGGTTCCTCGAACTGGTTCATCGTGTTGTTCTTGCCACCGGCCTTCAGCGCGGCCTCGCCGGCGAAGTACTCCTTGTGGTTGTCACCGAGGTCGGATCCAGACATGTTCTGGTGCTTGACCGTTGCGATTCCCTCGCGGATTTCGCGACGCTGCACGCCCTTCACGTAGGCCAGCATGCCCTGGTCGGCGAAGTAGCCCTTGGCCAGATCATCGGTGGAGAGTGCTGCCGTGTGGTACGTCGGCAGGGTGATGAGGTGGTGGAAGATGCCGGCCTCGGCAGAGCCGTCGCGCTGGAACGTGCGGATGCTCTCGTCGGCGATCTGGGCGAGCTCGGTCTCGTCGTAGGCGACGCTCATGAGCTTGGCCCGGTCGTAGGCCGACACGTCCTTGCCCTCGGCGAGGAGGTTGTCGTACGCCTGCTGGCGGAAGTTGAGGGTCCAGTTGAACGACGGGCTGTTGTTGTAGACCAGCTTGGCGTTCGGGATCACCTTACGAACTTCGTTCATCATTCCGGCGATCTGGGCGACGTGCGGCTTCTCGGTCTCGATCCAGAGCAGGTCAGCGCCGTTCTGCAGCGAGGTGATGCTGTCGAGCACGCACCGGGCCTCGCCGGTGCCTTGGCGGAACTGGAACAGGTTGCTGGCCAGACGCTTGGGGCGCAGCAGCTTCCCGTCGCGCTTGATGACGACGTCCCCGTTGCCCAGGTCGGCCTCGGTTATCTCGTCGACGTCGAGGTAGGAGTTGTACTGGTCGCCGAGGTCACCGGGCTGGTACGTCACAGCGAGCTTCTGCGTCAGGCCGGCACCGAGCGAGTCGGTGCGCGAGACGATGATGCCGTTGTCGATGCCCAGCTCGAGGAACGCGTACCGCACGGCGTTGATCTTCGCGATGAAGTCCTCGTGCGGGACGGTGACTTTGCCGTCCTGGTGGCCGCACTGCTTCTCGTCCGAGACCTGGTTCTCGATCTGGATCGCGCAGGCACCGGCCTCGATCATCTTCTTGGCCAGCAGGTACGTCGCCTCGGGGTTGCCGAAGCCGGCGTCGATGTCGGCGATGATCGGCACCACGTGGGTCTCGTAGTTGTCGATCTGGTCCTGAATGGCCGCGATCTTGGCGTCGTCACCGGCGCCGCGGGCCCCATCCAGGGCGGTGAAGAGCAGGTCCAGCTCGCGGGCGTCGGCCTGGCGGAGGAAGGTGTAGAGCTCCTCCACGAGGGCGGGAACGGCCGTCTTCTCGTGCATGGACTGGTCGGGCAGCGGGCCGAACTCGCTCCGCAGGGCGGCTACCATCCAGCCGGAGAGGTACAGGTAGCGCTTGTTCGTGGTCTTCAGGTGCTTCTTGATCGAGATCATCTTCTGCTGGCCGATGAAGCCGTGCCAGACGCCGAGGGACTGCGTGTAGACGGAGGAGTCCGCGTCGTATTCCTCCATGTCTTTGCGCATGATGTCGGCGGTGTACTGGGCGATCTCGAGGCCGGTCTTGAACCGGTTCTGGGCGCGCATCCGCGCAACGGATTCGGGGTTGATGGCATCCCAGCTGCTTCCGAACGCATTCTTGAGGGCTTCGACTGCCTCGGTGTCGTCTTGATAGATGGTCATGTGCATTCCTTCGACGTTGAATTGTGCAGAGCACTGGTCGGCTGTATCGGCGGCCCGATATTGGCTGCTACATGAAGACTGCGGCAATAGCAACAGGTCTTCGTCAAGATTCGGAACAGAACTTTTGCGTTTCTTCTTCGACTGAGAAGAAAAGCGCCGAAAGTCGCCCCATTGGGCAATCTGAGGCCTCTGCCGCGTTTGAGACCCCATCCGAACCGGTGAAGTACTTGAACCTACAAGTAAACCCTGTTAGGTTGAAGCTACAAGTAATTTGCGGGCACGCTCGCATCGATAGACAGGACGCCATCATGACCGTTTCACTTGACGACCGCCTTCTCGCCCCCGAGACCTCGATGGGCGCGGTGACCCTGCGGGTCGCCGACCTCGAGGGGATGTCGAGCTACTACTCACGGGCCTTCGCGATGGAGCCCGTGGCGGAGCGCACCCGGGACCGCGAGGTGCACCGCGTTCTCGGCCGCGGGCTCACGCCGCTCGTGCGCCTGGTCCACACCCCGGATCTGCCCGGTGTCGACCCGCGTCAGGCAGGCCTGTTTCACACCGCCTTCCTCTTCGAGAGCCCCGCCAGTCTCGCCGCGACCGTCTACCGGGCGACGCAGGACCCGCGCAGCCGATTCGTGGGATCGAGTGACCACCTTGTCAGCGAGGCATTCTACTTCACCGACCCCGAGGGCAACGGCGTCGAGCTGTACGTCGACAGGGACCGCGACCAGTGGGTTCGCCACGGCAACGAGATCCGGATGGCCACCGAGTATCTCGACCCCAACGTCTATCTGAAGAGACACCTGACCGAGGAGACGCTGGATGCCGCCGTGTCGCAGGCGGGCACGGTGGGACACGTACACCTGCAGGTGGGGGATCTGCACACCGCCCGCGCCTTCTACGTCGACGCGCTCGGCTTCGAGACGACCCAGACCGAGTACCCCGGGGCGCTCTTCGCGTCGGCGGGCGGCTACCACCACCACCTCGCGATGAACGTCTGGAACAGCCGCGGCTCGGGACCGCGCGCGGCCGGCCTCGGACTCGGCGATGTGGCGGTGACCGTTCCGGACACCGCGGATCTGGAGTCCCTCACGGCCCGTCTGCGGGCCCGATCGATCCCGTTCGGCAGCAACGGTCGTTCCGTGACCGTCACCGACCCGTGGGGCACACACGTCACCGTCGCGCTGCCCGACCTGACCACCGACGAGTTGATGGCCCGGTGATCAGTCCGCTGCGTGACGTGCGCTCACCCGGATGGCCCGCCCACGCCACCGCCGAATCCGCCGTCGCTCTCCTGCTGCACGGCTTCGGCTCGAATGAGCGCGACCTGACCGGCCTCATCCCGGCGCTCTGCCTGCGACTGCCGTGGGCGTCCCTGCGCGCGCCGGTCGAACTGGGATCCGGCGGCGCAGCGTGGTTCACGATCACCACGCCGGGAAGCCCCGAGCCTCAACCCGTGGCTGACGCAACGGACGCGATCTGGGCCTGGGTCGACACACATGTGGATGCCCGCACCCGGGTGATCCCCATCGGTTTCTCCCAGGGCGGCCTGATGGCCAGCCAGCTCCTGCGAACACGACCCGAGCGCATACTCGCCACGGTCGTGCTCGGCGGATTCGTGCTGGGGGCAGCACAGCCAGGCGACGGTATCCTCGCAGCGATCCTGCCGCCCGTGTTCTGGGGGCGCGGCGCCCTGGATCGAGTCATCGCGGAACCTGCGATCGCGCGCACGACCGCTTACCTGCCGCGTCACTCGTCCCTCGTGGAACGAGTGTACCCGGGGCTGGCGCACGGCATCGATGGCGCCGAGATCGGCGACGTGCGAGAGTTCCTCACCACCCACGTCGGCGGAGGCGCCGTCAGCCCGCGCGCCCCTGACTGAAGGCCACGAGGCGCGACTGCATCTCACCGTCGGGGGTTGCGACCGGCACCTTCCTATTGTTGCGCAGGGCCCTGGCGACGTTCACAGCGGTGTCCACTGCTGAGCGGTACAGCAGGGAGCCGGAGCTCACACGCCTCACGCCCAACGCCCCAGCTCGGCCACTGTCAGTAAGGGATGTGCGAGAATATTGAGAGGCAGACCGATCCCCGCGGCGATGCTCCGGATGTCCTCCGTGCCGCAATTCCGGGGACGAAGATCCCGTCGGCCCCTGCGCCGGCGTAGGCCCGGGCACGGAGCAGGACTGCATCCACAGAGGCCTGTTCGGCGAACCAAAATTGTCCACCCTCGCATTGATGAACACGTCCGGGCTGTGTCTCTTCGCCACAAGATCCGCGATCTCGACGGGGTCGTCGGAGTAGCCGTCCTCGATGTCCGCCGTGACGTGGACGGGCAGGAGACACATGTGCGCCGCAAGCGCGGATGTTGCCACCATGCGGGCCCGCCCGCCATCGGGCAGGCCCGCGCTGGCCGCAATGCCAAAGCTGGTGGTGTCGACGGCGGGGACACGGAGGACACCCAGAGCGCGCAAGCTCTTTCCGAATGGATGCCGGAATCTCGAAGAATTTCTTTGCTGGCCGTTGTCCCGCTAGCCTCCCAGGAGTAGTTTCGACCGAAGGTGGGGCGGTGCGCTGGCTCACTCGACGCCAGGCGGGCCGCCTCTTGAGGAAAGGAAGAGTCATGAAACGCATGGCCATTGGGTGCGTCGTCGCACTCGGGCTCGTCTTCGTCGGCGTCAGTTCCGCTCAGGCCGGCGAGACCAGCGGTAACGGGAAACCGGTCCCCGGTGCAGAGAAGGCCAGTTCGGTTTGCGCCTATTCGGGTCGGGACCTGCCCGACGCACAGGAGAACCAGCCGCCCCAGTTCAACGATGACTTCGTCACCGACGGGCGGGTGCAGAGTTACGGGCGGTATGTCAGCCACGGCTTTAAGGACGCTGTACCCAGCCCGGGCGAAGCCTGCCGCGGCAACGTGGAGTTTGCGGAATAACCTGCCGTTCGACGGCGCAACGGCTCCGGATCGGCACCGGAGCAACTCCAGGACCGGGGTGGTTTTCAACCATCTCGGTCCTTCCTCGCTCCAGACTGCGACGAAGAATCGACCCAGCGAGGGCGACCCGGTTCTCCGGGCAGGCCGTTTGGCCACCTGGCGACATCTCGCATCCGGGCATGAAAAAAAGGCCGTGCAACGAATAATCCGATGTCACGACCTATTTCTCAATGAAGCTCGAAGTGCTCCGAACTTCTCTGTGTGCCCGAGGGGGGACTTGAACCCCCACGCCCATAAGGGCACTAGCACCTCAAGCTAGCGCGTCTGCCATTCCGCCACCCGGGCCGGGTGTTTCAGTGGCCGTTCCCGGCCGCCGAATAGACAATCTAGCACGGATTTTCACGCCATCCGGCCGCCGGCACCGTCGCCAGCCGATAGTGCGGCCCGGTAGCGTGAAACCCATGCTTTCCTCCGCTGAAGATGCCCCCGCCGCAGACCGACTGGACCTGACTGCCGAGATCGCTCGCGACCTGATCCGCTTCGACACGACCAACTACGGTGAAGGCCGTTCCAACGGCGAGACGGATGCCGCCGAGTACGTCGCCGCCAACCTCCGCGGCCTCGGTCTCAGCCCCGAGCTTTTCGACCCGGAACCCGGCCGCACGAGCGTCGTCGTGCGGGTCCCCGGCCGCGACCGAAGCCGCGGCGCGCTCGTTGTCCACGGCCACCTGGACGTCGTCCCCGCCGACCCGGACAACTGGTCGGTGGACCCGTTCGCGGGTGTGATCAAGGACGGGCTGCTGTGGGGCCGCGGGGCCGTGGACATGAAGAACATGGACGCCATGATCCTCGCGTCCCTGCAGGACATCCTCGGGGCAGGCAGCGAGCCGGCCCGGGACCTGGTCGTCGCGTTCTTCGCCGACGAGGAAGCCGGGGGAGTGCTGGGCTCACACCACCTCGTCGACACCCGCCCCGAGCTCTTCGCCGGCGCCACCGAGGCCATCAGCGAAGTGGGCGGCTACTCGATCACGCTCGGCGGACGGCGCGCCTACCTGCTGCAGACGGGGGAGAAGGCCCTGATCTGGATCAAGCTGGTCGCCCGGGGTGACGCCGCACACGGATCCCGGCTGATCCACAACAACGCCGTGACCAGGCTTGCCGAGGCCGTTGCCAAGGTGGGCCGTCGCAACTGGCCCATCCGCCTGACCGACACCACCAGCCAGCTGCTGGCCGAGCTGGCCCGGGTTCTGGGGGTCGACCCTCAGCGCGTCGGCCCCGACGAACTGGCCCTGGCCACCGGGACCGCGTCCGGCTTCATCCAGGCGAGCCTGCGCACGACCACCAATCCGACCGTGCTGCAGGCCGGCTACAAGCACAACGTGATCCCTGACCGGGCCGAGGCGCTGATCGACATCCGCACCCTGCCGGGCGACGAAGACGCCGTGCTGGCCGAAGTCGCCGCGCTGGTCGGCCCGGAGATCGAAATCGTGATCATGCACCGCGACATCGGCCTGGAGACCGAGTTCGGCGGGCCGCTCGTCGACGCGGTCGTGGAGACCCTGGGACGGCACGACCCGGGAGCCCCCGTGCTGCCCTACCTGCTCTCGGCCGGCACCGACAACAAGGCCCTCAGCACGCTGGGAATCAAGGGCTACGGATTCGCACCCCTGAAACTGCCCGCGGATCTCGATTTTCCGGCGATGTTCCACGGCGTCGATGAGCGCGTGCCGCTCGACGCGTTAGTGTTTGGCAGGCGGGTTCTGACCGATCTGCTTTCGAACTACTGACCAGCAAAGCGGGCGGCTTGTGAATTTCATCAACGCAATGATCCTTGGACTCGTGCAGGGACTGACCGAGTTTCTCCCGGTCTCGTCGAGTGCGCACATCCGTATCGTCGGGGAGTTCCTGGGCACCGGGGCCGACCCGGGGTCACGGTTCACGGCGATCATCCAGATCGGCACCGAGGCCGCCGTGGTGATCTTCTTCTGGCGCGACATCGTGCGCATCATCGGGCAGTGGGCGAAGTCCCTCGTCGGCAAGGTGCCGCGCATGGATCCCGATGCCCGGATGGGCTGGCTGATCATCTTCGGCTCCCTGCCGATCATCGTTCTCGGGCTGCTGTTCCAGGACCAGATCGAATCATCTCTGCGCAACCTCTGGATCACCGCCACGGTGTTGATCGTCTTCGGCGTCCTGCTGGGTATCGCCGACTTCGTCGGGGCGAAGCGTCGCCGCCTGAAAGACCTCACGGTGCCGCACGGCGTCATCTACGGGTTCGCCCAGGCACTCGCGCTGATCCCCGGGGTCTCCCGTTCCGGCGGCACCATCACCGCGGGCCTGTTCATGGGCTACGAGCGTCGCGCTGCGGCCCGCTACGCCTTCCTGCTGGCGATTCCCGCGGTCCTCGGCAGCGGCTTCTACCAGATGTACAAGTCCATCGCCAAGCCGTGCCTAAAGGGCGCGACCAACTGCACCCCGGAGATATTCGGGCCGTGGGAGACTTTGGTGGCCACGCTGATCGCGTTCGTCGTAGCCCTGTTCGTGATCCGGTTCTTCATGAACTACATCTCCCGACGCAGCTTCCTTCCGTTCGTGATCTACCGCATCGCCCTGGGGTTCCTGCTGATGGGCCTGTTGGCGACGAACACCATCGCGGCGTAGTTAGGCTGGGGGGATGCGCGCCTGGCAACGACCCGAAATCCCCCCACTCCCCGGTCAGTCCGGCGCACCCTGGCTGCACGACACCGCCGCCGACGTGCTGGTCGAGGCACGCCCCACGGATGTCGCGCGCCTCTACGTGTGCGGAATCACCCCCTACGACGCCACCCACCTCGGGCATGCCGCCACCTACCTGGCCTTCGACACCCTGCAGCGGATCTGGCTGGACGGCGGCTACCGGGTGCACTACGCCCAGAACGTCACCGACGTCGACGACCCGCTGCTCGAGCGGGCCGCCGCAACCGGAGTCGACTGGCAAGAGCTCGCGGAATCCCAGGTGGACCTGTTCCGCACCGATATGGAGGCGCTGGGGATACTGCCCCCGAACGACTACGTCGCCGTGACCGAGGTCATCGACGAGATCGCCGATGCGGTCTCCCAGCTCTGGGATTCCGGCGTCGCCTACGCCGTTCCGACTTCCGGCGCGGCTGGCTCAGACATCTACTTCGACATTTCCGCGGCCGAGGGCAAGGCGCCGTGGAAACTCGGCGACGAGAGCAACCTCGCTCGTGGCGATATGCTCGCCCTGTTCGCGGAGCGCGGCGGAGACCCCGACCGCCCGGGCAAGCGGGATGCGCTCGACCCGCTGCTCTGGCGCTCAGCGCGGCCGGACGAGCCGTCCTGGCCGTCCCGGGTCGGGGCCGGCCGGCCCGGCTGGCACATCGAATGCTCGGTGATCGCCCTCAAGGAACTCGGCACGGACTTCACCGTGCAGGGCGGGGGGAGCGACCTGATCTTCCCCCACCACGACATGAGTGCCGGGCACGCGGCAGCCCTGTCGGGTCATCCCCTCGCTGGCGTCTACAGCCACACCGGGATGGTCGCCTACCAGGGCGAGAAAATGAGCAAGTCACTGGGCAACCTGGTGCTCGTGTCGGCGCTGCGCGCGGCCGGCACCGACCCCCGAGCCATCCGCCTGGCCCTGCTGGCAGAGCACTACCGCACCGACTGGGAATGGACCGACCAGCACCTGCTGCGGGCAGAGTCGCGTCTCGCAGCCTGGAGCGTCGCCTTCGGCCCCGGTCACGTGGTCGGCGTCGTGGACACGCAAACGGTCATCGCCCAGCTCAGGCTGACCCTGGGTGCCGATCTGGACACCCCCGGCGCGCTGAGCATCCTGGACGACGCCGTTCTCAGCCCGGTCACCGAACCGGCGCTGCTGGCCGTGGCCATCGACGCCCTGCTCGGCGTGGCGCTCTGACCGCATTGAAGGCCCGCGACCCGCACTGAAGGCCCGGCGACCTTCTGCCTGCGTCTACTGCTGGCGCGGCCCGTCGGGGCCGGAACGACCCTCACGGCCATCCGGGCGGCCGTCGCGCCCGTCGCCGCGCTTACGAAGGTACTTCTCGAATTCCTGCGCGATCGCCTCACCGCTGGCCTCGGGGGAGTCGACCGTGTCTCGGGCCTGTTCGAGCTGCGCGATGTACGCGGCCATCTCGTCGTCTTCCGCGGCGAGGGTGTCGATGCCGCTCTGCCACTCCTCGGCCTCGGTGACGAGGTCACCACGGGGGATCACGACGTCGATGATCTCCTCCAGTTTGTCGATCAGGGCGAGCATCGCCTTGGGGGAGGGCGCGTTGTGCACGTAGTGGGGAACGGATGCCCAAATCGAGAGAGTCGGAATCCCGACCTCCTCCGCAGCGATCGCAAGCACGCTCAGGATGCCGACGGGGCCCTCGTAGGTGCTGCGTTCGATCTGCAGTTCCATCCGCACCTGCGGGTTGTCGCTGGAGACGAAGATGGAGATCGGCCGGGTGTGGGGCACATCCGCCAGCATCGCGCCGAGGAAGACGATGCCTCCGACGTCGGCCGCGAGGGCCGCATCCAGGATCTCCGCGGCGAAGCTCTTCCAACTGCGGGACGGCTCCGTACCGAGGAGCAGGTAAATGTTGCCCGCGTTCGTGCCGCTCACCCGCAGTTCGGCGTCGGCGGCCAGGGGTGCCCCGGCCTCGGCGGGGGTGGTCGGCCCGTAGAGCACGGCGCCCGGCCACTCGAGCTTGCGGCGGCCGTCTTCTCCACCTGCGGAAATCGTGGGCCGGTTGAACTGGTAGTCGAAATAGGTTTCCGGGTCGATCTCCATCAGCGGAGCGACATCGAGCAGGTCTTTCAGGGTGTCCACAGCGCCGGTCGCCGCCTCACCGGCGTCATTCCAGCCTTCGAACGCCACCACCAGGAGTCGCCCGTTGAGGAACCCATTAGCCTCTGTCACTGTCTGAAACCCCGTTCGACTGGTGGTGCCCCGCGCGGCGCACCATCAGTCAAGGATAGGCCGTGCCCCTTACACTTGAACCCCGTGAACCTGATCCGAACGAATTCCGTCCTGCCCGCGGCCGTGCTCTGGGATATGGACGGGACCATCGTCGACTCCGAGCCATACTGGATGCGCGCCGAGACGGAGCTGGTGGAGTCCTTCGGGGGAGTCTGGACCCACGACGACGGGATGCTGCTGGTCGGGGCCGGGCTCTGGGGTTCGGCATCCATCCTGCAGGGACGCGGCGTCGAACTCGACGCCGAGGTGATCGTGCAGACGCTGACCGACCGGGTTCAGGAACTCCTCCAGGAGCTCGGCGCCCCCTGGCGCCCCGGCGCGCTGGAGATGCTGACCGCGCTCAAGGGTGCGGGGATACCGATGGCCCTCGTGACCTCGTCGGTGGAACGGATGGCGCGCCAGGTCGCCGACTTCGTCGGCTTCCCCGCCTTCGATGCCATCGTCGCCGGGGACATGGTTGCCAACAGCAAGCCGCACCCCGAGGCCTATCTGTCCGCTGCCGGGCGGCTGCGCGTCGACGCGGGCCGGTGCATGGCCGTGGAAGACTCCGTGCCGGGCATCGCCGCGGCGGTGGCCTCCGGGGCGGTCGTCCTCGGGGTACCGCACATGGTCACCCTGCCGGAAAGCGCGCACTACGACCTCTGGTCGACCCTGTCCGGCCGTTCCCTCGACGGGTTCACCGACCTGTTCGGCGCCCGCCGCGGCTCCGCCGCACTGCCACTGACTGTGACCGATTCTGAATGAGCCAAGAACAAGGACGTAATCCACGCATGAGCGACAACCAGGTCATCCAGAACAGCGGACCCTTTCGGATCGGTGACCGGGTGCAGCTGACCGGCCCCAAGAACAAACTGAACACGATCACCCTGGAACCGGGGAAGGTGTTCCACACTCACCGCGGCATCCTGGCCCACGACGACATCATCGGCCTCCCAGACGGGTCGGTCGTCACGAACAACGTCGGGGTGGAGCACCTGGCCCTGCGCCCGCTGCTGAACGACTTCGTGATGTCGATGCCGCGCGGCGCGGCGATCATCTACCCCAAGGACGCCGCCCAGATCATCGCCCAGGCGGACATCTTCCCCGGCGCGACGGTGGTCGAAGCCGGCGTCGGTTCCGGGGCGCTGTCGCTGTGGCTGCTGCGCGCCATCGGCCCGGCGGGCCGGCTGGCGTCGTTTGAAAGACGCGGCGAGTTCGCGGATGTCGCGCGCGATAACATCGCCACCTTCCTCGGGCACGACCCGTTGAACTGGTCGATCACCCTCGGTGACCTCGCGGACACCCTGCCGGGCACCATGCCCTCTCAGAGTGTGGACCGGGTCGTGCTCGACATGCTCGCCCCATGGGAGTGCCTCGAGGCGGTCTCCGAGGCCCTCAAGCCCGGGGGAGTGCTGCTCTGCTACGTGGCCACCGTGACCCAGCTCTCCCGGGTGGCCGAGGCCATCCGCGGCACCGGGCTCTACACCAACCCGGACTCCAACGAGACGATGGTGCGGGGCTGGCACGTCGAGGGTCTCGCCGTACGCCCGGATCACCGCATGATCGGCCACACCGGTTTTCTGATCACCGCCCGACGCCTCGCGCCGGACACGATTCTGCCCGAACTCAAACGCCGGCCGTCCAAGACCGACTTCTCCGACGCGGACGTGGAGGCCTGGACTCCGGGCGCCCTCGGCGAACGCAGCGTGAGCTCGAAGGTCATGCGCAAACGCGTGCGGATCGCGGAGTCGGGCGCGGCCATCTCCAAGGCCAGGGACCTCAACCCGGGCGAGCCCGCGACCGTGCCCTCTGGCGTGGCCTCGGACGCCGACGAGGCCACCCCCGACGCCGGATAGGATTATATCGGCCTGCCATCGGGCCCCGGCACTTTCCCGCACCATCCAGCACTTATTGCGCCCCAGACTGAAATGAGAACTCGTGCGTAGAGCTTCTGCCCTCATCGCCTCGGCAGGACTGCTGGTCGCGGCCCTCACCGGCTGCAGCACCACCGGTTCGGCCGCGGACTGCGACGCTCCCGTTTCGGCGGGTGCCGCAACGAAGCTCGTCACGGTAGACGGCGACTTCGGCAAGGCCCCCACGGTCGACTTCCCCACGCCGGTGAAGACCACGACCACCCAGGCCAGCGAGGTCATCGACGGCAGCGGGGCGGGCCTCGTTCACGGCCAGCAGGTCACGCTCGAACTCAGCATCTACAACGGAACCACGGGCGCCGTGATCGAAAAGAGCGCGTATGACGGCACCTCGCAGACGAACTATGTTCTGGCCGATGCCCCGCTCAAGGGCCTGACGGACGGCCTCCTCTGCGCCCAGGTGGGATCGAGAATGGTCGTCGTCGTCGCTCCGGAAGACGCTTTCGGGCCGCAGGGCGGCAGCGAACAGTTCGGTGTGGGCAAGGACGATTCCTTGATCTTCGTCGCCGATGTCGTCAAGGCCTACCTGCCGCGCGCCGACGGCGCCAGCCAGCCCGTGGCGAACGGTCTCCCGGCCGTCGTGCTGGCCGAGGACGGCACGCCCGGCATCACCATCCCGTCCGGTGCTCCGCCGGCGAAACTGCAGATCGGTGTCCTCAAGAAGGGGAACGGCGCGGAGGCGGCCGAGGGTGACAACGTCACCGTGCACTACACCGGAGTCGTCTGGGACCAGAAGACCGTCTTCGACTCGAGCTGGGCCAACGGCGCACCGGCCACTCTCGTGGCGGCGGTCGGATCAGCGACGCAGGCCGGGGTCATCCCCGGGTTCGCGAAGGCTCTCATCGGGCAGACGGTCGGCTCCCAGATCGTCGCGGTCATCCCTCCGGACGAGGGGTACGGCGACTCGGCACAGGGCTCGATCCCGGCCGGATCGACGCTGGTCTTCGTCGTCGACATCCTCGGCATCGGCTAAACCCCGCGACGGGGACGGGCCGATAGACTCGCAGCGTGCCGCCCATTCCCGATCAACCCAGCCGTGTTTCGGTCGAAGAACGCCTGTTCAGCCTCGTACTCGCGCTGATCGCGACCGAGATCGGGCTGACGAAGGCCGACATCCTGTCCAATGTCCAGGGCTACCGCCAGCGGTATGCCCCGGGCGGGGACAACGCCAGCCTCGAGCGCCAGTTCGAGCGGGACAAGGACGACATCCGCGAACTGGGCATCCCGCTCGAGACCGTGGAGCCGCCTGACGACCCCGGCAGCAACCACCATCTGCGCTACCGGATCCCCAAAGGCCTCTACGACCTCCCGGCGGACGTGTCCTTCAGCGCCGAAGAGCTGACCCTGCTCAAGCTCGCGTCGACCGTGTGGCGGGAAGGGTCGCTGTCCGCGGAATCGAGGCGAGCCCTGACCAAGCTCCACTCGCTGGGCGTTGACGCGAGCGATCCCGTGCTCGGCTATTCCCCCTCCCTTCGCGTGAGGGAGGCCTCGTTCGAACCGCTCAGCAAAGCCATGGACCGCGGCCACGTGGTCTCCTTCCTCTACCTCAAACCGGGCGAGGAATCGCCGCGCCGACGCCGGGTCGCCCCGCAGGCCGTCGTGCTGCACGACGGTCGCTGGCATCTCTTCGGCCGGGACACGGAGGCCGACGCGACCCGCACGTTCCTGCTGTCGCGCATCGTCGGTCCGGTGGTCACCGTGCCCGGTGAATCCTTCGTGCCGGACGGCGACGGCAAAGGGCAGGAAGCCCTGCGGGAACTCGACGCGCTGTGGCACGCGCAGGTCGCCGAGGTCACGGTGCGTCCCGGCAGCGATGCCGCGGTCCGGCTCTCCAAACGAAGCTCCGGGAACACCGATCCCGCCGCCGTGTCGGCCATCGCGCTGCACTATACGGATCTCAATGTGCTCGCGGACGAATTGGCCGGTTACGGACCCGAGGTGCTCGTGCGTTCTCCGGCGTCGCTCCGGGACGCGGTCCTGACTCGCCTCATCGGTGTGAGGGACGCCCACACCGACCCGTCCAGCACCGACCCGTCCAGCACCGACCCCGCCGGCACCGACCCCGCCGGCACCGACCCGTCCAGCGAGGGAGAACCGAGATGAGCGCCCTCGTCATGCCCGGAGCATCCGACAAGCTGACTTTCCTCCTGTCGCTGGTTCCCTACCTGATGGACCGAGACAGCATCAGTGTCACGGATGTCGCCGATCACTTCGGTGTGGCGCCGCAACTCGTCCGCGACGCGGTGAGTCTGATTGCGGTGTCGGGCGTCCCCGGAGAGAGCCGGCAGTACCAGCACGGCGACCTCTTCGACATCCACTGGGAGGAGTTCGAGACCAACGACACCATCGCCCTCACCCACCTCGTGGCCATCGACGACTCCCCGCGATTCTCGGCCCGCGAGGCCGCCGCTTTGATCGCAGGACTCCAATATCTGTCCTCGCTGCCGGAGAACGCCGACAGCGAGGCGATCGCCTCACTGATGGCGAAGCTCACCCGCAGCGCTTCCGCCGCTCCCACCCAGGTCGCCGTAGCCCGCACCGATTCGGGCACCGCGATCACGATCATCCAGTCCGCGGTCCGCGACGGGGTGCAAGTCGAATTCGATTACCTCAACGCCCGGGGCACGCAGGAGAAGCGGCGGGTCGATCCGTGGCGCGTCGAATCCGTTGACCGTGACTGGTACCTGCGCGGCTGGTGCCACCTGCGCGGCGCCATCCGCACCTTCCGGCTTGACCGGATGAGCGACCTGCAGACCACTACGCTGCCGACCACCCCGCGCCCCGATGATGTCGTCCTTCCGGAGAACCTGTTCGAGGGGTCTGCCTCCGACCTCGACGTCGTGGTCGAACTGCCGATATCGGCCGTGCCCCTGCTGGCCGACTTCTCCCCGCAGAGGGCTGAAACGGATAGCGGCCTCCCCGCCGAGCAGGTGCGCCTGACCGTCAGGGTGGCGCACTATCACGGGCTGAAGCGGCTCGTCTCCGGGCTTGCCGGAGTCGTGACCGTCGTCGGCCCGGCCGAGGCGCGGAAAGCGGTGCGGGACTGGGCCGGTGCGGGCGTACAGGCCTACGACGAGGCGCCTGACTGGGCCACTGGCGACGACAATGCCCCGCCAGTCGGGGGGATCCGCTGATGCCTTGGTGGTCATGGGCCCTGATCTGGAGCGGGCTGATTCTCGGCCTCCTCGGCACACTGGCCTGGTTCGGCTTCAGCCTGTTCAAGAAGCTGATGGCCACGGTGGACGCGCTCAGGGACCTGGGCGACCAGGTGGCCGCGTTGGGCCGGGACCAGGCCCCGCCGGAGCAGGCTCAATTCCGGCCGGGAATCTTCCAGAACCGTGAGGACCTCCAGCTCGCCGTCGAGCTCCTCCGCGATGAGCGGCAGCACCGCCGACAGGCGCGTCGGGACTCCTTGATCGCCAGAGGTAAACTGTTGCAACATGTTCCCTTGAACCGAAGGACAGACCCTGATGCTTAACAACCTGACCGGATGGCACTTCCTGATCATCCTCGTCATCGTTCTGCTTCTGTTCGGCGCCCCCAAGCTTCCCGGCCTCGCCCGCAGCCTCGGTCAGTCGATGAAGATCTTCAAGAACGAGATCAAGAGCGACAAGGACGAAACCGACCTGGCGCCCCACGCTGACGGTTCCACGAAGGCCGCGGGGCCGTCGGACCCCACGACGAAGTCGTAGTCCGTGGCGGGGCGTACTCCTCGGCGTGAGACCAACGACGGCAAGATGTCGCTCGGGCAGCATCTGCTCGAGTTGCGCAAGCGTCTGTTCTGGGCTGCGGCCGGTATCGCGGTCGGGGCGGTCATCGGCTGGTTCCTGTCCGATTTCGTGTGGGACTCGCTGCGCGAACCGATCTACGCGATCGTTGAGGCGCAAAACCGCAACGCCCAGCTCAACTACCCGGACATCACCTCGGCTTTCGATCTCAAGCTGAAGATCTCCTTCTATGTCGGCCTGATCGTGTCCAGCCCGGTCTGGCTCTACCAGATCTTCGCTTTCCTCACGCCAGGGCTGACCCGCAAGGAGAAGCAGTACACCTTCGGCTTCCTGTTCACCGCTATTCCGCTGTTCCTGGCCGGATGCGCGGCCGGCTGGTACGTGCTGCCGAACGTCGTCGGGCTGATGACCAGTTTCGCGCCGAAGGAAGACGCCGCGCTGATCGTGGCGCAGAACTATTTGGACTTCGTTCTCAAGCTCATGATCGCCATCGGCGTCGCCTTCGTCCTGCCCGTTTTCATCGTGCTGCTCAACCTGGCCGGCGTGATCAGCGCCGCGTCGATCATCAAGTCCTGGCGCGTGGCCATCCTCGTGATCGTCCTGTTCACGGCCATCGCCACTCCCGCCGCGGACGTGGTCTCCATGTTCCTGCTGGCCATCCCGATGGTCGTTCTCTACTTCGCCGCTTACGGCATCGCTTTCCTTCACGACCGCCGCGCCGCTAGGCGCGCCCGTGCCCTCGATCAGGAGCTGGCGCTCTAGGGCGCCCCACTATGACAATTCCGTGCATCCGATGACCTCCCTGCAGTCACCGGCCGAGCGCTACGCCTCCGCCCGGGCCCGCGCTGGCCGTCCGCAATTGGAGCTGTTCCGGTCCGGCCTCCGGTTCGAGCTGGATCCCTTCCAGCTGGCGGCCTGCGCGTCCCTCGAAGACGGGAACAGCGTGCTGGTCGCCGCGCCCACCGGTGCGGGAAAGACCCTGATCGCGGAGTTCGCGATCTACCTGGCGATGCAGAGCCCGGCGAAAAAGGTCTTCTACACGGCGCCGATGAAGGCGCTGAGCAACCAGAAATTCCAGGAACTCGTCGCGGAGTACGGGGCGGATGAGGTGGGCCTTCTCACGGGCGACACGAACGTCAACCCGCAGGCCCGCATCGTCGTCATGACCACCGAAGTGCTGCGCAACATGCTCTACGCGGATTCCGACCTGCTCACCAACCTGGCCTTCGTCGTCCTGGACGAGGTTCACTTCCTGGCGGATCGTTTCCGCGGAGCAGTGTGGGAGGAAGTCATCATCCACCTGCCGCAGCAGGTGCGGATGGTGTCCTTGAGCGCCACGGTCTCCAACGCCGAGGAGTTCGGTGACTGGCTGCAGGCGGTGCGGGGCGAGACGGATGTGATCGTGTCCGAGGAGCGGCCGGTCCCGCTCGAGCAGCACGTGCTGGTCAAGAGCAAGATGCTCGACCTGTTCGACGCCGCCGGGCTGGCCGGCACCCACCGGGTGAACCCGGAGCTGGTCCGCCTGTCCCAGTCCGGCGGGCGCGGCGCCGCGCTCCGGTCCCCGAACGGCCGCCGGGGTGGTGACCGGGCCGGCGACCGGGGAAGGGGGCCCCAGCATCAGCGGGGCGGATTCGAGGCCGGCCGGATGGATCGCTCCGAGATCGTGCGCCTGCTCGAGGGCAAGCACCTGCTTCCGGCGATCTTCTTTATTTTCAGCCGGGTCGGCTGCGACCAGGCCGTGCGCCAGGTTCTGCGCGCCGGGGTCCGGCTCACCGACGCGCAGGAGCGTGAGGAGATCCGCCAGATCGTCGATGAACGCTGCCGCACCTTGCTCGACGAGGACCTGGGCGTCCTGGGCTACTTCGAATGGCTCGACGGCCTGGAGCGCGGCGTCGCCGCGCACCACGCCGGGCTGCTGCCGGCGTTCAAGGAGGTGGTCGAGGAGCTCTTCCAGAAGAAGCTGGTGAAGGCGGTCTTCGCAACGGAGACGCTCGCCCTGGGCATCAACATGCCCGCACGCACGGTCGTGCTCGACAAGCTGGAGAAGTTCAACGGCGAAGCCAGGGTCCCGATCACGCCGGGGGAGTACACGCAACTCACCGGGCGGGCGGGCCGCCGCGGCATCGACGTCGAAGGACACTCGGTGATTCAGTGGGCGCAGGGCCTCGACCCGCAGACCGTGGCATCCCTCGCGTCTCGGCGCACCTACCCGCTCAACTCCAGTTTCAAGCCCACCTACAACATGGCGGTCAACCTGATCGAGCAGTTCGGCCGGGAACACACCCGCGACGTGCTCGAATCCTCGTTCGCCCAGTTCCAGGCCGACCGCGCCGTCGTCGACCTGGCCCGCAAGGTGCGCCAACAGGAGCAGTCCCTGGCCGGGTTCGCGACGGCCATGGAGTGCCATCTGGGTGACTTCACCGCCTACTCGGCCATCCGGCGCCGGCTGACCAAGGTGGAGCGGGAAACCGCGGCCGGGGAGACCGGTGCCCGGGCCGCGCGGGAACGTCGCCAGCACGAGCTGGCCGGCCTGCGCAAGCGGATGCGCGCCCACCCGTGCCACAATTGCCCGGAGCGCGAGCAGCACGCGCGGTGGGCCCAGCGGTGGTGGAAGCTCAGACGCGACACGGATGCGCTCACCCATCAGATCACGACCCGCACCGGCGCCGTCGCCCGCATCTTCGACCGGGTGACCGATGTGCTCCTCGGGTACGGTTACCTCGTAGAAGTCCCCACCGGGGTCGGCCTCAGCCCGAGCGGGCTCATCCTGCGGCGCATCTACGCGGACCGGGACCTGCTGGTCGCCGAATCGCTGCGCCGTGGACTCTGGTCCGGCCTGGACCCGGCCGGTCTGGCCGCGATGGCGTGCGCGCTCGTCTTCGAGCCCCGCCGCGACGAAGGCCTGATCGACGAACGGTACCTGCCGAAGGGGCCCTTCCGGGAGGCCCTCCACGATACGCAGGACCTCTGGAGCCGGCTCGACGACCTCGAACGTGAGAACAAGCTCCCCGGGAGCAACCCACTGGCAGTGGGACTGAGTCTCGCCATCTGGAAGTGGGCGCGGGGAGGCTCCCTCGTCGACGTGCTCGACGAGGCGGAAATGGCCGCCGGGGATTTCGTGCGGTGGACGAAGCAGACGATCGATCTACTAGACCAGCTCTCCGTCGTCGCCGACGACCCGGTCGGCCGCACCGCCCGGCAGGCCATGGACGCGATCCGGCGCGGCATCGTCGCCTATTCCTCCGTCGTTTAGGCTGGTCAGGTGATCCAGGGGACCGAACGGCGGCTGGCCCTGCCGCTGCAGGCATCCATTCCGCTCGCTGCCACCGCCGGCGCGATTCTCGACGCGGGCTTCCCGGACCGGTCGTGGTGGATTCTGGCGCCCGTCGGGGTGACCCTCATGTTCGTGGCCCTGCTCGGCCGGGGTCCCTGGGCCGGGCTCCTGGTCGGCATGGTCGCGGGATCGTCGTTCTGGATGATCCACATCAGCTGGCTCACGCTCTACCTCGGACCGGTGCCGTGGCTGGCCCTGGCCGGTCTCGAATCGATCTTCTTCGGGCTCAGCCTGGCGATGATCGGCATCGTCCTCCGGGTCGGCCCGCGGGTCTGGCCCGGGGTCGCCGGCCGCCTCTTCGTCGTTCCCGTGGTCGTGGCCGGCCTGTGGACGGCGCGGGAGGCGATCTCGGCGGTCTGGCCGTATGGCGGGTTCGCGTGGGGACGGGTGGCCCTGTCCCAGTCAGAGAGCCCCTTCAATGGGCTCGTCGCCTGGGTGGGCATGTCAGGTCTGAGCTTCCTCCTGGTCTGGCTCAGCGCCCTGGTGGTCCAGCTCCTGCGGGAGGTCGACGTCGATGCCCCTGTGCGTGCGGGCATCGCGGTCGGCGCCATCGCCGTGCTCCTGGTGATCCCGGCGTTTCCCGTCATCCAATCCGGTACCACCCGTCTCGCTGCGGTGCAGGGCGCCTCCGACGCCGGGCTCTTCGCGCAGTACTCCCCGGGCCAGATCCTGGCCGATCACACCTCGGCGACCCTGCCGCTGATCGGCCAGAAGGTCGACTTCGTGGTCTGGCCAGAGAACGGCAGCGACATCGATCCGCTCCGATCGCCGGTTGCGGCGCGTGTCCTGGACTATCTCAGCCGGGAAATGGGGGTGCCGATCATCACCGGCACCATCACCGCTCGAGGGGACCGGTTCTACAACAGCTCGCTGCTCTGGAAAAACGGTGAGGGTGCCGTGGACATCTACGACAAGGTGCACCCCGTTCCGTTCGCCGAGTACATGCCCGACCGGGCATTCTGGCGACCGTTCGCCCCGGAGCTGATCGACCTGATCTCCCGCGACTACGCCATCGGCACCCGGGACAACGTCTTCGACATCAATGGGATCATCGCCGGCATCGCAATCTGCTTCGATATCGCCGACGATCAGCTCGTGCACGAGATGATCGACGACAAAGCCCAGATCATCCTGGCGCAGACCAACAATGCCGATTTCGGACACACCGACGAGAGCGTCCAGCAGCTGGCCATCGCCCGTCTCCGCGCCATCGAGGCCGGCCGCACCGTCGTCAACATCTCGACCGTCGGCACCAGCGCGATCATCGGCCCCGACGGACGCACGATCGACAGGCTGCCGACCTGGACCCCGGGCGCGATGGTGCAGGAAGTCCCGCTCAGCACCGTGGTGACCCCGGCCATGGCCGCGGGACGGGGCGTCGAGTGGCTCGTCGCCGGACTCGGCCTGGCCGGATTGGCCCTGTGTATTCTGCACGCGCATCCCGTGAACGCCCGACGTGGCGTCCGGCCGCCGGTTAACGCACTACGCACCCGACGGAATCGGGTGCGTAGCAGGTGAGATGAGAAGAAGAGGGATGCGGTCAGGCACCGATTTTCTGCTGGCCGCGGCGTTGCCGCAGGAACGTCAGGCGCTCTTCGAGCAGTTCCTCGAGTTCGGCCCGGGTGCGGCGCTCCAGGAGCATGTCCCAGTGCGTGCGGGGGACCTTCTCGTCGGAGTGGTCGACGATCACCGGCTTGGAATCAACCAGCCTGGTAGCGGTCTGTGAACAGAAGCGGCATTCCCACTCGTCGGGGGCTTCCGCCTCTGCCGAGAAGATCATGACTGTCTCCCGTGCGCATGTCGCACACAGATACGTGTGACTAACTCGTGGTGAAAAGGTGACACCCTCTTCGCTCTGAAGGCTTTGTGCGCCTAACCTCATGCCACGCAAACTGCGGTCCGCCATCGTGTGGTCTCCTCTCGCGATGCAACTACTAGTTCTAAACCATGAAGCTGGACGTTATCTTTCCGTTACGGAATTTCTCGGTGACAACTCTCAGGTTCGGTCCGCGATCACGGCTGCGGCGAGGTCGCACCGGTCGGTGACGAGGCCTTCGATTCCCAGGTCCAGCAGCCGGCTCATGTCGGCGGGGTCGTTGACGGTCCACACGTGCACCTCCACGCCGGCGGCGTGCACGGCGCGGATGAAGCGGGGGGTCAGAATCCGCAGGAAGCGCACCGTTTCCGGGACCTGCACGGCGGTGAACCCGTGCAGGGAACGCCGCAGCGACGCACCGAGTCCGAGTTCGGCCGCCGCGAACGCACTCGCGACGATGGATGCCGACGGCGAGGTCGCGACCCCGGGGAGGAGCGCCGCCGTGCGGCGCCGCCGGTCCTCGGAGAAGGACGTGATCAGCACCCGGCCCGTCGCGTTCGCGTCCCGCACCGCGAAAGCGGTCGCCTCGATCGCGGCCTCCGATTTCACGTCGATGTTGAACCGGGCGTCCGGGAAGGCGTCCAGCCCCTCACCCAGGGAGGAGAACGACTGGCCGTGCCCCCGGTTGATCCGGTGGAGCTCGGCCATGGTGAGGCTGTCGACCCGGATTCTCGTGCCCGGGATCACGAAGTCGGCGTCGTGGCTGATCACGGCGATGCCGTCGTCGGTGGCGCGAACATCCGTCTCGATGTGGGTAGCGCCGGCCGCCAGCGCATGAGCGAAGGCCAGCAGCGTGTTCTCGGGCGCATCGAGAGCCAGGCCGCGGTGGGCGAACACGCGGGGGGAGGCGCCGTCCAGGAAACGCGACGTGGCGCCAGGGGTCATGCCGGTTGCCTACACTTCGGGGGCGCTGGGGGCGGAAGCGGCACCCGCCGGGCCGGCGGGGGAGCCGGGGGCCGGGTTCTGTCCGAAGGCACGGCCGATGCCCTTCATGGCTTCCGTGAGCTCGCTGGGAACGATCCAGAGCTTGTTCGCGCTGCCTTCGGCCAGCTTGGGAAGGGTCAGCAGGTACTGGTAGGCCAGGAGCTTCGGATCGGGGTCACCGTCGTGGATCGCCTTAAAGACCGTGGTGATGGCCTCGGCCTCGCCCTGCGCGCGCAGGACCGCGGCCTTCGCGTCACCTTCGGCCGAGAGGATGGCGGCCTGACGGGCGCCCTCCGCGGTCAGGATCGCGGACTGCTTGGTTCCCTCCGCGGTGAGGATGACCGCACGGCGGTCGCGCTCGGCCCGCATCTGCTTCTCCATCGAATCCTGGATGGACAGGGGCGGGTCGATGGCTTTCAGTTCCACCCGTCCGACCCGGATGCCCCATTTGCCGGTCGCCTCATCGAGCACGATGCGCAGCTGCCCGTTGATGTTGTCCCGGCTGGTCAGAGCCTCTTCGAGGTTGAGCCCGCCGACCACGTTGCGCAGCGTCGTCGTGGTGAGCTGCTCGACCGCGCCGAGGTAGTTGGCGATCTCATAGGTCGCCGCCCGGGCATCCGTCACCTGGAAATAGACGACCGTGTCAATGGAGACCACCAGATTGTCCTCGGTGATCACCGGCTGGGGCGGGAACGACACGACCTGCTCGCGCATGTCGATCAGGGGCCGGAGGCGGTCGACGAACGGGATCAGGATGTTCAGTCCCGGCATCAGCGTCTTGTGGTACCGCCCGAGCCGTTCCACGACGCCGGCGCTGGCCTGCGGGATGATCCGGATGGATTTGATCAGCGTGACGATGACGAAGATGACCAGCACCGCGATGGCGATGCCGATCACGACCTGCACAATGAGGGGGACCAGACCGCTCATGACGGCTTCCTTTCCGCGGGGATGACCACTGCGGTCGCCCCGTCGATTGCAGTGACGAGAACTCGTTCGCCCGGTTCGACGACCTGTCGGTCGAGACCGGGGGAGAGCCGCGACGTCCACGTCTCGCCGTTGGCGAGTCGCACCTGGCCGCCGGACGTCCCCACGGTGCTGACGACGCGCCCGTCCATGCCCAGTAAGGCGTCGACGTTGGTTCGGGCCGGGTCTCCGCCACGCCTGAGCACGCGCAACAACGGCGGTCTGATGCCGAACAGGAGTGCCATGGACACCACGGCGGCGATGATCAGCTGCAGCCACCACGGGGCCCAGATCAGGGCGGAGGCGAGGCCGCCGACGCTGCCGGCGGCGATCATCAGGAACGTCAGGTCGAGGGTGACCATTTCCATCGTCACGAACAGCAGGATGAGTACCAGCCACACGATCCACGCGAACTCCGACGCAAAGGCGTCCATGGCGTCCCCTCCAGGTTGTTCTCCACTTCGAAACTAGCAGGTGGCTGAACCGGGGGAGGGAGGCTTCTTGGTAAGGTCTTCTGCTAGGCCCAGTTCGTTATTCTTAGGAGTTCTCGTGACCAATCCACTTGCAGCAGGTTCGCTCAACGGCAAGCGCGTTCTCGTCACCGGGTCCTCTCGCGGCGTGGGTGCGGCGACAGTCGGGTACTTCGCCGACGCGGGAGCCGGCGTCGTGATCAATTTCCGCAACAAGGAGGCGCGCGCCATCAAGGTGGCCGACGCGATCCGCGCGGCGGGCGGCACGGCGATCACGGTCGGCGCCGATCTGACGGATGCCGATTCGGTCTCGGCCATGTTCGAGGCCATCAAGACGGAGTTCGGGGGACTGGACATCCTGGTGATGAATGCTTCCGGCGGTATGGAGAGCGGCATGGAAGCCGATTACGCCATGAAGTTGAACCGGGACGCCCAGGCGAACCTCCTGGCGACGGCCCGTCCGCTGCTGGCTCCGGGCGCTCGAGTCGTCTTCGTCACGAGCCACCAGGCGCACTTCGTCGCGACGGCGGAAACGATGCCGGAGTACGAGCCGGTGGCCCGCAGCAAGCGCGCCGGCGAGGACGCCCTTCGCGCCCAGATCCCGGAACTGGCCGAGGCCGGAATCGGTTTCGTCGTCGTCTCCGGTGACATCATCGAGGGCACTGTGACTGCCGTGCTGCTCGAGCGCGCCAGCCCGGGCACGATGGACGCCCGCAAGGACGCCGCCGGCCGGTTGTACAACGTCAACGAATTCGCGGCCGAGGTGGCCCTCGCCGCCGTCGAGCCGGTCCCGGAGAACAACACCCGTTACGTCGGGGACATCGCCGACTACGTCGGGGAAGTCGCCGCCCAGGCCGTCATCGGGTCAGACGGTATCTGACGTCGCCCTTCGGCCACTGCCCCGGCCGAACATGAACGACTGAACAATCTGAAAAAAACCTGATAGAACCAGGAATATTCCGCCGACGATGACCAGGAAACTGATCGACTCGACGGGCGCGAACAACACGACCGTTCCGGCGATGATGGCGATGGCACCGAAGATCGTGCCGATCCAACGGCTGGAGTCGGGCGCCGTCTCGACCAGGCCCGCGACGCCCTCCACGATCCAGGAGATGCCGATGAGCATGCCCAGGATGACCAGGGAATTCAGCGGATTCTTGATGGCGACGATTCCTCCGACTCCGAGCAGGACACCGAGCAGAATGTTCAGTACCCGGCTCCCGCCGGAGGCGCCCTTGGTGAAGAGCCCCCTGGCGATATGGACGATCCCGCTGATGAGGAAATAGAGTCCGAAGAGAACGCCGAGGATGGCCACCGTCGCGTCGGGCCAGACGAGGACAATAACGCCGAGCGCCAGGGCGATCAGGCCGCTCACGCCGAGCGCGACCCGGACACCCGTGGTCTCGGGTTTGCTCAGAGTCCTCGCATCCATCGACAGATCAAAAACCGTTCTGGTGTTTGTTGTGGTGTTGGACATGTCACTCACCCCTCGAATCTTGTGAGGCTGTGGCACCCGGTCCGGGCGTCACCACGGGCGAAACGATGCAGCACAAAGCCGGTGCAGCACGGCGCCTGTGCAGCACAGATTAGTCGCGCCGATGCACGGCGTCCAGACCCTCGGAACCCTCGCGGAATATGACCGATAATGCACATTATGTCAAGTTGTATTGCATCTATTGCATCTATTGCAGGATTTGCAGAATAGGACTCCCCTGGTATTTGTCCGGCGGAGTGCCGGCGTCGTCAGGAACTTCCGCTGTTTCTCTGGGATGCGGGGCGCTATATCTGCACTGGGCAAGGTCTGAGCGCTCTGAGTCAACGTGGGGAATTTTGAGGCGCATATCCTCTCGGGATCCCCGTATTTCCGCGGTTTGACCTGGCGTGTTTTGCATGTTTTGCATTTGAAGAGCATAATTCGCAGAAAGGTTGAGGGTACTTATGAGCGTTGCATCGGGCCGAGTTACCCATCTGCCTCTGCGCCCGGAGGCGAGCAGCCCGGATGCCGTTTGCACCGACATGGTCGACAGCTGGCGCCGCCAATAGCTCTCCCGCAATTTCCGGCACGAGACCATTTCTGGACGTGAACGGACGATCCGTCAGTTCGCGGACTTCACCGGGCACTTCCCGTGGGAATGGACGTTCGCGGATGTCGAGGACTACTTCGCGTACACCCGCTCGGTATCAAATCTGTCCCAGGCCACCGTCCGGGCGTATCAAACAAACCTCAAACTGTTTTGCGACTTCCTGACCGATCCGGCCTACGACTGGAGCGAGGTCTGCGGGCGTTCGTTTGGCCGGCCGGTCACTCAGATCATCACTGAGTTCAACCGCGCCACCGACACTCAACAGAATGAACAGCAGGCGACGAAACGACCGTTCTCGCGTCGTGAGCTGCAGGACTTCTTCGATCTGGCCGACGTCGAGGTCGAGCGTGTCATCAATTCGGGTCGCAAGGGCGCCATCGCCGCCTACCGCGATGCCATCGCGTTCAAGACCGCCTACGCCTGGGGACTTCGCGCCAATGAGGTGACCCACCTGCAGCTGGTCGATTTCTCCCGCAACCCGCACTCGCCCCAGTTCGGCGACTTCGGTGTCCTCCACGTCCGTTACGGGAAGGCCCAGAAGGGGTCTGCGCCCAAGCGCCGCTCCGTTCTGACCGTGTTCGAGTGGTCGCCTGAGGCCGTTCACCGGTGGATCCGCACTGGACTGCCTCACCTTGCCGCTCAACCGACCGACCTGTTCCCCACCAGCCAGAGCCTTATCGTGCCGAAGTCGAATCTGCGTCGACGCTTCCGCGCCTACGTCAACGAGCTGGGCTTCCCGGCTGGCCTGGACATGCATTCCCTTCGCCGGTCCTACGTCACCCACCTGTTCGAGTTCCACGGCTTCGAGCACACGTTCGTCCAACAACAAGTTGGCCACCTCCATGCGTCGACCACATCCATCTACACGGCAGTCTCCAGCGACTACCAAACCCGGGCGTTGAACCGCGTCCTCGAGCGCACGATCAACGCGACCACCAGCAGCACCCCGTGGGAGGAAAAACCATGAAACGAGAAATCGAGTACCGCTGGCGCGCCCGCGAGCTCATGGCGCGCCACGGCATGAAGAACACCGAGAACTCGTTGCCCCGCTCCGAGAACGCGGCATCACGCTCTCGGAGTCGCAGATCTATCGACTCGTCGCCCAGGATCCCGAACGGATCTCCTTCAAAGTCCTGACCGCTCTCTGCGACATCTTCAACGTTGAAGCGAACGAGCTCGTCACCTTCACCGCAGCGAACGCCAAGAGCCAACGTCAAGAACGAGCGATCGCCTCCGGTGAGAATATCGTCAACTTCGCCGACGCATACAAACCCGTCCGCGCCCGAATCCTCGACGATGAGGACTGAGCACCGGCCCCGCGGACGACCCCGAACCCCAGGCACCCTGCTCTGCGACCGCTGCGGCCGCCAGGTGCCAAAGATTCGAGTGCATTGGCCAGACGGCGCCATTTGCGGGATCTGTTTCACCACAGCGACACACACCCGCGGCCCTTGCGCCACCTGCGGCGACACACGCCTACTGCCTGGCAAAGACGCGGACAGCGCCAATACCTGCCGTGACTGAGCGGGCATCACCACACTCCTGCACTGCGACAACTGCGGAGATGAAGCCGAACGATTTCGCAACGGCAACTGCATTCGCTGCGTCCTCCGCGCCGACCTCACCGCAACCCTCCAACCGAACACTCCCCCGGACCTCCGGCTCAAACGCCTGGTCGCTGTCTTCGCCGACGCCGAGCGCCCCGAGAGCATCTATGCCTGAAAACGCGGCATCAGCGCCAGTGCGCTTCTCACCCGACTGGGCACCAGGGAACTGGCCATCAGCCACGAGGCCTTCGACGCGCTGCCCGCGTCAAACGCCGTCGAGCACCTTCGCGAAACTCTCACCCATCANGCGGCGGAGCTCGTTGGATTGGGCGGCGTGGTTGCGGAGCCGGTAGGAGCCGCCGTCGAGGGTGACGACGACGGATCGGTGCAGGAGCCTGTCGAGCATCGCGGCGGCGACGGTGGTGTCGCCGAGGATCTCGCCCCAGGCGCCGACGGGCCGGTTCGTGGTGATCACGATCGACGTTTTCAGGTAGCGCTGGTTGATGACCTGGAACAGTGCTGATGCGGCCTCGGCGGGCAGCGGCAGGTAGCCGAGCTCGTCGATTACGAGCAGCGTCGGGCCGGCGAAGAATCGCATCATCGTGCCCCACTTGCCCTCGATCGCGGCGCGGTGGCAGCGGGCGGCGAGATCGGCCGCGGAGGTGAAATAGGTGCGGTAGCCGGCCTGCACTGCGGCATGGCCGAGGCCCGTGGCGATGTGGGTCTTCCCGACTCCGGGCGGTCCGATCAGCAGCACATTGGTCGCGGTCTCGAGGTAGCGGCAGGTGCCGAGCTCGGCGAGCAGGTTGCGGTCGATGCCGGAGGCGGCGGCGAGGTCGAAGTCGTCGAGGGTGGCG
>NZ_SOFY01000065.1 GCF_004402595.1 Cryobacterium shii | reverse complement strand
GCGGCTGCGCCCGCCGCGGCTGCGCCCGCCGCGGCTGCGCCCGCCGCGGTACCCCCGCCGAGCCCGTGGTACCCCGCCGAGCCCGCGCCCAGTGCACGATCGGGCGGATTCGTGCAAGTTGCGCCCGGGATCCCCGCAGGGGGGAATAGGTGCGGGCGTGGTTGTCTTGTCTCTGAGAGCGGTTCCGTGTTCCGCTGCTGGTACTGACGCCCGTGATGCGGTGCCTCGACCGAACGTCAACCAGCACGCCTCAGCTCCATCGGGGCTGCCCCATCGAGACCGAGAACAACACTTCGTGACTACCGCCGCCATCACCGTCATCACCGCCGCCGACCTGAGGTCGGCCGCGAAGCATCCCGGCGACGCCCTCTCCCGCGGCCAGCGCCTCGTCTACATCATCGTGCTCGGCGCGCTCACCGCGCTCGGCCCGTTCACCATCGACCTGTACCTGCCGGCCTTCCCGACCCTGGAGGGCGAGTTCGGCGTCTCGGCGGCGGCCATCCAGCTGACCCTGACCGGCACCATGATCGGTTTCGGCTTCGGCCAGCTCGTCGTCGGCCCGTGGAGCGACAAGGTCGGGCGCCGGCTGCCGCTGATGCTGGCAACCGGCTTCCACATCCTCGCGAGCGTGGGCGCCGCCCTCTCGCAGGACATCGTCTGGCTCGCGGTCTTCCGTCTGCTGCAGGGCTTCGGCGCAGCCGCGGGTGCCGTCGTCGCGCTGGCCATGGTGCGCGACCTGTTCGGCGGCAAGCCGCTGGTGAAAATGCTCTCCCGTCTGGCCCTGATCAGCGGCCTGGCCCCGGTTCTCGCCCCCGTCATCGGCTCGCAGCTGCTGCTCGTGATGAGCTGGCGCGGCATCTTCTGGGTGCTCGCCGCCTACGGCACCGTCGTGATCCTGGCCGTCGCGTTCTGGATCGTCGAGACGCTCCCGGATGCCGAGCGCCACGTCAAGGGGCACAGCTCGCTCGCGCAGCGCTACCGTGCGGTGCTCAGCGACCGGATCTTCGTGGGCGTCGCGATCATCGGGGCAATGACCTTCACCGGCCTGTTCTCGTACCTGTCGGCGTCGTCGTTCCTGTTCCAGCAGGTCTACGCGTTCAGCCCGCAACAGTACGGCCTGCTCTTCGCCGTCAACTCGCTCGGCATCGTGACGGGGGTGCAGCTCAGCTCGCGCCTGATGCACCGCTTCAACATCGGTCCGCAGTGGATCATCTCGGTGTCCACGGTGGTGCTCGCGATCACGGCCACCGCGATCGTGCTGCTCGACCTCGCCGGCGCGGGACTCTGGGGCACCCTGGTGCCGCTTTGGTTCTTCATCGCCGCCTGCGGTTTCACCTTTCCCAGCGTGCAGGTGATCGCGCTCAACGCGCACGCGCACGAGGCCGGCACCGCCGCCTCCCTGCTCGGAGCAGCGAACTTCGGCATCGCCGGCCTGATCTCCCCGATCGTCGGCGTGCTCGGCGTCGGCACCGCCGTGCCGATGGGCGCCGTGATGGGCGTCACGGCCCTCGTGTCGATCCTCTCCCTCTGGTTCGTCGTGCGTCCCCGCACGGTGCCCGCGCTGGGGCACTAGGCCAGGCTCCGCGGCGGCCGAAGGCGCCTCCGCTGTGTGCCTCCCGTGCCACCGGTGTCTCCCGTGCCACCCGTGTCTCCCGTGCCACCGGTATCTCCCGTGCCACCGGCATCTCCCGTGCCACCGGGTGCCACCGGCGCCTCCGCTGTGGCCAACTCAGGAGAAACGCGGCCGGCGGCATGGTGCGGGCGACGGATGCCGCGTGATTGCGGCATCCGTCGGCCGCGGGCTGGCAGATCTCCTGAGTTAGCCACATTCGGTCCGGGCAATCGGGTCGGCGGGGTCCGAACTCCGGGCGCGCACGACGGTCGCCGCACCGATCGCCCCGCACCGATCTCGCCGCACCGATCTCGCCGCACCGATCTCGCCGCACCGATCGCCCCGCACCGATCTAGCATGGACACATGATGAGCGAGCGACCCCCCGAAACCGCGGCCACGCCCGCCACCCGCCGCATCGCGCGCCGCTGGCCACTGATCAGCGGGGTCGTCGCGTTGCTGCTCGCCGTGAGCCTGGGCGCGCTGATCGTGGTGCGCGACAACGGCCGTCCGCTCAGGATCGACACCGAGTGGATGGACGAGATCATCGAGCACCGGGCGCCAGTCTGGGAGTACCTCTCGCTCGCGATGAACTTCCTCGGGGCGGGCATCGCCGGCGTGATCGTGATCCCGCTGCTGATTCTGGCGTTCCTGCTGGTGCGGAGACGCCCCTGGGCGGCCGGATATTTCATGGCCGCCACGATCGCGAGTTCAGGCCTGGTGCAGGTGCTCAAGACCCTGTTCGGCCGGTCCCGACCACAAGACATGCTGGTCACGTCTGATTTCGGGTCGTTTCCGTCCGGTCACGTAGCCAACGCGGCGACCATGGCGGTGTGCCTGGGCATCCTCTTCCCCCGAGTCTGGGTCTGGCTGGCCGGTGCGCTGTACACGCTGGTGATGATGGTCAGCCGCACCTACCTGGGCGCACACTGGCTGACGGACACGATCGGCGCGCTGCTGCTCGGCACGGCCGTCGCCGTGCTGCTGTGGGCCCCGGTCGCCGCGAAACTCGAGGGCGAGCGCGAACTGGCGGCGCAGCATCCGTCGCCGCCCTTGCGAATTCGACGGAAAAACAGCGCTTAGAACTCGGATTCGGGCCCAAATCGCCCGATTCGGGCAGGATCTCCGTCGAATTGGTTAGGGGCGGAAAGAGGGGCAGACAGCGACGGATGCCCCGGGTGCCGTCCGAGCAGGAGAATCCTCCTTGTCGGGGCGGGCGGCGTCGGCGACGCGTTCGCGGCGCGAGTCCCGGCATCCGCGGGAGCGGTCCACCGCCAGAGTGCCCGTTCCGGTCGAGAGTGACCGGCGCACCGGGCACTCTCGACCGGAACGGGCACAGTGGCGCGGGCAGTTGCGCGGCGTGGTGAGGGGGCAGCGGCGCACAGGAAGTGCTGACCAGTAGCCTGTACCCGGGGGTGTTAGGCCTCTGTCGGCCTGCGCCGGCTCAGTACTGCCGATGAAAGAGACCCCACCATGACGCCCGTCGCCGCACTCTCCTCCTACTTCCGCAAGTACGCGGACTTCACCGGGCGGGCCTCGCGCAGCGAGTACTGGTGGGTGGGCCTCTGGATGGTCGTGTTCTACCTGCCGATGCTGCTGGTGCTGGCCTTCAACATGCCGCCCACCGAATACGACGCGGCCGGACCACTCCTCGTGCCGGTCGGCTTTCTCATCATGATCGTGTACCTGGCCACCATCGTTCCGAACGTCTCGCTGCTCGCGCGTCGCCTGCATGACGCGAACTTTGCCGGCTGGTTCGCCTTCCTCTGCCTGATCCCGTCCCTCGGCGGCCTCGCCATCCTCGTCTTCAGCGTGCTGCCGAGCAACCCGCTCGGAGCCCGGTTCGACAAGGGTGCCGCGCCGCTGATGGCCGAGCCCACCTGGTCGAGCGCGCAGCGCCTGGGCTGACGGGTCCACCGCGAGAGTGCCCGTTCCGGTCGAGAGTGACCGGCGCACCGGGCACTCTCGACCGGAACGGGCTCCTCGGGCGGGACCTGCCTCCGGGGATTGCCGCCCGCGCCGCGCCGGATGCGAGATGATGCTCTGACTGAACGCGCAACATCCGTCGGAACGAAAGCGGTGCGGGAATGATCAATGGTGATGTCTCCTTCTGGTGGAACCAGGTCGGTCGGCCGGCCCCGCGCGACCCGCTGCCCGGGCCCATCGTGGCCGACGTGTGCATCGTGGGTGCCGGGTACACCGGGCTGTGGACGGCGTATTACCTGAAGAAGGCCGCCCCGGCGCTGCGGATCGTGATCGTGGAGCAGCGCTTCGCCGGCTACGGCGCCTCGGGCCGGAACGGCGGCTGGCTGACCAACGCGGTCACCGGCGGGCGCGAGCAGTACGTCGCGTCGCACGGCCGGGACGCGGCGGCCCGGTTCCAGACCGGCATGAACGAGACCGTCGACGAGGTGATCCGGGTCGCCGCGGCCGAGGGCATCGACGCCGACATCGTCAAGGGCGGCGAGTTCACGGTCGCCTACGACCAGCCCCAGCAGCGGCGGCTCGAGGCGTCCGCCCGGGCCGAGCAGCAGTGGGCCATGACGGATGTCCAACTCCTCTCCCCGGCGGCGGCGCGCGCCCGCATCGACGTGGCCGGCGCCACCGGGGCGATGTGGCACCCGCACTGTGCGCGCATCCACCCGGCCAAACTCGCGGCCGGGCTCGCCCGGGTGGTCGAGGCGCTGGGCGTGGAACTCTACGAGAACACCCGGGTCAGCGAGATCACGCCGCACCGGGCGACGACCGACCGGGGCGCGGTGGAGGCGGAGTTCGTCGTGCGCGCGACGGAGGGGTTCACGGCGGGGCTGAAGGGGCTGCACCGGGCGTGGCTGCCGATGAACTCGTCGCTGATCGCGACCGCGCCGCTCAGCCCGTCCGTCTGGGACAGCATCGGCTGGGCCGGCCGGGAGACCCTGGGCGACATGGCGCACGCGTACATGTACGCGCAACGCACGGCCGACGACCGGATCGCGATCGGCGGCCGGGGCGTGCCGTACCGCTTCGGGTCGCAGACGGACTCGGACGGCCAGACCCGGGCGAGCACGGTGGCGGCGCTGCGGGACATCCTGACCCGGTTCTTCCCGGCGACGGCGGGCGTCGCGATCGATCACGCCTGGTCGGGGGTGCTCGGCGTGCCGCGCGACTGGGCGGCGACCGTGGGTCTCGACCCGGCGACCGGGCTGGCCTGGGCCGGCGGCTACGTGGGCACCGGCGTGGCCACGACGAACCTGGCCGGGCGCACCCTGACCGACCTGATCCTCGGCAACGAGACCGGGCTGACCCGGCTGCCCTGGGTGAACCACCGGGTGCGCAACTGGGAGCCTGAGCCGTTGCGCTGGCTCGCCGTGCACGCGCTCTACCGGGCGTACTCGTTCGCCGACCACGCGGAGCGCACCCGGCGGCAGACCACCTCGCCGGTCGCGAGTATCGCCGACGTGGTCTCGGGCCGCGGGCACTAGCCGTACTGNGACGTGGTCTCGGGCCGCGGGCACTAGCCGTACTGCGCCCCTGCCTCTGAACCAATTCGACGGAGATTTTGCCCGAAACGGCCGTTCTGGGGCCCGATAACGTGTTTTAACGCAAAATCTCCGTCGAATTCGCACGAAGGCCCCCGGTCGCACGGCGGTGCGGCCCGGTCGCGGGGAGGGTGCTCGCGGGGCGACGGATGCTGCCGCAACGGCCGGCCGCCGGGTCGCGCCGGACCCGGGCATCCGTCAGCCGCGCCCCTGAACCAATTCGACGGAGATTTTGCCCGAAACGGCCGTTCTGGGGCCCGATAACGTGTTTTAACGCAAAATCTCCGTCGAATTCGCAGGAGGGCGAGGTTCCGGGGGCCGGGCCCGGTGTGGTCTACTCGACGCATGAGCGTTGAACCGGAGGTTGTGCACGAAGCGGTTCGGCTGGCGGATGCGGCCGCGGGCGCCGCCGGGGTGAGCGTGCGGAGCGCCGAACCCGGCGACCTGGCCGCCGTGATCGGACTGTTCGAACGCACCTGGGGAGTCGGCCGCAGCCCCGACCGGTCGATGCTCCTGGCGCTCGACTTCGCCGGCAACACCGTGCTGATCGCCACCGCGGCCGGCAAACCGGTCGGCGCGACCCTCGGCTTCCTCGGCTGGATCGACGGCATCCACCTGCACTCGCACATGTCCGCCGTGGTGCCGTGGCAGCGCAGCAGCGGCGTCGGCTACGCCCTCAAACTCTTCCAGCGCTCGCTCTGCCTGCAGCACGGCATCACCGACATGCGCTGGACGTTCGACCCCCTCATCCGCCGCAACGCCCACTTCAACCTGATCAAACTCGGCGCGGAGGTGGTGCGCTTCCTGCCCGACTTCTACGGCCGCCTTGACGACGTCATCACCGGCAGCGACCGTAGTGACCGCTTCGAAATGCGCTGGCGCATGGACTCCCCGCGGGCACTCCGGGCGCTCGCCGGAACCCCGCAACCGCAGTGGGCGGTGAGCGAGCGGCTGCCGCTCGACGTCGATTTCGAGCGGTTGCGCGCCGACGACCCGGCCGCGGCCGCCCGGCTGCGCGATCAGTCCCGGCGGCTCTTCGACGCGGCGCTCTCGCGCGGACTCCGGCCCGAGCTGAACGCGAACAACGACTACCTCTTCACGACGGATGCCGCCGACCGCCTTCCCGACGCCTGAACCGGCTTCCGAGGCCCCAGCAGGCGCTGAACCCGTCGGACGCGCGCCGCATCAGGGGGACTAGTATTTCGCCATGACAGCGATGAACCCGCCCGGCGGCGTTTCCGCCGCCCGCGAAGCGGCCCAGGCGGCGCTCGCCGCGGCGCGCCAGGCCCAGGCCGATGCGGAGGCCGCCCTGCAGCGGGTGCAGGATGCCGAGGCCGCTGCCGTTCCCGCTCCGTCCGCCCCCGATTCGCCGGCCGAGGCCCCCGCCGCGCCGCCGCCTGCCGTGCCGACCAAGCCCCCCGATTCGCCGGCCGAGGCCCCCGCCGCGCCGCTTCCGGCCACTGCCGGCCCGCTCACCGCCGCGCAGGTCGAGACCATCCGCGCCGGCTACGCCTTCGCCGGGCCGGCACTGGAAATGGGGGCCCTCGTCAACGGCGACGCGCGCCCCGACGTGCCCATTCGCATCCCGTTGGCCATGACCAATAGGCACGGCCTCGTCGCCGGCGCCACCGGCACCGGAAAGACCAAGACCCTCCAGGTGCTGGCGGAGCAGCTCTCCGCCCACGGGGTCGCCGTGTTCGCCGCCGACATCAAGGGCGACCTGTCCGGCATCGCCACGGCGGGCACCCCGAACGAGAGGCTGCTCGCGCGAACGAAGGACATCGGCCAGGACTGGTCCGGCGAGGCGTCGCCCACCGAGTACTTCTCGCTCGGCGGGGTCGGCCGGGGCATCCCGGTGCGCGCCACGGTGGCGGGCTTCGGCCCGCTGCTGCTGAGCAAGGTGCTCGGTCTGAACGACACCCAGGAGTCCAGCCTAGGGCTCGTCTTCCATTACGCCGACCGGGCCGGCCTGCCCCTGCTCGACCTGACCGACCTGCGGGCGGTGCTCGGCTTCCTGATCAGCGATGCCGGCAAGGGCGAACTGACCGGCCTCGGCGGGTTGTCCCCGGCCACCGTGGGCGTCATCCTGCGCGAACTGATCACCTTTGCCGACCAGGGTGCCGACGTGTTCTTCGGCGAACCCGAGATCGACACCCGCGAGTTCCTCCGCACGACGGCGGACGGGCGGGGCATGATCAGCCTGCTCGAGGTGCCCGGCGTCGCCGACAAGCCCGCCCTGTTCTCCACCTTCCTGATGTGGCTGCTGGCCGACCTGTTCAACGACCTGCCCGAGGTGGGCGACCTGGACAAGCCCAAGCTCGTCTTCTTCTTCGACGAGGCGCATCTGCTGTTCAAGGACGCCTCGAAGGATTTCCTCGCCTCGATCACCCAGACCGTGCGGCTGATCCGTTCCAAGGGCGTCGGCATCTTCTTCGTCACCCAGACCCCCAAGGACGTGCCCGGGGAGGTGCTCGCGCAGCTCGGATCCCGGGTGCAGCACCAGCTGCGGGCCTTCACCCCGGATGACGCCAAGGCGTTGCGGGCGACCGTGTCGACCTACCCGAACTCCGGCTACGACCTCGAAGAGGTGCTGACCGGGCTGGGCACGGGCGAGGCGATCGTCACGGTGATGAACGAAAAGGGGGCGCCCAGCCCCGTCGCCTGGACCCGCCTGCGCGCGCCGCGGGGATCGATGGCGCCCACCGCGCCGGAGCAGATCGACGCCGCCGTGGCCGCTTCGCCCCTGTTGGCCGTCTACGGCGCCGCGATCGACCGCGACTCCGCCCGGGAGATGCTGGCCGTGAAGTTGGAAGCGGCGAACCGGGCCGCCGCTGCCGAGCAGGAAGCGCTCGCGCAGGCCAAAACGGCGGCGGCCGCCGAGAAGGCGCAGGACCTCCTCGACGCGAAGGCGGAGAAGGCGCAGAAGAAAGCGCAGGCCGAGTACGACCGGCTGATGCGGCAGACGAAGGGAACGACCCGCACCCGCACGAGTTCCCGCCCGCAGCAGAGCGTGCTCGAGCAGGTGCTCGGATCATCCGTCACCAAATCGATCCTGACCGGCGTCGTGGGCGGCATCTTCGGCACTCGCCGCCGGCGCTGACCGCAGTGAGCGCGGCTGACCGCCGCTGACCGCCGCTGACCGCCGTGAGCGCGGCGCCGGCGCTACTCCGCCCGGGTCGGCCGCCGCTCGAACCAGTACAACAGTTCGGGGCGCACCCGGTTGAGGTCCTGCAGGGTCATCGGCTCCGGCACCCGCACGACGGGGGCCGCCAGCTGGTCGACGACGGTTTCCATGGCGCCCGGCGAATAGAACTGGCCGCGCATGCGCAGCAGCAGGCGGCCGTCCGTGCCCGTGACGAAGAGCTGCGGATGCGTGTCGAGCGCCCCGCTCTGGTACAGATCCAGCAGCACGACGCTGCCGATCTCGTCCGTGTCGAAGTTGGTGACGCGGCCCAGGAAGCCTCGTTCCGAGATCCCCTCGCCGTCCACACGGATGACCGTGCGCGAGTAACCGAGGTACGCCAGCGCACAGAGACCGACGAGAACACCCTGGGCGGCGGCGATCGGCTGCCAGGTGCCGGTGGGAATGGTGAGCCAGAAAAGCACCGCGGAGACGGGTGCGACCAGGGCCAGCACGGAGAGCCCGGACTGGAGCAGAACCCGGCCGTAGGGTCGCAGAGCGTGTGTACGCATCCGCAATCCCCCGCTGAATCTCACCCTTGGTTCCCCCTCGCCGGTGTACTCAGATTATCGCTGTTTTGCGGATTCCGCGGCAGCCACCGCTTTGGGGGGCGGCCGTGAATCGGAAGTGGAGGAAGACGGCGCGCCGACACCCGGAAAGACGGCCCGTCGAACGCCCCAAGACGGCCCGCACCCGCCCCGCGGCGCGGCGCGGGAACCGTAGAGTAGGCAGGTGCAATCAAAGTCGGCGCGGACGAGCCGCGCGAGAACGCCGCGGGGCCGGTTGCACCCTGCCCAGGTGGTCACCGCGGGTTTCGCCGTGGCGATCCTGATCGGCACGGGCCTGCTGATGCTGCCGATCGCCTCGCCCGGGCCCGGCGGGGTGTCGTTCCTGGTGGCGGTCTTCACGGCGACCTCGGCGATCTGCGTGACGGGGCTCGTCACCGTCGACACGGCCACGGCCTGGTCAACCTTCGGTCAGGTCGTCATCCTGCTTCTGATCCAGATCGGCGGGTTCGGCATCATGACGTTCGCGTCCGTCATCGGGCTGGCCGTCGTGCGCAAGATGTCCCTGCGCTCGCGCATCACCACGGCGTCGGAGGCTGGCAGCCTCGGCCTCGAAGACGTGCGGGGCCTCATCCTCGGCGTCGTGCGCATCTCCCTGATCGTGGAACTCATCGTCGCGGTGCTCCTCAGCCTGCGATTCCTGATCGGCTACGGCGAGCCCCTCGGCCGAGCGGTCTGGCTCGGGGTGTTCCACTCGGTGTCTTCGTTCAACAACGCCGGCTTCGGCCTGTTCAGCGACAGTCTCATCTCGTATGCCACCGACCCGTTCATCTGCCTTCCCGTTGCCGCCGCCATTATCATCGGCGGCCTCGGGTTCCCCGTGATCATGCAGTTGCGCAAGCACCTTCGGGCGCCGCTGCAGTGGACCATGAACACCCGGATCGTGCTGGTGGGCACGATCGCTCTCCTCGTGCTCGGCACCGTCTACATCACCGCGGTGGAGTGGTCGAACCCGGCCACGCTCGGCCCGCTGGACTGGCCGAGCAAACTCCTGGTGGGGTTCTTCCAGGCGGTGCAGACCCGCACGGCAGGCTTCAACAGCATCGACGTCGGGTCGATGGACTCCGCGAGCCTGCTGGGGATGGATGTGATGATGCTGATCGGTGGCGGCCCGGCCGGAACCGCGGGCGGCATCAAGATCACCACCTTCGCGGTGCTCTTCTTCATCATGCTGACCGAGATCCGCGGCGAGGTGGCGGTGAACGTGTTCGGCAAGCGCCTCTCGAGGGCCGTGCACCGCCAGGCGATCACGATCGTGCTCCTGGCCGTCGCCGTGATCACGGTATCCACCGTGGCCCTGATGCTGCTCACCGATTTCAGTCTCGACCAGCTCCTGTTCGAGGTGATCTCCGCCTTCGGCACCGTGGGCATGTCGACCGGCATCACCGCCAGCATGCCCGTCGCGGGTCAGGTCATCCTGATGCTGCTCATGTTCATCGGCCGGCTTGGGCCGATCGCGTTCGCGTCGGCTCTGGCCCTGCGAGAGCGCCGCACCACGTACGAATTACCGAAGGAGAGGCCCATCATTGGCTAAGTTTTCCCTGTTCGGGCACAACCAGCCCGCCCGCCTGGCGGAGGCCGACTCCGTCGTCGTGATCGGCCTGGGCCGGTTCGGCAGCTCGCTGGCGCTGGAGCTGATGGCCAGCGGCACCGAGGTGCTCGGCATCGACGGAGACGAGGAGATCGTGCAGGCGCACAACCGCCTGCTCACCCACGTCGTCCGCGCTGATTCCACCAAGGAGGAAACCCTCCGGCAGCTCTCGGTGCCCGAGTTCAGCAGTGCCGTCGTCGCCATCGGCGGCGACATCCAGGCGAACATCCTGACCGCGTCCCTGCTGCTGAAGCTCGGCATCCCCAACATCTGGGCGAAGGCTGTCAGCGACCCGCACGGTGAGATCCTGCGCCAGATCGGAGTCTCCCACGTGATCTACCCCGAAAAGGACATGGGCAAGCGGGTCGCCCACCTCGTGCGCGGGGTGATGCAGGACTACATCGAGATCGACGAGAACTTCGCCCTGGTGAAGACGAGCCCGCCGAAGGAGATCATCGGCGTGCCGCTGGGGCAGTCGAGCGTGCGCACCATCCACGGCGTCACCGTCACCGCGTTCCACCGCCCGGGCGACGGCTGGAGCTACACGACCCTCGACACGCGGCTCGAAGCCGACGACGTCATCCTGATCGCCGGCGATGTGCGCAAGGTGGAGGCCTTCTCCCGGCTGACCTGAGGCCCACGGATGCCGCCGGCCGGCGACCCCGTCGGCGACCAGTTCGGCTGCCGCTCGGTCCGCCGCTCCGTCCGCCGCTCGGGCCCCGCTCGCCATCCGCTCGCCATCCGCCTGGCGGTGCCATGATGGCCCCATGAACTCCCCGGCACGGCCACCGTCCCCCTTCGCCGTCGAGACCCGCGGCCTCGTGAAGCGCTTCGGCGGCACGGTCGCGCTGGCCGGCGTCGACCTGGCCATCCCGGCGGGCAGCATCTTCGGCGTGATCGGCCCGAATGGCGCGGGCAAGACCACCACGATGCGGCTGCTGCTGGACATCATCCGTCCCACCTCGGGCCACCTCCGGGTGCTGGGAGAAGACCCTCGCGCCGGCGGGCCGAGGCTCCGCAGCCGGATCGGTTTCCTGCCCGGTGAGGTCTCCCTGCCGGGCCAGCTGACCGCCCGGCGGGTGCTGACGGACTTCGCGCGGATCAGCGGCCCGGTCGAGCCCGGGCGGGTCGACGAGCTGGCCGAGCGGCTCGGGCTCGACCTGGACCGGCGCGTGCGGCAGCTGTCCAAGGGCAACCGGCAGAAACTCAGCCTGGCGCAGGCGTTCCTGCACCGGCCGCGACTGCTCGTGCTCGACGAACCCACCAGCGGACTCGACCCGCTCGTGCAGCAGGAGTTCCAGGCCATGGCCCGGGAGGCCGCCGCGAACGGCCAGACGGTCTTCCTCAGTTCGCACGTGCTCAGCGAGGTGCAGGACACGGCCGACTCCGTCGCCATCCTGCGCCGGGGCCAGGTGGTGAAGACGGCCACCGTCACCGAGCTCCGCGAATCCGCCGTGCGCCACCTGCGAGTCGTCACCGAGGGCCTGACCGTGGCCGAGGCGCTCGAACGACTCTCACGGATGCCCGGGGTCGGCGGCGTCACCGCCCGCACCGTCGATCGTCCGGCCGGGTCGCTCCGGGTCGCCCCGGGTCGCCCCGTCCTTCACCGGAGCGTCCGGCACTCCCGCGGTCGTCGAATGCCGCGGCACGCTCGCCGGTCCCGTGCAGCCGTTCGTCGCCGCCGTCGCCGGGCTGTCCCTGCTCGACCTGAGCCTGGAGGAACCCAACCTGGAGGAAGCCGTGCTGGCGCTCTACTCCGAGGCGCCGGGGTCTGAGCCGCCGAGGTCTGAGCACCCGGCCTCTGAGCCGCCGAGGTCTGAGCACCCGGCCTCTGAGCCGCCGAGGTCCGAGCACCCGGCCTCCGAGCCCGGGGGGTGACTCCCGTGGCTAGCCGGATGCCCCTCTTCACGAAGGCGGCCCGGGACTCCTGGGCCGGCCTGCTCGGCTGGGTCCTGGCCATCGTGGTGTCCACGCTGGTGTACCTGCCGCTGTATCGCACCTTCGGTTCCTCCGCCATCCTCGACGACCTCATCAAGAGCATGCCGCAGGCGATGATCAGGGCGCTCAACTACGACCTGATCGCCACCGGCGCCGGCTACGTGCAGGCCACGATCTTTGGCCTGATCGGCTTCATCTTCCTGACGATCGCCGCGGTGAGCTGGGGCGCGCAGGCGGTCGGCGGCGACGAGGAGTCCGGTCGGCTCGAACTCACCCTCGCCCACGCGGTCACCCGCACCCAGATCGTGCTCGAGCGCGCGCTGGCCCTGGTCCTGCAGGTCCTCGTCCTCGCGGGAGTCACCCTGGTCATGGTGCTGCTGCTGAACGGCCCGGCGAATCTGAACGTCGATCCGGTCAAGGCGGTGGGGACATCCGTCGTCTTCGCGGCACTCACGCTTCTGTCGGGTGCCGTCGCGCTCGCCGTGGGGGCGTGGACCGGTCGCCGCCTGCCCGCCCTCGTCGCGGGCTCGGGGATCGCGGTGCTCGGCTATGCCCTGAACGGGATCGGCAACCAGAACCCCGACCTGGAATGGCTGCACCGGTACTCGCCCTACAACTGGGCGTTCGGCGACCAGCCGCTGCTCGATGGGGTCGACTGGGGCGCGGTGGCCCTGCTTTCCGGCCTCAGCCTGCTGCTCGTGGCGCTCGCCGTGGTCGGCCTGAACCGGCGGGACATCTCCGCCTGATCCCGGGTCGCGCTCGCAGGGTGCCGCCGTGCCCGTGCCGCCGTGCCGTGCCGCGCCGCCGTGCCGTGCCGCCGTGCCGTGCCGCCGTGCCGTGCCGCCGTGCC
>NZ_SOFY01000029.1 GCF_004402595.1 Cryobacterium shii | reverse complement strand
GGGCTGGTTCGATCACCGGATGCTCGACAGCACCGGGTGGCAGATCCGGATGGTCCGGGGCTCGCCCGAGGTGATGGCACCACCCTGGCTGGAGAGCGGGCCGCGGAAGTGGCGCAAGACCACGAAATCGCGAATCCAGATGGCCGACGCCATCGAACATAAGAACATCACCCGCGACGACCAGTAGCCGGACACGTAGCGCGACGCCAGGAGGGCCGAGAATTCCGGCCATGGAAGTTGGAGAAGCACCGGGTTGGAGAAGCACCGGGATTGAGAGGCGCCACCTGGATACCGCGTGGGACGACATCCAGGTGGCGGGCTGGAACCGGCTGGAACCGGCTGGAACCGGCTGGAACCGGCTGGAACCGGCTGGAACCGGCTGGAACCGGCTGGAACCGGCTTACTTGGCCGGTGGCACCCCGTAGGCCTCGGCACTGGCGAACTCGATTGCCACCCAGGGTTCCTCACCCACGACGTGGGCGTCGTGGCCTGGCGGGATCGTGTACGAGTCGCCGGCCGTGATGGTGGATCGAGTGCCGTCATCCAGCACCGTTTCGAGGGATCCGGAGACGCAGTAGCCCACGTGCGGCAGCCGGAAGGATTCCGTCTGCACCACCGGTTTGATGCACTCGGACCAGGACCAGCCTGGCTCCATGGTCATCCGTCCGATGGTGTACTCGCCCAGACGGTTGAGGTCCAGGTGGGTCTTCTCCGGAGTACGGCGCTCATCTGGAGCATCGAGGGGCTTGACCTGCAACTTGTTCATCGTGATAGACATCTCTTCCTCCTGCTTCTGGAGGGCCTGTTGACGAGGCTCAGGGCACGCGGCCCAGCGGGCGTGGACGGCCTGTAAGGATTCCAGAATAGTCACCCGGGAGAGAGATTTACAGGGGGTCGGGCCTAGGCTTCCATGTCGTCATGGGTGACGATCCGGCCCAGCTCGATGCCGCCATCCGGAAGCTGCCAGAAGTGCATCCGACGCGCGGCCGGAGTGTTCTGCTCGATCGAGACCCGCATGCAGCGGGCGCCGTCCCAGCGCAGCAGATGCGGATCGGCCGGACCTGCACCCTGGCGCAGAGCGTGCAGGTGCCGCCCGGTGAGGGTCTTCACCCGCCCGGTCAGCACGTCGACGGATGCCTTGAACGCCTTGGCCAGCTGGCCGTCGTCGAGCCCGGCCAGGGAGTCGGGGAACCGCTCTCCCAGCACGTAGCTGTGCGGCAACGGCCATTCCTCGCGGTCCGACTCCGGAACACGGTCGACCCAGGCGAGCAGGATTTCGTGGCGCACCCAGCCGGCCGGGTCCTCCCACTGCGCGCGCCGGGTTTCGTATTCGCTCGCCGCGACCGGGGTGGGCGCCGTGCGGCGGGATTCCCGCAGCATCCGTCTCTGGGCTCGCTGGTCATCGCGCAATTCCGCGACCGTGTGGCGCAGGGTCGCGAGCTCGACCAGGGCGTCGCGCAGCTGCAGCTGAGCCGACCGGGCCTGCTCACGCAGCTTGGCCAGGTCGGAGTCGGTGGCCCCGGCCTCAACCAACTGGGTCTCCAGCCGGGTGATGCGCGCCTTCGCCTCGGCAAGGGAGAGCTGCGTGGACTGCAACGCCGAATGCGGAGCGGGTGCGGGAGTGGGGGTGACACGGAAGGGGATCACAGTCGCCGTCGTGGCCGGACGGCGCACGGCGTGCATGCGGCCCGGTCCCGGCGACGGGCGCGGCAGCGGGGCGCGGGCCTCGAGCAGATTCGCGAGGGCGAAGGCCTCGGCGCCGTCCGCTGGGCCGGCGTCTCCGGAGGCGGATCCGCCGGCGGCGATCCTGCCCGCGCAGACCGAGTCCGCGGGCGTGAACCCGGCCACGGTGGGCTCGACAACAGGAAGGGACTCGACCAGGTCGACCACCTGAGCGGTCGGCTCGTCCTCTTCGACCAGCGGCAGCAGCGGACGGTTCTCCTGCAGCCACGGCGGGCCGTTGCGCACCGCGCAGAGCGACGGCAGCACGGTCTCGTCGTCGTCGACGTCGCTCAGGCACAGGTGCAGGGCGCCGCTGGGCAGGTGGATCACCCGCGCGGCCACCACATCGCCCTCGGAGAGGAGCGCGTCGACCTTGTCGAGCGGGTTGGCCGAGATGTCGGCGCGGGTGATCGTGAACTGCAGGTGCGGGTGCAGCGCCAGCACGGCGCGCTGGGCACTGACCTTCTGCACGAGGGCGAGGGTGATGCTGCCGTGCGGGTAGCGATTGGCGATCGCGGTCGTGGTCGGCGGCTTGTTCTCCACATTGAGTCGATGGGTGGGCGCATCGAGCGCACCCCGGATGCGCTGCCCGGGCTTGAGGGTCCAGTCCAGCGGCACCGGCGGGTAGGTCAGCTCCTGCCAGACCGTGGCCATGCCGCCGCCGTCGAGCTCGACCAGGGCGCGCGAACCGCCGAGCATGAAGCCCTTGACGGTGCCGTCGACGGTGATGACGGATGCCGGGGCGAGCGCGAAGAGGCCGGCCTGGTGGGCGTGGGCGAGGGCATCCGTGACCAGCTGGTCGGTGGCGTGCTGGGGGTCGCCGTGGGTGAAGCGAAGCCTCGACCGGGACAGGGTCGCGAAGGCGTCGCCGACCGGATAGGAGCGACCGGCGCTGCCGTATACCTGGAATTGCGGTGGGAGCAGGTCGCCGAGCTGGCGGGTGAGTTCGCCGGTCTCGATCAGGAAGACCCGGGTGACGTCACCGATCTGGCTGGAGAGTTGCTCGATCCCGATTTCGGGCACGGCGGTGCCGAACGGCGACGACACGACAACCCACGGTCGATCGCGGCCTGAATCGTGCAGCCCGATCGCAAGTTGTTGCACCGCGACGCTGTTGTCCACGCGGGTATACACCACTGTCTCCCCTTCCAGCCTTCGTGACGGGCTGTGATTCGAGGGTACGCCTGCCGCCTGTGAGAATTGTCCGCTCGTGCACCTGGCGGACACCGAAACGGGCTTTCAGCGTTAGCGCGCGGTGTTGAAGTCAGTGCACGGTGTTAAAATCGGTGCGCGGTGTTGAACACGTCCGAACCGAAACGGGCCAGGCCCGGGGTCGCCGCGTAGCCCAGATACGGCAGCGAGAAGGTGTCCTCGATCGTCGCCAGCAGACTGTAATGGTTGTACGGCGTGTCGGATGACGTGCCGCCGGCGGTGAACGGAGAGAGCACCAGGGCGCCGACGCGCCCTCCCCCGGGACCCTCGATGCCGGGACGGGCGGCGTTGGGTCCGGGCACTTCGCCGCAGCACGCGCTGGAGTCGGATTTCGCGCTGTCCGACTCGTCGAAGGTGATCACCAGCAGGCCGTCGGCCGCGAACGCCGGCGAGGCGAGGATGCGCGGCACCCATTCCCGCAGCCAGGCGTCCGCGCTGGCCAAACCGCCCGGTTCGCCGTCGACGCACGGGTAGTCGTGGCCGTCATGGCAGAGGTTCGGGCTGATCATCGTCAGGTTCGCTGTCGTCGACGCTTGGGCCAGGTCGCCCTCGAGCTCGGTCAGGTCCACCACGTTCCGGGCGCAGTCGGGCGAGCCCGTGATCCTGGCGAAGTATACGAACGGGTTGTGGCGGGCCGCGTACATGTCCCCGGGCCGGGCACGCTGAGTGTCGTCGACCGCACCGGGCGACGGATGCCGGCACGCCTTGCCCATGTCCTCGAAATACCCCTTCCAGCGCAGGCCCGCGGTGCCCAGCTGGTCGGCGACCGTGGGCACCCCGGCCGGGTACACGCATCCGTCACCGACCGCCTGATCGAAGTCGGCCGTGCCCGTCTGAACGAAATTCGTGTAGGTGCCGCAGTCCGCCTGGGTCTGCGGGTTCGGCCCCTGCCCGGAAATCTGCGCGATGTAGTTGGGCAGCGAGTGGTGCGCCACCCCGAAGTACTGGGTGAGCAGCACCCCCTGGTCGCGCAGGGTGCCCGACAGATACGGGGCCGTCGAATCCGCACTCCAGGTGCGGTCGTACCCCTTGTTCTCGAGGTTGATCACGAAGACATGCTGCACGCCCGGCCGGGCCGACGGGGTGGATGTCGCGGGCGGGGTGGATGCCGCGGACGGGGTGGATGCCGCGGACGGGACAGGTGTCGCGAACGGGTTCGCCCCTGGCCAGAACACGGCGGCGGACGCGAGCGCGAGAAGGAACAGCCCGACGACGGCGCCGAGGAGCCAGCGGCGGCGCGGTGATCCCATGCGCTCATCATGCCCCGGAATCGCCGTTACCGGTGGCGACCCCCGTTGTACACATCCAGTCCGAACCGGTTGAGTCCCGGCGTCGCCGCGTACCCCAGGTACGGCAGGGCGAAGGTGTCCTCGATGCTGGCGAGGAGGCTGTAGTGGTTGTACGGCGTGGTGGAGGTCGTTCCCGCCGCCACGAACGGCGACAGCACCAGGGCGCCGACCCGGCCGCCGCCGAGCCCCGTGATGCCGGGCAGCGGGCTGTTGGGGCCGGGGCCCTCGCCGCAGCAGGCGGAGGAATCGGTTTGCGGGCTGTCCGACTCGTCGAAGGTGATGACCAGCACGCCGTCCCGCTTGAACGCCGGTGACGACGTGATCGCAGGGACCCACCGCTTCAACCACTCGTCGGCACTGGCCAGCCCGCCCGGCTGCCCGTCGACGCAGGGCGCGTCATGGCCGTCGTGGCACAGGTTCGGGGTGATCATCGAGAGGTTCGGCGTGGTGGCGGTCGACGCCAGATCGGCCGTCAGCGCATTCAGGTCCACATCGTTCCGAGCGCAGTCCGGCGAGCCGGTGATGCTGGCGAAGTACACGAACGGGTTGTGCCGGACCGCGTACTGGTCCCCCACGCGCGCCTTCTGCGTGTCGTCCACAGCACCGAGTGACGGGTGCCGGCAGGAGGACCCCATGTCTTCCATGTACCCCTTCCAGGTACGCCCCGAATCGGTCAGCTGGCCGGCGACGGTGGGAACGGCGGCCGGGTACACGCATCCGTTGCCCACGTATTGTCCCGGGCTGGTCGTGCCCGCACCCACGAACGGCGAATAGGTCTGGCAGTCAGCCTGGGTCTGCGGGTTCGGGCCCTGTCCCGAGATCTGGGCAATGTAGTTGGGCAGGGAATTGTGGGCGACGCCGAAGTACTGGGTCAGCAGCACGCCCTGGTTGCGCAGGGTTCCGGCCAGGTAGGGCGCAGCCGACGCCGGCCCCCAGGCGCTGTCGTAGCCCTTGTTCTCCAGGTTGATCACGAAGACGTGCCTGGCCCCGGGCAGGGCGCCGGTGCCGGTGCCGCCTCCGGTGCCTCCTCCAGCCGCGGCCCCCGACCGGGCCTCGGCCTCCGGTGGGTCGATCATCTGACCCAGGGTCGCCGTCGCCAGCAGGATCAGGGCCGCGGCGGCCATCCAGCGCAGCCCGAGAGGTCGACGGATGCCGGGTGCCCCGCGCGTCACGCTCATGGCAGCATCCACCCGTCCGCGAGCGCCTTGTCCCTCAGGGCCGGCCATTCTTCGACCGAGGGCGTTCCCACCGGCGCGCAGGGCGCACCGGCCACGAAGGGCGGAACCAGGTATTTCGGGGCGAGCAGGTTCGGGGGGCTGGTGAAGTCCAGGACCTCCGCGATGTTGCGCGCGGCCGTGTCCCGCGGCGTCAGCGGCGGCAGATTCCAGCGCCACTCGATGGCTTTCAGCACGGAGGTGTGGTCGTACGTCTCGTGCGCGACATGGCGGCGCCGGGCGCGCGGCGAGATCACGACGGCCGGCACCCGGAAGCCGCGCAGGGCGTTGCCGGGATCGGCATCCGGGGCCGTGACCGGGGCGACGTGGTCGAAGAAGCCGCCCCACTCGTCGTAGTTGATCACGAACAGGGTGCGTCCCCACGCCGGGCTCTTCGTGACGGCCGCGTAGACCTCGGCGAGGAAGAGCTCACCGGAACGGATGTCGGCGTGCGGGTGGTCGTCACCGGAGGTGCCGGAGCCTTCGTCGGAGAACCGGGGGTCGACGAAGGAGACCTCCGGCAGGTTTCCCGACGCGCAATCGGCCAGGAAGTCGGCGTAGGGGTGTGAGATATCGAGGTACTTCGTGCCCCAGAGCGCGGTGAACGGGATGTCGCCGTAGTAGTACTTGCCGCGCAGTCCGGCGTCGGACAGCCGGTCCCAGATGGTGGGCAGCGTGCTCGTGACCGTGGAGTTGTGGGTGCGGTCGGTGGCCCCGGCGTGCTGGTAGAACCGGTTGGGGTACGTTTCGGCCATGGTGGCCGCGAAATACCGGTCGCAGACCGTCCAGTCCGGTCCGGCCTGGCGGAAGAAGTCCAGATCCGTTGAATCGTAGTAGCCGATCGCGAAGGCGTCGCTCTCGCCGGATCGCAACCAGCCGTCGCACTTGCCCGAGTTGAACTGGATGCGGCCGCCCTCGTACGAGTGGTCGGGGTCAGGGTGCCCGCAGCCCTGGAAGTCCCCCAGATGATGCGTGGCGCGCCGGACCCGGTAGCGGTCGGTGTAGGTCAGCCCGGCCTGTTTGCCGTCCGCCCCAGGCATCCAGCCGAGGAAATGGTCGAAGGAGCGGTTCTCCATCATGAGCACGATCACGTGGTCGATCCCGGAATCGGCCGGGGCTGGCAGGGTGGCGGTGACGCCCGGTTGCCGCGCGCTGCCGGGGTGCCCTGCCGCGCCGAATCCGGCGCCCTTCGCGGCGCCGGCCGCGCCGCCGGCGGCCATGGCCCCGGCCGCCATGGTGCCGACCGTGGTCAGAAATTGTCGTCGAGTCGCATCCATTTGATCGACTAGATCACGGGCAGGCGGCAGAAATGGACGTTCCGCCGTCTGTTCCGGAGCCCTTCCTCGGATGTTCGCGCGATGTTCACCCCCGCCTTCATCAGCGGAAGGTGAGGAGTTTCAGCCGCCGGTTCCCCCCAGCAGAGGCAGCACGGCGATGCCTGCCCCGAGGACGGCCAGCGCGGCGCGCAGGATCCAGTGCAGGCGACGGATGCCGGCCACGCGCATCCGTCCCGGGGCCGCGGCGTGTTCGGGCTCGTTCTCGTTCTCGTTCTCGTTCTCGTTCTCGGGCAGAGCGCGCCAGCTGCCGGGACTGTCGAGCAGGTCGGCCACCTCCTGCACCTCACCGGCCGTCAGCACGGGGTGCAGGTTGACCAGCCAGCGGCGCAGGTCGCCCGCGTCGATGACCTTGACCTGCTCGGGTTTCTCCATGATCACGAGCTGCTCGGGGTTGACGAAGGCGATCACGGGCTGAACGGGGGCGAGCAACGGCATCCGTGCCTGCACCAGTTCCGTGACCCGCTCGGCCGCGAACTCGGCAGCCCGCAGGTAGTGCACCTTCTCGCCGTCGACGGACATATCGTGCTTGCCGACCCGGACTTGCGTGCCGCCGTGGTGCTTCGTGCTGATCGTGAAGATGCCGCCGGGGCCGATCACGAGGTGGTCGGCGTTGGATTTTGCCGCGCTGACCACGGAGTGGAACACGGTCCATTCCGGCGGCAGCGTCGCCAGCAGTGAACGCACCACGTTTGCTCCCTCGGCTCCGAAGTACCATGACGCACCGTCGGCGCCACGCGACGACCGGCCGAAGATTCGACCGAGCGGCGAACGCGGTGATGTGCGCGGTGATGTGCGCGGCGCCGTGCTTTCCCGCCGGCCCAGAAGCTGATCGTGAAGGGAGGGTGCCGCGAACGGCGGGCGCAGGGAGGCACTCTCCATCATCATCGCTCTCCCCCCAGTGCTGACTCGAATCTAGCGACTGGGCCCCGGCGCACAGCAGCCCCCGAGGGGGGGCCGTCTCACGGCAGTCTCCTGCCGAGGCTCGCCCTTTGCTCCGAGACTCGCCGATGCGGCGGCGACGGTGGGCATCCGTGGCGATTCTCGGGGCCATTCCGGGCCATGTGCGCAAGCCGTAGCCGCCCCGCCCCGACTCCGCAGCTGGGGGCGGCGCCATCGCTCCGGCCGTCGTGTCATCGGGACCGTGCGGTATCCCCCAGACTGGGGGGTGTGACTTTTTCCTGGGTACCCCGTGTCGGAAACAAGACCTGGATCGCGGTCGCCGTGGCCGTCATGGTCGCCGTGGGCGCCGGTGCGGCCGGAATCGCGACGGCCGTCGGCAGCGATGACACGCGCCTGACCGACAACGAACTCGAACGCGCGAGCCGCGCCGCCCTCACCGTGATCGGGCCCGGCACCGTGACGGATGCCCAGCGCCGCCCGGCCGCCGCCACGCCATACGAAGTGGAGACCCGGCTCCCCAACGGGGTGGAGGTCACCGTCGAACTCGACGCCACATTCGTCGTCGTCTGGATGAGCACTCCCGGCTGGACGGGCGAGGGCGCATCCGCTCTCGCTCCCCGGGCGCTTACCCGGGCCGAACTCGCCAGCGTCGACCGCACGAGCTCCGAGCAGGCCGCCCTGGCCGAGGTCGGCAGCGGAACCGTGACCGACTTCCGGCAGAGCACCGCCCTCGACCACGCCTTCGAGGTCGAGGTCACCCTCGAGAACGGCACGGCACGCGTCGTCGAACTGACCGAGCGCAGCCAGGTCGTGCACGCCGGGCGGTCCGCCCTGCGCTGAGCCCGGGCGCCGGCCGGGTCTCCGTCCGCCGGTCCCGCGTCGCCGGACCGGGCATCCGTACGCCGAGTTCGCCTGTTCCGGTCGAGCATCCGTCGCCGAGTTCGCCTGTTCCGGTCGAGCATCCGTCGCCGAGTTCGCCTGTTCCGGTCGAGCATCCGTCGCCGAGTTCGCCTGTTCCGGTCGAGGTCGCCAGGCACACTTGGCGAACTCGACCGGAAGTGACGAACTCGGCGGATGTTGAGCACCGCGCGACTGTTCCGCGAGACCGCGAGGGCGAGGGCCAGGGCGCCCCGCGGGTGCCTGACGGTGGCATCCGAGAGACGGATGTCGCAGCATCCGTCGCCGAGTTCGCCTGTTCCGGTCGAGGTCGCCAGGCACACTTGGCGAACTCGACCGGAAGTGACGAACTCGGCGGATGTTGCCGGCTACGGCTGCGTCAGCGCACGAAGGTGTCCGACTGGTCGGCGTCCTCGGGCGCAGCATCCGTGGACGAGGCATCCGTCGACGCAGCATCCGTGGACGAGGCATCCGTCGACGCAGCATCCGTGTACGAGGCATCCGTCGACGCAGCATCCGTCGACGCAGCATCCGTGGACGAGGCATCCGTGGACGAGGCATCCGTGGACGCAGCACCGACACCCAACCCACCGGCACCCGGCCCGGCAGCACCGCTCGGGACGATCCCGGCGCGACGCCGCGCCCACCGCACCAGCGGCGGAAGCACCAGGAACAGCACGATCACCGTGTACATGACCACGGCCACGGGCTCGCTGACGAGAGCCCCCGGGTCGCCGTTGCTGATCTGCAGCGCCCGCCGCAGCTGACGTTCCATCTGCGGTCCAAGGATGGCGCCGACGATGATCGGCAGTACCGGGAAGCCGTACCGCCGGGCGACGTAGCCGAGCGACCCGATCAGCAGCAGGATCACGATGTTGAGCGCCTGCAGCCCCGCGGCATACGCTCCGAGGGTCGCGAAGAACAGGATCCCGGCATAGAGGTAGGGCCGCGGGATGCGCAGCAGCTTCGCCCAGAACGGAGCGAGCGGCAGGTTCAGCAGCAGAAGCAGGGTGTTGCCGACGAACAGGCTCGCGATCAGGGTCCAGACCAGCACCGGTTCGGTCTTGAACAGGAGCGGCCCGGGGTGGATCCCGTACTGGTTGAACGCGGCGATCATCACCGCAGCCGTCGCCGTCGTCGGCAGGCCCAGGGTCAGCAGCGGCACGAGCGTGCCGGCCGCCGACGCGTTGTTCGCGGCCTCCGGACCGGCCACGCCCTCGATCGCGCCCTTGCCGAACTCCTCCGGATGCTTCGACAGCTTCTTCTCGACGACGTACGAGAGGAAGGTGGGAATCTCGGCCCCGCCGGCCGGAATGGCCCCGAATGGGAACCCGATCGCGGTGCCGCGCAGCCAGGGCTTCCAGCTGCGCCTCCAGTCCTCCTTGCCCATCCACGGCACGCCCACCGGGATGGTGACCGGCTTGCCGTGCCGCAGGTGGGCGGCGATCCAGAGCGCCTCGCCGATCGCGAAGAGCGCGACCGCGATCACGACCACGTCGATCCCGCCGGCCAGGAGCGGCTGCCCGAAGGTCAACCGGGGCTGCCCGGTGGTGGCGTCCATGCCGACCAGGCCGATGGCGAGCCCGATCATCAGCGACGACAGGCCACGGATGCGCGAGGTGCCGAGCACGGTGCTCACCGCGATGAACGCGAACACCATCATCGCGAAGTACGACGGGGCGCCGAGACTGATCGCGATCGACACGATGAACGGGGCCACGAACACGAGGGCAGCGGTGGCGATGGTGCCGGCCACGAACGAGCCGATCGCGGCCGTCGCGAGCGCCTGGGCGCCCCGGCCGGCCTTGGCCATCTTGTTGCCTTCGAGGGCCGTGACCACCGAGGAGGACTCCCCCGGCGTGTTGAGCAGGATCGAGGTGGTCGACCCGCCGTACATGCCGCCGTAGTAGATGCCGGCGAACATGATCAGCGACCCGGTCACGTCCAGCGCGTAGGTCAGGGGCAACAGCAGCGCCACCGTCATGGCCGGCCCGATGCCCGGAAGCACGCCGACGGCGGTGCCGAGCAGCACGCCGATCAGGGCGAAGAGCAGGTTCTGCAGGGTCAGCGCGTTCGCGAAGCCCTCCATCAACAGGGAGAGATTTTCCATCAGAGAATTCCCGTCAGCAGGCCGGCCGGCAGGGGAATGCCGAGGCCCAGTACGAAGCCGTAGAACGTGGCCACGGCGAGCGCGATGCCGATCAGCAGCCCCCAGACGTAGTGCCGGGAGCCGAGCAGAAGCGTCGAACCGTAGAAGAGGATGGCGCTGGTGATGACGAACCCGAGGGGTTCCATCGTGAACGCGGCAGCCAGGATGAGCGCGCCCAGCCCGAGCAGCGTCGGCCAGTGCGCACCGGTGGTGAGGTCGATGTCCTCGCCCTCCTCGGGGTGCCCGTGGCCGCCGCGCAGCACGTTGACCGTGAGCGCGATCGCGCAGAGGGCCAGGCCCGCCGCGATCAGGAAGGGCACCACCTGCGGGCCCATCACCCCGGTGCTGACGGCGGTGTGACGGATGTTCGCCGCATCGACCGCTACGACCGCGGCGAGCGCCCCGAGCAGGGCGGCGACGCCCAGCTCGGAGCGACCGCGCATCAGGGTGCTCGGGGTGGTGACGCCGGTCACACCAATCCCAGGCTCGTGAGCGTGCTCGCGACCCGTTCGTCCTGCTCGGTCAGGAAGGTGGAGAATTTCGTGCCGGTGAGGAACGCATCCGTCCAGCCGTTGTCCTCGAGGACCTGGGCCCACTCGTCGCTGTCGTGCATCGCGGTGACGGCGCCGATCAGGCGGGCCTTCTCGGCTTTGGTCAGGCCGGGGGCCGCGAGCAGCCCGCGCCAGTTGGTGAAGACCAGGTCGACGCCCTCTTCCGTGAGCGTGGGCGCGTCGATCACCGGGACGCGCTTCGCGCTGGTGACGGCCAGCACGCGCAGCTCGCCCGACTTGACCTGCTCGAGGTATTCGCCGTAGCCGGAGGCCGCGAACTGGAGCTTGCCGCCCAGGATGGCCGGCAGCATCTCGCCGCCGCCGTCGTAGGCGACGTAGTTCACCGTGCTGGCCTCGATGCCGACGGCATCCGCGAGCTGCATCGGCAGCAGGTGGTCCGGGCCGCCGGGCGAGGAGCCGCCGCCGACCGCGAAGTTCGCCGGGTTGGCCTTCCACGCGGTGACCAGGTCGTCGAGTGTCGTGTACGGGGAGTTCGCGGGCACGAAGATGGCCCCGGCTTCTTCGATCAGGCGGGCGATCGGCTCGGCATCCGCGACCTTCGCATCGCCCTCATTCGTGTACGCGGCGCCGACGACGCCGAGGCCCATCACGAGCAGGAAGTTCGCGTTTCCCTTCTCGGTGAGCGTGCGGGCGAGGCCGATCGTGCCGCCGGCGCCGGCCAGGTTGGTGACCTCGGTGCCGGTGCTGATGCCGACCTCGTCCATGACCCGCACCGCGGCGCGGCCGGTCACGTCGTAGCCCGAGCCCGGCGCGTTGGGCACCATGACCTGCAGGTTCTGGAGCGGCTCGCTGTCGGTCGCGGCTGTGGAAGCCCCGCCCGTGACGCCGCAGGCGCTGAGCGCGAGCACCAGGGTTGAAGCCATCATGGTGCTGCCGATGAGACGCCGCGACATTGCTGGTTTTCTCATTGCGTTCCTCTGGTTTGTTGGCCGGCCTCATTGCCGACGGGTCCCATGGTGCGCAGGCACCCCCGGGCCGCCACAACTTATGGTGTTAGCGAACGTTGTGTAGCTTGTGTGCGGGTTTCCCTTCTCCCCCATTGTGCGCGACGATTCTCTAGGGCCGACGACGACCGAGTGGAGGGCACGTGCAGTCACCATCACCGCGCACGCCGCAGTCGACCCGGTCCCGGCTGACCCTCACCCGCCGGCTGCTGCTGTTCCAGCTCAGCCTGCTGGCGATCGTGCTCGTGGCCGTCACCGCCATCTCGCTCGAGCAGACCCGCCAGACCTTCGAATCGGGTCAGCAGCGGCGCATGCTGGCCGTGGCCGAATACTCGGCCGCGAACCCGCTGCTGCGCAGCATCCTCGCCGATGCGGCCCCTGACGTGTCTGCCGACGCCTCTTCCGTCGCCCCTGCCGACGCCTCCCCCGACGCGGACGCTCCGGCCGCCTCGCCGCCCGCCCGGCTCACCGCCCCCGTGGAGACCCTGCGCACCACGACCGGCGTCGACGAACTGATCGTGACGGATGCCGCCGGCCGCGTTCTCGCGTCGCCCGCCGACCCGAGGCTGCTGCGTACCGTGCTCGTGCTGGGCACTGCCCCGACCGGGTCGGACGGCGCGTGGGCCGGCCTGGCCCCGCTCGGCACCATCGACCACGTCGTCGCCCGGGTTCCCGTGCTCGACGACGCCGGCGAGCTGGTGGGCCACCTCGTGGCCGGGCGCCAGCTGCCGACCCTGGCGGGGCTGCTCGCCGCCGCCGCCCCGAACCTGCTCACCTACCTCAGCGTGGCCGGGGTGCTCGGCGCGGCCGGGTCGTGGTGGATGGCGGCCCGGGTCAAACGGCAGACCCTCGGCCTGGAACCGGAACAGATCGCCCGCCTGGTGGAGCACCGGGAGGCCATGCTGCACGGCATCCGTGAAGGCGTCGTGGCCGTGGACGCGGACGGCATCATCACCCTCGCCAACGACAGCGCCCGGATGCTGCTGGGACTACCCGACGACGCCCCGGGCCGGTCGATCCACGAGGTCGGGCTCGACGACGCGGCCGCCCGCGCCCTGCGCACGCACGGCGAGAACGACCGGGACACGCCCCTCGTCAACGGGGGCATGCTGCTCGTGCTCAATCAGACCACGATCCACCCGCCGCGGGCGAAACCCGAGGTGGTGACAACCCTGCGCGACCGCACCGAACTGGTCACCCTGCAGCGCGACCTGGGCAGCAGCCAGCAGGCCACCGACACCCTGCGCGCGCAGACCCACGAGTTCGCGAACCGGCTGCACACGATCTCGATGCTGATGCAGCTCGGGGACACCGACGCGGCCGTCGACTATATCGACGCGGTCACCCGCGACCGGTCGGACCTGGACCGGGACGTGCTCACCCGCCTGGCGGAGCCCGCCGTCGCCGCCCTGGTGATCGCGAAGACCTCGCTGGCCCGGGAGCGCGGCGCCGAGCTGACCCTGTCGGCCGCGTCCGCGCTGCCGCGGGTGGACCCGCGGCTCTCGACCGACCTGGTGACGGTGATCGGCAACCTGGTGGACAACGCGCTCGACGCGGTCACCGGAGCCGGGACGCGCAAGGTGGAGGTGGACATCCGGATGCTGGCGGCCGCCGTTCGGGTCACGGTGCGCGACACGGGACCCGGCGTCGAGTCGGGGCTGCTCGAGCGCGTGTTCGAGGCGGGCGTGACGTCGAAGCGGCCGGCGCCGGCCCGTTCCGTTGCTGAGATCGGGGCCGGGGCCGGAACCGGGGCCGAGTCCAGCGGGGCCGAGCACGGCTTCGGTCTGGCGATCGTTCGGCTGGTGGTCACCCGGCGCGGCGGCGAGGTGACGTACCGGCACGAGGACGGCACCGTGTTCACGGCCGTGCTGCCGGTTTCGTCGGCGCTTCCGGTACTGTCGGTGGAGCCGGGCCGACCCGCGGCCGCGCGGGAGGCGAACCATGTGTGACGTGCTGGTCGTCGACGACGACTTCATGGTGGCCCGGGCGCACGAGCGCGTCGTGCTGCAGCAGCCCGGCTTCCGGGTGGTGGGCGTGGCCCACTCCGGCGCCGAAGCGTTGCAGCTGATCACCGAGCTGCGGCCCTGCCTCGTGCTGCTGGACATCTACCTGCCCGATATGACCGGGCTGGACGTCATCCGCCGCGCCCGCGAGGCCGACCACGACGTCGACTTCCTCGTGCTGAGCGCAGCGCGCGAGGCCGAGACCATCGGCGCCGCCCTGCAGGGCGGGATCGTGAGCTACCTGCTGAAGCCGTTCAAGATCACCGAGCTGCAGTCGCGGCTGCACGGCTACGCCGAGCGTCGCCGCCTGCTCACCCGGCCCGGCCAGATCAGCCAGAGCGACCTCGACCAGGCCCTCGGCGCCACGGGGTCGGTGGCCGTGATCCCGCCGCTGCCGAAGGGACTCAGCAAGGAGACCGCGAGCCTGGTCGAGTACACGCTGGTCGACAGCGAGACGGATGTCGCGGCATCCGAGTGTGCGGAGACGCTGGGCCTGTCCCGGGTCGTCGCCCGCAAATACCTCGAGCATTTCGTGCACACCGGGCAGGCCGGCGTCACCCTGCGCTACGGCCAGGCCGGGCGGCCGCAGCGCCGCTACGGGTGGCTCGGTGTCAATCGTTAGCTCGGTATCAATCGTTAGCTTGCGCGGCCGATTCGGGCTGATTCACGCCGATTCGGTGATGACAAAGCCCCCTCGATCCGCGTAACGTGAGAAGCCGGGTGACCAGCGCTGTTCCCCGAGTACAACAATGATGTTGGACCCCGCACCAGCGGCTCCACCTGAGTGAGTTTCCTCGGGTGGCGCCGCGCGTCCGGTCCAACACGTGCGACCACTCGATGCCCCAGCGCTCGAAGCCCTAGCGCTCGAAGCCCTAGCGCTCGAAGCGTGCTACCGCTCGACGAGGATCCCGTCTTCGTCGCAGAAGACCGTGCGCCCGGGGGTGAAAGTCACGCCGCCGAACTCGACCACGGCATCCGTGACGCCCACGCCGGCCTTCGAGCTCTTGCGGGGGTTGCTGCCGAGGGCCTTGACCCCGAGTTGCATGGTGCCGATGGCGACCCGGTCGCGGATCGCGCCGTTGATCACGACGCCGGCCCAGCCGTTCTGCACCGCGAGGTCGGCGATCATGTCGCCCATCAGCGCGGTCTCGAGCGAGCCGCCGCCGTCGACCACGAGCACGGCGCCGTCCCCGGGCGTGGACAGCACCGATTTGACCAGGGCATTGTCCTGGAAGCAGGTCACGGTGCGAATCGGTCCGGTGAACCGGGCGCGGCCGCCGAGGTCCTGGAACTGGAGCGAGACGGACTGCAGTTCTTCTCCGCGTTCGTCGTACAGGTCGGCGGTCAACAGCATTGGTGTCCTCCAGTGGTGCGGTGGCTGGTGCGATGCTTGGTGCGGTGACTACTTCAGGCTAGCGGGCACGGATGACGCCGAGAGTCACCGAAAGGCCTGCCTGTGCTGCTGTGGCCATCATCTTTCCGGACGGACAGCCCCGCCAGCAGACGCATGCGGCGATTCCCACACCAAAATCCGCGGTCCGCGCCCCATTCGATAGTATTTTGGGAAAGGTTCGAAATACCTCAGGCCCATCGGCGGAGAAGATCTCGAGCGCACTCGGCACCGTCGCGGTCATTGGGGACCTCATCATGAAAGTAATAATCATCGGCGCCGGTCTGGCCGGCCTTACCGCCGCCTGGGAACTTCACAAGCTCGGCCACGAGACAACCATTCTCGAGGCTCGCAATCGGGTCGGCGGGCGCACCTGGTCCCAGAAACTGAGCAACGGGCAATTGACGGAGCGTGGGGGTGAATACGTCTTCCCGACCGAGTTCGAAATTCGGAGGCTCTCAGCCGAAGTGGGTGTCCCGGTCCTCACCCACAACGTGCGTTACGGGCGCCGGACAGTCGGCACCTCCCACGTCTCCTTCGCGGAACTCAATGAGACGTCCGCGAGGCTGTCGTCAACGCTGACGACCATGCTCGGCGACGGGCTCGACCGCGTTTCTGTTGATGACGTCTACAGTGCGACGCTGGGAGGAAACTTTCGCGCTAACCCCCTTTATTGTCGGATCAGGACTTCCCTTGCGGCAGATCCCGCCAGGATCAGTGCCGAAGCTGCGATTCTCCATGAGTCTTCGTCAGCCAACGGGTACGTCGAGGATGGGGGACGATTTCTCAACGGCAATCAGTCCCTGGCACTTGAACTCGCTCGCCGGCTTGCTCCCGCTGTGCGGCTGGAGTCTCCCGTTATCGGGGTCGACCAGAGCAGGACGGGTGTCCAGGTGACCCTGGCTGATGGCGGTTCGATCGACGCTGACGCAGCAGTCATCACCGTTCCTTTCCCGCTCCTCCGTTCGCTCGCGTTGGGATTCGATCTGAACCCGGCACAGCGGATTGCACTCGATCACCGCTTCATGGGGACCGCAGCCAAGCTCGGGGTTCCGCTGACAAGGGTCGATGGCGATTCAGCACTGCAGCACGGTGACCAGGCGTGGTGGTCATGGCGATCGATGTCGGCCGACGGGGAGAATCGCGTTCCCGCTCTTTCCTGCTTCGCTGGAGGCGAAGCGACGCTCCAGGCGCTCGAGACCGTGGCAGGTCCCCGAACCTGGCTCGCCGCTCTCCAGGAAATGCGTCCAGAACTGGTTCTCGACGGTGACCCCCTCCTCACCGACTGGACGAGCGATGAATGGGCTCAGGGCTCATATTCTGCCGCGTCTCTCGACTGGACAGCCGATGACATCGGCGCCTTCAAGTTGCCTTCCGGACGCGTGGCCATCGCGGGCGAACATACCGGGATAGCGCAATCGCTCAACGGCGCAGTGGAATCGGGCGTACGTGCGGCCGCTGCCCTGCGGCTGCTTTCCTAATTACGCCCCGAGATCGAAAGGGAATTCACCACGTGGAGACTGTCGACGTCGTTGTGGTCGGGGCCGGCTTCTCCGGCCTGATTGCCGCGCGAGAACTTGGGAACGCCGGCCTCACCGTGCTGGTGCTGGAGGCACGCGACCGGGTCGGTGGCCGCACCTGGACAGACCACAGGCTTGGACACGACCTGGAACTCGGCGGCACATGGGTGCACTGGGTCCAACCCCATACCTGGTCGGAAGTGACTCGCTATGGTCGACACGTCACCCGCAGCATTCGTCCCGAGGAGGCGTATTGGTTGGGCGCGGGCGATGCCCGCCGCAGTGGGACGCTGGAAAATTTCATGGCCCTGATCGCCGATGGTCAGGCCCGGCTGGTGTCAGATTCGCTCTCCGCGATCCCCCGTGCGGTCGACCCCACCAGTGGTGAGATCGCCTCTCTTGATTCCCTGTCACTGCAGGATCGCTTCGACTCGATCGCCCTCGACGACGAGGCTCGGTCGGCGAATGAGTCAGTCTGGGTGGGGCATATGAACGCCCCTCTCAACGAGGTCGGGCTCTCCGCCGCGCTCCGTTGGGTAAGCGCCAGCGGTGGACACTGGCCGCTGATGCACGAGGCCTCGGCGACGTACAGCGTGGTCGGCGGCATGTCTGCTTTCACCCAGGCGATTGCCGAGGATGTCCGCGGTGAGATCCGGTTGGGAACGACCGTTCGCTCGATCGATCACCAAGCCGACTTTGGGATTGTGACCTGTGAAGACGGCACCCAGGTCCGCGCGCGGCGGATCATCATGACACTCCCCATAAACGCCGTGCACAGCATCCGGATGTCCCCCGAACTCCCCGAAGCCTGGTCGGCGTCGAACCGTGAACGTGTGGGGTCCCAGGGCATCAAACTGTGGATTCGAGTTCGGGGCGCCGTCACACCATTCTTCGCATACGCCTCCCAGCGACACCCGATATCGGTATTGAAGAGCGAGTTCATCTCCGAAGACGAATCCGTCCTCATCGCGTTCGGCCCTGACCACACCATGATCGACGTCACCAGCATCGCCCAGGTTCAGGCAGCACTCGCAGTCTGGCGCGACGATCTCGAAGTGCTCGAGGTCGCCTCACATGATTGGATGAAGGACCCGCTTTCGCAGAACACCTGGATGGTGCACCGCCCCAATCAGTTGACCCGTCACCTTCGCGATCTCCAGACTCCGAGCGGCATCGTTCACTTTGCCGGCTGCGACACTGCGGATCTCTGGGGCGGCTTCATCGACGGTGCCATCGAAAGCGGCTTCCGGGAAGCTCGGCGGGTGGCTGCATCCCTCGCCCTGTAAAGGACAAGCGGCAGCCACCCACACCGGATGCCTGATCGCGGCCGTCAGGTAGTCGATTCCCCGAGTTCTCCCGAGTCCTGCAGGAGTACCCCGGATTCGACGTGCCACACCATCGTGGCTTTGCTCCCCTCAGCGAAGGACTCGCTCGAGTGCGATACCCGAACGGTACCGCTGCTGCCGTCCGGCAGAAGGACTTCGTATCGCCATCCCGATCCCAGATAGGTCACTCCCAGGACCCGAACATCAACCGATTGGAATGAGGCTGAGTCCGGACGGTACCCCTCCTGATACAGCACGATGTTCTCAGGACGGATCAGCACAGCCAGGTCGTCACCGACTCTGTCGCCAGGCACGGATATCTGATGTCCGGCGACGTCGACGGTTGTGCCTCCATCAACGGATCCCGCCCGCTTCCCGATGAGGACCGTCGATTCTCCGAGGAATCGACCGACGAAGAGGGTGTTCGGGCGTTCGTACAATTCGACCGAGCTGCCGACCTGTTCGATCTTTCCGTTATTGAAGACCGCGATCCGGTCAGACATTGACAGCGCTTCCTCTTGATCGTGTGTCACGTACACGAACGTCGAGCCCACTTCGCGGTGAATTCTCTTGATCTCTGCCTGGAGCCATTCACGCAACTTCTTGTCGAGTGCGCCGAGGGGTTCGTCCATGAGAAGCACTCGGGGACTGTAGACCAGAGCACGCGCAAGTGCGACCCGTTGCTGTTGCCCGCCCGAAAGCTCTGCGGGAGAACGATTGCCGTAGTCCCCCATCCGGACCATGTCCAGCACGTCCTTGACCATGGTTCGCTGACGGTCCTTGGGGATCTTGCGTCGCTTGAGGGGGTACGCGATGTTCTCCGCAACGGTCATGTGCGGGAAGAGCGCGTAGTTCTGGAAAACCATCCCAATGTCTCGCTTGTGGGCGGGCACCTTCGCCACGGGCTTGCCGTAGATGTGCAGGAGCCCCTCAGTCACGCTCGCGAAACCGGCGATCATGTTCAGCGTGGTCGTCTTGCCCGATCCGGACGGCCCCAGGAAAGTCATGAACTCTCCCGGTTCGACGATGAGGTCGATGTCATCGACAACGGCCTTCTCGCCGTAGCGCTTCGTCACGTTGCGCAGGCTGATGCCGGCGTGGTTGATGGTGCTGATCGCTTGAGTGTCGAGATTGAGCTCACGGAGGATCTGGTCGGGTGAGGGTGCGGTCCCGGCAATTTCATTCGAGGTCATGCGGAAACCGACTTTCTCTTACGACTGGCGAATTGCGCGGAAAGCATGATGATCACGGATGTGAACATGGCTATCACGGCTACCGCAGCCACGGTGGGGTCATTGGTTTGGGTGACGCTGTAGTAGATCTTCACCGGCAGCGTCTGCAGCTGAGGACTCTGGATGAACAGAGACAGAATGATCTCATCGAAGGAGGTGACAAAGGCGAACAGGGCCCCGGCCGTGACTCCCGGCATGATCAGCGGCAACGTGATGCTGAAGAAGGTTTGCAGCCGTCCCGCTCCGAGGCTCGCCGACGCCTCTTCGAGTCGTGGATCGACGCCCTGCAGTGAAGCCATCACGTTGATGATCACGAGTGGCAATGCGACCACGGTGTGAGCGAGAACGAAGCCCGGCAGTGTCCCCAGGAGATTGAATCGGAGAAAGAGCGAGTAGAGCCCAACGGCAATCACGATGCCAGGAACGATGAGTGGGGTGAGGAAGAAGTTCTCCAATAACGCCTTACCCCGGAACCGAACCTTCGAGAGGCCGATCGATGCCATTACCCCCACTGTGGTGGCAACGATCATGGTGACGATCGCCACTTGCAGTGAGGCGCCGAGGGCCCGGAGCCATGAGGCGTCTGTGAAAAAGTTCTCGTACCACCGAAGGGAGAATCCCTTGGGCGGGAAGTTGAATGAACTGGCCGAGTTGAACGACATCGGAATAATGACCAACGTGGGCAGAACCAGCCAGGCGATGATCAGAATCGCGATAGCGCCGAGCACCCTCCGCAGCATCATTTCTCGACCCCCGGGAACATGCTTGCACCCTTCGACAGCCGGCCGACCACAACGAGAATGAGGACGGTGGCTGCGAGCAGGAAGATCCCCAGCGCGGTGCCCTGACCCCACATGAGGAAGACGCTGATCTGCTGGTACATCAGGGCCGATATCATGATCTCCTTCGACGACCCGAGCAACGACGGAATGATGTAGAAGCCCAGCCCGAGGATGAACACCGTGATCGAACCGGCGAAGATTCCTGGGCGGGACAAGGGCAGGTAGACAGTGAAGAATGCGGTGATCGGCCTCGCACCGAGATTCGACGCCGCAGGCAACAGACGCTTGTCGATTTTGGACATCGCCGAGTACAGCGGCAGCACCATGAAGGGAAGCAACACCTGACTCATCGCCAAAGCGACACCGAAAGTACTTCTGATCAGCGGCAGTGGTCCGATGCCGAACGCGGTCTCGAGGAATCCGTTAATCGGTCCGGTGTCCTGCAGCAGCACCATCCAGGCAAGCGTGCGGACGAGAATGCTGGTCCAGAGTGGAAGCATCACGAACAGTTGGAGCAGATTCCGGGTGCGATCGCCCACGATCGTCATCAGGTACGCATACGGGTACGCGAGGAGCACGCACACCACGGTAACCAGAAGCGCGGTGCCGAAGGTGCGCACGGTCACCGTGATATTCGTCTCGGTGGTGAAGAGCCAGACATAGTTCTGCAGGCCCAGCCGAGGGTCGGTGATGCTCCGGATGAAGACGTCGACAAGTGGTGCGAGGAAGAAGAGGGAGACGATGAGAAACGCCGGGACGAGGAGAAGGAACGGCTTCCAGTTTCTGGGTGCCCGCTGGTTCGCCTCCGAGCCGACCTTCCCGGCCGAGGTCACCCTCGGCCGGGAAGGAGCCGAAATCTGGGACATAGGGTCAGCTACCCGTGGCCCAACCGGCCCAGGCTGTCGCCAGCACATCATAGTTCTTGACCCAGAAGTCGACGTTGGGAGCGTGACCCGTGGCCATGTGTTCCGTTGTCAGCCAGGTGCCCAGCTTCTTATCGACCTTCGGCTTTGCATCGGTGTTGACCGGACCGTACGACGTCAGTTCAGTCATCTTCGCCTGCTGTTCTGCGCCGATGTAGTAGTTGACTGCGGCGAACGCGGCCTGCTTGTCCTTGATACCCTTCGGGATACCGGTTGAGTCAACCATGATCATCCAGTCGTCCCACATGGGGGCGATCGGGGCGCCGGCCGCCGCAGCACCGTAGCCGCGACCTGACCAGACCAGGCCCATTACGGCTTCACCCGATTCGAGCTGCTGCTGGGCCTGCGCTCCAGTCGTCCAGCCGATCACGTCGCTGCCGAGCGACCGGTACATGTCGAAGGCGCCATCGATGTCATCCGTGGTGATGGTGCTGGGATCCTTGCCCTGCGCCACGAGTGCGAACTCCGCCGTCTGCGGGTCGACGTAGGTCGACTGGCTCACCGTGCGCTTGCCCGGGAACTTCTTCGTGTCGAAGAAGTCAGCGGCGCTGGTCGGGGGGTTGTCGCCGAAGGCGTCCGTGTTGTAGGCGACCACGAGTCCGTAGAGAATATTCGGAACCATGCACTTGTCCGTGACGGTTCCCTCCGGGATCTTCGACATGTCGATCTGAGAGTAGTCATACTCCTCGTAGAGCGTGCCGCAGCCCCGAGCGGTGTCGAACTGGGTGGTGTTCACAACGTCCCAGGAGACGTTGCCGGAGTCGACCATCGCCTTGAGCTTGCCGGAGTCGAAGGCATCCTGGAGAAAAGTCGCGCCCGACTTTTCGGCGAACGGCTCCCAGGCTGCCTTGGTCTGACCGTCCTGGAAGATTCCTCCCGACGCCGCGTAGGTCAGCGTCACGCCCTTGAGCACGCCGTCACCGATTTCGCCCGCGACCGGCGTACCGAGATCACGCTCAGGCGCCGACGCCTCCGGCGTGCCGCTGCTACAGCCGGCGACCAGCACAGCGGAGAGCCCGCCGACAACGACCACAGTCAAACTGCGCTTGAGATACGGTTTCATTCGCATGTATATTCCCTTTTCTCCATTGAATTGGAATTCTTCCCTGAACCTAGCATCAATCTGTCTCTGCCTTGAATCGACGCTTCGCACCGCGTGTCGCAACTCGCTGGGGACAACTCCACCAGCCTCCATCAGGAGACATCGGCATGCTCAACCGGAGTGCAGCCCGCGCAGCAGTAATGATGGGCAACACCGAGAAGACATAGCGTGGTTCGGAGGATGGCCGTTCATTCGAGTCACAAAAACCGGCTTTGACGGCGCTTTTGGTGGCGCAGCGACGACGTCAGGGGTCGATTGGCGCGTCGGCGGCCCAGCGACCGCGCTGAACCGCTCAGCCTGTCGACCCGCATCAGAAGATCCGATCCAGCGACGCCCCGGCCAGGATTCGTCGACCGCCCGCGCCCGGCGCCGACGAGCGTCAACTCCGGGACGGACGCGCGAGGCATGCGAACGTATCTTCGAAAAACAGATCTCATTCTCTCGGCACCCGAACGGGCGCTGGTGTCAGCGGAACGCGGGGATTCCGGTGATGTGGTTTCCGATGATCAGGGTGTGAACCTCATCGGTGCCCTCGTAGGTGCGCACGCTCTCCAGGTTGTTCGCGTGCCGCAGCGGCGAGTAGTCCAGGGTGATGCCGTTGCCGCCGAGCACGGTGCGGGCCTCGCGGCAGATCTTGATCGCCTCGCGGGTGTTGTTGAGCTTGCCGATCGAGATCTGGTGCGGTTTCAGCGTTCCGGCGTCTTTGAGACGGCCCAGGTGCAGGGCGAGCAGCGTGCCCTTGTTGATCTCCAGCGCCATGTCGACGAGCTTCTGCTGGGTCAGCTGGTAGCCGGACAAAGGCTTGTCGAACTGCATCCGTTCGCCGGCGTAGGCCAGGGCGGTGAGGTAGCTGTCGCGTGCCGCGCCCATGACGCCCCAGATGATGCCGTAGCGCGCCTCGTTCAGGCAGGAGAACGGGCCGCTCAGTCCCTTGGCCTTCGGCAGCATCGCCGAGGCGGGCAGGCGCACGTTGTCCAGGTCGATCTCGCACTGGATGGAGGCCCGCATGGAGAGCTTCGGGCCGATCACCGTGGCCGTGAATCCGGCGGTGTCGGTGGGCACGACGAAGCCGCGCACCCCGTCGTCGGTCATCGCCCAGATCACGGCGACCTGGGCGACGGCGGCCAGCCCGATCCACCGCTTCGTGCCTGAGATCACCCAGTCGTCACCGTCGCGGCGGGCGAAGGTGGTCATGCTGCTGGGGTCGGAGCCCGAGTTCGGCTCGGTCAGTCCGAAGCAGCCGATCGCCTCGCCGGCCGCCATCTTCGGCAGCCACTCGTTTTTCTGCTCCTCGGAGCCGTGTTTGTGGATGGCGCTCATGGCGAGGGATCCCTGCACGCTCACGAAGGTGCGCAGGCCCGAGTCCCCGGCCTCCAGCTCGAGGGCGGCCAGGCCGTATTCGACGCTGCTCCGGCCCGGGCATCCGTAGCCCTTCAGGTGCATGCCGAGCAGGCCGAGCTTCGCCATCTGGGGCACGATCTCGAGGGGGAAGACCCCGTTCTCGTACCAGCCGGCGATGTTCGGCCTGATGGTGGAGTCCACGAATGCCCGCACGGAATCGCGCAGGGCCACCTCGTCGGCGGTGAGCAGCGACTCGATGTCGATCAGGTCGGAGGTGTCGATCTGGGGCGCGGCGACGATGCCGGCCGGAGCGTCTGTCACGTCGGGCTCGTCTGAAACGGCCGAGTCGATGCGGGTTGAGAGGTCGGTCATGGTTTCGCTTTCGTCAGGTTGAGCTGCAGTTCAGGGTATGGGCGGTGCCAGGGTGTGGTTCGCGTCGGCCGGCCGGCAGCGTCAGCTTGTGGGCAGTGTCAGCTTGCCGACAGTGTCAGCTTGCCGGCAGTGTCAGCTTGCCGTCGATGCGCCGCGGAATGCGCCACGGGTTGTCGGGGTGGAGGCCCGCCGGAAGGTGCGCGGGGTCGGCATTCTGCACCGCGACCGGTCGCACGAAGCGGTCCAGCGCGCCCGCGCCGACGCTCGTCGCCTCCGACCGGGACGTGGCCGGCCATGGCCCGCCGTGCTGCATGGACCAGCTGGTGGCCACTCCGGTCGGCCACGCGTTCAGCGCGACCCGGCCGACCTGCCCGAGCAGCCGGCCGACGACCCCCGCCGACTCCGGGTCGTCCGGGCCGCCGGTGAAGACGGATGCGACCAGGCTCGGCTGCAGCCGCGTGAGGGCGTCGAGCGCGGCCGCGGCATCCTCGTACTCGCAGACGAGGGCGACCGGCCCGAAGCATTCCTCCAACAGGCGTGAGCCGGGGTGGAGGTCCTCCAGCCGCACCAGGAAGGCCTGGGGGTCGACCGCGTAGCCGTCGGCGCTGTCGGGCTCGGCGCTGTCGGCCTCGGCGCTGTCGGCCTCGGCGCTGTCGGCGCCGGCGTTTCCCGCCGCGGCGGCGGCTTCGGCGAGTCCGGTCAGGCCGGCCCGGTAGCCGCGCGCGATCCCGGCGGTCAGCAGGGGCGCACTGGGGGCCTGCCGGAGCTCGGCGCGCACGGCGTCGAAGATCCCGGCGCCCGCGGGGGCGAAGAGCAACCCGGGCTTGGTGCAGAACTGGCCCGCCCCGAGGGTGAAGGAGCCCACGAAGCCGGCCGCGATCTGCGCGCTGTCGGCCGCGGCATCCGTCGTGACGAAGACCGGGTTCACGGTGCCCATCTCGGCGAAGACCGGCACGCCCCGCGCGGCGGCGCGCTGCACGAGCGCCATTCCGCCGCCCTGGCTGCCGGTGAAGGCGATCGCGGTGATCTCGGCGGCGTCGACGAGCTGGAGTCCCGCGTCGAAGCCGACGACGAGGGCGTAGCTGCCCACGGGGGCGCCGGCCCGCTCGAGCGCGTCGGAGACCAGCTCCGCCAGCCGCACGCTGAGGCGCGGGTGGGCCGGGTGCGCCTTGACGATCACGGGGCAGCCGGCGCCGAGCGCAGACGCCACGTCGTGGCCGATCACGCCGAAACCGAACGGGAAGTTGCTCGCCCCGAACACCGCGACCGGGCCGAGGGGGATGTTCCAGCGGGACAGGGTGGAGTCGCCGCCGATGCCCTCGGTGCCGGCGCCCAGATAGCTGCCCTCGGCCGCGACGGCGCCGTAGAACACGGTGCTGGTGGCGCATTTGGCGAGTTCGCCGTGCAGGCGGTCCGCGCCGAGGCCGGTCTCCTCGCCCGCGAGCCGCACGAGTTCGTCCTCGTGGGTGCGGAGGGAGTCCGCGATCGCAGTCAGCCAGCCCTGCCGGGTCGCCGGGCTGGTGCCGGCGATCACGGAAGCCGCGCTCTGCGCGCGCCGCAGGATCGCGGCGACGTGCTCCGGGGTCGTGTGCGGCACGCTGCCGTGCTGCGCGCCCGTGCGCGGGTCGTAGCTCGGGTCTGCGGCCGGGTCTGCGGCCGGGTCTCCGGCCGGCGTGACGGTCGTCGCGAGGGTTTCGCTCACGCGTGCACCGCCGCGGCGCCGACGGATGCTTCGGCGTAGACGGATTCGACGGCTGCCCGCAGCACGGCGAGGCCGTCTTCGAGCAGGTCCTGCCCGATGACGAGCGGGGGAAGCAGACGGATGACGTTTCCGTACGTTCCGCAGACGAGCACGAGCACCCCCTGCTGGTGGCAGAGCGAGGCGACCGCGGCGGCGAGCTCGGGCCGCGGTTCGAGGGTCTCTCGGTCGGCGAATTCGATCGCGAGCATGGCGCCGCGACCGCGGAAGTCGACGATCGGGGACTCCTCCGCCACCAGCGGTTCCAGGATGCGGCGGGCCGTGCTCTCGATGCGCAGCGCACCGGCGAGCAGGTCGCCGTTCTCGAATGCCTCGAAGACGCCGAGCGCGGCCGCGCAGGCCAGCGGGTTGCCGGCGTAGGTGCCGCCCAGTCCGCCGGTGTGCACGGCGTTCATCAGTTCGACCCGGCCGGTCACGGCGGTCAGCGGCAGGCCCCCGGCCAGCGCCTTGCCCGTGACGAGGAGGTCCGCGGCGACGCCCTCGTGTTCGCTGGCGAACATGGTGCCGGTGCGGCCCATGCCGGCCTGCACCTCGTCGAGCACGAAGACGATCCCGTGGCGGGCCGCGATGTCGCGCAGCCCGGCCAGGAAGCCGGGGGCCGGAACGATGAACCCGCCCTCGCCCTGGATGGGCTCGATCACCATGGCGGCGAACGTCTCGGGGCCCTGCTCGGCCAGGACCGCCTCGACCCCGGCGAGGGCCTCGGCGGTGGCGTTCGCCGCGCCGCTCGGCCAGCGCAGCGGAGCGGCCATCGGAGCCCGCACGATCTCGGTGGGGAAGGGCCCGAAGGTGATCTTGTAGGGCTTCTCCTTGGCCGTCATGGCCATCGTCAGCAGGGACCGGCCGTGGTACGCGTCGTCGAAGACGAGCACCTTGGCGCGGCCGGTGGCGGCGCGGGCGATCTTGATGGCGTTCTCCACGGCCTCGGAACCGGTGGAGAACAGCGCCGTGCGCTTCTCGAAGTCGCCAGGCGTGTGGGCGTTCAGCCAGGCGCAGACCGCGGTGAAGGAGTCGTACTCGGTGACCATGAAACAGGTGTGGCTGAACCGTGCCAGCTGCTCGGTGACGCGGGCCTGCACGAGTGGGTTGGCAGCTCCGACGCTGGTGACCGCGATACCCGAGGCGAAGTCGATGATGCGGTTGCCGTCGACGTCCTGCAGGATGCCGCCCTCGGCCCGGTCGATGAACACCGGCAGCGCGATCCCGAACCCGCTGGAGACCTGCTTCACCCGTTCGGCATGCAGCGCGCTGGACCGGGGGCCGGGGATCGCGGTGCGGAGCAGTCGGGTCTGGGGAACGGTCGCTGTGTCCATCGGATAAATGTAGGCGAGGGCCATCCGCTTGACATCGTATGAAACGTCTATGAAAAAACAGCGCGGTGGCTAGAATATCCAAAGATATTGGCCGTTTCAGAGTCGAAAAGGATCCGCATGGTGACGATCAGCCTGGTGCAGCTGCAGGAACGGCTCGGCAGCGACCTCCAACCGGTCGGCGGCGGACGGCCGGCCCGCCGTGACCTCACCGGGGTGCACGTCTCCGAGCTGGACGACCCGACGCCGTACCTCGGCGGCGGGGAACTGCTGCTGACCACCGGAATCCCGGTGGCGGGAACCGACGAGCACGTGCGCGGGTACGTGCGGCGGCTCGTCGACCACGGCGTGGCTGCCCTCGGCCTGGGCCTCGGTGCGGGCACCGACCATGTGCCGCCGCACCTCGCCGACGCGTGCCGGGAGGCGGGCCTGGCGCTGCTGATCGTTCCGGACGGCACCCCCTTCCTCCAGGTTTCCCGGGCCTACTGGGACCTCGTCGGCCGCACCGAACAGGCCGACTACGCCGCGAATCTGGGGCTGCAGACCTCGCTCGCGCGCGCCGCCACGCGGCCAGGAGCTGCGGCATCCGTGGTGAAGGTGCTCGCGGAGGCGCTGGGCGGCTGGGCCGCGTACCTGCCGGCCGACGGCACGCCGGAGTCGCTCTGGCCGGCGACCGAGAGCCGCGTGCTGCCGAAGCTGCGCGAGGAGACGGCGCGGCTGAACCTGGCGGGCACGCACGCCGCCGCGACCTTCCCGCTGCTGGGAACGGATGTCGTCGAGTACTCCATCGTGGCCGGCCAGCGCACCGCGGGGTTCCTGGCCGTGGGTGCCGGGCGGGCACTGCGCCCGGCGGACCGGCAGCTCATGCTGACCGGCTGCATGCTGCTCTCGATCACGGCGCAGCAGAACTGGGAGCTGCGCCGGGCCAACGCGATCCTGGGCGCCACCGCCGCGACCCTGCTCCTGCACGGCTACATCGACGCCGCGCGCCTCGCCGCGGCGGAGCTGGGCCTGCCCCCGCTGACGGAACGGGTTCGGGTCCTGGCCGTCACGGGCGAGCAGGTGGACCTGCTCTCGACCGAGGAGCTGGCCGACGCCATCGCCGCGATGTCTGGGCTGTCGACGGGAGAGGAGGCCGCGGAACTGCGGCGGAGCATCCGTCGTTCGAGCCTGCGGTGCACGTTCGACGGGCTCAGCTACCTGGTGCTGGACGAGTCGGGTGACCCGGTTGCCGATCCGGACCGGTCGGTCGTGTCGGGCCCTGCTGCGCAGCCGGGGTCGGGGTCGGGGTCGGGGTCGGTGGCGGGGCCGGGGTCGGGGTCGCTGGCGGTGGCGGTGGCGGGGCCGGGGTCGGGGTCGCTGGCGGT
>NZ_SOFY01000008.1 GCF_004402595.1 Cryobacterium shii | reverse complement strand
GATGTCCTGCTTGACCGCCCCGAACTTGCGGGGCTCGGTACGTACGAGTTTGGTTGGTCCGATTCCGATGCGGCGGGCGCGTCCGCCAGGCGCGGGGTTTCGCCGGAGGTCGTGACCGATATTTCGCGGTTGAAGAACGAGCCGGACTGGATGTTGCAGCGGCGGTTGAAGGCGTTGGAGTTGTTCGAGCGGAAGCCGATGCCGACGTGGGGCGCGGATTTGTCCGGGATCGATTTCGACAACATCAAGTACTTTGTGCGGTCCACGGAGAAGCAGGCCCAGACCTGGGAGGACCTGCCCGACGACATCAAGAACACCTACGAGAAGCTCGGTATCCCGGAAGCGGAACGTAACCGCCTGGTGTCCGGTGTGGCCGCGCAGTACGAGTCCGAGGTGGTGTATCACCAGATCAATGAGGAGCTCGAGGCGCAGGGTGTCATTTTCATGGACACCGACACGGCGTTGAAGGAGCACCCGGAGATTTTCCAGGAGTATTTCGGCACGATCATCCCGTCGGGGGATAACAAGTTCGCGGCCCTGAACACGGCGGTGTGGTCGGGGGGTTCGTTCGTGTATGTGCCGCCGGGCGTGCATGTGGAGATTCCGTTGCAGGCGTATTTCCGGATCAACACGGAGAACATGGGCCAGTTCGAGCGCACGTTGATCATTGCCGATGAGGGCAGTTATGTGCACTACATCGAGGGCTGCACGGCTCCGATCTATTCGTCTGATTCGTTGCATTCGGCGGTGGTGGAGATCGTGGTGAAGAAGAACGCCAGGGTGCGGTACACGACCATTCAGAACTGGTCGACGAATGTGTACAACCTGGTCACGAAGCGGGCCACGGCGGGCGAGGGCGCCACGATGGAGTGGATCGACGGCAATATCGGGTCGAAGGTCACGATGAAGTACCCGTCGATTTATTTGCTGGGGGAGCATGCCAAGGGTGAGACGTTGTCGGTGGCGTTCGCGGGTCCGGGTCAGCATCAGGATGCGGGCGCGAAGATGATCCACATGGCCCCGTATACGCAGTCCTCGATCGTGTCGAAGTCGATTGCGCGGGGTGGTGGCCGGTCGGGTTACCGGGGTGAGGTGCGGGTGGATGCCACGGCGCATCACTCGGCGAACACGGTGCGGTGTGACGCTCTGCTGGTGGATACGCAGTCGCGGTCTGACACGTATCCGGCCATCGATATTCGGGTGGATGATGTGCAGCTGGGTCATGAGGCCACGGTGTCTCGGGTCAGTGAGGAGCAGTTGTTCTATCTGATGAGTCGGGGGATGCCCGAGGATGAGGCGATGGCGATGATCGTGCGTGGGTTCATCGAGCCCATTGCGCGGGAGCTGCCGATGGAATACGCCCTGGAACTCAACAAGCTCATTGAAATGGGCATGGAAGGATCGGTCGGCTGATGTCCGCCGTCGCAGCACCACTGAATACAGCCATGCCCGCTTCTGAAGCGATGCCGACATCTGAACAGCACGGCATCAAGGAGCACTCGGACGGCCGCTTCGGCTTCGTCCCCGTGCAGACCCGCAACGACCGGTTCACGAGCGTCGACGTCGCCGACTTCGCACCCGTCACGGGGCGGGAAGCGGTCTGGAAGCTCTCCCCGGTGAAGAAGTTCACCGACCTGACCGCGGGGGTCCTGGACGGGTCCGTGTACCCGATCGAATCGACCGATGTTGCCGGTGTCGACGTCGCCTGGGTCAACCGGGATGATTCCCGGGTCGGCGCCGCCGGCGCCCCGGAGGAGCGCGCCGCCGCGAACGCGTGGTCCAGTTTCGAGCGGGCCCTCGCGATCACGATCAGTGGGGAAGAGGCCAAGGAGGTCACCCTCACCCGGTCCCAGTTGGGTGCGGGGCCGCGGGCCGCGCACACGATCATCGAGGCGAAACCGTTCAGCCGGGCCACGATCATCCTCGAGAACACGGGCGAAGCCCGCCTGAGTGAGAACGTGGAGATCATCCTGGGGGAGTCCGCGAACCTGACGGTGGTGAGCCTGCAGGAATGGGGCGACACTGCCGTGCACCTGACCAACCATTTCGCATCCGTCGGCCGGGACGCGCGCCTGAAGCATGTGGTCGTGAGCCTCGGCGGCAGTATCGTGCGGGTGAATCCGTCGGTGCGGCTGGCCGGGGAGGGGTCGGACACGGATTTGTTGGGCCTGTATTTCGCTGACGCGGGTCAGCACCTGGAGCAGCAGGTGTTCGTGCATCACGACGCGCCGAACAGTCGCAGCCGGGTCACGTACAAGGGGGCGTTGCAGGGCCAGGGCGCCCGCACGGTGTGGATCGGTGACGTGCTCATCGGGCGGAACGCGGCGGGCACGGACAGTTACGAGCAGAACCGCAACCTCGTGTTGACCGAGGGCACCCGGGCGGACTCGATCCCGAACCTGGAGATCGAGACCGGCGATATCAAGGGTGCCGGGCACGCGAGTGCGACGGGTCGGTTCGATGATGAGCAGTTGTTCTACCTGCAGTCCCGCGGCATCACGGAAGACGAGGCNCTGCAGTCCCGCGGCATCACGGAAGACGAGGCGCGGCGTCTGGTCGTGCGCGGCTTCCTCAGCGAGATCGTGCAGCAGATCGGATCCCCCGCCCTCGAAGACCGCCTCCAACTGGCCATCGAAGCAGAACTACTCGGAACAGAGGAAAAATAACATGGCGTCCACGAAGATCTGCGCCTTCGAAGAACTCGGCATCAATGAGGCCGTCAAGGTCGAGATCGACGGCGTGCCCATCGTCGTCGTCCGGGACGCCGCCGACGCCGTGTTCGCGATCGGCGACACCTGCACCCACGGCGACATCTCCCTGTCCGAGGGGTTCGTCGAGGACGACACCGTCGAGTGCTGGGCCCACGGTTCCAAGTTCTCCCTCAAGACCGGCAAACCGCTGAACCTTCCGGCCTACGAGCCTGTCCCCGTGTACAAGGTCGACCTGATCGACGGGGACGTCTACATCGACCCCTCCGTCATCGTCCCGGTCTGACCTTCCCCCCCCCCCACNCGCGGCGTCTGGTCGTGCGCGGCTTCCTCAGCGAGATCGTGCAGCAGATCGGATCCCCCGCCCTCGAAGACCGCCTCCAACTGGCCATCGAAGCAGAACTGACCGCGAGCAGCCCGAGCTAAGCATCCGTCGCCGCCCCACCACCGGCAGACCCCCGGCCGACCCGTCGGCCACTCCCATTTTTTACCGGCGCCTGCGCCGAAGACCGAAAGAGAATTCCATGTCAGTGCTACAGATCATCGACCTGCACGTCAGCGTCGAGACCGAGCAGGGCACCAAGCAGATCCTGCACGGTGTGAACCTCACCATCAACGAGGGCGAGATCCACGCCATCATGGGGCCCAACGGCTCCGGCAAGTCCACCCTCGCGTACACGATCGCCGGTCACCCCAAGTACACCGTCGACAGCGGCTCGATCCTGCTCGACGGCGAAGAGGTCACCACGATGACCGTGGACCAGCGCGCCCGCGCCGGCCTGTTCCTGGCCATGCAGTACCCGGTCGAGATCCCCGGCGTGACCGTGACGAACTTCCTCCGCACCGCGAAGACCGCGATCGACGGCACGGCGCCGCCCATCCGCACCTGGATCAAGGACGTGCGCGAGTCGATGAAGGCGCTCCGGATGGACAAGTCCTTCGCCGAGCGCAACGTGAACGAGGGCTTCTCCGGCGGTGAGAAGAAGCGCAACGAGATCCTGCAGCTCGAACTGCTGAGGCCCCGGTTCGCGATCCTCGACGAGACCGACTCCGGCCTCGACGTCGACGCGCTCAAGATCGTGTCGGAGGGCGTGAACCGGGCCAAGGAGAACACGGGCCTGGGCCTGCTCCTGATCACCCACTACACCCGCATCCTGCGCTACATCAAGCCGGACTTCGTGCACGTGTTCGTCGACGGCCGGATCGCCGAGCAGGGCGGCCCCGAACTCGCCGACCGCCTCGAAGACGAAGGCTA
>NZ_SOFY01000014.1 GCF_004402595.1 Cryobacterium shii | reverse complement strand
GCGGCGGCCGGGGCGGCGGCCGGGGCGGCCGGGGCGGCGGTCGGGGCTGCGGTCGGGGCTGCGGTGGCCGGGGCTGAAACGGCGCCGACGACCAGGCCGAAGCTCAATAGGGAGATGGCGCCGAGGCGCGACAGGGAACGCAGGCGGTTCTCAGAATTCATCATGGGCGCAGGCTAGCGCGATGCCGACGGCGTCAACTAGGACGGGTTGTGACCCCAGCTAGGGGGGGGGTGCGTCCGGGCGCGCAAAAAGCCCGCCCTGCCGTAACAGGACGGGCTTTCCGTCTTACCGACTAACCTGGCGAGAGGTTGTCGGCAGATCTAGCGGACTACGCCTCGGTCGAAACCGGTGCGTCCTCGGTGCCGGCCTCAGCCGACTCTTCGAGTACCGGGGCGAGCGAGAGCTTGCCACGGTCGTCAATCTTGGTGATCTCAACGAGGACCTTCTGGCCCACGCCGAGCACGTCTTCGACGTTCTCCACGCGCTTTCCGCCGGCGAGCTTGCGCACCTCGGAGATGTGCAGCAGGCCGTCCTTGCCCGGGAGCAGCGAGACGAAGGCGCCGAACGCGGCGATCTTCACGACAGTTCCGAGGAACTGCTCGCCAACCTCGGGGTTGGTGGGGTTCGCGATGGAGTTGACCATGGCGCGGGCGGCCTCGGCCGACGGTCCGTCGACGGCGCCGATGTACACGGTGCCGTCCTCCTCGATGGAGATGTCGGCGCCGGTCTCGTCCTGGATCCCGTTGATCGTCTTGCCCTTCGGGCCGATCAGCTCGCCGATCTTGTCGACGGGGATCTGCACGCTGATCACGCGGGGCGCGGTCGGTGCCATCTCGTCCGGGCGGTCGATGGCGGCATTCAGCACGGCGAGGATGGTCGTGCGAGCATCCTTGGCCTGGGTGAGTGCGCCGGCGAGCACCGAGGCGGGGATGCCGTCGAGCTTGGTGTCGAGCTGGATCGCGGTGACGAATTCGCTGGTTCCGGCGACCTTGAAGTCCATGTCGCCGAGGGCGTCTTCGGCGCCGAGGATGTCGGTCAGAGCCGCGTAGCGGGTCTTGCCTTCAACGGTGTCGGAGATGAGGCCCATCGCGATGCCGGCGACCGGGGCGCGCAGCGGCACTCCGGCGTTCAGCAGCGACAGGGTCGAGGCGCAGACGGAACCCATCGAGGTGGATCCGTTGGAGCTGAGCGCCTCGGAGACCTGACGGATGGCGTACGGGAACTCCTCGCGCGTCGGCAGCACGGGGACCAGGGCACGCTCAGCGAGCGCGCCGTGGCCGATCTCGCGGCGCTTCGGGGTTCCGACCCGGCCGGTTTCACCGGTGGAGTAGGGCGGGAAGTTGTAGTTGTGCATGTAGCGCTTCTTGGTGACCGGGCTCAGGGAGTCGATCGTCTGCTCCAGCTTGAGCATGTTCAGCGTGGTGACACCCAGGATCTGGGTCTCGCCGCGCTGGAAGATGGCCGAGCCGTGCACGCGCGGGATGATGGCAACCTCGGCGTCGAGCGGGCGGATGTCCGCGAGCCCACGGCCGTCGATGCGGATGCCCTCGTTGAGCACGCGTGAGCGCACGACGAGCTTGGTGACCGACTTGTACGCGGCGGACACCTGGTTGTTGGCGCCGGCGTCGAGCTCTCCGGCGTCGACCTTCGCGGCGATGGCGTCCTTGACGCGGGCCTTGAGGGCGTCATCGGCGTCCTGGCGGGCGACCTTGTCGGCGATCTGGTAGACGCCCTTGAGCTCCTCGTAGGCGAGGGCCGCGACGGCGTCGTAGGTGGCCGGCTGGTAGGACGGGAACACCGGGTAGTTGCCGGTGGCCTTGGAAGCGGAGTCCGCGACCTTCTGCTGCGCTTCGATGAGCTGCTTGATGAAGGGCTTCGAGGCTTCGATGCCCTCGGCGATGACCTCTTCGTTGGGCTTGATGGCGCCGCCCTTGATCAGGTTCCAGGCGTTGTCGGTGGCTTCGGCCTCGATCATCATGATCGCGACGTCCTGGCCGCCATCGGCATCCGTCACCACGCGGCCGGCGACGACCATGCTGAACACGGCGTCGACGATCTGGGAGTGCTTCGGGAAGGCGACCCACTGGCCGGAGCCGTGCTCGTCGGGGATGAGGGCGACACGAACGCCACCGATCGGGCCCGAGAAGGGGAGTCCGGCGATCTGGGTCGACATCGACGCAGCGTTGATGGCCAGAACGTCGTAGTACTCGTCCGGCGCGATGGCCAGAACGGTGACGACAACCTGGATCTCGTTGCGGAGCCCGTCGACGAACGACGGGCGCAGCGGCCGGTCGATCAGGCGGCAGGTGAGGATCGCCTCGGTCGACGGGCGACCTTCGCGGCGGAAGAAGCTGCCCGGGATGCGGCCGGCAGCGTACATGCGCTCCTCGACGTCGATGGTCAGCGGGAAGAAGTCGAAGTTTTCCTTCGGCTGCTTGCTGGCGCTCGTCGCGGAGAGCAGCATGGTTTCGTCGTCGATGTAGGCGGCGGCAGAGCCCTGCGCCTGCTGGGCGAGACGCCCGGTTTCAAAGCGGATGGTGCGCGTGCCGTACTTGCCGTTGTCGATGATGGCTTCGGCGAACGTGATTTCTGGACCCTCCATATGGGGGTTCTCTCCTTTTTGTTTTTTTGCTTCTCGCCATTCTGGCGACGAAGACTCGGTTGCCCGTATGGCGCGCGAGTTGGACTTGGAGCAGGACAGGGGCGCTGCTGGCCACCAGTAGAAATTCACCAACAACGGATGCTGCCACCGAGTTGGGAAACCACCACCGAGGACCAGCGTGCTGCCGGTCTGCTCCGTTAGTGCTCGGCCAATCCACGGATTGACCTCCTCAAGCCTAACAGAAGACGCTCAGACTGCCGGGTTTGCGGGCCGGGTCCTAGAGTGCGGCGTCGAACACCGGGCCGTCGACGCAGACCAGCGGCCCCTCGACGGCGGGATCCGTGGCCACGGGCGCGGCGCAGCCGTGGCAGTAGCCGAGGCCGCAGGCCATGTGGGCCTCCAGCGAGACCTGCACCGGCACACCCCACTCGGCGCCGAGTTCGGCGGCGAGGCGGGCGAGCACGCCGGCGCCGCAGACCAGGATCACGTCGGGCGGGCCCGCGTCGAACCGGGCGCGCAGCCGTGCGGCGAGGGCGGGCATCCGGCTGCTTCCGTCGTCGTCGGTGACCGGGATCACCTCGGCACCCAGTTCGGCGCAGTCGGCGAGGCCGATCAGGTTGGCGCGGGACCGGCCGCTGACCACGACGGTGGCCTTGAGGCCGAGCCGGGCGGCATCTTCGACCGAGCCCATGACGGCGCAGACGCCGACGCCCCGGCCGATCATCAGGGCCGTGCGGGCCTGCTGCGCGCCGGTCGCGGTCGGGAGGGCGGCATCCGGGAACTCGAAGCCGCGTCCCAGCGGGCCGGTGACCAGGAGGCGCTCCCCCACGGCGACGTCGGCGAGCGCGGTGGTGCCGCGGCCGGCCACGCCGTAGACGACCTCGACGGTGCCCTGCTCCGGGTGCCGGCGGTGGATGGCCATCGGGCGGGGCAGCAGGATGCGCTCCCCTCCCTTCGGCGGCACGGTGATCATCAGGAACTGGCCGGCCAGCGCGGTCGCCGCGATGGTCCGGGTGGCGAGCACGAGCCAGTGGTAGCGCTCCCCCACGATGTCGTGCACCAGCACCGGGGCGTCGTCCCAGACCGGCTCGGGCCGGGGCATCCGTTCGGGCGGACGCACCGAGAGCAGACCGTCGATGGCCGCTTCGTCGGCCGCGGCGAATTCGCGCTGGCGGCGAAGGGCGGCGAGCTGGGAGGTTTCGGCCGGCTCCGGCGTGGTGCTCGGCTCCGGCGTGACGGTCATTCGGCTCTCCAGAGTTCGATCAGGGCGTTGATGTCGCCGGCGCCGTCGGTGAGACAGCGGTCCTGCAGGGCGCGCACGATCTCGACCATGGCGAAGGGCCGCCCGAAGCTGGCCGTGCCGACCTGGATCGCGGTGGCCCCGACCGAGAAGTAGTCGAGGGCGTCGTCGACGGTCTCGATGCCGCCGCAGGCGATCACCGGGATCTGAACCGCGCGGGAGGCCAGCCAGACCAGGCGGAGCACGATCGGGCGGATGCCCGGCCCGGAAAGGCCGCCGATGACGTTGCCGAGGGCGGGGGCTCGGGTGTAGCGCTCGAGCGGCAGCGCGGGGATGGAATTGGCCACGCAGACCGCGTCGGCGCCGGCTTCCTCGGCCGCGAGGGCGCAGTCCGCGATCGACGACACCAGCACGGGCAGCTTGACGATCAACGGCTTGTCCGTTTCGAGCCGGGTCGTGCGCACGACCTCCCGGATCGCATCCGGGTCCGAGCCGATGTCGGCGCCGTGGCGGTCGAGGTTCGGGCAGGAGACGTTCAGCTCGTAGGCGACCCCGGAACCGGCCAGGTCGCGCACGACCCGCGCGTACTCGCCCGGGCGGTGGCCGCCCACGCTGATGATCGTGGGCACGCCGAGGGCCTGGTAGTGCGGATGCTGCTGCGCCAGGTAGCCGGCCGCCCCGCGGCTCGGGATGCCGACACTGTTCACCATCCCGGCCCGGATCTCGGTCAGCCGGTGGGCCGGGTTGCCGCCCCTGGGCGTGCCGAACACAGTCTTGGTGACGACCGCGCCGAGCTCGGTGACCGGGATCAGCCGCCCGAGCGAGGGGCCGAAGCAGCCCGAGGCCGGCATCACCGGGTTGGCCAGGGTGAGGCCGCCGATCCGCACGGAGAGGTCGACGGCCGCGGCTGAAGCGGGGCGGGCGTCGAAGAAGGCGCGGCGCGCATCCGTCGTGGCGTCAGGGGGCGCGAGGTTCATGGTCGTCTGCTTCCGCGGCCCGTGAGCATCCGTTCCGCGCCGCACTCCCAGTATCCCGCGCCCAATCTCCCCGCCCAAAATAGGCGCCCCACCCCACCGAGCCGTGAGTTCGGCTGGCTTTTTCGCGAAAAAGTGGGTCGCAACTCACCGCTCGGCGAGGGTGGCGGGCTCGGGGTGGGCCGGGGCGGCCGTCAGGGACGCGGACTTCAGGGCGGCGGCCTTCAGGGAGGCGTGCGTGGGGGCGTCGGGCACGTGCGCCGGACGGTTGGCCGCCAGCTCGCGGCGGAGCACGGGCACGATCTGGCCGCCGAGGATGTCGAGCTGCTCGAGCACGGTCTTCAGCGGCAGCCCGGCGTGGTCGATCAGGAACAGCTGGCGCTGGTAGTCGCCGAAGTAGTCGCGCATGCCCGCGTAGCGGTCGATGATCTGCTGCGGGCTGCCCACGGTGAGCGGGGTCTGCTCGGTGAAGTCCTCGAGGCTCGGCCCGTGGCCGTAGACCGGGGCGTTGTCGAAGTAGGGGCGGAACTCGGTGACGGCGTCCTGCGAGTTCGTGCGGGCGAAGAACTGGCCGCCGAGGCCGACGACGGCCTGATCGGCGGCGCCGTGCCCGTAGTGCTCGAACCGGGACCGGTAGAGGCCGATCAGCTTCGCGTAGTGCTCCCTGGGCCAGAAGATGTTGTTGGCGAAGAAGCCGTCGCCGTAGAACGCGGCCTGCTCGGCGATTTCCGGGCTGCGGATGCTGGCGTGCCAGACGAAGGGCGGCACGCCGTCGAGGGGGCGCGGCGTCGACTGGAACCCCTGCAGCGGGGTGCGGAACTGGCCCTCCCAGTCCACGACGTCTTCGCGCCAGAGGCGGCGGAGCAGCGCGTAGTTCTCCAGGGCCAGCGGGATGCCCTGCCGCACGTCCTGGCCGAACCACGGGTATACCGGGCCGGTGTTGCCGCGGCCGAGCATCAGGTCGACCCGCCCGCCGGAGAGGTGCTGCAGCATGGCGAAGTCTTCGGCGATCTTGACCGGGTCGTTGGTCGTGATCAGCGTGGTCGCCGTGGAAAGGATGATGCGCTCGGTCTGCGCGGCGATGTAGCCGAGCAGGGTCGTGGGCGACGAGGGCACGAACGGCGGGTTGTGGTGCTCGCCGGCGGCGAAGACGTCGAGTCCGACCTCTTCGGCCTTCCGGGCGATGGCGACCATGGCCGTGATGCGCTCGTGCTCGGTGGGGGTTCGGCCGGTCGTCGGGTTGGCCGTCAGGTCACCGACGGTGAAGATTCCGAATTGCATCTGCAGCCTCACTCTCAGCACCCGAAAACGGCGCACGAACAGGCACCGATCCTATTCCTTCCAGGGTGCCATGACAGGATCGGGACATGACAAACCCCGTTCCCACGGCCGTGATGCCCGCCTCCGACAGTGACGCGCCCGCCCGTGCCCCCTGGTGGACGAAGGCGGTCGTCTACCAGGTGTATCCCCGCAGCTTCGCCGACTCCGACGGCGACGGGGTCGGCGACCTCGGCGGCATCCGTTCGAAACTGGACTACCTCGCCGACCTCGGCGTGGACGCCGTCTGGCTCTCCCCGGTCTACCCCTCGCCGCAGCACGACAACGGCTACGACATCAGCGACTACCAGGAGATCGAGCCGGTCTTCGGCAGCCTCGCCGAGTTCGACCTGCTGCTCGCCGAGGCGCACGAACGCGGCATCAAGATCGTGATGGACCTCGTCGTGAACCACACCAGCGACGAGCACGCCTGGTTCCAGGAGTCCCGCAGTTCGCTGACGAACCCGAAGCGCGACTGGTACTGGTGGCGGAAGCCCCAGGCCGACGGGAGCGCCCCGAACGGCTGGGGCAGCGCCTTCAGCGGACCCGCCTGGACCCTCGACGACACGACCGGTGAGTACTACCTGCACCTGTTCGCGAAGCAGCAGCCCGACCTCAACTGGGAGAACCCCGAGGTGCGGCAGGCCGTCTACTCGATGATGAACTGGTGGCTCGACCGCGGCGTCGACGGCTTCCGGATGGACGTGATCAACTTCATCGCCAAGCGGGTCGAGCTGGTCGACGGACCGGCCGCGGCCACCGGCGGCGGCTCCCCGATGGGACCCCAGATCCACGACTTCCTGCAGGAGATGCACCGCGAGGTCTTCGAGGGCCGCCGGGGCGAGCACCTCACGGTCGGCGAGATGCCGGGCGTGAGCACCGACGACGCCCTGCTGTTCACCGATCCGGCCCGGCACGAAGTGGACATGATATTCCAGTTCGAGCATGTGGGCCTCGACCAGGGCGAGCACAAGTTCGACGTACTGCCCCGCAACCTGCCGGCACTGAAGCAGAGCCTCTCCCGCTGGCAGGACGGCCTCGCCGCCACCGGCTGGAACAGCCTCTACCTGAACAACCACGACCAGCCCCGGCTGGTGTCGCGCTTCGGCAATGACACCACCTATCGTTACGAGTCGGCCACGCTCTGGGCGCTGGTGCTGCACCTGCACCGCGGCACGCCCTACATCTACCAGGGCGAGGAGATCGGCATGACGAACGTGCGCTTCGACTTCATCCACGACTACCGCGACCTCGAATCACTGAACCACTACCGCGAGGCCGTGGAGGACTTCGACCTCGACCCCGGCACCGTCCTCGCCGGGGTGCAGACCATGGGCCGGGACAACGCCCGCACCCCGATGCAGTGGGATGCCTCCCCGCAGGCGGGCTTCACCACCGGAACGCCGTGGCTGGCGGTCAACCCGAACAGCGCGGACATCAATGTCGCCGCCGACCTCTCCACCGAGCGCAGCATTTTCCGCTTCTACCAGTCCCTGATCGAGCTGCGGCACGAGAGCGAGGTCGTCGCCCTCGGCGACTTCGCCCTGCTGGAACCCGACCACGAGGCCCTGTATGCCTTCACACGTACGCTCGGCGACGAGACACTTCTCGTCGTCGCGAACGCCTCGGACGCACCGCTGTCCGGCCCACTGCCGGCGGACGTCTCCGGCGCGGAGCTGGTCCTGGCCAACTACCCGGCCGATCCGGATGCCGCCGCCCACCCCACGGAGACGACCCTTCGACCCTGGGAAGCGCGCCTCTACCGGCTGTAGCTGCTACCGGCTGTAGCCGACGGATGCCGCCCGGCCGGCGGCATCCGTCTTGCGGGGCACGATCTTCCAGGCCGTGATGACCAGGGCGACCAGCACCCCGAGGACCGCGCCGGCAGTGTTGGCGACCAGATCGCGGAGATCCGGGTAGCGGGTCGGCAGGAACTGCTGGGTGAACTCGATCGAGCAGGTGAGGGCGACGCCCACGACGATCGCCAGCCACCACTGGCGACGGCCGAAGAGGAGCACCAGGAAGACGCCGATCGGGATGAACATGCCGATGTTGGCGGCGAACTCGACCCGGCCGTAGGTGATCCAGTCGGTGGAGTCGTGCCGGGCGAAGAACCCGAGCGCGCGCAGCAGCCAGCCGTTGTTGGACGTGTTGAGCGGCTGCGGCCCGAGCGTCACCCAGCCCACGAACGCCAGATAGGCGAGCGTGGCCGAGGACAGGACGGGATGGCGGTGCAGCATGGCTCCATCCTCCCCGATCCCGGCTGGGCTTCCACCCCATCCGCCGAACGGCAGTCGGGGCGATGCGCGGCGGGCGCGGGCGCTACTTGCCCAGCGTGGCCCGTTCTTCGCGGATGACCTCTTCGCGGAAGGTGGCGTCGAAGACGCGCTTCGCCTCGATCCCGACCACCGAGTGGCGACGGCCGTAGAGGAAGTACACGGCGAGGCCGATCGCGAGCCAGACCGCGAAGCGCACCCAGGTGAGCGTCGTGAGGTTGAGCATCAGCCAGAAGCAGAGCGCGGCCGACAGGATCGGCAGGTACGGCGAGAACGGCACCTTGAACGCCCGCGGCAGGTCGGGGCGCTTCTTGCGCAGCACGACCACGGCGATGCTGACCAGCACGAAGGCGGAGAGCGTGCCGATGTTGATCATCTCTTCGAGCACGCCCACGTCGGTGAACCCGGCGATCAGCGCGACGGCGGTGCCGGCGATGATCTGCACGCGCGCCGGGGTGCCGCGCTTGGCGGAGGTGACGCTGAGCCCGCGGGGCAGCAGGCCGTCGCGGCTCATCGCGAAGAGCACGCGGGACAGGCCGAGCAGCAGCACCATGATCACGGTGGTGAGTCCGATCAGGATGCCGACGGAGATGACCTGGGCGGCCCAGCCGGCGCCGACGGAGACGAACGCCGTCGCCAGGGAGGCGTTCGGGTCGTCGGCCAGCACGGTGTAGGGCACCATGCCGGTGAGCACGAGGCTGACGCCGAGGTAGAGCACCGTGACGATGGCCAGGCCGGCGAAGATGCCGCGCGGCAGGGTCTTCTGCGGGTTCTTCACTTCTTCGGCGCTGGTGGCGACGACGTCGAACCCGATGAAGGCGAAGAAGACCAACGAGGCACCGGCAAGCAGGCCGAACAGGCCGTACTGGGCCGGCTGCGCGCCGGTCATGAACGAGAACAGCGACTGCATCCAGACGTCGCCCGCACCGCCAGTCGACGGCACCGACTTCGGGATGAACGGCGTGTAGTTCTCCGGCTTGATGAAGAAGGCGCCGACGACGATCACGAACACGACGATCGCGACCTTGAGGATGGTGAAGACGCTGGCCACCCGGGCGGACAGTTTCGTGCCCAGCACCAGGAGGGTGGTGAAGATGGCGACGATGACGAACGCGCCCCAGCTCACCTGCAGGCCGAACACCGGGATCGTGGCCGGGACATCCCAGTTCCAGAGCTTGAAGACCTCGCTGAGGTAGATGCCCCAGTACTTGGCGATCACGGCGGCGGCGGTCAGCATCTCGAGGATGAGGTCCCAGCCGATGATCCAGGCGAGCAGCTCGCCCAGGGTGGCGTAGGTGAACGTGTACGCCGAGCCGGCCACGGGAACCGCCGAGGCGAACTCCGCGTAACACATGATGGCGAGCGCGCAGGTGACCGCGGCGAGGAGGAACGCCAGGGTGACGGATGGCCCGGCGTAGCTGCCGGCCGCCTTCGCGCCGACCGAGAAGATCCCGGCGCCGACCGCGACGGCCACGCCCATGATCATGAGGTCCCAGGTGCCCAGCGTGCGTTTGAGGCTGTGGCCCTTCTCCTCGGAGTCGGCCATGGAGGCTTCGATGCTCTTGGTGCGCCAGACGCTCATGCGGGAGGTTTCCGTTCCGTTGGGTACCGGACCATATTATTGCGGAGCGAGCTCGGCCAGGTGCACCGACCGGCGATGCACCAGGACCAGCACACGGGAACCCCCCGTGAGGCCGAGCGCCTGGAGCTCGCGTCGGGTGAGGAAACAGACCAGCGGGAAACCGGCATCCACCTGCACCCGGATCAGGGAGGCCTCCTCGATGATTCCCGTCACGACGGCGGGCAGCGAGTTGGTGTCCGGGGGCGCCGCGGAACCCGGATCCGCGCGGAGTCCGACGTCGCCGCCGCGCAGGCAGACCGCCACCGCCTCCCCCGCGGCCAGCGGATGCCGGCGCCACGACGGCAGGTCGGCGACGACGCTCGCCTCCCCCACCCGCAGCCGCACGGTGCCGCGGTCGACCGACACGACCCGGGCCGGGCTGATCGTGTCCATGCCGACGACCCGCGCCACCATCGCGTCAGCGGGGCGGTCGAAGACCTCGGCCGGGGGGCCGGTCTGGTGCACGGCGCCGTCGATGAGCACGACGAGCTGGTCGGCCAGGGCGAGGGCCTCGTCCCGGTCATGGGTCACGACCAGAGCCGGGATCCCGGCGTGCAGGATGAGCCGGCGGAGTTCCGAGCGCAGCCGCAGCCGGGTCGGGTCGTCCAGGCCGGCGAGGGGTTCGTCCAGCAGCAGCACGTCGGGCCGGGGCGCGATGGCACGGGCGAGTGCGACCCGCTGGGCCTCGCCGCCGGAGAGTTCCGCGACGATCCGCTCCTGGAAACCGGGCACCTCGGCCGTGCGCAGGGCGTCGTCGATGATCGCCTGACGCGACGCCCGCGGCATCCGTTTCAGGCCGTAGCCGACGTTCTCGGCCACATTGAGGTGCGGGAACAAGGCCAGGTCCTGGAAGAGGTAGCCGACGTTGCGGCGCCGGGCCGGCACGAACGTGCGGCCGCCGTCGTCCCACAGCGTCGGCCCGAGGGTGATCGTGCCGGAGCTGATCCGGTCGAGGCCGGCCAGGCAACGGATGATCGTGGTCTTGCCCGCCCCCGACGGTCCGAACAGCACCGTGATGCCGGGGTGCTCCAGGTCGAGGTCGAGCCGGGCGCGCACCCGGCGGTGACGGATGTCCAGACGCAGCGCCTTCGACGCCGTTCCGACGCTCACCGCGGCGCCCACAGCAGCGATCCGCGCCGCTGGAAAGCGTAGGTCGCGCTCAGCACGACGAGGGAGAAGACGAGCAGCAGCAGGCTGGTCAGCCCGGCCGTGGCGTAGTCGAAGGACTGCACGGCGTCGTAGACCGACACCGACACTGTGCGGGTCTCCCCCGCGATGTTGCCGCCGACCATCAGCACGACCCCGAATTCGCCCACCGTGTGGGCGAAGGTCAGCACGCCCGCCGTGGCCAGTCCGGCCCGGGACAGCGGCAACACCACCCGGACCAGGCTCTGGCCCCAGGACTTGCCCAGCACGGCCGACGCCTCCAGCAGCCGGCCGTCGACGCCGGCGAACGAGGCGAGCAGGGGCTGCACCGCGAAGGGAAGGCTGTAGATGACGGATGCGATCAGGAGCCCGGTGAAGGAGAAGGCCAGCGTGGTGCCGGTCGTGTCCCGCCACCACCGGCCGAACGGGGAGCCGCTGCCGAGGGCGACGAGCACGTAGTAGCCGAGCACGGTGGGCGGCAGCACCAGCGGGAGGGCGACCACGGCCTCCACGATCACCGTCCAACGGCGACGGGAGAAGGCCAGCCAGGCCGCCAGCGGAATGGCGATGACGAACAGGATGGCCGTCGTCGCCAGCGCGAGCCGGATGCTGACGCCGACGGCCTGCCAGTCCACGGCCTGCCAGCCCACGGTTCAGTTCCCCGGCAGGGTGAAGCCGTAGGCCGTGAGGATGGCCGTGCCCGCGGGGCCGAGCATCGTGTCGCGCACGGTGCGCGCCGCGGCCGGGTCCTGGGCCGCGGAGAGCACGACCCCGCCCTGATCGAGGCGCGGGTAGCTCGCCAGCGGCAGCTCGACCCAGCGGCCGACGCCCTTGAGCGGGTCGGAGAGCACGAGGGACAGCGCCACGATGCCCGCGTCGGCGTTGCCCGACGAGACGAACTCGGCCGCCTGGGCGACGTTCTCGCCGAGCACGAGCTTCGGGCTGACCGCGTCGTACTGCCCGGCCTCCTGCAGGGCGGCGACGGCGGCTTTCCCGTAGGGGGCGTGCTCGGGATTGGCGATGGCCACGGCGGTGACGCCGGGCGAGGCCAGGATGCCCAGGCCGTCCGCCGGGTCCAGGGCCGACCCTTCCGGCACCCACAGCACGAGCCGGCCGACCGCGTACGGGAACAGGTCGGCCTTCTCGGCCAGGCCGGCCTCGACCAGCTGCTGGGGGTAGCTCACATCCGCCGACAGGAACACGTCGAAGGGTGCGCCGTTGCTGATCTGGGTCAGGAACGTGCCCGACGAGCCGTAGGTCGCATCCACCCGGATGCCGGGATTCGTCTTCTCGACCAGGTCGATGATGTCGTCCAGCGCGAACTTCAGGTCGGCGGCGGCGGCCACCCGCACCACCCGGTCGGGGCCGGCCGAATCGGATCCCCCCGGGGCGGCGGGAACGGGAGACGACGCGCACCCGGACAGCGCCGCCAGCACCGCCAGCACGGCCAGCACGGCCACGCCGAGGCCGAGACCCCGGGACGGGCGACGCCGCCCGGCACGGTCGCGGGTCATTCCTGGCCGGGTCATTCCTGGCCGGGTCATTCCTGGCCGGGTCATTCCTGGCCGGGTCATTCCTCGTCACCGGGCCGGGACTTCTCCACCACGACCGTCGTGGACTTCACCACGGCCGTCGCCAGCGACCCCGGCTCCAGCTCCAGCTCGTCGGCGGCCTCCCGCGTCATCAGCGACACCAGCCGGAACGGGCCGGCCTGGATCTCGACCACGGCGACGAGCCCGTCGCGCTTCACCTCGGTGACGATGCCCTCGAGGCGGTTGCGCGCCGAACTGGGAAACGGTGCCGCATCCTGCTCCTGGTCCCGGCGCTCCCGCACGAACGCGGCTACCTCGGCCCCGTCGATCACCTGCCGGGATCCCGCCCCGCGGGTGGCGGTCAACCGGCCCTGTTCCACCCACCGGCGAACGGTGTCGTCGCTCACGCGCATCAAGGTCGCCACCTCGCTGATACGCAATTGAGTCATAAAGCCAGATTCTATACGGCAGATTCCATTCCGAACAGGAATTCGTCACGCGCCTGCGGATCAGAGACGGATCTCGGGCTCCTCCCGCGGGAGGGCGAGGTCGACGAAGGCGCGCACCGCCGCCGACGCCCGGCGCTTGCGTGACGCCGCCAGGTAGACGGTGAACTCCGGCACGTTGTCGACCGGGAGCCGGCGCACGCCGGGGGCGTCGTTCGCCGCGAATTCCGGCAGCAGGGCGACCCCGAGGCCGTTGGTCACGTACTCGGCCGCCGTGCCGATGTCGGAGACCTCGATCGTGATCCGCCGCTCGATCCCGGCGGCGGCGAAGGCGTCGTCGACGATCTGCCGGCTGGCATAGCCGGGCGGCAGATCGATGAACTCCTCCGCGACGAGGTCGTCGAGTGTCACCGTGCGGGCGGACGCCAGCCGGTGGCCGTCCGGCACGACCAGCACCATCGGCGAGGAGGCGATCCGCACGGCGATCAGCGGCGCGGGCGCGGGGCCGCTCAGCGCGAGAAAGGCCAGGTCGAGTTCTCCGCTGACCAGCTCGTCCACCAGTCCGGCCGAGCCCCGCCGGGCCGCTCGCAGCCGCACGTCCACGCCCCGGTGGCCGGTGCGGAAATGCCCGAGGAGCCGCGGCACGTTCACCAGCGTGACGGAGGTCATCAGGCCGATCACGATGGACCCGGTGATGGCGCGGGTGGTCTCCTGGGCGACGTCGCGCACCTCGTTCACCGCGTCGAGGGCGTCGCGCACCTTCGGCAGGAGCAGTTCGCCCGTCGAGGTGAGCCGGATCTGTCGGCGGCTGCGGTCGAACAGCTCGACCCCCAGTTCGCCCTCGAGCGCGCGAACCCCGGCGGACACGGCGGACTGGGCGATCGTGAGCCGCTCCGCGGCGCGGGTGAAGCTCAGCTCGCCCGCGACGGCACTGAAGAATTCGAACTGTCTGACGTCCACCGGTTAATCATCTCATTTTCAGATCGTTTGCATCACTCTTCGGCGTTGTTTCTTATCTGTTTGAGCGGGAGCATGGATAGGGAAGCCGGATCCGACGGCAAGCCGGGAGGCCAGAATGACGAACATCTCACCCGCGGTGGACAGCACCGCCAGCACCCGGGCGGCCGGCACGGCCGACCTGGCCCGCCGCTCCGCCGACCGCGTCGTGGAGTGTCTGAAGGCCTACGGCGTGAAGTGGGTGTTCGGCGTCCCCGGCGCCAAGATCGACCCCGTGTACGACGCCCTCCTCGACGACGGCCCCGAGGTGATCGTCTGCCGCCACGAGCAGAATGCGGCCTTCATGGCCGCCGCCGTCGGGCGCCTGAGCGGGCAGCCCGGCGTCGTGCTCGTCACCAGCGGCCCCGGCACCGCCAACCTCGCTACCGGACTGCTGACCGCCACGACCGAAGGCGACCCCCTCGTCGCCCTCTGCGGCGCGGTGTCCCGCGCCGACCGCCTCAAGCGCACCCACCAGACGATGGACGCGGTCGGCATGCTCTCGGCCGTGACCAAGTCGGCCGGCGAGGTCAGCGTCGCCGACAACGTGCCGGAGGCCATCGCGAACGCGTTCCGGATCGCGACGCAGGAGCCCCGGGGCGCCGCCGCCGTCGTGCTGCCCTACGACGTCCTCACCGATTCGACCGCGGTGACGATGAAGAACCCGCACTGGGTACCGCGGCTGGGCGCCGCCGCTCCCGAGAGCGTGAAGCGGGCCGCCGCGCTGCTCAAGGATGCCCGGATCCCCGTCATCCTGGCCGGCGCGCGTTCGGGCTCCGACGAGGCCACCGCCGCGCTGCACCGGTTGCTGGGCGTCGCCGGGCTTCCCGTCGTCGAGACCTTCCAGGCTGCGGGCGTCATTTCGCACGAGCTCGAAGAGCACTACCTGGGACGGGTGGGCCTGTTCCGCAACCAGCCGGGCGACATCCTGCTGCACAAGGCCGACGTGATCCTGGCGATCGGCTACGACTTCGTCGAGTACGAGCCTTCGAAGTGGAACGAGGACCACCAGCGCGTGATCATCCACCTCGACGAGCTGGCGGCCGACCTCGACGACTACTACCGCCCGACGGTGGAGCTGCGCGGGGACGTGGCGGAGACGATCGACGCGCTCGCCCGGCAGATAGACGGCCTCGTGCTGCCCGCCGCCGCGGCATCCGTCGTCGCAGACCAGCGCGCACGACTGGCGCAGGCGGACCAGCCCACCGGGCTGCGCGACGAATCGGAGGGCGTGCACCCCGCCGACCTCACCCTGCTGATGCGCGAACTGCTGCCGGATGACACAACGGTGCTCTGCGACGTCGGCTCCCACTACATCTACATGGCCCGGCACTTCCGCACCTACCACCCCCGCACCCTGCTGTTCTCGAACGGCCAGCAGACGCTCGGCGTGGCCCTGCCCTGGGCGATCGCGGCGACGCTCGTGCGCCCGGGAACGCCGGTCGTGTCGGTCTCCGGCGACGGCGGCTTCCTCTACTCGGCGATGGAGCTCGAGACCGCCGTGCGGCTCGGATCGACGTTCACGCATGTCATCTTCAACGACGGCACCTACGACATGGTCGCGTTCCAGCAGCAGGGCAAGTACGGACGCACCTCCGGCGTGCAGCTGGGCGACTACGACGCGGTCGGCTACGCCGAGTCATTCGGCGCCCACGGCTACCGCGTCACCCATCTCGACGACTTCGCCGGCATCCTGGCCCAGGCCATGGCCGAGCCGGGACCGAGCATCATCGACGTCCACGTCGACTACCGTAATAACAGGGACGACCTGATGGCCGACCTCGAAAGCGATGTGCTGCAATGAGCAAATTCACCGTCTCCCGACACGAGATCTTCCAGACCAGCCTGATGAGCGCGCTGCTCGACGGCGTCTACGAAGACGAGATGACCGTTCGCGACCTGCTCGGTCACGGCAGTTTCGGAATCGGCACGTTCAACGGGCTCGACGGCGAAATGCTGATCATCGGCGGCACCTGCTACCAGCTTCGGGCCGACGGCGGCGTCTCCGTCGCCGACCTCGGCGCACACACGCCCTACGCGGTCGTCACGAATTTCGTTCCGCACATTGAGAGCGAGCTGCCCCCCGGCCTGTCGCGCGCCGAGGTGTCCACCTTCATCGACCGGATGACGGCCTCCCAGAACTACATGTACGCCCTGCGGATCGAGGGTGACTTCGAGTGGATCCGGATGCGGACGGTCGTCAAACAGCAGAAGCCGTACCGCCCGATGGTGGAGGCGACCGACGAGGACGCCATCATCGAACTGCACGACGTCACCGGTGTCGTGGCCGGATTCCGCACCCCGCTCTACGAGCAGGGCATCGGGGTGCCCGGCTGCCACGTCCACTTCATCAACGACGAGCGCACGGCGGGCGGCCACGTGCTGGACTTCAAGTTGCGCTCCGGGCGGGCCGCCCTCTGCCTCGGCACCGACCTGCGGCTGCAACTGCCCCTGACGGATGCCTTCCGCAACGCCGACCTCTCCCCCGACGACCTGGAATGGCAGCTGCAGAAGACCGAGCAGCACAAATAGGCAGACGTCTTTACGTCCCCAGCACCAGCCTCAGCGCCTGCCGCGGGCAGAGGGCGACCGCCTCGGAGGCGGCATCCAGTAGGCGTTCCTGAACCGGAACGTCCGACCCTGCGCCCCTGGTCCGGGCCAGCGGGTAGCCCCAGTCGTCCCGGGCAAGCAGTTCGGGCAGGATTTCGGTGCAGAGGCCGCGGCCGTCGCAGGCGGTCCAGTCGATGTGCAGCAGTGAGCGCGGCGCTGTCATGAGTGCTCCTTCCGGCAGGTGCCCGCCAGGTGGGCCCGCACGTCCGCGTCGAACACGGTCAGCGTGCTCAGCACGAAACGAGCGGTTCCGTCGGGGTAGTGGCACGACCCACGACCGGTGACGAGGTCGGCGAGCCGGCGCAGCTCGGCCGGCAGCGAGGGATCCCGTTCGCCGCGGGCCAGCCGCGACAGCACGCTCGCCATCGCCGACAACCCGTTGACGCAGGGTCCGCACTGACCGGCGGTCTCGCCGGCCAGGTAGGTCGCGATCGCACTGGCCACCGTCAGCGGACAGTGCCGAGCATCCTGCCCCATCAGGATTCCGGCGCCGGGGGTGGCCCCGAACCGCGCCAGGTCTTCTCGGTCGAGCCGCACGTTTCCGGCTGAGGCGGGAACCCACGCGCCGTGGAAACCGCCCACCAGCACGCCGGAGAGGCCGGCCGGATCGATCCCGGCGAACCGGAACACGTCGTTCAGCCCCGCTCCGCCGCCGATCTCGATCACCGTCGACGGCCTCCCGCCGCCGGTGACGGTGACCAGACGGGTCCCCGGGTCGGACGCAGTGCCGCGCGAGCGGAACCAGGCCGGACCGAAACGCGCGATCAGGGCGATGTGGGCGAGGGTTTCAACGTTGTGCAGCAGGGTCGGCCGGCCAGCCAGGCCGGACTCGGTGAGCAGGAACGGTCGATCCTGCGGCACCGGGCGACGGCCGGCCAGGGCGCTGACAACGGCCGATGCCTCGCCCGAGACGAAGCTGTCGGCGGCCTCCCGCAGTTCGATTTTCCGGGCATCGCGGCGTTCCCCCAGCGCCCGCGAGACCGCTCCCAGCACGGATGACCGCACGTAGAGATAGGTCGCCGTGCCGTTCAGGGACTCGGCTACGGCCAGCAGGCCGTCGATGACCAGGTGCGGCGCCACGGTGAGCAGCGTCGCATCCTTGGAGCTGAGCGGTTCGCCCTCCGCGGCGTTGCCGATCACCACGACCCGGCGCCCGCGGGCCCGTTCACGGCCCGGCACCGCGGCGAGCTTGCGCCAGGCTGGGAAGGCCCCGCCGCCCCTGCCCTCCAGCCCCGAGTCGTGCAGGGCCGACAGGAGAACCGCCGGGTTGCTGGTCGGCAGCGGCCCGAAAGTGGCGAGGTGGGTGGCGAAATCGGCAGCGGGAGCGGACGTCAGCCGGGTCGTGCCGACCGGCGCGGTGACCGAGGATGCCACGGCGCCGGTCATCGGTTTCGCTCCACTCGGTTCGGGTCGGTCCGTTTCGGGTCTGTCCGATTTTGGTCACCCTGGGTCAGGTCGGCCCGCACCGAACCGAGTGGAGCGAAACCGCCGGTGAGGCGCCAGAGGAGGGCCGAAAGCACGGCCACCGCGCAGACGACGGCGAAGGCGATGAACCAGCCCGCTCCGGCATCCGTGCCGTTGCCGATGCCGTGCAGGAGCGCGACCGGCCAGATCAGGTAGGTCAGCCAGTGCACGGCGCGGAAGACCCGCACGCCGACGGAGGCGCGCTCCGGGCTCGTCAGCACCACGGCGATCAGGAGGTCGACGGCGACGGTGCCGAGTCCCAGCCAGAACGGCTTGTAGGCGCCGAGGAAGGGCACGACGAAGTCGACCAGTCGCAGCTGGGCGTATGAGTCGCCGAGGAGCGTGACCAGGTGCACGGCCAGGAACGCGGTCGCCAGCAGTGCCACGTTGCGGTGCACCAGGGTCAGCGCGAAGCGGGGCAGGCCGAACAGGGGCCGGCCGGATCGGGTCAGGATGCCCAGCAGCACCGACATCGTGAACAGAGCCAGGGCGACCACGCCCGTGCCGCGGCCGAGAGCCCAGAGCGCCTCGTTCACGGCTTGCCCTCCTCGTCGGGCCAGCCGACGAGGGTGACCACGGCCCCGTCGGCGGAGACGAGCCGGGCCGGCACGCCCTGCTCACGCAGCCAGGCTTCCGCCGCGGCGCCGCGCACGATCGCGGCGGTGCTGAGGGTGTTCGCGCGGTGGCAGGTGGCCGCCGCCACCGTCGCGGTGCGCCAGACCGGTTCGGCCGGGAGTCCGGTGCGGGGGTTCAGGATGTGGTGTTGCGGCCGTCCGCCCCGCAGCCACCGCCGCTTCTGCGTGCTGGAGGTGGCCAGGGCCTGGCCGGCCGCGAGGGTGACCTGCGCGCTCGGCTCGAGCGGGGCATCCTGCACCAGCACCTGCCAGCCGCCGGCCGGCGCGGGGCCGGCGGTGGCGATGTCGCCGCCCAGGCTGACCAGCACCCCGCAACCGAGGCCGGCGCTGACCCGCGCCGCGACCAGGTCGGCGGCGACGGCCTTCGCGGTCGCTCCGAGATCGAGGGCCAGGTGCCGCGGAACGGTCAGCCGGTTCGCGACCAGCGTGACGCTCCTCCAGCCGGGGGCCCGGGACGCGATGGCCCGCACGGGGACGCCGTCGTCACCCAGGAGGAGCCGGATATCCCGGTCGTAGCCGACCGCGTCGAGTGCGTTGCCGAGGGTCAGGTCGACGTCACCGTCAGTGAACCGGGCGGAGGCGAGCGCCCGGCGGACCAGGCCGGCGAGCGTGTCGTTCACCTCGACGCCGTCCGGCAACCGATCGGCCAGGACGCGGATCTCCGAGTCGTCGCGGAACCGGCTGGAGGCCGCCTCGATGTCCGCGAGCACGTCATCCGCGATCGCGCGCGCCTCCTCGGCCCGCCCGCTCTGCCCGCTCTGCCCGGTCGGCCCGGCGTTGGTGAGCACGATGCGGGCGGTGGTGCTCCACAGCTCCCAGTCCAGCGTGGTGACGTGGGCCGTGGTGACGCCCGCTGTGATGGCGGGCATGTCAGGACCCGTTGGTGGTCGCGTTCGGGGACCGGCCGTTGCCCGGGGTGATCGGGGACACGTTCTGCTGGGGCTGCGGTGCCTGCTGCAGGGGCTGGGACGACCCTTCTTCCCCGTCGCCCCATTCCCCGTCATCCGAGCCCTGGGTGTCCGCGGCCGGGGCCTGCTGCGTCGTCGGTCCCGCGGCGGTCGCCCTGGTCGCCAGCGCATCCGCCCAGCTGTGGAGACCGAGCGCCGAGGCGGCGACCACGGCCAGAACGCCGATCGTTCCCGTGACGATCCGGCTGAGCCGCTTGCCGTGTTCGCGAGCATCCATGGTCTGTTCCACCCTCCGATTGTCTACAGTGACAACGCTGGCAGGGGTCGCTATGCGTTTCCTATGAAAAAACCCCGAGCTGACAGGGTGTTAGGGACCGGTGACGGGCGCGGGCGCGGCCTCGAGGAGCTCGGCGGCGAGGAGCTCCAGCGTGCGCTCCCGGGCGGGGGACGTGGCCGGGGCGGCCGTCCCGTGCGCGGAGGCGATGGGCTGCAGCATGACCTCGTCGACCCCGAACCGGGCCGCGAGGTCACGGATGCGCGCGGCGGCGGCCACCGGCTCGTCCAGGATCCAGGTGGCGGACATCCGCTCGATCATGCCCTGTTGCGCCGGCGCCATCGTCGTGGCGGCGGCCTCCTCGAGCGTCGCGAGCGGGCCGAGCGGCTGGCCGGAACGCAGCCGAGCCATCTGCTGCATCTGCGGCAGGGCGAGGGCACGGGCCTCGGCCGCGGTGTCGGCGACCACCACGTTGAGGGTGAGGATGGTGCGCGGCGCGGCCAGGGTGTCGCTCGGAGTGAAGCCGCGTCGGTAGAGGTCGAGGGCCTGGGTGGTGCCGTCGCCCGCGAAATGGTTGGCGAAGACGTAGGGCATGCCCTGCTTCGCGGCGAGCCGGGCCGAGTAGTCGCTGGAGCCGAGCAGCCAGATCTCGGGCATCGCGTCGGCGGCGGGGGTGGCGCGCAGGGCGTACTCCTGGCCGGAGGTGAGGCTCAGGGCGGCCCCTCCGGGCTGCAGCAGCGCAGCGATGTCGTCGATGTTGCGGGGGAAGGCGTCGACCTCGCTGACGGCGCCGCTGGAGCGCAGCAGCGCGGTGATCATCGGGTCGCTGCCGGGCGCACGGCCCAGGCCCAGGTCGATCCGGCCGGGGAAGGCGGCCTCGAGCAGGCCGAACTGCTCGGCGATCACGAGCGGGGAGTGGTTGGGCAGCATGACTCCCCCGGAGCCGACCCGGATGCGCTCCGTGCGGGCGGCGAGAATGCCGATCAGCACCGGCGGGTTCGTCGACGCGACGGCCTGCATATTGTGGTGCTCCGCCACCCAGTAGCGGGTGTAACCGAGCCGGTCGGCGCTCTGCGCGAGGGCGACGGATGCCGCGATCGCCTGGGCCGAGCTCTGGGCGGTGCGGACGGGAATCAGGTCGAGCACGGAGAGGCTCAGGGCGGAAGTAGTCATCGCTTCGGGAAACCCTTCCGGGCCCGGTCTTATTCCCCGGACTCATTCCCTGGCCTGCCCGGCGGGCGAACGCGGCGGGTACGCAGAACGGGCCGCCACCCTCAGGTGACGGCCCGTTCGCAAGAAGATCGCGTTGTCTTCGAAAAGTGCCTTAGCGGCGAAGTCCGAGGCTGCCGATCAGCGTGCGGTACCGAGTGATGTCGATGTCCGACAGGTAACCGAGCAAACGACGGCGCTGACCAACCATGAGAAGCAGGCCACGACGTGAGTGGTGGTCGTGCTTGTGCTCTTTCAGGTGCTCCGTGAGGTCCAGGATGCGCTGCGTGAGCATGGCAATCTGAACTTCGGGGGACCCGGTGTCGCCTGGGTGGGTAGCGTACTTTTCGATGATCGCCTTCTTTGCATTAGCTTCGAGTGCCATAGATGGGATCCCCTTTCTCTCACTGCGCGGTGCCCGGGGCCGAATGCCTGGGCTCTCTTGATCCGCGGCCGTCAAACGGCAACCCACCGAGTTTAGCAGAGTCACGGATGCCCCGGCGCAGCGGCCGTGAATGCTTCGGCCGTGAATGCTTCGGCCGTGAATGCTTCGGCCGTGAATGCTTCGGCCGTGAATGCTACAGCACCGTGAAACCGGCCGGCAGGCTCCCCCGCCCGGTGGCCGCGAGGAGCAGGTCCGCGGCGAGGCCCTTCCGCAGCGCCAGATCCCCCAGCAGGTGCAGGCTGACGGATGCCGCGGCATCCGGAACCTGCGCCGGCACCCCCAGGCTCGCCCGGAGGTCGCAGGTGTGCACGGTGAGCTCGAAGATGCGGGTGGGCAGGTAGTCGGCCAGGCGCATGGCGCCGACCGGGGTGGCGACGACGGCGTCCCCGGCGGTTTCGGCGACGAGTTGCAGCACACGGTCGGCGATCACCGACACCTGCCGGGCCGGGTCGGGGCCGAGGGCCGCGCCGGCGTCCCGGCCGGGCCGGGCGACCGTCGCCGGATCCCCCAGCGAGGCGAGGGCCAACGGGTAGTAGTCGACCGCCGACAAAACCGCGACGGCGGCGCCGGACGCGGCGGCGCCGGACGCGGCGGCGCCGGACGCGGCGGGGGCCTGGCCGAGGTAGGTCTCCACGGTCAGCAGGGCCCGGCTGGTGTGCCCGACGAGGTCCCGCACGGTCCACTCGCCGAGGCCCGGCCGCTCCCAGTCGTTGACGAGGGATGACGTGTCGACGAACCAGCGGGCGGCCTGCCGGAAGGCCTCGCGGGTGGCGGGCCAGGCGTGCATCGAGTCGTCGTTCATGTGCCCACCCTCCACCCGTACCCCACCCGCCGTCTACCGCGGCCGCGGCTCGCGGCGCAGGTTGTGGCCGCGGGCGCAGGTTCTAACGCGCGCCCGCTGCCCGAAGGTGCGCCGCGAGACCGACGGCTGGTCGCGACCGACGGCTGGTGTGTTCGGCGACTGGTGCGTTCGGTCGGTCGCCGGTCAGAGGTCGTCGCGCGAGGCCCATTCCCGGCTGAGCCGCTCCAGGATGACCGCGACGGCGACCGCTCCAGGATCGGGCGAGCCGATGCTGCGTTCGCCGGTGTAAATGGCCCGTCCCCGGCGGGCCTGCAGCAGGCTGGTGGCGTCCGCGCTGGCCCGGGCCACCCGGGCCATGCGGGCGAGGGCCGCGGCAGGGCCGCTTGCGGTGGCCAACTCGGACTCGAGGGCATCCGTGGCCGGCACGAGGGCGTCGAGGAGGGTCTTGTCGCCGAGGTCGGACTTGCCGCGGCTCTTGATTCCCTCCGCGGACGCGCGGAGGATGGCGACCACGTCGGCCCCCGTGAGTTCTTCCTTGCCCGACACCGCGGCGGCCGCGCGCAGGAACGCCGTGCCCCAGAGCGGACCGGAGGTTCCGCCGATGCGCCCGGAGATGACCAGCGCCACCCTTTTCAGGAACGCCGACGGGCTGGAACGGTCGAGGCCGTCCCAGTCGGAGAGCACGATCTCGAATTCGCGGGCCAGGGAGAACCCGAAGTCGCCATCGCCGACCACGGAGTCGTGGTCCCCGAATTCCCGCTCGTTGTCGACGGCCGTGCGGGCGATGCTCTGCACGCCGAACGCGGTGTCTGACAGGGCTGTGCGGGTCATCGGTTCTCCAGGGCGTCTGGGGCAGTCGCGTCGGGGGCGGGAATCTCGGGGGCCGCAAGGATGGCGGCGAAATCGGAAAGGTCGACGAAGAATTCCGGCGCCAGGTGCAGCGGGTCGCTGATCGTGACGGTGGTGGGGCCGCCGGGGTCGCCGAGCGAGGACACCACGAGGGCCGCCCCGGTGAAGTCCTCCCCCGCGGCGTAGCCGCTGACCGTGATCACGGTGCGCAGCCCGGCGGCGAGCTCGGCCTTCAGACCGTTCGCACTGTCCTCGACGACCAGCGCGTCGCCGGGTCCGATCCCGAGCTCCCGCAGGGCGCGCAGGTAGACGTCCGGGGCCGGTTTCCTGGCGCCGTCGACGTCACCGGCGAAAACCCGGAACTTTGCCGCAAGCTCGGGTCCGACCGCGTGGGTGAGCACGGTGCGCACGGACTCCTCCGCGGACGTGGACGCCACGGCAAGGGTCCAGCCGGCGTCCGCGGCCTGGGTGACGATCCGGCGGATGCCCGGGCGGGCCGGCAGTGCGCCGCGGTTCACCCGCTCGGTGTAGATCGCGGTCTTGCGCCGGTGCCATCTCGCGACGGTGGAGTCGAGTGCGGCGGGGTCGTCCTGCGGCAGCCCGAGCACGGCGGCGACCGACGGGGTCAGGATGCTGCGCATCCGTTCCTTACCGCCGCCGATCTTCATCTTCACCGCGTAGTCGGGGTCGTTCCACTGCACGGGAACCGAGAACTCCGCGAAGGCCTGGTTGAAGGCCGGCAGGTGGCCGTCGCGTTCGGTGTCGGCGAGCACGCCGTCGCAGTCGAAGATGAGCGCCGGCATCACCTCACGCCTTCCGCACGCCGGCGGTGGCGCCGGAAGGAGAATTTCTCCCGGCGGGTGATCGACTCGTCCGGCCCGTCCCAGACCTTGAAGATCGCCCAGGAGACGGCCACCAGCGGCACCGCGAGCACGGCCCCGGCGATGCCGCCGAGGACCGTGCCGCCGGTGAGGGCGATCAGGATCACCAGCGGATGCAGTTTCAAGGCCCCGGCCATCACCACCGGGTTGAGCAGGTCCCCCTCGAGCTGGTTGACCACGACCACGATCGCCACGACGATCAAGGCGACGATCGGGCCGTTGGCGACGAGGGCCACCAGCGCGGCGAGGATGCCGGCGATCGTCGCCCCGATCAGGGGGATGAAAGCGGTCAGGAACACGATCACGGCCAGGGGCAGGGCGAGCGGGACCTGCAGGATGGCCAGCCCCGCCCCGATCAATACGGCATCGAACAGGGCGATGACCGCGGTGCCGCGCACGTACTGACCGAGGACCTCGGGCGCGACCGCGCCGACCCGGCGCGCGCGCTCGAGGCGTTCCCCGGAGAGGAAACGCAGGAAGAAGCCCCAGATCAGGCCGCCGTCCTTGAGGAAGAAGAACAGGATGATCACGATCAGCAGGAATCCGGTGACCAGTTCGACGGCGGCGGACACCCCGGCGAGAGCGCCGGTACCGAATTCCGCGCTCGTGATGAAGCCGACCAGGGTGTCGCGCACGGCGGCGAACTGGGCGGCGTCCAGGGACAGCGGGCCCTCGACCAGCAGCCCCTGCAGCTCGTCGAGTCCTTCGCTGGCGGCCAGGGACAGTGCGGTCCACTGGTTGCGCACCGCGAAGACGATGAGCGTGACGATGCCGCCGAGGATGAGCACGCCCGACAGCAGAGTGATCCAGGTGGAGAGCATCGCCGAAACGCCGCGCCTGCGCAGCCAGCCGACCACCGGTACCAGCGCTGACGCCAGGATCAGCGCCACGAGCACCGGGATGACCACGAGCTTCACCTGCACCAGCGCGTAGACGATCCCGCCGGCCACCAGCACCACGAGGATGATCTGGCCGCTGCGGAGTCCCCACCGGCCGAGGCGGTCGGTCAGCAGGGAGCGCGGGGGCTGTGCGGGAACGTCGTCTGCGTGCATGCCGCCACCATAGGCACCTGTGCGTCGGCCGTAAAGGCGGCGGCAAAGGCGCTGCCGGCCGACCGCGTACTGAGCGGCCTACGAAGCGTGCCGGGCGAAGGAGGCCGCCACCCGTTCCAGCACGGCCTCCGACCCGGCGTAGATGCCGTCGGGCCGGGGCCAGTGACTGATCACGTCGGTGAACCCGAGCTCGCCGGCGCGACCCACGGCATCCTCGAACGCGCCGGCGCTGCTCAGGGAGTAGGCGCCGCCGCTGTCCAGGGACAGGTAGCGGTCGATGCCGGCCGGGTCGCGGCCCGCGGCGAGCGCCGTGTCGTCGAGCCGTGCCGACAGGGTTGCCACCGAAGCCCACCAGTCCTCGCCGACCGCGCCATCCGCCCCCGTCGTCACCCAGCCGGACCCGAACGTGGTGACCAGGCGCAGTCCCTTCGGCCCGTTGGCGGCGATGACGAAGGGCACCCGCGGCGACTGCGCCGGGGTGCCGACCATGCGTGCACCCACCGCCGTGGCCCAGTCGCCGCTGAAACTCAGGCCGCCCCTGCCCGGCTCCTCGTGGCGCAGCAGCAGGTCGAGGCCGGTGACGAATTCGGCGAACCGTTCGTGCCGTTGCCGGGGTGTGAGCTCGGGCTGGCCGAGCACGCCGGCGTCGAAGCCCGTGCCGCCTGAGCCGATGCCGAGCAGGAACCGCCCGCCCGCGATGTCGTCCAGGGTCGCGATCTCCTTGGCGAAGGTCACCGGATGCCGGAAGTTCGGCGACGACACGAAGGTGCCCAGACGGATGCGGGAGGTCACGACCGCCGCGGCCGTCAGCGTAGGGACGGTCGCGTGCCAGGGCTGGTCGGCGAGGGACCGCCAGGAGAGATGGTCGTAGGTCCAGGCGTGGTCGAAGCCGAGCGCCTCCGCGCCCTGCCACTTGCGGCGGGCCTCCGGCCAGGCGTCCTGCGGGAGAATCACGATTCCGAAGCGCATGCTGAGAGTCTACGGACGGCGGCCTCCGGCGCCTTCTCGCCCGGGCCGCCCGGTGCTATTAATGGTGCAGCTCGCGGTGCCGCCCGCCCCCCACGTTACGGTCGGCGCCGCGAGTTCGCCATTCGGGCCCCTCCGCGGCGGATGCAGCGGATGCGCTGGCCAGTGTCACCGTCTGGTGCCACACTCGTCCCATGACCGGATCACCGCACGCCCACACCCGTTGCGCGATCGTGCCGCCGTACCTGCTGGTGCGGCTGGCCCGCCTGGACGATCCCCGGTTCGCTGCCGCCGCCGAGGCCGCGCGGCAGTCGCTGATGCGGGACGCGCCGATCCGGGACCTGCGCGCGGGGGCGCATCCGTCTGTGCGATCGTCGGTGCATCCATCGGTGCAGCCTTCGGGCATCGGAACCGCGGTGCGCGGGCGGATCGACCGGGCCATCTCGGATGCGGCGGGCCTGGAGCGTCTGCCGGGCCGGCTGGTGCGCGGCGAGCGGCAGGGGCCGGTGGCGGACCCGGCGGTGCAGGAGGCCTGGGACGGGCTCGGCAGCACGCACGCCCTGTTCTGGACGGTGTTCGAGCGTGACTCCATCGACGATCGCGGGCTGCCGCTGGAGGCCACCGTGCACTACGGCCGCCGGTACGACAACGCGTTCTGGGACGGGGAGCGGATGGTCTTCGGTGACGGGGACGGGCAGGTCTTCAACCGGTTCACCGCGTCGCTGACCGTGATTGGGCACGAACTCGCCCACGGCGTCACCCAGTTCACCGCCAACCTCGCCTATCAGGGCCAGTCGGGCGCGATCAACGAGTCGGTGTCAGACGTGTTCGGTTCCCTGGTCGAGCAGTACGCGAGGGGCCAGTCGACCGCCGAGGCGTCCTGGCTGATCGGCGAGGGATTGTTCACCGACCAGGTGCAGGGTGTGGCCCTGCGCTCGATGAAAGCACCCGGCACCGCCTACAACGACGATGTCCTCGGCAAGGACCCCCAGCCGGCCAACATGTCTGGCTACGTGGAGACCGAGGACGACAACGGCGGGGTGCACCTGAACTCCGGTATCCCGAACCGGGCGTTCTTCCTGGTCGCTTCCGCTCTCGGCGGCAACGCCTGGGATGCCGCCGGCCGGATCTGGTTCGACACGCTCACCTCCGGCACGCTCGGGCGGGGCGTTGACTTCCGCGGGTTCGCTCGGGCGACCGCGCGGGCGGCGCTCAAGCGGTACGGCATCGGATCCCCGGAGCACGATGCCGTGATCGCCGCCTGGACCGCGGTGGGACTCGGTGCCGGCCTCGGCTCGGTATCGAGCGCCCGCACCGGCGCCGTCACCATCCCCGGCGGCACCGGGGATCCGGTCGCGCTGCCGGAGTAGCATCTCCCCCATGAAGGTGGACGTCTTGTGAAGGTGGTCGTCTCGCGCAGCGGTGGTATCGCCGGGATCCGGCGGACCTGGGAGGTTCAGGTCGACGAGCAGCCCGATGCGTCAGCATGGATGGCGCTCCTCGACACTCTGCCATGGAACGACGTGGCCACGGAGGCGCCGCAGCCGGACCGGTATATCTATCGCATCCGCTGTGCACCCCATGAGGTGGTGCTCGGGGAGCAGCAGGTCTGCGGCCCCTGGCAAGACCTTATTGACCGGGTCAGAGGGGTGATCGAACCACGCTGAACGTTGCGTGAACGAATGGCGCGGACCGTTCCTGGACGTGGCTGCCTGAGAGTCCCCTGTTAGAATGACCTTAACTAGGGGGCCTTTCATCGTTATTCTTCCGGCTGTAAAAAATTCATGTTCTTCCATCCTGCGCCAAGCCACAGTGCTGGCCCTCGGCCTCGTTCTCGCCGGCTTTGCGCTGACCGCTATTCCGGTGGCGCCGGCCTCGGCTGCGCCGACGGGCACGACCATCGACCAGTGCAACGGCGTCCCGGGAGTCGGCGCCGGCACCGGAGCCGTGGAATGCAACGTCACCGTGACGAACAACCTGGACCTGGCTACCGGTGTGGCGAGTTCCACGGTGAGCACCGTCGTATGCGTTCACGAAGCCAACACCAAGGTCGATTGCGGGCCGGCCACGGTCGCTCCCTACACGAACCTCGTCCTGCACGTCGCGCAGTGCAACGGGTCGATCAACGTCGGCGGCGGGAACGTGCTCTGCACCGTGACCATCGTGAATAACATCACCGGCTCGGCGACTCCGACCCCCGCGACCGTGAATCAGTGCATCGAATCCGGCACCGGCGGCGGCACCGAGCCGACGACCGACTGCGACCCGACCGGCCCCACAACCGGTGCCACGGTCGACCAGTGCAACAGTTCCGGAAATGGCGGCGGCGCCACCATGCGCGTACTGTGTACCGTCGACCCGCTGTCCAGCGTGGTGCCGGAAATTCCGGTCACGGTCACCCAGTGCAACGGATCCGGCAACAATGGCGGCAGCACGGTCATCTGTGACACCGAATTGACCACGATCGTGCGGGCCGCAGCAACCACGCCGACGGCCACCCCGACCCCGACCCCGACAGCGACCGCCTCTCCGATGGTGGCTCCCCTCGTCGAGGCCGCTCCGCAGTTGGCCGCCACCGGCTTCAGCTCCGGACCGCTCCTGATCTCCACCGCTTCGGCTCTCCTGCTCGGCGGCCTGGTCGTGCTGTTCGTATTCCGACGCAACATCCGTCGCCCCGGGCGCCAGGGCTGACACGCACCAGCTCTGCACGAAGAGCGACTACGCGCCGACCGCCGTTCCCGGTGGTCGGCGCGTTTTTCGTCCCGCCCGTTGGTCGACCCGCGCGTTAGCTCGCGGAGAAGCCGACCGCGTGGGACCATTGGGCATGGAAACCAACGACCTGAGTCCGGTTCGGAACCTCACCGAAGAAGAATGCTGGGATCTCCTGATCTCGTCGAGTTTCGGGCGACTCGCGCTGAGCATCGCCGGTGAGCCGGACATCTACCCGGTGAACTTCATCGCGGTCGACAAGACGCTTCTTTTCCGTACCGCGGAGGGCACGAAGCTGCTCGAACTCACCGTGAACAACAGGGTCGCTTTCGAGACGGACGGGATCGGCCGCGACGAAGCCTGGAGCGTCGTGGCGCGCGGCCAGGCGCGCGTGCTCGACACGCAGGCCGAGATCGAGGCCGCGGACCAGCTGCCGCTGCGCCCGCTTGTCCCCACCCTCAAGTACATCTATGTGGAGATCACGCCCACGACTGTCAGCGGTCGTCGATTCAATCTCGGCCCGGAACCCGACCGGTACTGACCAGATGAACACGCAAGCGGTTCCCGGCGTTGTGCTGATCACCGGTACATCCTCCGGGATCGGCCTGCATGCAGCCGTGGCGGCGGCCCGCGCCGGACACACGGTCGTGGCCACGATGCGCAACCTCGAGGGAGCGCGCGCCCTGCGCGACGCCGCGGCCACCGCGGGGTGAGCCTCGACATCCGTCGTCTGGACGTCACCGAGCCCGACTCGGCGACGCAGGTCGTGACCGACCTGACGGAACGCTACGGCCGGCTCGACGCGCTCATCAACAACGCCGGCTCCGGCCGGGTCGGCACCATCGAGAACGAGACCGTCGACGATGTGCGAGCCGTGATGGAAGCGAACTTCTTCGGGGTCGTCGCCGTGACCCGCGCTGCCCTCCCCCACCTGCGTAAAACCCGCAGGCGCCTGATTTCGGTGTCGAGCGTCGGCGGGGTCGTCGGCCAGCCCTTCAACGAGGCCTACTGCGCCGCCAAGTTCGCGGTCGAAGGCTTTCATGGAGAGCCTCGCCCCCGTGGCTGCCACGGCCGGGGTCTCCGTGACGGTCGTCGAGCCCGGTGCCGTGGCGTCGTCGTTCATCGCCAACGTGGGTGGAGAGCTCGCCTCGTCCGGCCCGGTTGACGACCCCTACGCCGACACCCTGGCCCCCTACCTGGCCCGCGCGGCGTTCTCCTTCAGTGCTGCCCAGTCCGCTCACAGCGCCGGTGCGGTTCTCGCAGGCCTGCTGGACGGCGACCGCCCCGCGTTCCGCGTGCAGACGTCCGAAGGCGCACGCCAGTTCGTGGCTGCCAAGCTCGCCGACCTCGATGGTTCCGTCGTGCAGGGCATGACGGCAGCCTGGCTGGCCTGACCGGCTCCTCCCGGGCGGCCTCGACCGTCAGAACGGTGCGTGCTCGGGGGCGGGCTCCGGCTCGGCTACCGTCGTGGGTTCCGGCGGCGGCGTCGTCTCGGGTTTCACCGCAACGTGCCATAGCTGATCTCCCCCGCAGCCAGCGCCGCCCGGGTCGCGAGCAGCTCAACGGCCAGGGCCCGGCTCTCCGCGACCAGGTTTTCCGCCGACCGCTGCGGCACCCGGATCGTGCAGGCCAGCTCGCTCGAGAACTCCCGCTCGGCCACCTCACGTGCGTCCCAGCGGGCGCTTGGGACCCGGGCGGCGTTGTGGGCGACGGCCTGCCCGAACCGTCGGGCCGCCTCGACCCGTTCCGCCCGCCGGGCGAAGGCCGCGGCGATGTCGCGTTCGGCCTCGGCGATGGCATCGAAATGGAGGCCCATGGCCTCTCGCTCTGCGATGAATGACGGCTTCATGAGGAACACGCTACGCGCACCCACCGACACGGCCCCGGCACCCGTGGACACTGTGGATAACCTGATCAAACCCGGATTGTGGAGGACACCGCGCGCTTCCCATCTACTGCGTCCGCGCCGCCGAGGACGCTCAGTCCCGGCGAAGTATGCCGGAACGCGGCCCGGCGACCGGCCGCCCGGAATCCCCTTCCCCACCCTCGGGTGGCTAATTCAGGAGATTCGGGCCGGTCGCTCGTCCGGCGCCGCAGACCAGTGCGGATGAGTGGGCGCCAGCGGGAGAATCTCCTGAGTTAGCCCCGGCGGCGGCAGGTGGCTTTGGCTCACCGCGAAGAACCTCATACGGTTAAGGAAGTTGCGGATCTTCCCCGGTCCGGAATCAGCCGTTGTCGACGACTGAGTCCGAGCAACGCCAGCCAGCAGCGACGGAAAGAAACCGATCATGACCCAGAATGTCCCCGCGCTTCCCGGTGCCGGAGCCCCCGTTCACGAAGGCGATGCAGCCGGCGGGACCGGGGAGAACGAGGGGCCGGATGCCTCCACTCGCCTCTCGTTCCTCAGCCCGCCGCAGCGCACGACGGCCGGGCCTGCTCAGCAGGGCTGGCGAGGGAGGCTCAGCCGGCTCACCGGTGGCCTCATCGCTCTCGGCCCGGGCCGCGTCGAGCGGGCGCACCGAGAGACGATCGCCTCCGTCCAACGCAACTTCACGGAGCCGAAAACGATCGTGGTGCTCAATCCCAAGGGCGGAGCGAACAAGACGACCGCGACCCTGCTCATCGCGGCGACGCTGGGCATGTACCGCGGCGGGTACACGCTGGCGTGGGACAACAACGAGTCGATGGGAAACCTCGGGGTGAGGGTGCGCACCGCCGGGCACACGAACACCGCCCTGACCCTCCTGCGCGAGCTGGACCGATTTGACGACGGACGCACCATCCGCCTGGGCGACCTGGACAACTATGTGCACGCCCAGGGGGACGCCCAATTCGACGCGCTGGCCTCCGACCTGGACCCGGCCGGCGCCCGGAACATCGACGGCGAGGCGTTCGGCCGGCTCTACGCCATCCTCAGCCGGTTCTACCGCGTGCTGGTGATCGACACGGGCAACAACATGCGGGCATCCAATTGGGAGGCAGCCGTCGAGAAAGCCGACCAGCTCGTCGTCGTGTCGACGATCCGCGAAGACACCGGCTACGGTGCGGCCGCGCTGCTGGAGGGTCTGCGCCAGAAAGGCCACGGCGAGAAGGTGGCGCAGGCCGTCACGATCCTGGCGTCACCGGACGGGACCGTCGACGACGCCCTGTACCGGCGGCTGCACGATCACTTCGGCAAGCTCACCCGGGCCGTCCTGGACGTGCCGTTTGACCCCGCGCTGATCGGCGGTGGACCGCTGAACATCGACGCACTCGACCCGCGCACCCGCCGGGCCTGGCTGGACGCGACGGCTGTGATCGCCGAGGGACTCTGAGGCGGCGAGGGCTGCGCGTCGGGCCGGGAAGGCCCGGTAGGCCGGGAAGCCCGGTAGGCAGGGAAGGCTCGGCGGGCGCCTCAGGCATCCGCGGACAGACCGATGAGGCGGAGCAGTGCGAGGCCGTAGGCATCCGCGGCTTCGTCGGCGTCGAACGATTCCGTCGCGCCGTGGATCTCGACCAGCACCCGGTGGCTCGATTCCTCCAGCCGGTGCAGGGAGCGGAAGGTGTTGCGCAGCAGCGCCCGCAACTGGTCCTCGCGCGGGAGCCAGAGGGCGTCCTCGAGGGCGAGGGAGTCCAGAGCCCACTCGGTCGTGCCGTTGAACCCGAGGATCGTGCCGGTGTCGAATTCGTGCGGCTCGATGGTCATGTCATTGACCGTGAACACGTCGCTCTCGAAACCGGCACGTTCGATCCGGAAGGCGTCCCCGGAGACGGGGCGCCAGCGCAGACCGGCCACGGCCAGTGCGCGTGCACAGTCGATTGAGATCATGGCGGCAACTCCGCCCGCTAGCGTTGTGATGAGAACTATATTCCAGGAGGACCGGTGTGACGCGAACCGTGAATCTGACGGTGCATGTGAAGCCCGGCAGCCGCAAGGGGCCTCTGGTCACGGTCGACGACCCCGAGGATGCGCCGGACACTGCGACGAAACTCCCCACGGATGCCGCCCTTACGGTCTATCTGCAGCAGCGCGCCGCCGAGGGTGCCGCCAACGAGGCCCTGGTCAAGCTGCTCGCCAAGCACTTCGGCGTTTCCCGGAGCGCGGTCACCATCATCCGTGGGCACAGCTCCCGGATCAAGCACGTGCGGGTCGAACACGACTCGTAGCGACCGGTCGCGACTGGTTGTGACCCGCACGTGCCCTCCGGGCGGCGGTGAGTTGCAGCTGACGCCGAGTTCTAGCTGACGCCGAGCAGGTCGATCACGAAGATCAGCGTCTGGCCGGAGAGACGGTGGCCTCCGCCGGCGGGACCGTAGGCCAGGTGCGGCGGGACGACCAGCTCGCGGCGTCCGCCCACCTTCATTCCGGGGATGCCCTGCTGCCAGCCCGCGATCAGCGACCGGAGTGGGAAGTTGATCGACTGGCCGCGGTTCCAGGACGAGTCGAATTCGTCTCCGGTGTCGTATTCGACGCCCAGGTAGTGCACGTCGACGGTGGCGCCGGGGGTTGCCTCGGCACCCTCGCCGACCACGATGTCGGTAATGGTCAGTTCGGTGGGCGCGGGGCCCTCGGGTGCGTCGAGTTCGGGCTTTGAATTGAGATCAGTCATGTTCCCATCCAACCGGATTCACCCGTCCGACGCACCGTGAAAATTCCCCCTTGCGCGAACGCAACGGGGAGGCGCACCATGGAATCAGTAACTCGCCGCTCCGGGAGAGTCGTCGGCATCGCCACACCACCGGGCGGCGAGTTCATGTCTGCAGCCGACGCCGTTCACTTCCCCGCGCTCAGGTGCGACGCTCAGGCGATCACTCCGGCGCGGTCCGCCTGGATGAGGCCCAGCAGTTCCGCCTCGTCGGCGCGGTCCACGTGACCCGCCGTGCCGTTCAGCATCCGTTGCCGGGCGAATGCCAGCCGGGTGGCATCCCGGATGAAGCTCTGCATCGCCCGCTTGCGGGCGCGGGGCTGGCGAGAAGCCCAGGTCCTGGCCTGCCGCCGCCCTTCGGGGGTGGCGAGCATCGAGACCTCGGCGGCGCTGAACCAGCCCACCGCCGCGTACTCGCTGAGTCGACGTTCGGTGATGCGCTTCTCCTGCCGGCGGAGCAGGATCACGACCACGACGGCGGCCAGGAACAGCGGCACCTGCACGAGCAGGTAGTAGGTCACCAAGGAGGCGCTGTCCACCAGGTAGAAGGCGCCGTTCCAGAGCATGTGCAGCAGGATGGCGCCCAGCAGGCCGAGCAGGATCGTGCCGGCCGCCGCCGCACCGCGGCGCCGGGCCGCCAGTCCGATCGCAATCCCCGTGCAGGCGGTGAACATGACGTGCGCGAACGGGGACAGCACACCCCGCACCAGGAAGGTGAAGCCCAGGTTGGCGGCGCCGCCGTCCATCATCGCCAGACCGAAGTACTGGATGTTCTCGGAGAACGCGAACCCCGCGGCGACCGTCGCCGCGAAGACGATGCCGTCGACGGGTCCGTCGAACCGGCGGCGGAGCACCCAGAAGATCAGCAGGATGCCAAATCCCTTCGCGGTCTCCTCCACGATGGGCGCCTGGATGACGGCGGCGGTGAAATCGGCGCCGGACCCGGAGGCTGACCGGGACGCGCCGGAGAGGTTCAGGGCGATCTGCACGCCGAGGTCGAAGATCAGGGCCGACGCCACCGAGACGCCCGCGCCCCAGAGCAGGGCGAACCAGAGCGTCGGGCGGGGCTCCGGCTCCCAGCGGTCGATCCAGCGCACGGCCAGCAGGATCGCCGTCAACGGGATGAGGGCGAGGATCAGGCAGATCAGCAGCGCTCCGGGGCCGAGGAACGTGGCCAGGTACACCAGCACCAGCAGCACCGCCGTGCCGCCCACGACCAGGCCGACGCTGGTCAGGGCGATCAGGCCCCCACTCGTGCGGCGCACCGGGGCGGACCACACGGGCTGAACGGGCTGGGCCGCCGGTTGCACACCCGGGGCGGCAGCGGCTGGGCGGGACTCGGGCGACTCAAATGTCATGCCGATCAGGATACCGGGGCGAACATGGTGCCCGGGTTGAGGATGCCGAGGGGATCGAAGACGGACTTGATCTGGCGCTGCAGGTCGAAGCTCGTGTCGCCGACTTCCTCCGCCAGCCAGCGGCGTTTGAGCACGCCGACCCCGTGCTCGCCGGTGAGGGTGCCGCCGAGTTTCAGGGCCGCCCGGAACAGTTCTCCGGCCGCCTCCCAGATCGCCTCCGGCACCACCGGGTCCCCGGCCGGCCGGCCCGGGTCGGCGGGGATCACGAAGTTGGGGTGCAGGTTGCCGTCGCCGGCGTGGGCGACCGTGGGGATCGGCACGCCCGTGCGGGCGCTGATCTCCGCGATCCGTTCGAACATTTCCGCCATCCGGGAACGGGGCACACAGACATCCTCGATCAGGACCTCGCCGTGGGCGGCCAGCGCCGGGTGCGCGGCCCGCCGCACGGCCAGCAGCCGGTCGGCGGTGGCGCCCCCCGCGGCATCCGCCAGGCGGACCTCACCGCCCGCGGCCCGCAGCACGGCTGCGGCCTGTTCGGCCTCGGCGAGCGCGCCCGGCCCATCCGTCTGCAGCAGCAGGAACGCGCCGCGGTCGATCGGAAGGCCCGCCGTCTGGTCCGGCCCGAGGTAGGCCGCGATCATCGCCAGGGCAGCCGAGTCGATCAGTTCCATCACGGCCGGGCACAGGCGGGATGCCGTGATGAGGGCGGATGCCGCCGCCGCGAGTGCCACATCGGGGAACACGGCTCCGAGGGTGACGGTCTCCCCCGCGGTGATGGCCCTGGCCCGCACGGTGGCCTCGACGATCACGCCGAGGGTGCCCTCCGATCCGGTCAGCAGAGCGGTGAGGTCGTAGCCCGTGACGCCCTTGACGGTGCGGCGGCCCGTCTTCAGCAGCCGCCCGTCGGCCAGCACGACCGTCAGCGCGAGCACCGCCTCGCGGGTGACCCCGTACTTGGCGCAGAGCAGGCCGCCGGCATTCGTGGCGATGTTGCCGCCGACGGAGGCGAAGCCCTTACTGGCCGGGTCGGGGGCGAACCACAGCCCGTGTTCGGCGAGCGCGTCGTTGAGGTGCTGGTTGATCACGCCCGGTTCGACCACGGCCAGCTCGTCCTCGGGGCGGATCTCGAGGATCCGGTTCATCCCCCGAACGTTGAGCACGATGCTTCCATCCGTGCCGCACGCTCCCCCGGACAGCCCGGTGCCGGTGCCCCGGGTGACCACGGGGATGCGGAACTCCGTTGCGATCCGGAGCACGGCCTGCACCTCCGGGACGGATGTCGCCCGCACCAGGGCCAGCGGCATGCCCGGGGCCACCCAGCCGGACTTGTCGGTTCGAGTCGCCGCCAACTCGACCGGATCGATGCTGACGATGCTGCCGAGCTCGGACTGGAGACGTTCCACTGCGGTCATGCCGCCAGAGTACCGGACCGGGCACCCACCCGACCGCCGCGCCGGGCACCCACCGGGGGCAGCGCCGAGCGTCAGCGATGGCCGATTCCCGCTAGCGTCCCCGGTCGCCCGGTGACAGGCTGGACCAGTGACCACCACTTCGACCCGGACGAACGTCCTGCCCGACCCGGACGATATTCCCGACCCGATCTTCGCGACCCGCTACCGGGCCATGTCCTCGCGGGACGCCCGTTTCGACGGTCAGTTCATCACGGGCGTGCACTCCACCGGCATTTACTGCCGTCCGAGCTGCCCGGCGGCGACACCGAAACCCGCCAATGTGTCGTTCTACCTGACCACCGCGGCCGCCCACGAGGCCGGACTGCGGGCGTGCAAGCGCTGCCTGCCCGACGCCGTCCCCGGGTCGCCGGAGTGGAACATCCGTGACGACCTCGCCGCCCGCGCGATGCGCCTGATCGCTGACGGCGCGGTCGAACGGGACGGGGTGCCCGGCCTCGCCCGCCGCCTCGGCTACAGCGAACGGCACCTCACCCGGGTGCTCGTGACCGAGCTCGGCGCCGGCCCGCTCGCACTCGCGCGGGCACACCGCGCGCAGACCGCGCGGCTGCTGCTGCAGGGCAGCGAGCTGTCGATCAGCGCGGTGGCGTTCGCCGCCGGGTTCGGCAGCGTGCGCCAGTTCAACGACACGATCGCCGCCGTCTACGAGCGCACCCCCACCGAACTGCGGCGCACGCTGCAACGCCCGACCCGACCTGCCCGTCCCCGTTCCCCGTCCCCCGAGAGCGCACAGGCCGTCCCTTCAGCCGCCACCGGCATCAGCCTGCAGCTGCCGGCCCGCGCGCCGTTCGACGGACCTGGGCTGTTGCGGTTCCTCGCCGTGCGGGCCCTCGCCGGCGTCGAGCGGGCCACGGCGCAGGTCTATTCCCGCACGTTGCGCCTGCCCCACGGCCCGGCGTGGGTCGAGCTGACGCTGTTGGGAACGGATGCCGCGCCATCCGTGGCCTGCCGCGCCGGCCTGGCCAGCCTCGCCGACCTCGCACCGCTCGTCAGCCGGGTGCGGCGCCTGCTCGACCTGGACGCGGATTCCCGGGCGATCGACCTGGCCCTCGCCGCGGACCCGGCCCTGGCGGCCGGCGTCGCGGCGACCCCCGGCATGCGCCTGCCCGGAAGTATCGACCCCGAGGAGACGTTGTTCCGTGCGCTGATCGGGCAGCAGGTCTCCGTGGCGGCCGCCCGCACAGCGCTCACCCGCCTGACCGCGGCGCTCGGCGACGCGTTCCCGGGGGCCGCCGGCGCCCCGGCACCCGGGGGCGACCAGCCCGGCACCGACCAGCCCGGCACTGACCAGCACGGCTCCGACCAGCCGCTCCGGCTCTTCCCCACCGCCGCGCGGATCGCCGCGGAGGGCCGCAGCGTGCTCCGCGGCCCGGCCGCCCGCATCGACACGATCATGCGGGTGGCCGAGGAGCTGAGCACGGGCGCCCTCACGCTCTCCTTCGGCGATACCAGGGCGGACCTCGAGTCGCGGCTCACCGCCCTCCCCGGGATCGGGCCCTGGACGGCCGGCTACGTCGCGCTGCGCGTGCTGGGCAGTCCCGACATCCTGCTGACCAGCGACCTGGCCCTGCGCCAGGGCGCCGCCCGACTCGGACTGCCCCCGGATGCCCGGAATCTCGCGCGCCACGGGGAGGACTGGGCGCCGTGGCGCAGTTACGCGGGCATGCACCTGTGGCGGGCCGCGGGCACCCCGGCGGCGGACCTGCCCCGCACCCCTTCTTCGGGCAGGTAGCCTGAACAGGTGAAATTCGCCCATCTCAGAGTTGACGGCCAGTCCACCCCGCGTCTCGCGGCGGTCTTCGAGGACGCAGCGCTGTTCCTCGACGAAATCATGGAGGAGGCCCCGCGCGATCTGCAGGACCTGCTCGAAAAGGGCGATGACGAGTTCGACCGGGTGCGCGCCCTGAGCATGCACGCCGCGGCACAGGGAGCCACGCTCACGCCGCTCTCCGAGCTGCGCTACTCCTCGGCGGTGCTGCGACCGCCGCAGATCATCGCGATCGGCGCCAACTACGCCGCCCATTCCTCCGAACTCAAGCTCCGGTCCGAGACCGCGGCGACCGTGTTCTCGCTCTGGCCCAACTCGCTGACCGGGCACGAGTCCACGATCACATGGTCGACCGACCAAACGCAGCAGGTCGACTACGAGGCCGAGCTCGGCGTGATCATCGGCCGGGCCGCCCATAAGGTGTCCGTGGCGGACGCCCTCGACCACGTCTTCGGCTACACCGTCGTGAACGACATCACCGCGCGTGACCTGCAGTTCTCCGAGGCCCAGTGGTCGCGCTGCAAGTCCTTCGACGGCTTCACACCCACCGGCCCCGTCGTCATCACGGCAGACCAGATCGCCGACCCGCAGGACCTGTGGCTCACCACCCACGTCGACGGTCGCATCCTGCAGGACGCCTCGAGCGGCGACATGGTGCGCTCGGTCGCCGAGATCATCTCCTACCTCTCCCAGACATCGACCCTGCTGCCGGGCACGCTGATCTCCACCGGCAGCCCGGGCGGCGCCGGCTACAGCCGCAAACCGCCGGTCTTCCTTCGTGACGGGTCGACCGTGACCATCACGATCGACAAGATCGGTTTCCTGACCACGCACTGCCGCGCAATCTGATTTCCAGCCGGGCGTAAGCTCGGCACCAAATCGTTGTTCCAGGCCCGGGGCGCCGATGCGAACGCGAGGGAGGACGCCATGACAACGATCTCTGTCGTCATCCCCTGCTTCAACGACGCCGGCCTGCTCGCCACCTGCCTCGCTGCCCTGGCCGCCCAGGACCGCCCGGCCGACGAGGTGATCGTCGTGGACAACGCGAGCACGGATGCCACGGCCGCCACCGCCCGCGCCGCCGGAGCGCGCGTCGTGTACGAGCCCGTGCAGGGGATCTGGCCGGCCGCCGCGGCGGGCTACGACGCGGCGACGGGGGACGTGATCGCGCGCCTCGACGCCGACTCCGTTCCTGCCCCCGACTAGCTGGCGCGGCTCGAGTCCGGCCTGGCCCGGTCTCCCGAGGCGGACCTCATCACCGGGACCGGTGACTTCTACGACAGCAGTCCGCTCGTGGCCTGGCTGGGACAGACGTTCTACCTCGGCGGCTACTTCTTCTGGGTCGGCCTCTGGCTCGCGCACCACCCCGTGTTCGGGTCGAATTTCGCCATGCACCGGGATGTCTGGCTGAGAGCCCGTGACCGGGTGCACCGGGAGCGGAGCGACATCCACGACGACCTCGATCTGAGCATGAACCTGGATCCGGCAGTGCAGGTGCGGTACGAGCACACCCTGAGGGTGGGCGTCTCCGGACGCCCGTTCGCCACCTGGAGCGGCTTCGCCCGCCGGGTGCGGTGGGGATTCCGCACCCTCCTGCAGGACTGGCCCGAGGACACCCCCTGGCGCCGGCGCGCCGCCCGGCACCGCCTCCGGGTGCGCACCTGATCAGTCCGACCGACCCGGTCTGCTAGCCAGGTTCGGCCGACCGGTACAACGCGAGCATGTCCCGCGCCAACTGGTGCGGGGTGGTCTCGCACGGGCTGTGTCCGGTGGGGTAGACGCGGAATCGCGCCCCGATGCTGTTCGCGAAGGCGCGGTGGACATCCGTCGACCACAGGTCATGATGGCCCACGGCGACGAGCACGGGGATGGCCGAGTGCCGCAGCAGTGCGCTCAGATCGGGCACGTGCATCAGTAGCCCGACGATCTCGTCAACGCTGCGGCGGTTCGTGTAGGCGAACCGCAGCCGCACCAGGGCGAGGCGGCCGGGCGGAACCCGGTTCAGGTTGGAGACGATGCCCCAGACGATCAGGGAGGCGATCTGGCGCGGACGCAGCACGTAGCTCAACGCGCCGATCCAGCGCACCCGGCGGAACGCCTGGCCGGACTGCGGCGGCACGCCGAGCAGCACCAGGCTCCCGAACAGTTCGGGCCGATCGGCGAAAGCCAGCTCGGCGACGATTCCGGCGAAGGAGTAGCCGAGCACATGCACCGGGGTGCTCCCCGCCGCCAGGAAGGCGATCAGGTCGGCGACGAAGAGGCCGTACTCGTACGGGCTGCCGTCGACGGGGCCGGCGGCGGCCGATTGGTACTGTCCGGCCAGGTCGTAGCTCTCCACCAGGAAGCCGGGGTCGGCGAGCAGGGGCCCCAACAGCACGAAATCTTCTTTGGACCCGGTGGCGCCGGGGAGCAGGACGACCCGCGGATGCCCCGGGTCGCCCACCGCGAAAGCGGCGAGCGCGCCGCTCGGAGCCGGAAAACGGAAGGCCCGGCTACCGGCAGGCAGCACGTTCCAGCCCCGGTCGGGCAGGGTGCGGTCGCGGACGCCGGGGTCCGACGGAGCCGCCCAGCCCGGTTTTCGGCGGTGCGCGGAGCGGTGTTCCCGGATGGACATGGCGTCACAGTAGCGCCGGTGCAGCCGCCCCGCGAGGGGACGTTCGCTCCGCTGCTCGGCGCCCCGCCCCAGGCCGCATCACGCTACTCTGTGGGAGCATCCCGCCCGTCCAGCGCGAGGATTTCCTCCTCCACCGGCCCTCCGTAACCTTCCTTCTGCGGGTCGCCGTGCAGTCCGCCGGAAACCGCATACTCCTCTTCCGGGGAGAGGACGAGCCGCTTGCGCCCGTACAGAGCGAAGACGAGGAGCATGACCACGTAGACCACCGCGATGGCCGCGATCGCCGGTCGGGCCGGTTCGTTGATGAAGAACCCGAAGAAGATCGCCAGCGAGAGGATGCCGGCGACGACCGCACCGGGCACGCCCCACGGGCTGCGGTACGGGCGGTTCGCGTTCGGGAACTTGCGGCGCAGGATCACGAACGAGATCATCTGCAGAATGTACGCGATCACGGCGCCCCAGACCGCGATGTTCAGCACGATGGCTCCTGCCACGCCGCCCGTTCCGCCGAGCGCGTCGACCAGGATCAGAGCCACAAAGCCGATGATTGCCCCGACGAGAAGGGCGACCCCGGGGGTCTGCCGTTTGCCGGTCAGGGAGAGGAACTTCGGGTAGTAGCCGGCCCGGGACAGGGAGTACATGTTGCGTCCGTAAGCGAACATGATGCCCTGCAGGGAGGCGAGCAGGCCGACCAGAGCGAACAGGGCGAGCACCGCGGCAGCCTGGTCGCCGACGATGGCGCGGAAGCCGTCCAACAGGGGCTCCCCCGCGGTGGCGATGTTGGAGGCGCCCACGATCCCGGTGTTCAGGAACAACACGAGCAGGCCCGTGACGATGAGGGTGGTGCGGGCGATCAAGCCAGCCCGGGGGATGTCGCGCACGGGGTTGTGGGCTTCCTCCGCGGCGAGCGGCAGTTCCTCGATTCCGAGGAAGAACCACATGGCATACGGCAGGGCGAACAGGATCGGAATCACCCCGTGCGGCAGGAACTCGGACTGGCCGGCATCGGGCACGATGTCGAAGAGGTTGTCCACGCTGAACAGACCTGAGAAAGCGGCCATGGCGGAGAACACGAGCAGGATGACGATCGAGATGATCGAGACCACGATCGCGAAGGTGAACGAAATGGCCGCGCCGGCGGCATTAAGGCCGATGAACACGGCGTAGAGGATGGCCCACCAGGCCCACGAGGGGAGGGAGAAGCCGAGGAGTTCACTCGTGATGCCATCCGCGTACGAGGCGGAGAAGTAGACGATCACTGCCGTGGTCGCGACGTACTCAATCGTCTCGGCGAGCCCCGTGACGAATCCGCCCCAGGGTCCCAGTGCCGCGCGGGCGAAGGAGTACGCACCGCCGGTGTGAGGCATCGCCGAGGCCATCTCACCGATGCTGAAGATCATGCCGTAGTACATGACGACCAGAAGGGCGAACGCAATCAGCATGCCGCCGAATCCGGCGAAGTCGATGCCGAAGTTCCAGCCGGAGAAGTCGCCCGAGACGACCGCCGCCACAGCGAGGCCCCACAGCCCCCAGATCCCGGCGCTCCGGGTCAATCTGCGTTTCTCGAAGTATCCTGCTTCCGCCGTTGTGTACTGCACGCCTGAGACTTTCAAGGTGTCTTTGGACATCCTGGTTCCTTTGCGCTCTGGTCATGCGCGTCGACACTGTCGACCACACAACGCCGTGAGTTTTTCTTGGCCTGACTATAAGGCCCCCAATGGTTGCGTGTACATACCTTTGCGAGAAAGTTTCGTCGCACCCGGCCCGAAAGTTCTCCCCTGTTCTGGTTCTGATCTGTGGTCTAATGGTCGGGAAGTTGACCATTCAGCCAGGCTCACTGAGGAGATGCTCATGACACCCCGATCCGGAAACCTATCGTTTGAGGACCTGACCGCGCTCGTGGGCTCGGGTGAGATCGACACGGTCGTCGTCGCCTTCACCGACATGCAGGGGCGGTTGGTGGGCAAGCGGGTCTCCGCGCGGCTCTTCCTCGAAGATGTCGCGAGCCATGGCGCGGAATGCTGCAACTACCTGCTCGCGGTGGATGTCGAGATGAATACGGTGGACGGCTACGAGATGTCGAGCTGGAGGCGTGGCTACGGCGATATGGCGATGATCCCCGACCTCGCCACGCTGCGCCGGGCGCCGTGGCTCCCGGGCGCCGCGCTCGTCACAGCCGACCTGCAGTGGCTGGACAAGACGCCGGTCGTGGCCTCCCCGCGTCAGATCCTGAAAGCGCAGCTGGCGCGTCTGGCCGAACGTGGGCTCGTGCCCTACGTGGGCACCGAGCTGGAGTTCATCGTCTTCGACGACGGTTACCGGGAGGCGTGGAAGAAGGGTTACCGAGACCTGACCCCGGCCAGCGATTACAACATCGACTACGCGCTGCTCGCTTCCACTCGGATGGAACCGCTGCTGCGGGACATCCGGAATGCCATGGACGGCGCGGGGATGTACTGCGAAGGCGTCAAAGGCGAGTGCAACCTCGGCCAGCAGGAGATCGCCTTCCGTTACACGGACGCCCTCGCCACCTGCGACAATCACTCGATCTACAAGAACGGGGCCAAGGAAATAGCGGATGCGCACGGCAAGAGCCTGACCTTCATGGCCAAGTTCAACGAGCGTGAGGGCAACAGCTGCCACATCCACATCAGCCTGCGCGGCACGGACGGGTCGGCGGTCTTCGCCGAGAAGGGTGCGGATCACGGCATGTCGAAGCTTTTCCGCCACTTCCTCGCCGGCCAGGTGGCCGTCATGCGCGAACTCACCCTCTTTTCCGCCCCCAACATCAACTCCTATAAACGTTACGTCGCGGGCAGCTTCGCGCCCACGGCGATCGCCTGGGGGCTGGACAACCGCACCTGCGCACTGCGAGTGGTGGGAGCCGGTTTGGGCCTTCGGGTGGAGAACCGGGTGCCCGGCGGCGACGTGAACCAGTATTTGGCCGTGGCCGCGCTGATCGCGGCCGGCCTCCACGGCATCGAGAACGAAATGGAGCTGGACGATGCTTTCGTCGGCAACGCGTACGAGAGCGATGCGGAGCGGGTGCCGGCCTCGTTGAGGGAGGCCACCGCACTGTTCGCGACCTCCGCGGTCGCCCGGGAAGCCTTCGGCGACGAGGTCGTCGACCACTACCTCAACAATGCCCGGACCGAACTGGCTGCCTACGACGCGGCGGTGACCGACTGGGAGCGGGTGCGCGGCTTTGAACGACTCTGAGCTCTCGAGGCCTCGACCCGTCATCGGCCTGACCACCTATCTCGAACAGTCACAAACCGGAGTCTGGGATGTGCCGGCCGCTTTCCTCCCCCAGGTCTACTTCGACTCGGTGACCCGGGCCGGCGGGATCGCCGTGCTCCTACCCCCGCAGCCGGCCAGCCCCGCCATCGCCGCTGGGGTCCTCGACCGGCTGGACGGCCTGATCATCACCGGGGGCAAGGACGTCGACCCGGCGAGATACGGCCAGTCGTCCCACGCTGCCACCGATGAGCCCCGTCCCGACCGGGACGACTGGGAGCACGAGCTCCTGCTCGAGGCCATCGCCCGCGAGTTGCCCTTCCTCGGGATCTGCCGGGGTGCCCAAATGCTCAACGTGGTTCTCGGCGGTACCCTGCACCAGCACCTGCCTGACGTGGTCGGCCACGGCGGCTACCAGGCCGGCGGCGGCGTTTTCAACGCGGTGGAGGTTGAACTCCACCCGCAATCCCAGTTGCACGGGCTGCTCGACGGTGGCACCGCCCCGCTCGCCGTGCCCGTTTACCACCACCAGTCCATCGACCGCGTGGGCGAGCGCCTCGTCGTCACCGCCCGCAGCCTCGAGGGCGTCGTGCAGGCCGTCGAGCTCGACGGCGTTCCCTTCGGGGTCGCGGTTCAGTGGCATCCCGAACAGGACGACGCGGACATCCGTCTCTTCGCGGGCCTCGTCGACGCGGCCGCCCAATACCGGGCCGACCGGCAGAGAGAGGAACGATCGTGAGCAGTTACACCGTCATCAACCCCGCCGATCAGACCGAGGTGTCGATCGTCGAGCACGTCGATCTCGCGGGCACCGACGAGGCTGTACGCCGCGCCGTAGCAGCGCAGCGGCTCTGGGCCCAGGTGGCCCCCGCCGACAAAGCACTGGTGCTGAGGCGGTTCGCCGACGCCGTGGACGGGGACCGGGAGAACCTGGCCCGAATCGAAGTGATGAACTCGGGGCATCCGATCACGCAGGCCCGCTGGGAGGCCGGCCACGTGCGTGATGTACTGACCTACTACTCTGCTGCGCCCGAGCGCCTCTTCGGCCGGCAGATTCCCGTGGCGAACGGACTGGACGTGACCTTCCACGAGCCTCTCGGCGTGGTGGGCATCATCACGCCGTGGAATTTCCCGATGACGATCGCGGCCTGGGGCTTCGCGCCCGCCCTCGCGGCCGGAAACGCGGTGCTGCTCAAGCCCGCGGAATGGACGCCGCTGTCCAGCATCCGTTTGGGCGAACTCGCCCAGGCGGCCGGTCTGCCTGACGGCCTGTTCCAGGTGCTGCCGGGGCGCGGCTCCGTGGTCGGTGAGCGTTTCGTCACCCATCCCTCGGTGCGGAAAGTCGTCTTCACCGGGTCGACCGCCGTGGGCAAACGCATCATGGCGGGGTGCGCCGACCAGGTCAAACGGGTCACCCTCGAACTCGGCGGCAAGAGCGCCAATATAGTCTTCGCCGACTCGGACCTGGAGAAGGCCGCCGCGACGGCGCCCTACGGGGTGTTCGAGAACGCCGGCCAGGACTGCTGTGCACGCAGCCGAATCCTGGTAGAGCGGAGCGTCTACGACCGGTTCATGGAACTGCTCGAACCGGCCGTGACCGGAGTGCGCGTGGGCGACCCGGCCGATGAGGCGACCGAGATGGGTCCGCTGGTCTCGGCCGCTCACCTCGCGTCGGTCAGGAGCTATGTGCCGGTGGGTTCCCCCGTCGCCTTCCGCGGCAACGCACCGACCGGTCCCGGCTTCTGGTTCCCGCCCACCGTGTTGACCCCCGATTCCCGCTCCGACCGCTGCGTGACGGACGAGATATTCGGCCCCGTGGTCACCGTGCTGCCCTTCCAGGACGAGGCGGATGCCGTGCGGCTGGCCAACGACACCGAGTACGGGCTCTCCGGCTCGATCTGGACCAGGGACGTCGGCCGAGCCCTCCGGGTGGCGCGCTCCGTCGAATCCGGAAACCTCTCGGTCAACTCGCACTCATCCGTGCGGTATTCGACACCGTTCGGGGGCTTCAAACAGTCCGGGCTCGGCCGCGAATTGGGCCCGGACGCCCCCCTGAGCTTCACCGACACCAAGAACGTCTTCATCGCCGTCGATTGAAGCGGCGATCCCGAAACAACCTTCTTTCCAGTCGATCCCGCCCGCCAGAACCTCACACCAAGGAGAACTCCAGCCATGAGCAGCCTCACCCCCATCGATCTCACGCAACGGCTCGCGGGCAAGGTCGCCGTGATCACCGGCGGTGCCAGCGGCATCGGACTGGCCACCGCAAAACGATTCGCCGCAGAGGGGGCGACCGTCGTGATCGGCGACCTCGACGAAACATCGGGCCTCGCTGCCGCGGAACTGGTCAACGGACTCTTCGTCAAGGTGGACGTGACTGACCAGGACCAGGTCGACACACTCTTCGACACCGCCTATCTCACCTTCGGCTCGGTCGACGTGGCCTTCAACAACGCCGGGATCTCACCGCCCGACGACGACTCGATCGAGACCACCGAGCTGCCGGCCTGGCAGAAGGTACAGGACGTCAACCTGAAATCCGTCTACCTCTGCTGCCGGTCCGCTCTGCGATACATGGTCAAGCAGGGCGGTGGTTCGATCATCAACACTGCCTCGTTCGTGGCGGTGCTCGGCTCGGCCACGAGTCAGATCTCCTACACCGCGTCGAAGGGCGGCGTGCTGGCGATGAGCCGTGAGCTCGGCGTGCAGTTCGCCCGGCAGGGCATCCGGGTCAACGCCCTCTGCCCGGGCCCGGTGAACACTCCCCTGCTACAGGAACTGTTCGCCAAAGACCCGGAACGGGCGGCCCGGCGTCTCGTGCACATCCCGGTCGGGAGGTTCGCGGAGCCGGAGGAACTTGCCGCCGCTGTCGCGTTCCTGGCCAGCGACGACTCCTCGTTCATCACCGGATCCACGTTCCTCGTCGACGGCGGCATCAGCTCGGCCTACGTGACGCCGGAATGACCTGACTCAAAACCGTGATGAACTAGATGAACTAGGAGTCTGCATGGAGGGCGGAGACAGACCGTGATCGACGAACAGCCGGGCCTGGACAGCGGCCTACTGCTGCGCCCCGTCCACGGCGGCAACGCTTTCGAAGAGACTGTGCAGCGCCTGCTGCAGACGGTGCGGCTGGGATTGATCGCACCGGGCGAGCGCCTGCCCGCCGAACGCGAGCTCGCCGCCATGCTCGCCGTCAGCCGGGACACCGTCCGGGACGCCATCGCGTCCCTCGCGGAGGCCGGTTACCTGGTCTCCCGGCGCGGACGGTACGGCGGCACCTTCGTCAGCGACGCCCTTCCCAGGCAGACACCCGGGGTCGACCACAGCGGCGAGCTGGTGACCCGCCGGGACATCCCTCCCACGGAAATCGAGGATGCACTCACCCTGCGAGAGATCCTTGAGGTCGGGGCCGCTCGGCACGCCGCCGCACGCACTCTGTCCCCCGCCGAACGCGAGGTGCTCTGGCACAGCCTGAGCGATTCGATCGGCGCGGCCGGGGAGGACTACCGCCGCCTCGACTCTCGGCTGCACCTCACCATCGGAGAACTGGCCGGATCCCCCTCCCTCGTGCCACTACTGGCCGAGGTCCGGATGCGCGTGAACGAGCTGCTCGACCAGATCCCCTCGCTCGGCCCGAACATCGCTCACTCCGACCGACAACACGAACAGATCGTCACCGCGATCCTGACCGGAAGACCTGACGCGGCGGCGCACGCGATGGCCGAGCACCTGGCCGGTACGGCACTGCTCCTGCGCGGCTTTCTGGAATAGAAAACGGGGCAGGGGTACGGCTCGCCGCACCCCTGCCCCACGTGTCTGCCTACGCGCCGAGCAGCGCCTCGATCGGGCCGCGCACGAAGAAGACCAGGAACCCGGCCGCGACGATCCAGAGCAGCGGGCTGATCTCGCGCGCCTTGCCGGAGAACGAGCGCACCAGCACCCAGCTGATGAAGCCGGCCCCGATGCCGTTGGCGATCGAGTAGGTCAGCGGCATCACGAGGATGGTCAGGAAGACCGGGAGCACGATCGAGAAGTCCGAGAAGTCGATGAACCTGATCTGGGACACCATCATCGCGCCGACGATCACGAGGGCGGCCGCGGCCACCTCGAGCGGAACGATCTGGGTGAGCGGGGTGAAGAACATGGCGGCGAGGAACAGAAGCCCCGTCACCACGTTGGCCAGGCCCGTGCGCGCCCCCTCGCCGATGCCGGCCCCGGACTCGATGAACACCGTGTTCGAGGAGGCGGACGTGGAACCACCCATGACGGCGCCGACGCCCTCCACGATCAGGGCCGACTTCAGACGCGGGAAGTTGCCCTTGTCGTCGGCGATCCCGGCCTCGTTCGCCAGGCCGGTCATGGTGCCCATCGCGTCGAAGAAGTTCGTGAAGACGAGCGTGAAGACCAGCATCAGCGCGGCGAGCACGCCGATCCGTTCGAATGCGCCGAAGCTGACCTGGCCGACCAGGCTGAGGTCAGGCAGGGACACGATGGAGGTCGGCACGACCGGCGCGTTCAGGTTCCAGCCGTTCGGGTTCTGGCCGAGCGACGGGCCGACCTTGAAGATGGCCTCCAGGATCACGGCGATCAGAGTGGTGGCGACGATGCCGATCAGGAGGGCGGCCTTGACCTTGCGGGCGACCAGGATGCCGAGGATGATCAGGCCGATCACGAACACGGTCGTCGGCAGGCTCACGACGGAGCCGTTCTCGCCCAGCTGCACCGGCGGCGAGGCCGTGCCGCTCGAGCGGACGAAGCCGGAGTCGACCAGCCCGATGAACGCGATGAACAGGCCGATGCCGACCGTGATGGCGATCTTCAGCTGGCGGGGAACGGCGTTGAAGATGAGTTCGCGCAGACCGGTCGAGGCCAGCAGCACGATGATCAGGCCGTTGATGACCACGAGGCCCATGGCCTCTGCCCAGGTCACCTGGCCCACGACACTCACGGCCAGGAAGGAGTTGATGCCGAGGCCGGCGGCGAAGCCGAACGGCAGCCGGGCGATGACGCCGAAGAGGATGGTCATGACGCCGGCGGTGAGGGCGGTGACCGCGGCGACCTGCGCGTTGGGCAGCCATCCGCCGGCCACGTCGACCGCGGCCTGGTCGGCGCTGAAGCCGCCGAGGATGAGCGGGTTGAGGATGACGATGTAGGCCATCGTGACGAACGTCACCAGGCCGCCGCGGATCTCCCGGCCCCAGGTGGAGCCGCGCCCCGTGATCTCGAAGTACCGGTCGAGCCGGGCGCGGGTGCCCGATTTCTCGGCGCTTGATTTCTCGGAGCCCGATTTCTCGGCGCCCGTGGCCGGGGTGTCCGGCTTCGGGGCAGGGTTGGATGACGTGTGGGTCTCTGTTTCAGAAATGGGGTTCTCCTGGTGGCCGACTCAGCTGATTCTCAGTTCTCCAGTTTACGGCCCCGGAGACCGTCCGGATTCCCGCGAGTCCGCCGGCCGGCGGCTCAGATGTGCGGGACGAAGGCGCCCCAGGCGCGTCGGCGGCCACCGAGCGGGTCGGACTCGATCCGGTCGACGGAGTCGATGATCAGGGTCTGGCGGTCGACCTCGTCGTAGCGGGGCCAGGCGGCATCCGGACTGCCGGTGGCCGCGAAGGCCAGCCACCAGTCCTGCATCCGTCTGCCCACCGCCTGGAACTGGCGCCGCCCGCCGAGCGCCGTCATGCCGCGGCCGGGCCAGCCGTCGAGCCGGTCGAACAGGGGGAACAGCTCGAGCCCGTGGGTGGCGTCGAGCCCCATCGCCCGCAGCAGCCGCGGGGCGGCGTCGAACCGGTAGAAATGCACCGGCGCATAGCGCGAGTGACGCTCCCCCACCCGCACGCTCGGGTACCAGAACGAGAAGTCGCCGCCGAAGTCCAGCGCGGGGCGGAGGGCCGGGATGCCGGGGTACTGCGCCTTCAGGGCCTTCCGCGCCTTCTTGCGGGTGTTGCCGAAGACGGCGCTGATTCGCTTCGGCGTGGTGGCGAGGATGTCGATCCGCCCGCTGAACAGGGATCCCTCGCGGGCGTTCGTGCCGATGATCAGCGGAACCCGGTGCGCGCGCCCGTCGCGGAAGGCGTCAAGCGGGCGTTCGGGCAGGAAGTCGCCGTCGATGACGGGCGAGAGCGGGATGGTGCCCGGGTACCGGTCGGGCGCGCGCCGGGTGAGGTCGGTGGTCGCCTCGGCCAGCCGCGCCGGATCCGCCGCGATGAGCAGGGCCGCCGGGTCCGGCGCCGGCTGCCCCGGGTCCGCCTGTCCGGCCGCGCCGCTCCGCCGGGCCAGGAGGCTGACGAAGTCGCCGGCCCACTCGGCGGTGATCTCCGGCGAGTAGACGGCGTTCGGAGGGGCGCTCTGGGCGATGGCGCGGTGGAACAGCCCGGCGGCGGCGGGAACGGTCATCAGGGTGGTCACGGCGTTGCCGCCGGCCGACTCGCCGAAGAGAGTGACGGCATCCGGGTCGCCACCGAAGGACGCGATGTTGTCCCGCACCCATTCGAGGGCCGCCACCTGGTCGCGCAGCCCGAGGTTGCTCTCGAACGGCCGTTCCGGCGTGGAATACCGACTGAAGTCGAGGTAGCCGAGCGCGCCCAGGCGGTAGTTGATGCTGACGTAGACGATGCCGCCCCGGCGCACGAGGCCCTCGCCCTGCCGGGGCACTTCCCGCGAGGACCCCACGCTGTAGGCCCCGCCGTGCACGAAGACCATCACCGGCCGCAGCGGGCGGCGGCCTGCCGGGCCGGCCTGCTTCACCGAAGCGTCGGGCTCGTCGGGTGCGAGCACGTTGAGGTTCAGGCAGTCCTCGCTCTGCGGGATGCGCGGGTGCGCGCCGATGAACTGGCCGCGGTGGCTCTGAGTGGCAACGGGGCCGAAGGACCCGGCGTCCCGCACGCCAGGCCACGACCCGGCCGGCTGCGGTGCCCGGAAACGGAGTTGCCCCACCGGGGCCGCGGCATACGGAATCCCCCGCCAGGCCCGCACGCCGCGCTCGCGGACCCCCCGCACCACACCGGCCCCTACTCGTACCTCGAGGGGGTCGGTGCGAGTCGGTTGTGCGCTTGGTATCACCGTCCGATCCTATTTCTTCACTACGATCGGAACTACGAACGACATGGAAACGAGAAACAATGGCTCTGCCCTGGACCCTGCACGGCGACGGTAAAACGGTCGGAGCCACCGATGTCGTCGGCCCCGGTGAGCGCCTCAACTGGCCGCTCACCATCGGGATCGGCGCCCAGCACGTCGTGGCCATGTTCGGAGCCACCTTCCTGGTGCCGCTGCTGACGGGCTTCCCGCCCAGCACGACCCTGCTCTTCTCCGGCATCGGCACCCTGCTCTTCCTGCTGATCACGCGGAACAGGCTGCCCAGCTACCTCGGCTCCTCCTTCGCCTTCATCGCCCCGATCACGGCCGCCACCGCCACCGCCGGCATGGGCAGCGCCCTGTTCGGCATCATCGTGGTCGGTCTGCTCCTGGCCCTGATCGGTCTGGTCGTGCAACTGACCGGAACCGGCTGGATCGACGCGTTGATGCCCCCCGTGGTGTCCGGCGCGATCGTCGCCCTGATCGGTTTCAACCTGGCCCCGGTCGCGAAGTCGAACTTCGCCCTGGCCCCGCTGACCGCGATCATCACGCTCGCGGCCGTCATCCTCTCGACCGTGCTGTTCCGCGGCATCCTGGGCCGGCTGTCGATCTTCATCGGCGTGGTCGTCGGTTACATCGCCGCCGTCGTTGCTGGCGAGGTCGACTTCAGCGGCGTGGGCGAGGCGGCGTGGATCGGCCTGCCGCAGTTCACCTCGGCCATGAACCCGCTCGACAACCCCGCCGCCGCGCTGGGCATCCTGCCCGCCTTCCTGCCCGTCGTGCTCGTGCTGGTGGCCGAGAACGTGGGCCACATCAAGGGCGTCGCCCAGATGACGGATGCGAAGGTGAACCACCTCACGGGCCGCGCCCTGATGGCCGACGGCCTGGCCACGATGCTCGCCGGTTTCAGCGGCGGGTCGGGCACCACCACGTACGGCGAGAACATCGGCGTCATGGCCGCCACTCGGATCTACTCCACCGCCGCCTACTGGGTGGCCGGCCTGGTCGCGATCCTGCTCGGCCTCTCCCCCAAGATCGGGGCGGTCATCAACACCATCCCGGCGGGCGTCCTCGGCGGCGTGACCACAGCCCTGTACGGACTGATCGGCATCATCGGCGTCAAGATCTGGCTCGACAACAAGGTCGACTTCAGCAAGCCGGTCAACCAGTTCACCGCCGCCACGGCGCTGATCATCGGCATCGCCGACTACACCTTCACGGCCGGCACCCTCAGCTTCAACGGCATCGCGCTCGGAACGGTGGCCGCGATCGTGATCTACCACCTGATGACGTGGGTAGCCAGGGTGCGCGGCACCACGAGGTAGCCGCCGCCGCAGCTGCCGCGGCAGCCGCTGCCGCTGCCGCTGCCGCAGTCGCAGTCGTCTCGGTTCCCCGCGCACATGCTCGTGCTCCGGTGCGCGTGCAGCGCCGCTACGCGCGTGGCACACCACCCGCGAAGGGGCGCACCTCCCGCGCGCGTCCAGAGTGCCCGTTCCGGTCGAGAGTGACCGGCACAGTAGGCACTCTCGACCGGAACGGGCACTCTCACACGGCAGCGAGTGTCCACCGCTCGAGCTCAGACGGATGCGACGGGCTCCGGTCCGGCTCGCGGCTCACGGCTCACGTTCCCGCTCGCGGCGCAGGCTCCACCGTGAGCCCCGAGCCCCGGGGTGCGCCGCGAGCAGCACACCGGGGTCGCGGCGGCATCCGTTGCCACGAAACCGGTCCACGGATGCCGAGAGCCGTCCTCCGGCCAGGACCCGAGAGTCACCCTTCGGCCGGTCGGCGCCGGCACCCACGCGCGTGCTGNGGCCAGGACCCGAGAGTCACCCTTCGGCCGGTCGGCGCCGGCACCCACGCGCGTGCTGCGCCGCTTCGCGCGCGGCGTGCCACCAGCGAAAGGGCGCAGCTACCGCGCAGCTCCCGCACGACGGTGCGCAGCTACCGCGCCAGGCCCCGTGCGGCACGCGACAGTGCCCGTTCCGGTCGAGAGTGACCGGCAGAACGGGCACTCTCGACCGGAACGGGCACTGGGGCGGGGACAGCCCAGCGCGGGGCGGAGCGCGGCAGCGAGGCGGAGCGCGGCAGCGAGGCGGAGCGGCTAGCCGTGCAGGGCGGGCACGATCAGGTAGACGCCGAAGATGACCGCCCCGGCGCACAGGACGAAACAGGCGTAGGCGCCCAGCACGGCGGCCTTCTTCTGGCCTCGGGTCAGCGGGGTGGCGGCGGCCTTACGCGCGCGCTTGGCCTCCTTCGCGGCCCGCTTGGGGGTGAGCACCGTGATGGCGCCGGTGAACTCGGCCGGTTCGACGACCGGAACGCGTCCGGCGGTGGTGAGCAGCCGCAGGCCGAGCGAGTAGAGACTCACCACGACCGCGGACGAGACGAGGGACGCGAACGCCACGACGAAGAATGCGGCCCAATCGATCACAGCGCGACCTTCTTCCGGTCCGTGCGGGAGACTTTGCGGGGGGTCTTCCGGATTTTCACGACGCGCCCGGCGTCGTCGATGTCGTGCAGGTTGTCGTGTGTGACCCGGGTGGCGCGGGACCGGCGGAACAGCAGGGCGACGAGGAGGGAACCGAGGACCAGGTCGAGGACGATGCCAATCGGGCCCAGCAGAGCCAGCCCGGCCGCGAATGCGCCCATAATGGCCGAGGCCGGCAGGGTGAGCACCCAGCCGAGCACGATCTGCCCGGCCATACCCCAGCGCACGGTCGAGCCGCGTCGGCCCATGCCGGACCCGATGACGGACCCGGAGGCGACCTGCGTGGTGGAGAGGGCGAAACCGAGGTGGCTGGACGCGAGGATGGTCGCGGCGGTGCTGGTCTCCGCCGCGAAGCCCTGGGCCGGCTTGATCGCGGTGAGACCGCGACCCATGGTGAGAATGATGCGCCAGCCGCCGCTGTACGTGCCGATCGCGATCGCGACGGCGCAGGCGATGATGACCCACGGCTGCGGGCCGGTGCCCACGTCCTGCATCCCGCTGGCGATCAGGGTGAGGGTGATGACGCCCATGGTCTTCTGGGCGTCGTTGGTGCCGTGAGCCAGGGCCACCAGGGAGGAGGAGAAGATCTGGGCGTAACGGAAGCCGCCGCGGCCATCCGCTTTGCCGCTGTCACGGCGGGTGATGAAGTAGGCCAGCCTGGTGGCCAGGAACGCCACGACACCGACCGTCAGCGGGGCGATCAGGGCGGGCAGGATGACCTTGGCGAGCACGACGTCGTAGGCCACGGCCTGGGAGCCGATGCCGATGATGGTGGCGCCGATCAGGCCGCCGAACAGGGCGTGGCTCGAACTGGACGGCAGACCGCGCAGCCAGGTGAGCAGGTTCCAGACGATGGCGCCGATCAGGCCGGCGAAGATGATCTCCGGGGTGATCTGGACGCCGCCGTCACCTTCCTTGATGATGCCGCCGGAGATCGTTTTGGCGACCTCCGTGGACAGGAACGCGCCGACCAGATTGAGGATGGCCGCCAATCCCACGGCGACCCTGGGCCGCATGGCGCCGGTTGCGATGGGGGTGGCCATGGCGTTCGCGGTGTCATGGAAACCGTTGGTGAAGTCGAAAATCAGGGCCAGCGCAATGACGAGCGCGACAATCAGGGTGAAATCCACCGGCGTCTTTCTCTGGGTGTACGACAGCCGGGGTTATCTCAAGCTGCAAAGCAGGAACAATCCTGACACTCGGGGGCAGGCGGGTCAATTCAAAGCGCAAACCAGGCCCTGGTCCACCACCGTCGCGAGGTCTGCCCCGAAGGTGAAGGTGGCCCGCACCGGAATTCCGGCGAGCACGCCCGGCAGCCAGTGCCGGGCGTCGTCCCACATCTCGTCAACGGGCAGGGCCGCCACATCGAACCACTCCGGGTTCAGCTCGTCCGACTCACGCGGGGTCCCCGTCCACTCCGTGCAGACGAACACGCTCGACTCCTGGCTCCAGGCCTCCCGGTGCGGGAACAGGTAGGTCAGCAGACCCATCGGGGTGAGCACGGATGCCGTCACGACCAGGCCGGACTCCTCCTCGATCTCCCGGACCATCGCCTGCACGGCCGTCTCCCCCGGCTCGAGCTTGCCGCCGAGGCCGACGATGTTGCCAAGGCCCAGACCCTTCTTCTTGCGGCCGAGCAGCACCTGCAGGTCTCCCGCCGGGGTGCGACGGGTGAGATAGCAGACGCACACCTGGGGAAGGGACATGATTCCATCGTATTAGGCTGCTGAGATGAACTTCGTGCCCGCATCCGGAACCATCACCATGTTCACCACGACCTGGTGCGGCTATTGCTCGCGCCTGAAGTCGCAGCTCGACAAGGTGGGCATCGGCTACACCGAGGTCAACGTGGAGGAGGTCGAGGGCACCTCGGAACTCGTGATGAGCCTGAACAACGGCAACCGCACCGTGCCGACCATCCTCTTCCCCGACGGGTCGAGCGCCACGAACCCGTCGCTGGCCCAGGTGCAGGCCAAACTCGCCTGACGTCCGGCATTCGCTGAATCCCTGACCACGCCTTAACGAGCTGAGGGGCCCCGGATCAGATCCGGGGCCCCGCAGCTCGTGGTGCGGGTTTAGCCGAACAACACAGCGGCCTCGTCGTACCGCGCCTGCGGCACGGTCTTCAGGCCGATGGTCGCGTCGGCGATGCTGACGATCTCGATGTCGGTGCCGCGCAGCGATACCATGGAACCCCACTGGCCGGCGAAGACGGCGTCGACCGCGGCCATGCCGAGGCGGGTCGCGAGCACGCGGTCGTAAGCCGACGGGGCCCCGCCGCGCTGGGTGTGGCCGAGCACGGTGGCGCGGGACTCGATGCCCGTGCGCTCCTCGATCATCGGGGCGATCATTTCGCTGATGCCGCCGAGGCGCGGACGGTCGAACGCGTCCAGGCCCTTGGTCGAGAGCGCTTGTTCCATTCCGGCGAGCTTGAAGCCCTCGGAGACGACCAGCACGGGTGCACGACCGCGGTCACGCACGTGCAGCACCCACTCGCAGATCTGCTCGATGGTCTGCGGCTGCTCCGGGGTCAGGATGGCGTGCGCGCCGCCGGCCATGCCGGAGTGCAGTGCGATCCAGCCCACGTGGCGGCCCATCACCTCGACGATCATGCACCGGCCGTGCGACTCGGCGGTGGTGCGCAGCCGGTCGATGGCCTCAGTGGCGATTTCGACCGCCGTGTTGAACCCGAACGAATAATCGGTGGCCTCGAGGTCGTTGTCGATCGTCTTGGGGACGCCGACGATCTTGATGCCGGCATCCGTCAGACGACGCGCGGCGGTAAGGGTTCCCTCGCCACCGATCGCGATGATCGCGTCGATGCCCTCCGCGTCCATCGTCTTCTGGATATTAACGGGACCGCCGCGTTCACCCTCGAAGGGGTTCGTCCGGGAGCTGCCCAGGATCGTTCCGCCCTGCCGGGAGAGACCACGCACGCTGTGGCGGTCCAGGGTCATAAAGTCGCCCTCTACAAGGCCTTTCCAGCCGTTGCGTATGCCAACGAATTCGGCGTCGAGGACGCGGACTCCCTTGAGTACGGAACCGCGGATAACGGCGTTGAGTCCGGGGCAGTCTCCACCGCTGGTGAGGATACCTATTTTCATTTGTGGTTACTCCTTGTTGCGAGCGATCATGTTCGGCGCCTTCACCGCCTCCTCATGATGGACCCGAGGTGGGCCCGGTTTCAAATCAACGCCGGTGAGGGGCGCTTCCTACAGCTCCCCGTCGAGCGCCTGGGTGAGCAGGTAGATCAGTGCGCTGGCCTGCACGGAGTCAGCGGAAGAGATTTCTTCCTCGGCGCCGTCGAGGGCTCGGGCGGCGAGGCCCTGCTTGCTCCCGATCAGCTCGGCAATGCGCGCGTCGATCGTGTGCGCGGCGATGATCCGCCAGGCCGTGACCGGCTCGTCCTGGCCGATCCGGTGCACCCGGTCGATGGCCTGGGTCTGTTCCGCCGCGGTCCAGCTGAGCTCGGCGAGCACGACGTGGGATGCGGCCTGCAGGTTGACGCCGACGCCGGCGGCGGACAGGGAGCAGACCACGACGGCCACCCCCGGGTCGTCGTTGAAGGCGTCGATGGCCGCCTGGCGAGCCAGGGCGGTCTGGTCCCCGCGCAGGGACACCGTGCGCAGGCCGCGCCGAGCGAAGATGTCTTCCGCGGCATCCATCACATCGATGTGCTTGGCGAAGAACACGACCTTGCCGACCGAGTGTGCCAGCTGCACGGCGTAGTCCGCCGCGAGGGCGGCCTTGGCCTGGCCGATCTTGCGCACCATGGTGAAGACGTTCTCCCCCGTGCTCTGCCCCTTCGATTCCTCGAGTTCGGCGTGCGCGACGGCGCGGACGAAAGCGGCCCTCTGCTCGCCGTCGAGCACCGGCGGCGTCTGGCCCGGGTGGCGGGCGGCCACGAGCGAGTGGTACCGGGTGACCAGGCGGGCGGCGAGCTCGCGTTCGGCCTGGCGGATGGAGCGCCCGAGGTCGTCGTCCAGCTCGACCGGCAGGTCGGCGATGCGCTTGGCCGGCAGGTCGGCGGCGACATCGACCTTGCGGCGGCGCACGATGCCCATGTCGATCACGGCGGCGCGCGCCGCGGAGTAGAAGCCGGAATCCGCCGGGGTCAGCCCGATGGCTTCGAGCCTGGCCATCAGCTTGGCGGTGGGCTTGTCGCCGTCGATCCAGCCCAGGAACTGCCAGATCGCACGGAAATCGTCGACGTCGTTGATCAGCGGCGTACCGGTCAGGGCCATCAGCAGCGGGTTCCCTCCCGGGGTGCGGCGGCGGATCTGCTCGGCCAGGGCCAGCACGTGCTTGGACCGCTGGGACTGGAGGTTCTTGATGAAGTGCGCCTCGTCGACGACCATGCCTTTGAACCCGAGGGTACCGAGCCAGGTGCGGTGCCGGTCGAGAACGTCGTAGTTGACGATGACCACGTCGGCGAACGCGTCGAGGGTGTCGCCGTCACCGTGGATGACGGTGGCCCGGCGGTTCGGCGTCCACAGTTCCACCTCACGGACCCAGTTCATCTTGACGACGTTGGGGACGATGGCGAGCAGCGGGTATGACCCGCTGACGGATGCCGCGAGCAGGCTCTGCGCCGTCTTGCCGAGTCCCGGCTCGTCGGCGAGCAGGTAGCTGCGGTGGCCGAGGCGCGCGCTTTCGACGAACCGGGCCTGGTGACGCATCAGCTCCATGCCGCGAGGCGAAAGCCGGTCGACGCGGGGCGCCTCGGGCAGGTCCATGCTGGCGGCCTGGCCGCCGGAGCCGTACTCGAAGGATTTGAACAGCGAGCCGATCAGCTCCCAGTTGGCGAGACGGCGGCCGGAGACGACCGGCGGAGCCTGCGCGGCACTGAAATCGGGCGCGAGGAACGGGTTGGCCAGCTGCCGGGCCTTGACCGACTGCGGGATGACCTGGTTGACCGGCATCTCGGGCTTGGCTTCGGGCTCCCGGGTGATGATGAGCTCGTCCGGGGACAGCTCGGCGCCGGATTCGATCAGCCAGTCGCGGCGGAACCGCTGCGCGACCGTGGACACCCCCGCGTCGGGTTCGAGCAGGGTGATCAGGCTGGTGTCGCGTGCCGCGGTCTTCGCCAGGATCTGCGCGATCCCGTCGAGGCGCTTGAGGAGTTCGGCGCGGTTGGCGTCGGTGAGTTCCTTGTCGCCCTTGACCCGGGCGCGCTCCTCGCGCATGAGCAGCGCGATGACCTGGTACTTGGTGCGGTTGGTCGGGCCGAGCTTCGCGCCGGTCTGCGCCTTCGCCTCGACCTCGCGCACCTTGCGGGCGAGGATCGGGATGATGGGGGCGTCATCGTCACGGGAACGGGGTCGCTGCCGCTGGCGACCTCCGGCGGCGGCACGGGTATTCGAACCGGCGGCCTGGTGGCGGGTGTATGCCATTCTTCTCCAACTTCACAGCAGCGCGGCAAAGAGAACCGTGCTCGACGTGGTGCGGCATCCGTGGATACCGGTGCGATCGATACGCCGAGGCCTGATCAAGCATCGTGTCACCGACATTAGTGGCACCGAGATTCGTGCGCCCGCATTCTCGATGTGGCAGCCGGTCAGTGTGGCAGCACGGTCGAGGCGGTCAGCGGGCTTTCGCGGCGTGGGGCCAGTCTACGCCCGCGGGTCCCTACTGATGCACCGGCACCTTGGTTCTGACGCCGACGATGATGAAGACCAGGGCGGCGATGAACTGGGCGGACACCCAGCCCTGGCCGTGCAGCTCGATCACGACGATCGGGTTCCACAGCACGGCGATCGGCACGAGCGCGATCAGCCACAGGTACGCCTTCGACTGGACGGCGAAGACGCAGATGATCAGCGCGAGGATGCTCACCGCGTACCGGATGATGATGTAGCTTTCCGAGTCCAGCAGGGCCAGCCCGCCGAGCAGGATGACGGCGCCGAGCAGGCCGGGCGCGAGCGCGGAACGACTGAATGTGGGTTCGACCGGGGTGCCCATCAGACTCCTCCTCCTCCGCCACCGCCGCCGCCCCCGCCGACCGAGCCTCCCCCGCCCGAACCGGAACTGGAGGAACTCGAGGCGCTCCCCGACCAGGATGCCGAGGTGGAGCTGGAGAACGAGTTCAGGCCGGCGGCGAACCAGACCGGACTGAACGGGGCGGAGCCAGCGTACCAGTCCGGCTCCAAGCCGCTCCGGGCGTAGTAGTCGCCGAGCACCTGCGACCACGCGGTCTCCTGGCCGAAGAGAACCGCGAAGGGCAGCAGCCGCTCGTAGAGCTTGAGCACCTGCAGCGGATCGGCCGGGTCGAGCGCGGCATCCCGGACGACGTCCGGGCCGAGAACGGATGCCGCATCCGGCCGGTAGGGCGACCGCAGCGCTCCCTCGGGGCTCTGCAGCACCCGCAGCCGTTCGGTCTCGGCGACGCCGATGTACAGCCGCACGCCCGCCAGGTAGTCGCGGAGTTCGGCGCCGGCCGGGGTGAGCGGCCGCACGCTGGCGGCGAGCGCGATGGTCGCGATGGAGACCAGCGCCCCGAAAATCAGGATCACGGCCGGCCAGGCCCCGCCGACCTCGGTCACGAGGCCACCGATGCTGCCAGCGACGCAGATGACCCCGGTCAACAGGGCGCCAGTGAGCAGCCAGCCGCGGAGCCGGCCGCCCTTCTTCTCCCGCAGCCCGTCCGTCAGCACCTGCTGTCTGACGGCCTGGAGCTGCTTCGTCAGGCCCTTGCCCAGCACGGTGTCCTTCGATTTGAGGTCCCGGCGCGTGCCCTCGTGCAGCCCCGGGAACAGCAGCCGGAGCACCGCTTTCTCGGCCGGGTCGAGCCCCTGCGCGTGCCGCAGCTCGAGCAGGTAGTGCTTCTTGCCCGTTCCTTCGAGCACCCGCAGATTCCCGCGCACGGCGAAGCTGAGGAACTGGGCCGTAATCGCCTTCGCCGACGCTCGGGCCACGTCGCCGCATTGAAGCAGGTTCACGCCCTTCGGCGGCAGGTACTCCGCGATGATGGTGGGCCGCCCCGGCGCGGAACGCCACCGGGTGGCCCGGGCGACGGCCGCCACCGCCGCCAGGACCAGACCGAGCAGCAGCGCGCCGAGGCCGATGCCGGGGAACGGGTTCGCCGTGAACGACTGGTCGCGGGGCACGAACGTGCCGGGCTCGAAAGCGACCGACACGGTGAGCCCCTGGTAGGGGCCGAGGCTGCCGGCGGAGGCGTCGATCACCGTGGCGCCGTCGACGCTGGTCTCGGTCAGGTCCGCGCAGGGCTCGCCGGAGTCGACGCCGCCCTGGTAGCACGCCGACTGGCCGGTCAAGCGGGGTGCCAGGTCCGGGGCCACCGTGAGGGTCGCCGAAACGTCGCCGAAGGGTTGCGTCCAGCCGGTGCCGTTGGCCTTCCAGTAGAACTCCGGGGCCGCGGCATCCGTCGGCAAAAGCGTGACGTCGACCTGCCGGTACTCGATCACGTAGGTGTTCGCGCCGTGCACGTAGTCCTCGGCCGCGATGGTCACCTCGAGGAACTGGTCACCGTCGACGTCGGTGGTCTCGGTCTCGGTCGCCCGCGGGCGCCCGTTCTCGTCGGTCACACTGACCAGGGTCAGGTCGGTCGGATGCCCGTCGTAGTGGGTGGGGATGGCCCGGCGGATGCCCCGGTTCTGGTCGGACTCCGGGAAGCGGGCGACGATCGTCTCGGTGGTGGTCAGCGCGGAGTGGCCGTCGCCGGTGAGCCCGAGCCGGAAATCGGCGTGCCACGAGTCGAACGTGAAGTCCGAGGTGTCGGTGGCCACGATGGCGGGCGCGGCAGCCGCCGGAGCGGCGAGGCCGCCCAGGGTGAGGCCGCCGAGCGCGGCAATGAGCAGGAAACGGACCGATCGGCGCATGCGCCCACTCTACTCAGCGGCCCCGCATCCGCGACGGCACAAACATACCCCTCCGGGGTATGCCCCATCACGGTACTCTGAACGCATGATCAAAGACATCAAACGGCGTGCCCTGCACCGTGCCCGCATCCTGGAGGGACAGATGCGCGGCCTCGAGAAGATGATCGAGAACGAGGAGTACTGCATCGACATCCTCACCCAGTCCCTCTCGATTCAGAAGTCTCTGGGCTCGCTTAACAAACTCATCGTCGACAACCACCTGCAGACCCACGTCACGCAGATGTTCGAAGCCGGCGGCGAGGAGCGGGACACGGCCATCGCGGAGCTGCTCAAGGTGTTCGAACTCAACAACAACAGGTGACGCCCGTCCGCGCCGGTGCTGCCACCCGGTACCGTCACACGTGCGAGATCGGGATCGCCGTGCTCGACGGCGGCCGTTCGAAGATCGCCTCGAGCGCCGCCTGCAGTTCACTGGCCCAGGCCGCGTAGCCGTCGGCGTTGAGGTGGAGGCGATCGTCGGAGAAGCTGACGTCGATCTCCCCGTCGGGCTGGGCCAGCCGGGGCCAGAGGTCCAGGAAGGCCGCGTGCTGAGTCGGCACGAACTGGCGCAGATGGCGGTTGATCGAGCGGAGGGTGTTTGCGAAGTCGCGTTCCCGCGGCGGGACCGAGACGACCAGGAGGCGCGCGCCCGGCAACCCCTTGCGCAGCGCGCAGATCACCGTCTCCAGGTTGCGCACGATGTACTCGTCTGACCGGCGCCAGCCCAAGTCGTTCGTTCCCGCCCCGACCACGACCGCATCCGGCTCAAGCTCGATGACCGCGTCGACGCCGGCCACGACCTCGTCGGTGGTGTACCCGCTGACGCCGAAATTGCGCACCTCATACTCGGGGAGCCACTCCGCCCACTGGCCGCTCGCGGTCAGTGCGCCTCCCATGAACACCACAGATCCCGACATGGCTGCCTCCCTCGCACCCCTTCCATCATGCATCCGCCGGGCCGAGGCGGCCAGCCCCTGCGGGTGATATCAGGGTTCGACGGGCAGCGCGGCAACGGATGCCGGGTCCGCCCTGCTCCGGGCATCCGTCTGGACGGCGTCGGTCGTGACGGCTTGCGCCGCTTCCCCGAGCGCGGCAGCGGTGATGCGGTTGGCCATCCCGCTGAACACCACGCCGTGGAACGGGAGAACGGAGAACCAGTACAGGCGTCCGCCCAGGCCGCGCGGGAAGAAGACCGCTCGCTGCCGGTAGATCGAGCCGCCGTCCGGTGCCGGCTCGGCGGTCATCTCCAGCCACGCCCGACCGGGAACCCGCATCTCGGCCCGCAGGCGCAGAAACCTGCCTCGGTCGATTTGTTCGACCCGCCAGAAGTCGAGCACGTCCCCGGTGTGCAGGTGGTCGGGGTTGCGGCGGCCGCGGCGGAGGCCCACGCCGCCGACGATCTTGTCCATCCAGCCGCGCACCGCCCAGGCCAGTGGGAAGGAATACCAGCCGTTGTCGCCGCCGATGCTCTCGATCACACGCCACAGGTCGGCCGGCTTCGCGTCGGTGTGCTTTTCTCGCAGGTCGGTGTAGACGAGGTGTCCGGCCCAGTCCGGGTCGCTCGGCAGCGGGTTGCTGGACGCGCCCTCGATCGACGCGTTGCGCCAGCTGGTCTCGACGTCACCGTCGCGCATGCGTCCGAGGGCAAGCCGAACGGCCGTGCGGTAGGGAGTGAGGCCATCCTTCGGTCGCGGAATGTACTCATCGATGTCGCGCTCGTGGACGACGCAGTCGTTCTGCAGCGACGCGATGATGGGCACGGCCAGGCTGCGCGGGATGGGGGTGACCAGGTTCACCCACTGCGAGGCCAGCCACGGAGTGAAGACGGGGAGCGAGGCGATCGGGCGCTGGCGCAGGCCGGCCTCGAGGGCGTAGCCGTTCATCATCTGGCCGTAGCGGAGAACGTCGGGGCCGCCGATGTCGAACGTGCGGTTGACGTCCGCCGGCAGGTCCACCGAGGAGACGAGGTAGTAGAGGACGTCGCGCACGGCGATCGGCTGGATCTTGTTGCGCACCCATTGCGGTGCGGGCATATACGGCAGCACGTCGGTGAGGTGGCGGATCATTTCGAACGAGGTCGAGCCGGAGCCGATCACTACGCCGGCCTGCAGCGCAGCCGTGGGCACACCGGATTCCAGCAGAATACGGCCGACCTCGGCGCGCGAGCGCAGGTGCTGGGAAAGCTCGGCGGTGTCGGGGTGCAGCCCGCCGAGGTAGATGATGCGGGACACGCCGGCCTCGGCGGCGGCGGTCGCCACATTCCGGGCCGCCGTGCGCTCGGTGCGCTCGAAATCGCCGCGCGTGCCCATGGAGTGCACGAGGTAGTAGAGCACGTCGCTGCCGGCGCACGCGGCCCGCATCGAGTCCAGGTCCCCGAGGTCACCCTCGACCACCTCCACCTGCCCCGCCCAGGGCACGTCCTTGAGCTTCTGCGGCGAGCGCACGAGAACTCGCACCTCGAACCCGGATTCCAGCAGCATGGGAACCAGACGGCCACCGATGTATCCGGTGGCGCCGGTGACGAGAATGCGACGAGGCTTCATCCCGCCAGCCTAGGTGCCTCTACGGCCCGGGAGCCGGGGATTCGGGAGATTCGGAGGCGCCTCCCACGGAGCGCCTGCGGACCCGGCTGTGGATGATTCGCGCGCCGGCTGCGGGAGTGGAGCATCATCGCCGGATGACACTTCGACTAGACCCGCGCTACCCCGTCGTCTGGCGCTCGCCCGACACCATCCAGGTCGGAATCGACCGGCCCCTCGTCGTGCTCTCCGCCGTGGCCGACGGACTCGAACGGGTGATCTCCGCCCTCTTCGTGGGTATCCCCCACTCGGGGGCGCTCATGCTCGGCCGGCAGGGCGGGGCCTCCGACGAGGACATCCTGGCGCTGCTCCACGCCCTGGCCCCGGTGCTGCTGGTCACGGGGGAGAGCCGTCCGGCAGACGAGATCGCAGGGGAATCCGTGCCGGGGTCTGTTCCCGGGTCCGCGCCGGCCCGGGAGCCGGCTCCCCCGGCGATTGTTCCGGGCCCGGTCTTCGTGGGCGGGAACGGCCCGACCGCCGAGCGAATCAAGAGGCTACTCGAGGATCTGGGCTTCCGGGTGACCGAGCGGGCAGACAACGACGGTGCGGCCCTGGCCGTCGAGGTGGCCCACTTCGCGCTCGAACCCGACCGGCACGGACGCTGGCTGCGCCGGGACATCCCGCATCTGCCCGTGGTGTTCAGCGACTGCCAGGTGCGGATCGGGCCGCTGGTCGAACCCGGGACCGGCGCCTGCCTCTCCTGCCTGGAGCTCGCCCACATCGATGCGGACCCGGCCTGGCCCGCCATCGCCTGCCAGCTGCTCACCCGCCGGGCACCGACGGAGACCCCGCGTCAGAGCATCGATGTGTCCACGCGCGTCGCCGGTCTCGTGCACGACCGGCTGGCGTCGGGCCGATCGGTCCTGACCGGCACGTCGCTGGTGATCGACGCGGAGAACAGTCTGTTGCGGCGCCGCGTGCACCAGCCGCATGAGCGGTGCGGCTGCCTCTCCGTGCCGGGAAGCCTGTCCGCCTCGACTGCACTCGGCGCCGACCGGTTGTGACGCGTGCCGGGGTCGGCCTCAGACGAGCCGGCCTCAGCCGAGCCGGATCTCGTGATCGGCGCGGGCCCGGGTGAGCTCGATCAGGCGCGCGTTGGCCTCGTCGGGGCCGAGGGCCCAGGCGCGGGCATCCGTCGCCGACTTGCCGTAGCGCTCGTGCCGGGCGACGAGCCGGGCCAGGTGCAGCGAACGGTCCACTCCCACGAACAGGCTCAGGTTCAGTAGCGGCGCTACCCGCTTCCAGCCGGCCCGGTCGTGCAGCAGATAGTTGCCCTCGACCACCAGGATGCGCCGGTCGGGGTCGATCTGAACCGTGCCGGGGGTCGCCTCCTCGGTCTCCCGGTCGAAGCCGGGCGCCGTGACGGGGCCGTCGGTGGACCGCAGCCGGCGCAGCAGGTGCACGAAGCCGTCGACGTCGAGGGTGTCCGGCGCGCCCATGCGGTCGCGGCGGCCGAGCTCAACCAGCCGGGCCTGCGGCAGGTGGAAGCCGTCCATCGAGACCAGTTGCGCGCGCGACACCGGCGTGTTGAGCCGCGCGACGAGGGCCTCGGCGAACGTCGTCTTGCCGGTCCCGGGGGAACCGGTGATGCCGATGATCGTGCGCGCAGGGGCGTCGGCGCGGGATGCTGCGGCCGGGGAATGCGGGCGCGGGCCGGCATCCGTGGGGGCCGTGACAGCCGTGGCGGTCGTGATAGCCGTGGCGGTCGTGACGACGGCGATGATCTCGTCGAGAGTGCGGAGCAGGGGCATGGTCCCAGTATGAAACCGGGCGCGCCGGTCAGTGGCCGAGGTCGAGGCCCGGCGCCGAATCGAACACGAATTCCGCCCAGAGCCGGTAGCCGAGCGCACTCGGGTGGAAGCCGTCGCTCGCGAAGAACCCGTCGACATAGGGCGGCGGCGTCGGGATCGCCACGACCCGGTCGAGGCCCTGCACCGCGAGGCGGGCGCCGGTGTCCAGGCTGGCCGCGTGCCGGGCGAGAGTGGCGCGCAGCGGTTCGGGCAGCAGGTCGAACCGGTCGAACCGCGGCATCAGCGAGACGAGAACATCCGCGTGCGGGGCCGCCGCGCGCAGGGTGCGCACGATCGACCGCACGTCGCGGGTGAACGCGGAGCGGGACCGCAGGCCGAGCGCGTCGTTCGCGCCGATCGTGAGCAGCGCCAGGTCGAAGGGAACCGCTGCCGCCTCCGCCACGAACCGCTCGCGCACGTCCTTGGCCGTCGCTCCGTTCTCCCCGATCGCACGCCAGCTGGCTCCGCGGCCCCAGCGCACGGCGACCTCGTGCGCGATCCAGCCCGGAAGCGCCTCGTCCTGGGTGAGGGCGCCGACCCCGGCCGCGGTCGAGTCACCGAGCACCAGAATCCGCAGCGGGTCGGGGCCGGGGCGGGACCCGGTCCAGGGCAGGGCTGCGTCGGGTAGCCGCGGGGTGTCGCGCCGAAGCGCCCGTGCCTGGGTCACAAGCAGCGGCGCCAGCGGGACCGCGGCAAGTCGCGTGTACGGAAACGGATTCACGGGTCGAGGTTACCCCGACGCCCCGAGGAGCCGCCCGCGAGGCGGCCTCGCCGGCGCCCGCACCACCACCACCACCACCACCACCACCACCACCGTCAGCTACAGCCGCAACCACAGCTGCAGGCAGGCCGGGCTCCCGTGCATAACTCCTGCAATCTGCTCGGCCGGGGTGCGCTGCAGCCCGAATTCACTGGGCGGCGCCCCGGCCCCCTCTGAGAATCTGCAGGAGTTATGCTCAGGCCGCGCGGTCCACACACCTCGTCCCCCACCCCGCGTTCCTCGTTCCTCGTCTCTCGTCCCTCGTCCCTCGTTCGCCACTGATATCCCGTCGGGCGATCGGGCGAGGCCTACCAGGTGCGTAGGTGCCCAGGTGCGTAAGTGCCCAGGTGCGTATGTGCCCAGGTGCCGCGGCGCCCCGATGCCGCGGTGCCGCGGTGCCGCGATGCCCGGAGGCCCAATGACCGACGCCGAGTGTGGCTAATTCAGGAGAAGTCGGCCGGCCGCCGGACCTCGGCGCCGAAGCAGTGCGGCGGAACCTGCGATTCCGCGCGGATCTCCTGAATTAGCCACCGTGGCCTCGGGTGCTGCTGGTGGTGGTGCTAACCAGGTCGAGGGCGAGGCGGGGGTAGAAGCGAGCGGGCAGACCGGTAAGCAACGTCAGGCGCGGCGGACGCGGCCAGGTCAGGCGCGGCGGACTGGGCAGGCAGGTCAGGCGGGCAGGGCGGGCAGGCGCCGCGGACGCGGCCAGGTCAGGCGCGGCGGACTGGGCAGGCAGGTCAGGCGCCGCGGGCGCCGGCCGCACGGGCGGTGCGGAGGCCGATCTCGCCGAGGAAACGGGACCGCTCGCGCGGGGCGCGCTGCTGGTGTCCGGCCGCCGACCAGCTCAGCGCGAGCCGGCGACGGGCCCGGGTGATGCCCACATAGAGCAGGCGGCGTTCCTCGTCGATCTGCTCGAAGGTGCCGGCGTAGCTGATTGGCACCAGACCCTCCGACAGCCCGATCAGGAAGACCGCCTCCCACTCGAGACCCTTCGCGGAGTGCATGGTCGCCAGCGTCACCGCGGACACCGTCGGCTCGTGCTGGCCGGCCTGGCGCTCCATCAGCTCGTCGGTGAACTGGCGGAACGTGGTCCCCGGGGCCGCCTGATCGACCAGGCCCATGATGGCGTTGAGGGACTCCCAGCGATCGCGCACCGCCCCGGGGGCCTCCGGCGCGCTCTGGCTCCAGCCGAGGGAGCGCAGCACATCGCTGACGGATTTGAACAGGGGCTCGCCAATGATCGACACGGATGCCGCCCGCAGCTGCATCACCGCCTGCTTGACCTCCGCGAGGTCGAAGAACCGCTTGGAGCCCCGGATCTGGTAGCTCACCCCGACGTCGCCGAGGGCGGTCTCCAGAAAGGCCGCCTGCACGTTCACCCGGAACAGGACGGCGATCTGCTCCGGCTTGGTCCCGGCCTCGATCAGGTCGAGGATGCTCTGCGCGACGCCGCGCGCCTCGGCCATGTCATTGGCGTACTCGCGCACGCTCGGCTCGATGCCGGCCTCGGCGGCGTTGGCCTGCAACGTCAGGGCCCCCGCCCGCCCGCGCATCAGCTGGTTGGCGGTGGACACGATCGACGCGGTGGAACGGTAGTTGCGCTCCAGCCGCACCACGGTCGCGTCCTCCCACCGTTTCGGGAAGTCGAGCAGGTAGTCGCTGCGGGCGCCGGTGAACGAGTAGATCGTCTGGCTGGCGTCGCCCACCACGCAGAGATCGCGCCGCTCCCCCAGCCAGAGCGAGAGCAGGTCGTGCTGCAGCGGCGACACGTCCTGGTACTCGTCGACGACGAAGAAGCGGTACTGCTCGCGCACCTGCAGGGCCACGGACGGCTCCGCCTCGATCATCCCCGCCATGGCCAGCAGCACGTCCTCGAAGTCGATCTGCTTGCGTTCGTCCTTGAGCCGCTCGTAGGTCTCCTGCATGGTCAGGACCTGGTCCACGTCCAGCCGCCCGGGCAGGCTCCGCCGGGCGATCCCGGCGCCGTAGGCCTCGATGCTGAGGCCGGAGGTCTTGCGCCACTCGATCTCGGCGGCCAGGTCGCGCAGGGTGGCGGTGTCCAGCTTGAGTTTCAGGGTTTCGGCGGCGTGGCCGAGCAGACGGCCCTTGCCGTCGAGGATGCGGGGAGCCTGGCCGCCGACCACGTGCGGCCAGAAATAGTTCAGCTGGGACAGGGCGGCCGCGTGGAACGTGCGCGCGGCGACGCCGCCCGCGCCCAGCTGGCGCAGCCGGCCGCGCAGTTCCGCGGCGGCGCGCGCCGTGAACGTGAGCGCCATCACCCGGCCGGGCGAGTAGGCGCCGGTCATCACGCCGTAGGCGATCCGGTGGGTGATGGCGCGGGTCTTGCCGGTGCCGGCGCCGGCGAGCATGCACACCGGGCCGACCAGGGCCTCGGCGGCCACCCGCTGCTGCTCGTCGAGGCCGGCCAGGAGGGAGGCGGCGGTCAGCGCCATCCGTGCACCTCGTCCGGACCGAAGTCCAGCGGCTCGCCCATCCAATGCTCGATGATCGCGCGGGCGATCGAGGACCGGCCGGGCAGGATGATGCTGTCGCCGGCGGCTCGGAGCTCGTCCCGGCTGAACCAGCGCAGGTCGAGGATCTCCTCGCCGTCGGGGAGCAGGCCCGAGGCCGGCTGCCCGTCGGCGAGGCTCGGGGTGAAGCCGAACATGATCGAGGCCGGGAACGGCCAGGGCTGGGAGCCGAGGTAGACCGGGTCGGTCACGCGCAGGCCCGATTCCTCGAACATCTCCCGGATCACGGCCGCTTCGAGCGACTCGCCCGGTTCGACGAAACCAGCCAGGAGGGAGTAGCGGTTGTTCTCCCACAGGGCGTTGGAGCCGAGCAGGATGCGGTCGTCGGCGTCGGTGATCAGCACGATCACGGCCGGGTCGGTGCGCGGGAAGACCTGGCCGCCGCAGGACGGGCAGCGGCGGGTCCAGCCGGCGGTCTCGAGCAGGGTGGCCGTGCCGCACCGCGGGCAGTGGGAGTGGGAGCCGTGCCAGTTGACCACCCCGAGGGTCTCGGTCAGCAGGCCGGCGTCGCGGTCGGTCAGGGCCGTGGCCACGGTGCGGAGCGACGCCCAGCGCGCCGGGTCCGGTTCGAGCGCCGCGGCCGCGTCGTCGGACAGGACGGCCGCGACGAGCCGGGTGCCCACCGGTTCGGACTCCTCCGGGGCCAGGGACCGACCGAGGTAGAGCCGCAGCTCCGCGCTCGGCTCCCGGTCGGGCGCCAGCAGCCGGAGCCGCGCCGGGCCGCCGGTGGGGCTCATCAGCGCGGAACCGCGGTGGAGCGCGAGCACGCGCGTGGAGGCATCCGCCCACAGCCGGTCGAGCAGGTCTGGCGTAGCCCGGGCCTCGTGGTCGCGATCCACCGCCTGGCGCGACAGCGGCAAGCGGGACGTGAAAGCAAACGACATGGTGCCCTCCGGGCTCGGGCAGTTCTGCCGAAGTTGTGTGGAGGCGTGGCGAACGACCGCGCCGGGAGGAAGTCGACCTAACCTAGAAGGTATGGTCAGATCCCCTCTCACTCTAGCCGCGCTGGCCACTGCCGCCGTTCCCGGACTGGACGTCGTCCGGGCCCGGTCCTACGGCTCCAGCGCACGCACTCCCGGAGCCAACGGCTCCTTCGATTCCGCCCTGCTGATCGACACCGAGGGACGGTCGCTGATCATCCGCGTACCGGTCTCCCAGGCCGCCGAAACGGAGCAGTCCGCCGACCTCGTGGCCCTGCGCGCCCTCACGGTCGGCACCCGCAGCCGCCTCCCCTTCGACGTGCCCGAGTTCGTGGGCCAGGCCCCGCTCAGCGGCACCCGGGCCGTCGTCTACGAGCTGCTGGACGGCGACTCGTTCGACGCGGATGCCCTGACCGGCCACGCCGGCGTGTCCGGGTCGATCGGGCGTGCCATCGCCGCGATCCACGGTCTGCCGACCGCATTCGTGGGCACCGCCGGCCTCCCCCAGCAGAGCGCGCAGGACTGCCGCACCGGGGCCATCGACCTGATCGACCGCGCATCAGCCACCGGTTACCTCCCCGCCGCCCTCCTCCGCCGGTGGGAGCAGGCCACGGACGACGATTCCCTGTGGCAGTTCGCTCCGTGCGTGGTGCACGGCTCGCTGTCCGCCGACTCGTTCTTGATCAGCGAGGACTCCGTCTCCGGCGTGCTCGGCTGGTCGGCGCTCAGCGTGGGCGACCCGGCCCGCGACCTGCACTGGCTGCTCGCCTCCCGCGGGGCGGCCGGCGAAACCGCCGTCGCCTCCTACGCGACCGCCCGCCAGGGCAACGATCCGCGGATCACGCAGCGCGCGATGCTCTACGCCGAACTGGAGCTGGCCCGCTGGCTGCTGCACGGCACGGACACCCGCAACCAGGGCATCGTCGACGACGCCGTCGCCATGCTCGACGGGCTGGTCGACAACGTACACCGGAGCGCCTCGCATCCGTTGTCCCCCGACACCGGCCCTATCCTCGACGTCGCCGGCGTCGAGAACATGCTGGCCTCGACACCGCGGAACACCCCTCGGCGCGACCTCAGCTCGTCGCTGCACACGGATGCCTACAACCTCTCCGACTTCGGGCCGAGCGAGTTCGCCGATGACGACGACGCCGACGGAGCCACCCGGGACCGCACCGGTGCGGGTGCGGCCTCGTCCGCCGGGGCGGCGCCCGCCGGTCATGGAGCCGACGCGGTCACCGGCCCCATCGACATCGTGGCGGGCTCCGCCAGCGACACGGCCGGCCGGACCGACGACCAGGCCCGCACCAGGTCCTCCTCCGAGTAGAGCCGGGCGGGCGCGACGATCGTGTCGTCCGCGACGAAGTAGAACACCGCGTCCACGAGACCTGGGTCGATGCCCTTCCAGCGCGCGTACGCGAGCCGGTAGAGGGCCAGTTGCGTCTGCTTGAGCTCGAGGTCCGCCGCATTCTTCGGCGCCCGGCCGGTCTTCCAGTCCACGACCTGGTACCCGGTCTCCGTGCGGTAGACCGCGTCCAGCTTGCAGACGAAGACCTGCCCGGCCAGCACGTGGTGGATCTCGATCTCGACGTCCTCGGGCGCCAGAGCAGCCCACGGTGACTGCTCGAAGGTGCGCTGCAGCCGCTCGAGCTGCGCCTGCTCCAGGGGCTGGTTCTGGTCGAGGTCCAGGTCGAACGCGTCCGGGTCGAGGTCGCCCAGGTCCAGTTCGTTCTCGCCCGCGTCGATCAGGTCGCCGCCGGACGCCCCGCCGGCGCGCTGCTCCACCCAGGAGTGGAAGAGGGTGCCGAGCCGGGTGGCCCGGTAGGGCCGTTCCGGCATCGGCCGCCGCAGCCGGGCGGCCACCCCGTCGGGGTCGTCGAGGTAGTCCTTGAACCGGGAGGCCGGGATGCGGGTCGGCGGCGGGGCCCAGGCCGCGCCGGCGAGCCGCAGCGCACGCTCCTCGAGCAGGAGGGTGACCGCGTGGGTCCAGCGGGTCTCCCGGTCGGAGCCGTCGGAGTCCGCCTCCCCGTTGACCCGGGCCGCGGCGGCCTCGACCAGCGCCCGCCGGGCGCCGAGGGGGTCGAACGGCCAGAGTTCGGCGCTGTCCTGGTCGGCGCCGGGCAACTCGTCGTCGACACTGCCCTCCGGCAGCGGGTCGATCAGGCCGGCCTCGGCCAGTTCCGCCAGGTACCGGCTGGGCTTCCGCACGGTGGTGCCGCCGCCCCAGAACGAGCCGGTCAGGAGGAGCTCGCGCTGGGCCCTGGTCGTGGCCACGTAGATCAGGCGACGCTCCTCGTCGTCGTGGCGGGCCGCGAGCTGCTCCTTGTAGGCGAGGAACTCGGTCTCGTACGACAGCTGGGTCTCGTGCTCGCGCCAGGCCAGCTCCGGCAGTTCGGCCCGGTCGCCCCGGAACGGGTAGGGCAGTTCGCCGAAGCGCAGCCAGCCGGAGCCCTCCCTGGTCTGGGCCGGCAGGCTCTTCTCGGTCAGGTTGGGGATGGCGACGTAGTCCCATTCGAGCCCTTTGGCCCCGTGGATGGTGAGCAGCTGCACGGTGCCGTGCTCGCTCATCTCGAGCCGCGGGCCCATGTCGTCCGCGAGGGCCGCCCGGTCCAGCCAGCGCAGGAAAGCGGAGAGGCTGCCCTGCTCGTCGCTGGCCAGGAACGCGGAGACGGTGTCGTGGAAGGCGTACAGGTTGGCCAGGCCGAGGCCGTTCGACTCGTTGGCGACCAGTTCGACGTCGAGCAGGAGTTCCTGTTCGATCAGCCGCACGAAGTCGAGCAGCGGCAGGCCGGCCCGCGCTCGGAGCCAGGCCAGCTGGCGTCCGGCCGCGCGCACCCGGGAGCGGCCCTGGTCGCTGAAGCCCTGCAGTTGCCCGTGCGTCTCCGGCGCCGAGGCGACGAAATCGAGGGCGTCGACGAGGGAAGCGCCCTCGTCGACGGCGACGGATGCCCGCATCTTGTCTTTGAGGTCCTGGGTCACGGCCTGCTGCGCCCAGTCGTGCGCGGCCAGCCAGCGGGCCACGGCGGCGAGGTGCTGCAGGTCGCGCGGGCCCACCCGGTAGCGGCCGCTGCCGAGCAGCCGCACCAGCTCGCTGCCGGCGGAGGGGTCGTGCACGACCCGCAGCACGCACACGACGTCGGTGACCTCGGGGGTGGACAGCAGCCCGCCGAGGCCGAGCACGTGGGCCCGGACGCCCCTCTCGCGCAGCACCTCGGCGAAGTATTCCATGTCCCGGCGGGCCCGGAACAGCATCGCGCCGGACCGCTCGCTGCCCGGCGGCAGGCGCGTCGCGAACCAGTCCGCCACCGCGCGGGCCTCGTCGGCCATGGTCTCCCGCATCGAAGCCTCGACCCGGCCGGATTCTTTGCCGGCCGGCACCTTGAGCGTGTCCACCTGGATGCCGTCGGGCCGGGCGCGCAGTGCGTCGCTCAGCGGGGACACCAGGGCGTTGGCGACGTCGAGCACGGCGACCGGGTTGCGCCAGGTATAGGAGAGACTCATCGACGGCGCCTCCCGGTTGGAGAGGCCCGCGAAGCTCTGCGAGAAGCCGAGCAGGTTGGCGGAGCTGGCCCCGCGCCAGCCGTAGATGGACTGGTGCGGGTCGCCCACGGCCATCACCGGGTGCCGGCTGAAGAGGGTGTGCAGCAGTTCTGTCTGCAGCACGGAGGTGTCCTGGTATTCGTCGAGCAGCACCACCCGGTACTGGTCGCGGTAGCGGGTGACGACCTGCTCGACCTTCTGGCAGACCTGCAGGGCCAGGGCGACCTGGTCGGAGAACTCGATCAGCCCCAGGCGTCGTTTCTCGCTGCTGTACCGTTCGGCCAGCTCGAACAGGACCGGCAGGGGTTCCACTGCCGCGAGGGACTCCACGACCGAGGAGTACGGGATCTTCTTGCGCGGGTTGCCGTAGGGCAGGTCCCGCAGGTAGGCAAAACCGTGCGCCAGCCCGGCCAGGTCGTGCGGGGCGGTCGCCTCGCCGGAGACGAACCGCGGGGGGTTCTCGGCGAGGGAACGGCTGAAGGAGAGCACGGCATCCGTCACCAGGTCGAGCTTCTTGCCGAACGGGACGAGCCGGTTGTCGCCGTGCTCGATCACGACCCGCCGGGCGAGGAGCCAGGCGCTGGTCTCGCTCAGCAGCACCGATTCGGGCTCGCGGCCGAGGAGCAGGGCGTTGTCGGTGAACAGGCGGCTGGCGAACGAGTTGTAGGTGGAGACGGTGGGCGCGTTGAACAGGTCGGAGGAGTCGATCGTGACCTGGTCGGCGGCGGGCCGGGGCGGCGCGGGCAGCAGGCCTTTCGCGTCGAGCTGGCCGATGCGGGTGCGGATGCGGTCGTTCAGCTCGCCGGCGGCCTTGCGGGTGAAGGTGAGTCCGAGGATCTGGTCGGGCCTCGCGTGGCCGTTGGCGAGCAGCCAGAGCACCCGGTTGGCCATGGTCTCAGTCTTGCCGCTCCCGGCCCCGGCGACCACGAGGGTCGGCGCCAGGGGCGCCTCGATCACCGCCTGCTGCTCGCGGGTGGGCGGGAACATCTCGAGCGCCTCGGCGATGCGAAGGGCGGAGATCTGGACGGCGGAGTTGGGCGCCGGGATGAGGGACTGGTTCATGCGCTGACCTGCTTGATGACGTGGATTCGGCAGGACCCGTGCGAGCGCGGGTCGAGGCAGTGGGAACTGATTTCGGCGACGAAGGTGGCGGCGCCCATGCCGACGGCGTCCGCGCCGACCCGGGCGCGGAAGGCCGCGAGCTCATCGGGGCTGAACGTGGGCTGGGTGGGGTTGCGGTAGTTCTGTTTGACGGTGCCGCTGGACACGATCAGGAGGCGGGCCCCGGCGAGGTCCGTGCCCTCCGGGATGCCGTCGATGGCACCCTCGTTGAAGGCAAGCTGGTAGGCGCCGAGCTGCGGGTGGTCGACCACCCCGGCATCGCTGGTGGGGTCGCCGCGGCCGGTCTTCAGGTCGACGATCACGGCGCGCCCGTCGCCGAGCCGTTCGACCCGGTCGACCGTGCCGGAGAGCACGGCTCCGCCGACGTCGAGCTGGAAGGTACCCTCCGCGCTGAGCAGGCTGCCGCCGCCGCGCTCGAAGTCGAGCAGGTAGGAGGCCAGCCGGTCGGTGAGGGCCCGGGCCTCGACCTTCTGCACCCGGGACTGCCACTCGGCGTCGAACTGCAGTTCGCCCCAACGCGCCTCGACCCCCTGCCACAACGACTCCGGGCTCCGGTCGGTGGAGTCCTCCATCACCTTGTGGATGATCGTGCCGAGGTTCGCGGCCGTGTTGGAGGTGCCGCCGCCGACCTGCCCGATCACCCAGTGCAGCGGGCAGGTCTCGAACGCGGCCATCCGCGACGGCGAGACGCGCACCGGCTGGTCGCCGGCATCCGGGTCGTTCAGGGGGCGCAGTGTGCTCGGCGGGGTCATGCCGTACCACTGGCCGGGGGCGGCGCCGGGCACGTTTTCGCGGGCGAGCCGGGCGAGGGTGGCCGCGGCATCCGTTGCCCGCCTGGCGGTGTCGTCGTCGTGACGCACCGAGGCGCCGGCCCGGGTGAGGTCGCGGGTGAGGTCGCGGCGGAGCCGGCCCACGAGCCCGCGCAGGGACAGAGGGTACCGGCTGATGTCGGCCGGGTCGAGGCTGTCGTCGACGACCGGATCGGGCAGCAGCCGCAGGAAGACCGACGGCTGGTTCTCCTCGTTGTCGATCGCGCTCACCAGCAGTTCGGTGCGGGCGCGGCTGGCCGCCTGGGCGAACATCCGCAGTTCGTCGTGCAGCACGGCGGTGCGCTCCCCCGCCTCCTGCGGGTCCTGCCCTGAGGCGAGCGCGGCCAGGTCGCCGGCGCCGAGCAGGGACCCACGGATACGCAGGTCGGGCCAGACGTTCTCCTGCACCCCGGCGAGCACGACCAGGTCGAAGTCGCGGCCGATCATCCCGCTCGGGGTGGAGATGACGACCGCGTCGCCGAGGGCGCGAGGGGCCAGAGTGTCTTCGGGCACGTCGGTGTCGACGAGGTGCCCGACGAAGAGAACCGGCGGGGCGGCCGGGGTGCGCTCCACGTAGCGCTGCGCGGCGGAGAAGAGGGCGACCACGGCGTCGAGGTTGTGGTTGGCCTCGTCGGCGACGATTCCGGTGCCGGCCGCCTGTTCCTTCCATTCCCGGGCCAGGCCGCTGCGCTGCCACAGCCCCCAGAGGAGTTCTTCGATGGTCGCCCCGGCCGCGTGCTCCACGGCGGCGGTGCGCAGGCTCTCCCCGCAGCTCGCGGCCCGGCGGGCCGTGCGATTGTCGATGCCGGCCAGCAGGCTCGGGGTGGTGAGCGCCTGCACCAGGAGCTCGTCTGCGCTGCGGTAGGCGGCGGGGGCGGCGTCGGTAGCGTCGGTAGCGTCGGCGCCGAGATCCTGCTGGCGCAGGGCGGCGCGGAGGCGCCGGAGGGTGATCGGGTCGAGGCCGCCGAGCGGGCCGCGGAGCAGTTCGACCGCGGTCTCCGCGTTCAGGCTCCGGCGGCCCAGGGTGAGGTCGAGGGCGAGGATGAAGGCCTTGACCGCGAACTCGTCGCGGAGCGCGGTCTGCGCCGAGGACACCTGGGTGGGCACCTCCAGGGCGGCGAGCCCCCGGGACAGGGACGGCACCAGCGACCCGCTGCGCACGATGACCGCCATCTCGCCCCACGGCACGCCGTCGATCACGTGCCGTTCCCGCAGCCGGCGGGCGATCAGGGCGAGCTGGTCGGCGGGGCTGCCGGCCAGCATGGTCTGCACCCGGCCGGGCTCCGCGGGCTCGGCGCGATCGGCGCCGGGCTCGGCGGTGGGCTCGGCGCTCGGGGCGAACCGCTGCGTGCCGGCCGAGGCGGCGCCGATGCGATGCGTGATCTCCCGGACCACGCCACGGATGACGCCGTCGTGCCGGTACACCGTGCCGAGCACCAGGGTCGGCAGCGCCGGGGCGCCGAGGTAGGCGCCGAGGCGACCGAGGGCATCCGGGTGCGCGCCGTGGAAGGACCCGGTGCTGATGTCGGGGTCGCCGAACGCCACGATGCCGACGCCGCGGGCCCGGAACTGGGCCAGGAGTGTCAGATTTGCCTGGGTGAGCTCCTGCGCGTCGTCGAGCACGATCAGGCGGAGGCCGCCGAGGGTGCCGAGCACGCACGTCCCGGCCGGGGCCCCGGCCACCACGGCCGCCGCGAACTGGGCCAGCTCGGTTGAGTCGTACTGTCCGGGCCTGGTCTGGTCTTTCACCTCTTCATAGCCGCGGATGAACTCGGCGGCGGCCACCCATTCCGGGCGCTGCGTGCGCCGGCCGAGGTCCGCCAGGCCACCCGGGGTGACGCCGTACTCGACGGCGCGCATCATCAGGTCGCGCAGCTGCGTGCGGAAACCGCGGAGGCCCCGGACGTCGGCGCTGAGGGTGGCCGGCCACTCGGGACCGGTGCCCTCGATCCGGTGGCCCTCCAGCAGTTCGGCGATGATCTGGTCCTGTTCCCCGCCGGTCAGCAGGGTGGGGGGCGGGCCGCCCGCCCGGGTGACGGCGTCCCGCACGATCTGGAAGGCGACGGAGTTGGCGGTGCGCGCGAGCGGGCCGTTGGTCGGCACGCCGAGCCGCAGGGCGAGACGGTCGCGCAGGGCCGTGGCGCCCATGCGCGTGGGCACCAGCACGAGAATCTCGCTGGGCGAGTACCCCTGGCGCAGCACGCAGTCGGCCACCAGCTCGACCAGGGTGGTGGTCTTGCCGGTGCCGGGGGCGCCGACCACGGCGGCGCTCACCGCAGGGCTGACGCCGACACCCGCGGTCGCGCCGTCGCTCGGATTCCCGCCCGCGACGAGTCGCAGCACGGCGCGCTGGGAGTCGTCGAGAACGCGGGAATCGACGTCGGCCGGGAGCGGGATTGCCTGGGTTGTCACGTTTTCAAAGCTAGCGGGTTGCGCCGACAGTGAACGATGTCGGGCAGCCGCGCGGTTCTGTCGTAATCTGGGCGCTTAGGCAACGAAAGGCGCATCTGGTGGATATCCGCATTGGCATCTTCAACTCTCCCCGTGAGATTGGCTTCGAGACCTCACAGCCCGCGAACGAGATCGAGGAAACGGTTGCGGCCGCCCTCGCCGGTCAGACCGGGTACCTGAAGCTCTCCGACAGCAAGGGACGCGTCTACATCGTTCCCACCATCGGTCTCGCGTATGTGGAGCTGGGCTCCGAGGAGTCCCGCCGCGTCGGCTTCGTCGCCTAACCGGTCCATGGAACTCCTCTTCATCGCCCTCGGCGGCGCGGTGCTGGGGCTCGCGGCGCGCTATGCGCTGCCCGGGCGCCACACGCACGGCTCGGTGCTGGTGCCGGCCATCGGCACGATGATCGCGGCCGTCGTCTGGGTCGCCCTGACCTGGCTCGGCCTGGCCTGGGACCAGGGCTGGATCTGGTGGGTCACCCTCGGGGTGGCCGCACTGGCATCCGTCGGCGCCGACCTGGTCGTGACGCGTTCGCGCACCCGCGGCGACGAACGGATGCTGCACACCCTGATGAGGTCCGGCCAGCCGCACCACGCCTGACCGGCTGGTCCGTCCGTGCTGGTCCGCCCGAGCTGGTCCGCCCGAGCTGGTCCGCCCGAGCTGGTCCGCCCGAGCTGGTCCGCCCGAGCTGGTCCGCCCGAGCTGGTCCGTCGTCAGGCGGCTGCTCCGGTCGTCACGCGGTCAGACGATCGGGCGCTGCCTCAGGCGGTCAGGCCGAGGCCGTCCATCCGGCGCGTGTGCGCGGCGATGAGTTCGGTGTACACCGGTTCGATCCGGTCCTCGTCCGGGGTCTGCCCCGGGGTCGGCAGCGCCGAGCGGGCGACCAGGAGTGTGTCGCCGACCAGTCGTCGACCCCAGAGCGCCAGGTGCGAGCCGAGCGCCGGGTTGGCAGTGATGGCCGCCTTGAGGTGGGTGACGAGCACGTCCGTGCCGGCGTCCTGGCCGAGCAGGTGCGCCACCCGCGGCCCCACGTCGCCGGGCAGCCCGGCGGACAGCCGGATGAAGAAGTCGTCGAGCAGGCCTCCGGCGAGGTAGCAGGTCAGCAGCAGCTCGTGCCAGTCGGCGCCGGCCGTCTCGGAGCGGAACAGGTCGAGTCCGGCCGTGAAGGGGGCCATCACCTCGGAGGGCTCCCCGCCGCGGCGACGGATCTCGGCGACCAGTCCCTGGTGCTTGGACAGGGCCCGTCCGGCGGCGGCGCTCAGCGCCTCCTTCGCAGCGAGGTCGGGGGCGATCGCGATCGCGCGGGAGAGGTTCTCGAACATCCCCAGCTCGAAGTAGGCCGCCTGACCGAGGTAGGGCAGCAGCTCGGGCGTGAAGCCGGCGATGTCCACTTTCTTGGTCGACTGACGTTCCGCCCGCCTCGACGGCCGGGGAGCCTCCACGCGCTTCGTGCGCCGATCAATCCACGAGATCACACGCTCAGCTTAGGACAGTGCCCCGCGCCGATCACCGCTGGCGCGCTCGGGTCGGGCCATTCGACTCGCCGTGGTGCGGTATAAGCCAGTTCACAGGGCCGCCCGATATGGTTGGACCACGCCATCGGCAGGGATCGGTGGCCAGGTGCCCGAAGCAAAAGACGGGCGCATCCCGCTTCCAGCTAATGACAAGGCAATAATTCGTGACTTTCTCCGAACTCAATATCGACCAGGACATGGTCCAGGCTCTCGCTGATAAAGGCATCATCGAGCCCTTCCCGATCCAGGTGCAGACCATCCCCCTCGCCCTCTCCGGCCAGGACATCATCGGCCAGGCCAAGACCGGCACCGGCAAGACCCTCGGCTTCGGCCTCCCGATCATCCAGCGCCTCGGACTCGACCCGGCACCGGGCGTGCAGGTGCTCGTCGTCGTCCCCACCCGCGAGCTCTGCGTGCAGGTCTCCGAAGACCTCGAAATGGCCTCCGGCAACCGCAACACCAAGGTCGTCTCGATTTACGGCGGCAAGGCCTACGAGGGCCAGATCGAAGCCCTCAAGGCCGGCGCGCAGATCGTCGTCGGCACCCCCGGCCGGCTGCTCGACCTGGCCAGCCAGCGCCTGCTCAGCCTCGCCAACGTGACCGAGATGGTGCTCGACGAGGCCGACAAGATGCTCGACCTCGGCTTCCTCGCCGACATCGAGAAGCTGTTCTCGCAGACGCCCTCCACCCGCCACACGATGCTGTTCTCGGCGACCATGCCGGGCCCGATCGTCGCCCTGGCGCGCCGGTTCATGAACCGGCCCATTCACATCCGTGCCAGCGACCCCGACGAGGGCCTGATGCAGGCCAACATCGAGCACCTCGTCTACCGTGCGCACAACATGGACAAGGACGAGGTGATCGGCCGCATCCTGATGGCCGACGGCCGCGGCAAGACCGTCATCTTCACCCGCACCAAGCGGGCCGCCGCCAAGCTCGTCGAAGAACTCGGCGACCGCGGCTTCAACGCCACCGCCGTGCACGGCGACCTGAACCAGGAACAGCGCGAGCGCGCCATGGCCTCGTTCAAGGCGGGCAAGAAAGACATCCTGATCGCCACGGATGTCGCCGCCCGCGGCATCGACGTCGACGACGTCACCCACGTGATCAACCACACCATCCCGGAAGACGAGAAGGCGTACCTGCACCGCGTGGGCCGCACGGGCCGCGCCGGCAAGACCGGCATCGCCGTCACGTTCGTCGACTGGGACGACATGCACAAGTGGACGCTGATCAACAACGCGCTCGACTTCGGCACGCCGGTTCCGATGGAGACGTACTCCTCCTCACCGCACCTCTACACCGACCTGAACATCCCCGCCGGGTCGAAGGGACGCCTGCGCGCCTCGCCGATCCGCGAAACCGCGGCCAGCGCGGGCCGCTCCGACGCCGGCCGCTCGGCCGGCGGACGCACCGGCGGCGCCGGACGATCCGGTGCCGCAGGCTCCGACGCGGGACGCTCCGACTCGGGACGCTCCGCTGCGGGACGCTCCGGTGCCGGCCACTCCGACGCCGCTCGGTCCGGCGCGAGCCGCTCCGGCGAGCAGGCCGGGGGCCGCCCGCCACGCTCCCGCACCCGCGTCGGCTCGGGCACGAACCCGGATGCCCCGGCCACCGCGCCCGCCGCCGGGACCCACGATGGCGGAGGAGCCGAGCACCACGACGGCAACAGCGCACCGCGCCGCCGCAGCCGTACCCGTCGCCACGCCCCGCAGGCCGGCACCCCCAGCTAACCAGCTGCTGCGGACACGACAGCGCCCCCGCTTCGGCGGGGGCGCTGTCGTGTCCGCGCCCCCTGGTCGATCGCCACGCGTCAAGCCGGTCGAGACCCCGCGCTCCAGCGGTTGCCGGCCCCGCGGCATCCCTCGTGCTCGCGGCGCACCTTGCGGCTCGCGGCGCACGTTAGACCATGCGCCCCGGGCCACATCGTGCGCCCCCAGACCGGCCACCGGATGCTGACCGCCCGGACCGGACGTGCGCAGGGTGGCCGGAACCCTGCACGCGGCATCCGTTGCAACGACAGTCGTCGAATCGGAAACGCTGTATCCGTCGTTACCTAAACTCGGGCATATTCGCGACACGCCGCCTTCGCGAGCGGCTCAGACCGCGTGGCGCGAAAAAGTTCGAGTAAAGAAACGCTGACGGACGCTGAGCTGCCCGACCGTAGACCCCTCCGATTCCCGACCGACATCCGGTCTGGACTCCTCCCCGTCCTCATCCCCGTCCACCTACCGGTCCACCTAAGTGCCGACGGCCGAACGAATTCGACGGAGATTTTGCATTAAAAAGCCCAATTTCGGCCTGAAATGGCCGGTTCGCCTCAAAATCTCCGTCGAATTGGTTCGGAGCTCGTGTTTGGGAGCGGGAGCGGGGGCGGGAGCGGGGGGCGGGAGCGGGGACGGGGACGGCGGGAGCGGGAGCGGGGACGGCGGGAGCGGGAGCGGGCGTCAGCCGTAGACCGGCTCGGCACCCGTGGCCTGCTCGATGATGCGCTCGAGTACCTCGGGAGCGGTCGTGTTCTCCCCCAGGCGGTTGGGCTTGCCCTCGCCGTGGTAATCGCTGGACCCGGTGACGAAGAGTCCGTACTTCTCGGCGAGCTCGTAGAGCCTGGCTTTCGCCTCCGGCCGGTTCTCCCGGTGCTCGAGCTCGAGGCCGAACAGTCCAGCCTCGACCAGCCGGGCCAGGTTCGCTTCCTGGATCACGTCGTCCACGCCCCGCGTCGCCGGGTGCGCGATGACCGGCACTCCCCCGGCGGCCCGCACCAGGGCGATGGCCCGCTGCGGTTCGGGCGCGTAGTGCGGCTGGTAGTAGCCGGCGTCCCAGTGCAGGATGCCCGCGAACGCCTCACTCCGGGTGAGCGCGAAGCCGCGCGCCACCAGGGCGTCGGCGATGTGCGGGCGGCCGACCGTCGCATCCGGGGTCGTCTGCTCGAGCACGTCGTCCCAGGTGAGGGCGTAGTCGGCGCCGATGCGTTCCACCATCTGCTCGGCGCGCACGAGCCGGGCCTGCCGCACGCGGGCGGTCTCGGCCACGATGCCGGCGTCGGACGGGTCGAACAGGTAGGCCAGCATGTGCACGCTGGCGAACCCCACCCGGGTGCTGAACTCCATGCCGGGAATGAGCGTGATCCCCTCGGCGCGCGCGGCGCCGGCGGCCTCGACCCAGCCGGCGGTGGAGTCATGGTCGGTGAGGGCGACCGTGCCGAGTCCGGCGGCCTTGGCGGCCCGCACGAGCTGCGACGGGGTTTCGGTGCCGTCGGAGACACTCGAGTGCGTATGCAGGTCAATCGGACTGCGGAATCGACGCTCACCTGGCATCCCCCCATGTTAGTTGCAGCCGCGCGGGTGCAGGCGTGTGGGCACCGCCGCGGTGCTGCAGCCGCAACGACGGAGGCTTCGCCCAGCCGGCTCGTCTAGCGTGGTCTGGCCATGACCCGACTGCTGACCGCCCTGACCGTTCCACTCGTCCTGGCGACCGCCGCCGCGCTGGCCGTGCTCGGCTGGCCGCAGTTGTTCAGGCTGCAGAACACCTGGGTGGCCGCGCACGCCGTGTCCCTGCGCGGACTCGAGGCGGCCGTGGCCGTCGGTGCCGTGGTGCTGGCCCTCGTGCTGTTGCTGTTCACGCGCGCCCGCCCGCTTCGTCGCCTGCTCGGCGCCCTGATCGTGCTCCTGCTGCTGTTCGGCGCCGGCAACGCGGGCCTCCTGATCGTGCGCGGGCTCGGCACCCGGGTACCTGCCACTGCCGCCACTGCCACAGCCACCGAGACGACGGATGCCGTCACCGTGCTCAGCTGGAACACGCTCGGCGACGCTCCGGGTGCCGCCGCCATCGCAGCGCTCGCCCTCGAGCAGGGCGCCGACGTCGTGACCCTGCCGGAGACCACCGAGGCGACCGGGGAGGCCGTCGCGGAGGCCATGAAGGCCGGCGGACGCCCGATGTGGGTGCACACCCTCGCCTTCGACCAGATCTCGAAGGCACGCTCCACGACCCTGCTGATCAGCCCGGACCTCGGCGACTACAGGGTTGCGAACGCGGCCGGTTCCGGGCCGCCGGGCAACACGAACGTTCTGCCCACGGTGGTCGCGGTCCCGGCCGACGGCACCGGTCCGACCATCATCGCCGTGCACGCCGTCGCCCCGATCCGGTTCGAGATGTCCAACTGGCGCTCGGACCTCGACTGGCTGGCCACCCAGTGCGGCGGCGGGAATGTGATCATGGCCGGGGATTTCAATGCGACGGTTGACCATTTGAGCGGCCGGGAGGCATCCGTGGGCGCCGTTCTCGGCCGCTGCCGGGACGCCGGCCTGGCGACGGGCTCGGGCGCGGTGGGCACCTGGCCGGCTTTCGCGCCTGCCCTGCTCGGCGCCCCGATCGACCACGTGCTCTCGACCCCGAACTGGCAGACGCAGAGCATGAGGGTGATCGAGACCGAGGATGCCGCAGGCAGCGATCACCGCCCCCTCGTCGCCACGCTCTCCCCCGCCCCTTGATCCCGCCCCTTGATCCCGCCCCCTGAACCCGCCCGCCTGATCCCGCCCCCGGAATCCGCCCGCTTGATCCCCGATCGGCCCGGCCAGAGTGCCCGTTTCGGTCGAGAGTGGCCGGTGCGCGGGTCACTCTCGACCGGAACAGGCACTATGCGGGGAGCAATGGGACAATGGCCGTATGGCTCATTCCACCGAAACCGCGATCACCCCCGCCCCGCGCACGAACGAGAACCGCTCGACCACGCCCGGTTCGGCGGGGTTCAAGGACTACATCTCCAGCGGCTGGGCCGAACGCGCCGAGGTCGTGCCGCCGGCGCGTGAGCAGGCAGGCTTCGCCGCCGCCCGCCGCGCCCGCCTCTCCGCGATGTACCCGGGGCAGCGCCTGATCGTCCCGGCCGGACGTCTGAAGCAGCGTTCCAACGACACCGATTACGCGTTCCGCGCGCACTCTGCGTTCGCCCACCTCACCGGGTGGGGCAGCGACGCCGAGCCCGGCGCCGTGCTGGTGCTCGAGCCCACTGCCGACGGCCACGACGCGACCGTCTACTTCCGTGAGCGCGCCGGGCGCGACTCGGACGAGTTCTACGCCAACTCCGAGATCGGCGAGTTCTGGATCGGCCCGCGCCCGTCGATCGCCCAGGTCGCCGGTGACCTCGCGGTCTCCGTGCGCGGCATCGCCGACCTGGCCGCCGTCTTCGCCGCGGTCGACACCGAAACGCTCGTGCTGAGGGAGGCCGACCCGGCCCTGACCGACGACGTGGACGAGGCCCGCCTCCGCTTCGCCGCCGAGAAGGTGCTCACCACGAACGCGGCCGATTCCCCGTTCAGCCTCGAGATCAACGCCGAACACGAACCGGACGACCACTTCGCTCGGGACCTGTCCGAGTTGCGCCTGGTCAAGGATTCCTACGAGATCGCCCAGATGCGCCTCGCCGTGGCGGCCACCGCGCGCGGCTTCGAGGACGTCATCCGCGACCTGCCCCGCTCGAGCGCGCACCTGCGCGGCGAACGACTGGTCGAGGGCGTGTTCAACACCCGCGCCCGGTCCGACGGGAACGCCGTCGGCTACGACACCATCGCGGCCTCCGGCCCGCACGCCTGCATCCTGCACTGGACCCGCAACGACGGCGCCGTGGTGCCGGGCGACCTGATCCTGATCGACGCCGGCGTCGAGGTCGACAGCTACTACACCGCCGATATCACCCGCACACTGCCCGTGGACGGCACCTTCACCGAGGTGCAGCGCCGCGTCTACGAGGCCGTGCGCGAGGCAGCGGATGCCGCGTTCGCCGTCGCGAAACCCGGCGCGGTGTTCCGCGACGTGCACGCCGCCGCGATGGAGGTCATCGCCCGCCGCACCGCGGAGTGGGGCATGCTACCCGTCACCGCCGAGGAAGCCCTGCTGCCCGACAACGGCCACCACCGCCGGTACATGGTGCACGGCACCAGCCACCACCTGGGCCTCGACGTGCACGACTGCGCCCAGGCACGCCGCGACATGTACATGGACGGCGTGATCGAGCCCGGCATGGTGTTCACGATCGAACCCGGCCTGTACTTCCAGCCCGACGACCTGACGGTGCCCTTGGAATACCGCGGCATCGGGGTGCGCATCGAGGACGACGTGCTGATCACCGCCGACGGCCCCGAGAACCTCTCGGCCGGCATCCCCCGCTCCGCGGCCGACGTCGAGGCCTGGATCGCGACCCTCACCGCCTAAAGCCCTTCTCGCCCGTCGCGAGAGCGCGAAGAACGCCCCTTCACGAACCGTGAAGGGGCGTTCTTGCGTTGCAGCCGGCGCCGCTACACGCTGTCGCGGGACGGCGGCGCGAACGGGGCTGCGGGCGGCGCAGCGGGCGGCTCGGTCGGCGGGGCGGCGGAGTACGGCGGCTCCGACGGATGCGGCAGGGGCGCCGCGGCGACGTCGGCGACGTGCCCGTGCAGGAGGTTGCGCGCCCGATTGACCAGGGCCGACTCGACGATCACCTGGTAGTTGCTCGCGATGACCTGCATGGTGGAGGTGAAGTCGCGGCGGCGACGGTTGAGCCCGTAGCTGACCAGCCCGAACAGCATGCCGAACCCGGCGCCGATCAGCACGGCGGCCAGCACGAACGGCAGGCCGGCCCCGGCGGGCGAGAAGATGAAGAACAGCAGTCCGAAGAAGACGCCCAGCCAGGCCCCGGATGCCGCCCCGGCGAGCGCGACGCGCCCCCAGGTGAGTTTGCCGGTGACCCGCTCGACGCTCTTGAGGTCGTTTCCGACGATGGAAAGCTGCTTCACGGGGAAGTCGGCCTTCGCCAGCTGGTCCACGGCTTCCTGCGCCTCGAAGTACGTCGCATACGTCGCCAGGACCTCGCCTTTGGGCAGAACGGGGAACAATGCGGGGCTCCGCCCGCCGAACGGACTCTGGTTACTCATGGCGCCATTCTCCCACAGGACCGATATCCCCTGAAGGTGGCCTAGATTTGTACTGTGAGTGCCACCAGAGTCTTTGTTGCCCGTTTGGCCGGGTGTACCGTTTTCGACCCCGCGGGAGACCGCGTGGGCAAGGTCCGCGACGTGTTGGTGGTCTACCGAAAAAACGACCCGCCCCTCGTCGTCGGCCTGATCGTGGAGATCCCGGGCAAACGCCGCGTGTTCGTCTCCATCGGACGGGTCACCAGCATCGGCTCCGGCCAGATCATCACGACCGGCCTGATCAACGTTCGCCGGTTCGAGCAGCGCGGCGGCGAAGTGCGCGTCATCGCCGAGATGCTCGGCCGCACGGTCGTCTTCAACGACGGCTCGGGCGAAGCGACGATCGAGGACGTCTCGATCGAGCAGGCCCCGCAGGGCGGCTGGGCGATCAGCCAGCTCTTCGTGCGCCGGCCCAAGACCAGCCTGTCCCTTTTCGCCAAGGGCGCCACGACCTTCGCCGCCTGGAACGAGGTGCGCGAGCAGACCACCGCCGGCCAGGCCCAGTCGGCCGAACAGCTGATCGCGACCTACTCCGACCTCAAACCAGCCGACCTCGCGAACACGCTGCTCGACCTGCCGCCGGAGCGCATGCACGAGGTCGCCGGCGAGCTGCCGGACGGCCGCCTCGCCGACGCGCTCGAGGAGATGCCCGAGCGCGAGCAGGTCAGCATCCTGACCCGGCTCGGCGACGCCCGCGCCGCCGACGTTCTCGACCACATGCAGCCCGACGACGCCGCGGACCTGATCGCGCAGCTGCCGGAAGAACTCGGCGAGCAGCTGCTCGACCTGATGGAACCGGAGGAGGCCGACGACGTCCGCTTCCTGCTGACCTACGCCCCCGACACGGCGGGCGGCCTGATGACGCCGGAGCCGATCATCGTCTCGGCCGATGCCACCGTCGCGGAGGGGCTCGCGCTCATCCGTCGCCACGATCTGGCCCCGGCCCTCGGCGCGGCCATCTGCGTCACCCTGCCGCCTTACGAGCCGCCGACCGGCCGCTTTCTCGGCATGGTGCATTTTCAACGGATGCTGCGCTACCCGCCCCACGAACGCCTCGGCACGCTGCTCGACCAGGGTCTCGATCCCGTCACCGCTGACACGTCGGCGGCGGAGGTCACCCGCATCCTCGCCAGCTACGACCTCGTCTCCGTGCCCGTCGTCGACGACAACCACCGACTCGTCGGGGTGGTGACGATTGACGATGTCCTCGACTATCTGCTGCCCGACGACTGGCGCAGCCACGACGGCAACGACGATGTGCGCCGCCGGGCCGCCGCCCGCACCGAACTGACCACGGGAAGCATCCCGCTGCAACACGGAAGGAGGACCGGCAATGGCCCGAGCTAACCGCTCCGATCTCCGTCTCGACTCACCGAAGGGTCTCCGCACCCCCGCCCTCGGCCGCAAGCGCCGCCGTAACCGCGACCGCGCCAGCCGCGACCGGTTCGGCCGCTTCACCGAGGCCATCGCCCGCGCCATGGGCACGCCCTGGTTCCTGCTCGGGCTGACCTTCTTCGCCGTGGGCTGGATCGCCTGGAACACGCTGGCCCCGCCGGCGTGGCGCTTCGACTCCGTCTCGCTCGGCTTCATCGCGCTCACCCTGGTCCTGTCGATGCAGGCCTCCTACGCGGCGCCGATGATCCTGCTGGCGCAGAACCGCCAGGACGACCGCGACCGGGTGCAGTTCGAACAGGACCGGCAGCGCGCCGAACGCAACCTCGCCGACACGGAATACCTCGCCCGCGAGGTCGTGGCCCTGCGCCTCGGGATGAAGGACCTCGCGTCGAAGGATTTCCTCCGGTCCGAACTGCGAGCCCTGCTCGAGAACCTGGAAGAACGCGAGGATCAGGACAAGCCCGCGCGGAAGCGCTCCCGCAAGGGCGACCGTGACCGCGACCGGGACGAGCGGTCGCCGGGTGCCTGATTTCTCCGCCGACCAGGTCCTGACGGCTCTGGGCCGGGTGATCGACCCCGAAATCCGCAGGCCGATCACCGACCTGGACATGGTCGCCGGGGTCGACGTCGTCGACGGCCACGCCGCCGTCGGCATCCGCCTGACCATCGCCGGTTGCCCGGCCGCCCGCCAGATCGAGCGCGACGTGCTCCAGGCCGCGGAGTCCGTGGCCGGGGCCGGCAACGTCACCGTGGACGTGACCGTGATGACCCCCGAACAGCGCCGGGCCATGACGGAGAAGCTCCGCGGCGGCGCAGCGCAGCGCAGCAACCAGTTCGGTCCCACGTCACTCACCCGGGTCTACGCCATCACCAGCGGCAAGGGCGGCGTCGGCAAGTCGACCATCACCGCGAACCTGGCCGTCGCGCTGGCCGCGCGCGGGCTGCGGGTCGGCATCGTCGACGCGGATGTCTACGGGTTCTCGATCCCCGGACTGCTCGGTCTCGTCACCGCGCCCTCCCCCGAGACGGGCAAGGCCGCCGCGGTGAAGCCGACCCAGGTGGGCGAGATGATCCTGCCGCCGATCGCCTTCGACGTGAAGGTCATCTCGATCGGCATGTTCGTCGAGGACGCGTCCGTCGCGGTGGCCTGGCGCGGTCCGATGCTGCACCGCACCATCACCCAGTTCCTCACCGACGTCTACTTCGGCGACCTGGACATCCTGCTGCTCGACCTGCCGCCGGGAACCGGAGACGTGGCCATCTCCATCGGCCAATTGCTCCCCCAGGCCGAGGTCATCGTCGTCACGACCCCGCAGCCGGCCGCCGCCGACATCGCCGAACGCAGCGGCGTCGTCGCCCGGCAGACCGGCCAGAGCATCTACGGCGTGATCGAGAACATGGCGGGCATCGTGCAGCCGGACGGCAGCGTGCTGGAGCTGTTCGGGTCGGGCGGCGGCGCGGAGGTCGCCCGCCGGCTCGGCGCCGGCCAGGATGCTCCCGTTCCCCTGCTCGCGCAGGTGCCGCTGAGCGTGCCGCTGCGAAGCGGCGGGGACAGCGGGGTGCCCGTGGTGCTGGGCGACCCGGACGACCCAGCGGCCATCGCCATCCGGGCGGTCGCCGACCGGCTCGCCACCCGGGCCAGGGGCCTCTCCGGGATGAATCTCGGCGTCACTCCCCGGCAGCCGCCGCCCGCCTAGACTGCGGGCATGCCTGCCTCCCCACCGAACCCGCCTGTCCCCTCCCCGCGGAACCCCGCCGCGCTGACCCCCGCCGCGTCGACTCCCGCCACGCTGCTTCCCGCCAGGCTGGGCGCCGCCGACATCGCCGCGCTCACCCGGGACATCCGTTCGCGGGCGGGCGCCACGATCGCGGTGATCACCCCGTTCACAGGCGAGCTGCTGCACGACCTGCCGGTCAGCCGAGTCAGCGATGTGCAGGAGGCCTACACCCGGGCGCGCCTCGCCCAGCTGGCCTGGGCGCGGGCCGGGTTCACCCACCGCCGCGCGGTGCTCCTGCGCGCCCACGACCTGATCCTCGAGCGCACCGAGCTGCTGCTCGACATCGTGCAGGCGGAGAGCGGGAAGACCCGCGGCCAGGCTTTCGAGGAGGTCGTCCAGGCGGCCGGCGCCACGCGGTACAACGCCATCGCCGCCGGCCGGGTGCTGCGGGGCGATCGGCGCTCCTCCGCCCTCCCCCTCGTGATCACCACGCGGGTGCGCTACCGGCCCAAGGGCACCGTCGGCGTGATCACGCCATGGAACTATCCGCTCAGCCTCGGCGCCATGGACGTGGCCCCGGCCCTGGCCGCTGGCTGCGCGGTGGTGCAGAAGGCGGACGACCAGGGCGCCCTGAGCATCCTCGCCCTACGGCGCGCGTTCATCGACGCCGGGGTCCCCGAGGCCCTCTGGTCGGTGGTCACCGGCGACGGTCCCGAGATCGGCGGCGCGGTCACCGACGCGGCCGACTACATCTGTTTCACGGGTTCGACCGCCACCGGGCGCACGATCGCGGCGCAGGCGGCCGGGAATCTCACCGGCGTCTCCCTCGAACTCGGCGGCAACAACCCTCTGATCGTGCTCGATGACGCCGATCCGGCCCGGGCGGCGGCCGACGCCGCCACGGCCTGCTTCACGGCGATGGGCCAGCTCTGCGTGTCGATCGAGCGCATCTACGTGCAGCGGGGCGTGGCGGACGCGTTCCTGCGCGAATTCGTGGCGGTCACGCGCGCCCTCGTGTCCGGCGCCGCCTACGACTATTCGACGGATGTCGGTTCCCTCACCTCGCAGGCCCAGCTGGACCGGGTGAGCGGGCAGGTGGCCGACGCGGTCGCCGCGGGCGCCGTGCTCGAAGCCGGCGGCCGGGCCCGCCCCGACCTCGGACCCTACTTCTACGAACCGACCGTGCTCACCGGGGTCACCGCCGAGATGGAGTGTTTCGCGTCGGAGACCTTCGGGCCGGTGGTGGCCGTGTCCGTGGTGGACACGGAGCAGGAGGCGATCCTCGCCGCCAACGACAGCGACTACGGGCTCAACGCGTCGGTGTTCTCCGGCTCCGTGCGACGGGCCCTGCGCGTGGCCGCCGGCATCGAGGCCGGCAGCGTGAACATCAACGAGGGATACCGCGGCTCGCTCTCTTCGGTCGCCGCCCCGATGGGCGGGGTGAAGCAGTCCGGCCTCGGCCGGCGCAACGGCCCGGAAGGCCTGCTCCGGTTCGTGGAGCCGGTGACGATCTCGCGCGCGACCGGCATCCTCCAGCTGCCGCGCACCGGCCGTGACTTCGAGCGGCTGGCAGGCCCGATGCTGCTGCTGTCCGCCGCACTGAAGGGCCTCCGGCGGCCCTGAGGCGGAGGCCCTGAGGCCGGGCGTCCGGCGCCGCGCTAGGGGGCTGCGGTCTCCGCCGGGGACCCGGCCTGCCCTGCCGCCGCCTTCCTGGCGGCCTTGTCCTGCTTCGACTTCTCCTGCTTTGACTTTTCCTGCTTCGACTGCGACTTGGACGTCGCCGCCGTCTTCTTGGCGGTCTCCTTGGCGGCCGACTTCGACGCGGACCTCGATTTCGACGCGGACCCCGATTTCGATTTCCTGGACGCGGGCTTCGTCTGCCCCGGCTGGGCCAGCGTCGCGGCGTAGTCCGGAACCGGACGGTTCAGCTCGCGGGGCGGGCGCTCGTAGTCCGCCGCGACGGGCCGCGACGGGATGTTCACCGTGGGCGGTTCACGGTGCTCATACGGCACGATCGACAGGAGGTGGCTGATCATGTTGAGTCGGGCTGCGCGCTTGTCCTCGCTCTCGACCACCCACCAGGGCGCCTCGGGCAGGTCGGTGTGCACGAACATCTCGTCCTTGGCCCGGGAGTAGTCCACCCACTTGGTGATCGAGAACAGGTCCGTCCCCGAGAGCTTCCACCGCCGCATCGGGTCCTTCAACCGAGACCGGAAGCGCGCCTCCTGCTCGTGGTCGGACACCGAGAACCAGTACTTGACGAGCAGGATGCCGTCTTCGACCAGCATCCGTTCAAACAGCGGTGCCTGGTGCAGGAACCGGCGGTACTCGTCCGGCGTGCAGTAGCCCATCACGTGCTCGACGCCGGCGCGGTTGTACCAGGACCGGTCCATCAGCACGATCTCACCGGTCGAGGGCAGGTGCTCGATGTAGCGCTGGAAGTACCACTGCCCGCGCTCGCGCTCGGTCGGCACGGGCAGCGCGACGATGCGAGCGATCCGGGGGTTGAGGAACTCGGTCACCCGCTTGATCGCCGACCCTTTTCCGGCCGCGTCCCTGCCCTCGAAGATCACGACGATCCGGGCCCCGGAATCCTTGACCCACTCCTGCATGGCGACCAGTTCGGTCTGCAAACGCCGCAGTTCGGCGCTGTAGACGGCAAGGTTGACCCGCTTGGGTTTCGTTCGCGGATTCGACTCGGGGTTCGACATGGGCACGCTCCTCATACACCTGGCTTCAGCGTAGCGTGAGCGCCTAGCCCGATCCGGACGGCCTGATTACTCTGTGCAGGACAGGTGTGTCCAGCACCTGCCGACGAACACGGGAGCAGGATCTTGCCACAGCCCCAAACCCTCATTTCGTCGGTCCAGCGCGCGCTCAAGCTGGTGGACATCGTCGCCGACGCGGCCGGGCCGTTGCCGGTGAAGGCCATCGCGCGCGCGTCCGGACTCAGCCTCGGCACCGCCTACAACCTCACCCGCACCCTCGTGCACGAGGGTTACCTGGCCGCCGAGCCGGACGGCCTCGTGCTCGGGGCGCGCTTCCCGAGCCTGCGCGGCGACGACGGTCCCGGCGTGTTCACCGCCTTCGTGCGGCAGACCCTGCGCCGGGTCGCCCGGGAGCACGCCTCACCGGCCCAGTTCACGCGCTACCAGGCCGGCGAGGTGCACCTGGTGGACAGCGTCGACGCCGCCGGGGCGCCCAGGGTCGGCTTCCGGGCCGGTGCACCGCCGGCCGCCGTCGGGCGACAGATCCTGGCCCAGCTCAGCCGGGAGCAGCGCTCTGACTACCTGTCCCGGCATCCGTCGGAGCCGCCGCCCGCGCACTCCGCCGGCAACCGGCGAGTGCTTCGGGGCCAGCGACCACCCGGCACGGATGCCCCCGTTTCGCCCGATCCGGACCGGCTCGCCGCCTGCATCGCGGTCCCGGTTCGCGCCCCCGGCCTGATCGCGGTCCTGGCCGTCTCCGTGCCGGGTGACGGGGTCGACGCCGGAGCCGTGGTGCGGCGGCTGCGGGTCGCCGCCGACATCCTCTCGTGCCAGTTGGGCGCCTCCCCCCTGACCTAGTGGCCCACCGGGTCGCCCACCTCGGCGGCCCTCCCCCGCTCCCCCTCCCGCACGCCCTCCCCGCGGTTCCCCTAACGAATTCGACGGAGATTTTTCCGAATCAGCCCCAAATCGGCCCTAATCGGCCCTGAAACCGCCTCGAACTCAAAATCTCCGTCGAATTGGTTCGGCGCCCCGCGAACCGGTCAGGTGGCTTCGGAGTCGAACGGCGCCGGTTGCTGCGAGGCGGCCGCTTCACGGGCGCGCTTGCGTTGCAGGTAGGCCCCGTCCGGGTTGACGCCGGCCCGGGAGACGACGGCGGACTGTTCCTTCACCGGCTCGTCATCGCTGAGTGCTTCCCGGATGATCCGGCGCGGGTCATACTGACGCGGGTCGAGTTTCTTCCAGTCGACGTCGTCGAAGTCCGGACCCATCTCGTCCCGCATCCGGTCTTTGGCGCCGTTCGCCATGTTCCGGAGCTGCTTCACCAGGCGCGCGAGCTGCGCCGCGTAGTGGGGCAGTTTCTCCGGTCCGAGCAGGAAGACGGCGACAATCCCGATCAGGAGGATCTTCTCGAACGTCAGTCCAAACATTCACTCAGAATAACCCCCGGCGAGGCCTCCCCCGACCAGGCCCGGCCCACCCCTAGGCTTGACCCATTCACCTACTGGAGTTGCACTGTGTCTGACAAAGATCTGAACTGGAAGTTCTCCGACGATTCCGTCGTGGAATCCGACGCTGTGGCCAGGGCCAGGCAGCAATCCCTCGAGCTCGGGATCGACTCGATCTCGCCGGCCGTCGGTGCGCAATCCGCCGTGATCGCCGCGGCGACCGGGGCACGGAGCATCCTCGAGGTGGGTACCGGGGCCGGAGTCTCGGGCATCTGGCTGCTCAGGGGCGCTCCCGGCGCCACGCTCACGTCGATCGACACCGAGGTCGACCACCAGCTGCACGCCCGGGCCAGCTACCTCGAGGCCGGCATCCCCGCGAACCGGGTGCGCCTGATCACGGGCCGCGCCGCCGATGTGCTGCCGCGGATGAATGAGAACTCCTACGACATCGTCTTCGTGGACGCCGACCCGCAGTCCGTGATCGAGTACGTCGAGCATGCCCTGCGCCTGGCGCGTCCGGGTGGAACCGTTCTCGTGGCCCACGCGCTCTGGCGCGGCCGGGTCGCCAACCCCGCCCAGCGCGACGATGTGGCCACCGGTTTCCGCACCCTGCTGACCGAGATCGCATCCTCGACCGCCGTGATCAGCGCGCTCTCGCCGGTGGGCGACGGGCTGCTGCAGATCACCAAGATCCGCGCCTGAGCTGATCGGCGACCGTCCGGCCAAGCGGCCGTCCGCCTGGGCACAAGAAAATCGGCCACGCAGCCTGAGCCGCGTAGCCGATTTCGGTGATGTTTTGGGACGTGACTACACGGTCGACTGGACTACGCCGGCGAGTGCATCGTGAAGCTCTTTTGCTTCAGCGTCGTTCACAGAGACGACGAGTCGGCCTCCACCTTCGAGCGGAACCCGCACGATGATGAGGCGCCCCTCTTTTACAGCCTCCATTGGCCCGTCTCCGGTCCGTGGCTTCATGGCCGCCATGAACTCCCCTTCCATTCATTCGTCTGAACCTCCATTATCGACCATTGCGGCCCGAGACAGTAATTAGCGGCCCCGCCAGCCGCTAGGGCGGCGTCCAGTCCGCGCCGTCGACGCCCCAGCACAGCAACAACCAGCCCCACTGCCCGAGGATGCCCGCCAGCACCAGGGCGATGCGGTACCCGGTGTTCCGCGGCGGGGCGAGCGCTCCGAGCAGCGGGAACATCGGCATCAGCAGCCGGAACGTACTCGACTGCGGGAAGAAGACCGCGAGCAGGTACAGCGCGTAGCTGGCCAACCACAGGCGCAGATCGACGCCGAGACGCTTCACCGGGGGCAGGAATAACGCCGCGCCGAACAGGAGAATCAGCACGATGACGGCGACGATGCCGAGCGGCATCCCCAGCCACCAGACCCCGCTCTGGAACCACGCGGTGAACGGGATGAGCTCCTGGTAACCGATGTACGGCGCCCGCCAGGCGAGTTCGGTGTCGGTGTACGCGGTGATCGACCCGGTGCCGATCCAGGCGATGGCCGGCCAGGCGAGTCCCGCGAGCAGGCTGTACCCGGTGACGGATGCCGCCAGCACCCGGTCCGCCGCCGGGAACGGGTCCTGCCGGCGCGTGACAGCGCGGTACACCGTGTGCAGCCCCAGGGCGAGCGCGAAGGCGAGGCCACTCGGCCGCGTCAGGGCCATCACGGTGATCACCGGGAACAGCAAGGCGTAGCGACGTTGCAGCAGCAGGAGCAGGGCCAGGGTCAGCAGGAACAGGTACATCGACTCGGCGTAGCCGAACTGCAGGAGCGGCGACAGCGGCGCCACGCAGAACAACACCACCGAGAACAGAGCCGTCGACGAGTCCAGCACCCGTCGCATCAGCCGGTAGAACAGCAGTGCCGCGCCGAGGCTGAAGGCCACGGACACGAGGACGGCCATGGGCGCCCACGGCTGCCCGACCAGCACCATCAGCAGGCGCACGATCGCCGGATATCCGGGCATGAACGCCCAGGCGCTCTCCCCCACGTGCCCGTCCGCGGTGAACGGCAGGGTGGAGGGGTAGCCGACGACGGCAACGATGTTGTACCAGCGGCCGTCCCACATGTTCGCGAAGTCCGCGTATCCGGGCGAAGCGGACGTCCACGCGTTGGGTCCCTGCACGTTCGCCAGGAGCAGCACCAGCGCGGTGGTGACGATCCGGGACGCCGCCCAGATCAGGGTGACCCGCGCCCACCACGGGGTGGCGCAATAACGGGCCCGCCACGGGGCGGGCAGCACGGCTACCCGACGGGTGCGCTCAGCCATGAACGGAGGCCGTCCTCGCACTCCGTGATCTGCTGCAGGGCGACGCGCTCGTCGTCCGCGTGGGCCTTGAGCGGGTCACCCGGGCCGTAGTTGACGGCCGGGACGCCGAGCGCGGAGAAGCGTGCGACATCCGTCCAGCCGTATTTGGGGCGCGCCTCGCCGCCGACCGCGGCCATGAATTCCCGGGCCAGGACCGCGTCGAGCCCGGGGTGGGCTCCTTCCGCCCGGTCGACGATCGTGATCTCGTAACCCTGGAAGAGGTCCTCCAGGTGCATGACGGCCTCCGCCGACGTGCGACTGGGGGCGAACCGGTAGTTGACGTGCACCATGCACTCGTCGGGGATCACGTTGCCGGCGATGCCGCCGCTGATGCCGACCGCGTTCAGGCCCTCCCGGTAGACGAGACCCTCGACCTCGACCTCGCGCGCCTGATAGCCGGCAAGGATCTCGAGGATGGGTCCGACCTTGTGGATGGCGTTGTCGCCGACCCAGCTGCGCGCCGAGTGCGCGCGCAAACCGAAGGTGCGGATTTCGACGCGCACATTGCCGTTGCAGCCGCCCTCGATCCGGCTGTTGGTCGGCTCGCCGAGAATAGCGAAGTCGCCCTCGAACAGGTCGGGCCGGTTCCGGGCCAGGCGGCCGAGGCCGTTGAGGTCGTCGGCGACCTCCTCGTGGTCGTACCACATCCAGGTCACGTCGACGACGGGTTCGGTCAGTTCGGCGGCCAGCTTCAGCTGCACGGCCACGCCGGCCTTCATGTCGACCGTGCCGCGGCCCCAGAGGTAGTCGACACCGTCGATGGTCTCGAACCGGGTCGGCAGGTTGCGGTTCAGCGGAACCGTGTCGATGTGGCCGGCGATGACCACGCGCTGGGCCCGGCCGAGGTTCGTGCGGGCGACCACCGTGTCGCCGTCGCGGATGATCTCGAGGTGATCGAACCCGGCGAGCGCCTGCTCGATGGCATCGGCCAGGGCCGTTTCGTTGCCGGAGACCGACTCGATGTCGCAGATCACGCGGGTGAGTTCGATCGAGGACGCGGACAGGTCTAGAGTCACGGGGTTCTGGGGCACTCTACTAATCTAGAGCCATGACCACCGCCGTGTCCCCGCCGCCCGCCGTCCCCTCGAACGCCTGGGGCTACGGCCTGGCCACGGTCGCTGGCGACGGCACCGTGCTGGACACCTGGTTTCCGGCTCCCCGGCTCGGCACCCTGCCGGCGGGCCGCGACCGCTGGATCGTGCCGTCCGAGCTGGAGGAATTCGCGCGCGAGGATCCGCGCCGGAACGTCCGGGTGGAAGCCGTCACGGTGGAGATCGATCTCGCTGCCGCGCCGACCGGAACCTCCGACGCCTACCTGCGCCTGCACCTGCTATCCCACCTCCTCGTGCTTCCGAACAGCATCAACCTCGACGGCATCTTCGGCCACCTCCCCGCCGTGGCCTGGACCAACGCGGGCCCCATGCTGCCCGCCGATTTCACCCGGCTTCGCCCCTCGCTGCAGCGTCACGGCATCCAGACGACCGGGATCGACAAGTTCCCGCCGCTGCTCAACTACGTCACGCCCGACCGGGTCAGGATCGCGGATGCGTCCCGGGTGCGCCTCGGGGCCCACCTCTCCCCCGGCACGACCGTCATGCACGAGGGGTTCGTCAACTTCAACGCAGGCACGCTCGGCACCTCCATGGTGGAGGGCCGGATCTCCCAGGGCGTCGTCGTCGACGACGGCGCCGACATCGGCGGCGGGGCCTCGATCATGGGGACGCTGTCCGGCGGCGGCACCGAACGCGTGTCGATCGGCAAGCGCGCCCTGCTCGGCGCGAACTCGGGCGTCGGCATCTCGATCGGCGACGACACCGTGGTCGAGGCGGGCCTCTACGTGACGGCCGGCACCAAGGTGCTGCTGCCCGGCGCGCCGCGCACGGCGGATGGCGCCCTGCGCGCTGTGAAGGCCGTCGAACTCTCCGGGGTGCCCAACCTGCTGTTCCGTCGCAACTCGGTCTCCGGCGCGGTCGAGGTCCTGCAGCGCGACGGAACCGGCATCGTCCTGAACGACCAATTGCACGCATAACCTCGATTCCGGCATCCTTCTCGGGGTACGCTGCGAATCGAGAAGGAGTGACGTGGGAACCGACGCACCGCGCAGTAAACGCCACCGCAGGTTCGGGCTGGCCGTCACCGTCCTGGCCGTGTGCCTGAGCCTCGTGCTGCTGGCCTCCGGGGCGGGCGTCTGGACCGTGACCCGGTCGTTCCCGACGGTGTTCGGCGAGATCGCGCTGCGCGGCCTGGCAGCGGATGTCACGGTGTACCGGGACGAGGCCGGCATCCCCCAGATCGTCGCGAACACCGCGACCGACCTGTTCCGCGCCGAAGGCTACGTGCACGCCCAGGACCGGTTCTGGGAGATGGACTTTCGCCGGCACGTGACCAGCGGGCGGCTCTCCGAGCTCTTCGGGGCGAGCCAGGTCGGCACGGACACGTTCATCCGCACCCTCGGCTGGCGCGCGGTGGCCGAGCAGGAGGTCGCCCAGCTCGACCCCGTCACGCTGAGCTACTACCAGGCCTACGCGGAGGGCGTGAACTCCTACCTGGCCACGCACGAGGGCGCCGACCTCTCCCTCGAGTACGTGGCGCTGGCCCTGCAGAATCCCGGCTACACGCCCGAACCGTGGACCCCGGCCGACTCGGTCGCGTGGCTGAAGGCCATGGCCTGGGACCTGCGCTCCAACCTCGACGACGAGGTGGACCGGGCCCTCCTCGCCGGTAGTTTCAGCCCGGACGAGGTGGCGCAGCTGCATCCGTCGTACTCCTACGCGGATCATCCGACGATCCTCGACGGGGCGCCTCCCGAGCAGGCGGAGGCCGCAGCGGACGACGGGAACGTGAGCGACGGACAGACCGACGGTTCGGGCGACGGTTCGGCCGACGGGATAACCGGGGAGCCGGCCCAAACCGCTCTCGCCTCCGCCCTGACCGGGCTGCACGGCACGCTCGCGGGGGTGCCGGAGCTGCTCGGCCCGGCCGGTGCCGACAACGAGCTCGGCTCGAACTCCTGGGTGGTGTCCGGCGCGCACACGGACACGGGCAAACCGATCCTGGCCAACGATCCGCACCTGGGCGCGGTCATGCCCTCGGTCTGGTACCAGGTGGGCCTGCGGTGCCGCACCCTCAGCGCGGAGTGCCCGTTCGACCTCGCCGGGTACGGTTTCTCCGGGCTGCCGGGCATCATCATCGGCCACAACAGCCGCATCGCCTGGGGCTTCACGAATCTGGGGCCGGATGTCGCGGACCTCTACCTGGAAAAGGTCACCGGCAGCACCTACGAATACGACGGGGCACAGAAGCCCCTGCTGGTGCGCAACGAGCGGATCAAGGTGGCGGGCGGCGACCCGGTGAAGATCCAGATCCGGGCGACGGAGCACGGCCCGATCGTCAGCGGCCTGGACGGCACCGCCTTTCCGGGGATCGCGACGGAGTACCCGTCGGCGATCGACCTGCCCGACCTCGCCGTGCCGGAGGCCCCGGCAGCCCCGGCCGACCCGGCCGCGGCGGCACCCGCAGCGGCGCCGGCTCCCGAACCCACGAGCTACCAGCTGTCGCTGCAGTGGACGGCACTGACACCCGGGCGCACGGCATCCGCTGTCTTCGCTCTCGACGCCGCCACCGACTGGGCGAGCTTCCGGGCGGCGGCCCAGCTGTTCGACGTGCCGTCGCAGAACCTCGTCTACGCGGACGTGGACGGCAACGTCGGCTACCAGGCGCCCGGCCTGATCCCGATCCGCCGCGCCGGGGACGGCACCGTGCCGGCGCCCGGCTGGACCAGCCAGTACGGGTGGACCGGCTACATCCCGTTCGAGGAGCTGCCGCAGTCATACAACCCGCCGGCCGGCTTCATCGTGACCGCCAACAACTCCCCCGTCGGCCCGGACTACCCGTACCTCATCACCAAGGACTGGGACCTCGGCTACCGTGCGACGGAGATCACGAAACGCCTGCAGGCCAGCATCGATGCCGCCACCCCCCTCACCACAGCCATGATGAGCGAGATCCAGGCCGACACCTACAGCCCCCTGGCGGCCGCCCTCGTGCCCGCGCTGAAGAAGATCGCGCCCACCGACAAGACCCGGGCCGCCCTCGCCCTCTTCGACCACTGGGACTACCACCTCGACGCGGACAGCGCGGCAGCCGCCTACTTCAACATCATCTGGCGCAACCTGCTCGTGAACATGTTCGACGGCAAGCTCCCGGAAGGAACCTCGCTCACCGGCGGTGACCGTTCGTTCGCGATCGTGATCGGACTGCTCAACACCCCCGACTCGCCCTGGTGGAACAACGACAAGGTCGGGGCCGCGGGCCGCGACAGTATGCTCAAAAAGGTGGTCGGTCAGGCCGCCGCGGAGGCCGAGAAACTGATGGGGCCGGATGTCTCCGGCTGGGAGTGGGGCCGCATCCACACCCTCGAGATGACGCATGCGAGCTTCGGCAAATCCGGGATCGCACCGCTGGAGTGGCTCTTCAACCGCGGGCCGTATCAGGTCGCGGGCGGGTCATCCGTCGTCGACGCGGTCGGCTGGGACGCGACGGCCGGTTACGCGGTCGACTGGGTGCCGTCGATGCGCCAGGTCGTGAGCCTGGCGGACTGGGACAGGTCGACCTGGCTGAACCTGACCGGCAGTTCGGGGCATGCGTTCCACCCGAACTACGACGACCAGACCGAGCTCTGGCAACGCCAGGAGACCCGGCCGTGGCTCTTCTCGCTCGGCGCCGTCAAGGCGGCGGCCACCAACACCCTCGTGCTGCGTCCGCTCACCCGAACCAGGTGAGCGGTGCCGGCTCGGCTGCCTAGCGGCGCGGGAAGTCGCGGGCCGGGGAACCGATGTAGAGCTGCTGCGGGCGACCGATCTTGGTGGTCGGGTCCTCGTTCATCTCGCGCCAGTGGGCGACCCACCCGGGCAGGCGGCCGATCGCGAAGAGCACCGTGAACATGCTCGTGGGGAATCCCATGGCCTTGTAGATGACGCCGGTGTAGAAGTCGACGTTCGGGTACAGCTTGCGTTCCTTGAAGTAGTCGTCGTTCAGGGCGATGTGCTCGAGTTCCTTGGCGATGTCGAGCAGGTCGTCCTTGACGCCCAGGGCGGCGAGCACCTCGTCGGCGCTCTCCTTGACCAGCGTCGCCCGCGGGTCGTAGTTCTTGTAGACCCGGTGGCCGAAGCCCATCAGGCGAACGCCCTGTTCCTTGTTCTTGACGCGCTCGACGAACTTCTCGACGCCTTCACCGGATGCCTTGATCTCGCCGAGCATCTTCAGGACGGCTTCGTTCGCGCCGCCGTGAAGCGGGCCGGAGAGCGCGTTGATGCCCGCGGACACCGAGGCGAACAGGTTGGCTTCGGTGGAGCCGACGAGGCGCACCGTCGAGGTCGACGCGTTCTGCTCGTGGTCCTCGTGCAGCATCAGCAGGCGCTCGAGCGCCTTGCTGACCACGGGGTTGACCTCGTAGGGTTCGGCGAGGGTGCCGAAGATGAGGCGCAGGAAGTTGTCCACGTAGCCGAGCGAGTTGTCGGGGTAGAGGAACGCCTGGCCGATGCTCTTCTTGTAGGCGTAGGCGGCCATCACGGGCAGCTTGGCGAGCAGGTGCACGGTGGCCAGTTCGACCTGTTCCGGGTCGTTCGGGTTGAGCGAGTCCTGGTAGTACGCGGCCAGCGCCGACGTGCCGGCGGACAGAACGGCCATCGGGTGGGCGTTGTAGGGCAGCACGTCGAAGAGGCCCTTGAGGTCTTCATGCAGCAGGGTGTGGCGACGGATGCGGGTGTCGAACGCTTCGAGTTCGCTCGCGCTGGGCAGGGTGCCGTAGATCAGCAGCCAGGCGGTCTCGAGGAAGTTCGAGTTCTGGGCGATCTGCTCGATCGGGAAGCCGCGATAGCGGAGGATGCCCTTGTCGCCGTCGATGAAGGTGATCGCCGAGCGGGTCGCCGCGGTGTTCACGAACCCGGAGTCGAGCGTGATCAGGCCCGACTGGCGGGTGAGGGTGGAGATGTCGATGCCCGACGCGCCGGCGGTGCCGCGCACGATCGGTAAGTCTGCGGACCCGCCCGGGAACGTCAGCGTGGCTCGCTGGGGTTCGATGGACGGTTCGCCGGCCGGTACGTTCGCGGCCTCATCGGCCGGCTCGCTGGCTGGTGTTCGCTGCGCAATGTCGCTCACGGCGGCTCCCTGGGTCTGACTGAGTGTCACTGAATATCACTACCTAACCGTCTGGTGACTGACCGTCTGTGGCGATTGGCCACAGCACACCGATGTGTCTGTAGACGTCAACGCGGATACAGCCTAATAGGCTCAGCCGCCTACTGTTGCATTCGCCAAGAATGCCCCCTCTCGGTTAGAGGTAGTTGACAAGGCCGCGGATGCCTGATTCACCCGGCCCGGAGCCTCGCTGCGGCGGCCCCGATTCGCTCATCGGTGGCCGTGAGCGAGAAGCGCACGTGCTGGGGATATCCGTCGCCATAGAAATGGCCGGGGCCGGCGAGGATGCCCAGATCCGCCAGACGGGCGATCGATTCCCACGCGTCGACACCCTCGGTGGCCCACAGGTACAGCCCCGCCTCGCTGTGCTCGACGCGGAAGCCGGCCGCGACCACGGCGGGCAGCAGCACGGCACGGCGTGACCGGTACCGTTCACGCTGCACGGCCACGTGCTCGTCGTCGCCCAGCGCGGCCACCATGGCGGCCTGCAGGGGTGCGGGAAGCATCAGGCCGGCATGCTTGCGCACGGTCAGCACCCGCGCGAGCAGGTCGGCGCAGCCGGCGGCGAACGCCCCGCGGTAGCCGGCCATGTTCGACTGCTTGCTCAGGGAGTAGATCGCCAGCACGTTGCTTCGGTCGGTGCCGGCGACCCGAGGGTCGAGGATGCTGGGGATCGGCTCGGTGTCCCAGCCGTCGGTCCAGCCCAGTTCGGCGTAGCACTCGTCCGAGACGATCACCGCGCCGAGCTCCCGGGCCCGATCGACCGCGGCACGGAGGTGCGCGACCGGGAGCACCCGGCCGTCCGGGTTGCCCGGGCTGTTCAGCCAGATCAGCCTGGTCGTGGCCGGCCACTCGGCCGGGTCGTCGGAGGCGAGCGCCTCGGCCCCGGCGATGGCCGCGCCGATGCTGTAGGTCGGGTAGGCGGCCAAAGGGTGCACCACCGTGTCGCCCTCACCGACGCCGAGCATGAACGGCAGCAGCGCCACCATCTCCTTGGACCCGATGGTCGGCAGCACATTCTTCTCGGTGAGGCCGATGACGCCGCGCCGGCGCCCGTACCAGGCGATGATCGCCTGCAGCAGCTCCGGGGTCCCGGCGGTCTGCGGGTAGGCGTGGGCGTCGGTGGCGGCCGCCAGCGCCGTGCGAATGACCTCGGGCGTCTGGTCGACCGGGGAGCCGATCGACAGGTCGACGATGCCGTCGGCGTGGGCGCGGGCCCGGGCCGCGAACGGAACCATCTGGTCCCACGGGTAGTCGGGGAGCGGCTTCAGCACGCGCAGGTCACGCCTGGACCTGCGGGGGCAGGGCGGCAATGATGGGGTGGTCCTTGTGGATCACGCCGATTTTGGCCGCGCCGCCGGGAGAGCCGAGGTCGTCGAAGAACTCGACGTTGGCCTTGTAGTACTCGGCCCACTGCTCGGGGGTGTCGTCTTCGTAGTAGATGGCCTCGACCGGGCAGACGGGCTCGCAGGCACCGCAGTCGACGCATTCGTCGGGGTGGATGTAGAGCGAGCGGTCACCCTCGTAGATGCAGTCGACCGGGCATTCGTCGACGCAGGCGCGGTCTTTCACATCGACGCACGGCAGTGCAATGACGTATGTCACGGGTGGGGAGCTCCCTTCACGAGCGGAATATCAGTCTATTGCGAACCCGGCCGGGCCGGAATTCGAGGCCAGGCGAGCACGAGGGTGGCCACCAGCGCCGGCACGACGGTCCACAGCATGCCGGGAAGGCCCTGGGGAACGAGCACGGAGCCCCCCGTGCTGCGCAGCGACAGCAGGAAGATGCTGCCGAGCAGCCCCAGCGCGCAGAACAGGACGATCATGCGGTCGCCGAGCACCAGACGGAGGCCGACCAGCAGCGCGGTCACTCCGGTCAGGGCCAGGATCAGTCCCACCGGGATCGTGACCGGTCCGATCGGCACGGTGGCCTGGTGCGCGATGGTGCCGACCACGCCGAAGGCCGCACCGATCAGCAGGGCGAAGACGCCGGCCAGGGCGCGGCTGACCAGTCCCGGCTCCGCGGCGACCTCGGCGGCGGCCCGGTGCGGGGATTCCAGGCGCAGATAGGTCTCGGTGCCGCCGATCACGACCGGCACGGCGCCCGTGCCTGAGCCCGTGCCGGTGTTTGGGCCCGTGCCGGCGCCGACCGGGAGCACGGTGTGACCCGTGACGCTCCAGCGCCCGGGGTAGGCCCAGACGGCTCGCAGCTTCTGCTCGACGTGGTCGCTGACGTCGATCGCGACGATGCGCTGGCCGATGGCCCCCGACACGCTGCGGCTGGCGAAGACGGGCACGTGCAGGGTGTCGGCGGCCCCGACGGCCGCGTCGCGGAGGCGCTCGTCCTCGGTGCCGATCACGAGGGCGGTGGCCTGAATCTCGTCGAGCACGTCGGCCACGGCCGCGGCCAGGGCCTGCCGGTCCGGCCCGGCTTCCGGCGAGGCGACGGATGCCGCGGGCAGCATCCGCCAGTCGCTCACGTCCAACTCCGCCATCGCCGAGCCCACGGCGGCGTCGTCGCCCCCGGCGGCGGCGCCGGACGCCCCGAACAGCACGACGACCTCGGCTCCGTCGGAGCGCAGCCGGGAGATAGTGCCTCCGGTGAGCAGGGCCTCCTGACCGGGACGGTCGTGCAGGAACACGACTCGCTCTGCGCTGCCGGACATGACCATCGATGAGCTCCACTGCGGTTGTGACGGGCGGACACCCACCGATGCATAATAGCTGGACACAGGCGCGGAATCGAAGCTAGAGTGTGCTGGGTTAGGTTAACCTAACCACACTTACCCGCCAGGCCACCAGCAATGTGAACCAGGACGTACCGTGCTCGCCAACTACCTGATCGGCCTCCGCGAAGGTCTCGAAGCCGCTCTGATCGTGACCATCCTCGTGGCCGACGTTGACGATCGGCCGCCGTTCAGGCCACCGGCGAGTCCACGTTGCCGCTGGCCGGAGCCGCGTTGGGCATCCTCACCGCAGTCGTCCTCGGCTGGCTGATCTACGCGGGCATGGTGAAGATCAACCTCGCGAGGTTCTTCACCTGGACCGGGCACCATCAACTTCTCCCCCGCCACCACCTGGCTGCAGCTGGTCGACTGGCTCGGGTACACGATCCCGGTGATGACGCTCTTCATCCGGCAGGGCCGCCAGGGCAGCCGGCCGCGCCTCGCCGCTCCGGAACAGGCGGCGTCCGACCGGGGGCCCGCCTCGGTCACGCACTGACCGTTCCCGAGCTTGCCGCCGACAGTGCCCGTTCCGGTCGAGAGTGACCGGCGAAGCGGTCACTCTCGACCGGAACGGGCACTAAAGGGAGGGCGGGGAGGGGCCGGGTATTAGGCGGCCGGGTTGACCGTGTAGAGCACGCCCTCGGGGGTGCCGGCGAGCACGACGGACCAGGTGCCGTTCGTCAGAGCGGCCACGCCGGCCTCGCCGACGTTCGCGGTGGCACTCGTGTCGGAGCTGAAGCCGGCGTCCTCGAGCTTCTTCTTGGCATCGGCGAGGGGGTCGGCGGCCGAAGTGGCGACCGTGACCACCCAGCCCGTGTCGCCGTTCGTCGTGTTTGCGGCGCCGAAGCCGAGGTTCCCGTCGATGACCGGGATCTCCTTGGGCCAGCCCGCCGGCAGCTCCCCGGCGAGGCTCACGTCGCCGCCGGTGGCCTCTTTCACGGCTCCGTTGACCGCACCGCCGACCGTTGCGCCGGAACAGCCGGAGAGCAGGAGCATCGCTGCCACGGCAACGGCCGCCACTCGTGCACATTTCATTTCCATCGTCAGGCTCGTTTCTGGTGTCGTTTGTGCGTGGTCGTGAAACCACGCGTTGTCGTTAAACCACGAAACCGCAGGGGCCGGGCGATGAGAATCCATCCCCAGACCCGCTGCGGTTTACGTTGGGGTGCTAGTTCGCGTCCTGCTTCTTCAAGCGGGAGACGTTGCGCTGACGTGCCGAAGCGGCCAGCTCGACCTTGCGGATGCGCACGACGGCGGGGGTGACCTCGACGCACTCGTCTTCGCGGGCGAACTCGAGGCACTGCTCGAGCGTGAGCTGCTTGGACGGGGTCATCGACTCGAACGTGTCGGAGGTGGACTGACGCATGTTGGTCAGCTTCTTCTCTTTGGTGATGTTCACGTCCATGTCGTCGGCGCGCGAGTTCTCGCCGATGACCATGCCCTCGTAGACCTCTTCGGTCGGGTTGACGAAGAACGACATCCGCTCCTGCAGGGCGATGATGGCGAACGGCGTGACGACACCGGAGCGGTCGGCCACGATCGAGCCGTTGGTGCGGGTCGTGATGGTGCCGGCCCAGGCCTCGTAGCCGTGGAAGATCGCGTTGGCGATACCGGTTCCGCGGGTGTCCGTGAGGAACTCGGTGCGGAAGCCGATCAGGCCGCGCGACGGAACGATGAATTCCATCCGGACCCAGCCGGTGCCGTGGTTCGCCATGTTCTCCATGCGACCCTTGCGGGCGGCGAGGAGCTGGGTGATCGCGCCGAGGTACTCTTCGGGCGAGTCGATGGTGAGGTGCTCGTACGGCTCGTGGATCTTGCCGTCGACGCGCTTCACGACCACCTGCGGCTTGCCGACGGTGAGTTCGAAGCCTTCACGGCGCATCTGCTCGACCAGGATGGCGAGGGCGAGCTCGCCTCGGCCCTGAACCTCCCAGGCGTCCGGGCGTCCGATGTCGATCACACGGAGCGAGACGTTGCCGACGAGTTCCTTGTCGAGACGGTCCTTGACCATGCGGGCGGTGAGCTTGTGGCCCTTGACCTTGCCGATCAGCGGCGAGGTGTTGGTGCCGATGGTCATCGAGATGGCGGGGTCGTCGACCGTGATGGTCGGCAGCGGCCGCGGGTCTTCGGGGTCGGCGAGGGTCTCACCGATGGTGATGTCCGCGAATCCGGCGACGGCGACGATGTCGCCGGGGCCGGCGCTCTCGGTCGGGTAGCGGTCGAGGGCCCGGGTGATCATGAGCTCGGTGACACGCACGTTCGCGATGGTGCCGTCGTGCTTGATCCAGGCGACCGTCTGGCCCTTCTTGATGGTGCCCTGGAAGATGCGCAGCAGCGCGAGGCGACCGAGGAACGGCGAGGAGTCGAGGTTGGTGACCCAGGCCTGCAGCGGGTGCTCGTCGTCGTAGACCGGCGCCGGGATGTGCTGGAGGATGGCTTCGAACAGCGGCTCGAGGTCTTCGTTGTCGGGCAGCTGGCCGTTCTCGGGCTTGTTCAGGCTGGCGGAACCGTTACGGCCGGACGCGTAGACGACGGGCACGTTCAGCACCAGGTCGAGGTCGAGGTCGGGCACGTCGTCGGCCATGTCGCTGGCGAGGCCGAGGAGCAGGTCCTGGCTTTCCTCGACGACCTCGTCGATGCGCGCATCGGGACGGTCGGTCTTGTTGACCAGGAGGATGACGGGCAGGTGGGCCTCGAGGGCCTTGCGCAGCACGAAACGGGTCTGCGGCAGCGGGCCCTCACTGGCGTCGACGAGGAGCACGACACCGTCGACCATGGACAGGCCGCGCTCGACCTCGCCACCGAAGTCGGCGTGGCCGGGGGTGTCGATCACGTTGATGGTGATGGGACCGTCGGTCGCGTGGATGCCCTTGTACGAGATCGCCGTGTTCTTGGCGAGAATCGTGATGCCCTTTTCGCGCTCGAGCTCGTTCGAGTCCATGGCGCGCTCCTCGGTGTGGGAGTGCTCGGCAAACGAGTTGGTCTGCTGGAGCATCGCGTCAACCAGCGTGGTCTTGCCGTGGTCGACGTGGGCGACGATTGCGACATTTCGGAGGTTATTGCGCGTGGCAATCGCCATGAAGTAGATCCTTACGAAGAATGATGCCGCAGAGTACCGCGTGCGACTAAGAGTGGATGTATGTGGTCAGGGTCCGACCCAACGGATAATCCTACCGCACTCTCCCTGCCGGGAGGCTGAGTGCGGATTCAGCTTCGACATCGTGACAGGAAAATCGGCCCGGCAACCGGGCAAAAAGAAACGCGGGGCGGGAACCGAAGTTCCCGCCCCGCGTGTCACTGTTCGGGTGTATCGCTGGTTCTGCTGCTTACTTCTTCCAGCCGACGATGCTCCAGTCGACCGTTTCGAACTGGGTGGCGCCGTAGTTGACCAGGCCGGTCTTCACCGCGTACACGTTCGGCAGCGGGGCGATCGGGATGATCGGCACGTAGGCGGCGAGCACCTTGTCGATCTTGTTGGCGATGACGATCCGCTTGTCGCCGTCGAGCTCGGTGTTGGCCTCGTCGAAGAGTGCGGACAGCTTCTTGTCGGTGATGCCGGTGAAGTTCGACTCGGAATCGACCGGGGAGAACAGCGCCTCGCTCGAGGAGATCGGCCACGGGGTGCCGACCCAGGAGAAGCTCGTCATCTCGAAGTCGCCCGGGATGATGTAATCCGAGAAGTACTTCGCGGCGGGGACCTCGTTGAGCTCGACGGTGACGCCGACCTCCTTGAGGTCGGCCTGCACCTGCACGGCGCGCTGCTTGTTCGTCGGGGTGTCGGCGGGCACGGTGATGGACAGCTTGAGTGCCTTGCCGTCCTTCTCGCGGGTGCCGTCGCTTCCGGCCTTGTAACCGGCCTCGTCGAGGAGCTTCTTGGCCGCGTCGACGTCATAGCCGATCGCGTCGCCCACGTTGTCTTCGTAGCCCTTCTGTCCCGGCATGAAGATGTAGCTGCCCTGGGTGGTGGCGTCCACGCCGACGGGGGTGTTGGCCGACTCGGAGATGAGCTCGCGGTTGACCGCGTGGCCGATGGCCTGGCGCACCAACACGTCCTTGAGCGGACCCTTGGAGCCGTTCATGGTGACGTGCGTCCAGGTGAGGCCGCCGGATGCCTGGATCTCGGCATCCTTTCGCTTCTCGGCCGTCTGGTAGGCGTCAGCGTTGGACGAGATGTAGAGCACGTCCGTTTCGGAGTTGCCGAACGAGGTGGCCTGCGACGCGCCGCTGACGACCTTGACGACGATGGTGTCCAGCTTGGCCGCCTCGCCCCACCACTTCGGGTTGCGGGTCAGGGTGACGACCTGGCCGACCGTGTCGATCGAGGAGATCACGAACGGGCCGGAGGACGGCACCGGGGTGGTGACGTACCCCGCGTTGAACGCCTCAGGATCGGATGCGACCGCCGCGGGCAGAACACCCGTGAAGATCGACGCCCAGTCGGCGTTGATCGAGTCGAAGGTCACCGTGAAGTCGAAATCGCTGCCCTTCGACTCGATCGCGCTGATCTGCTCGAAGATGGCCGTGGACGCCGGGGAATAGGCCTCGTTACTGCCGTTCATGGCCGCCCAGGTGGCCGCGTAGTCCTTGTAGGTGATCGGGGTGCCGTCTTCCCAGACCGCCTTCGGGTTCAACTTGATCTCGATGACCTGCGGGTCGTCGCTGACGACCTCGACGCTGGTCGCGTAGTTGGGGTCGACCAGGGTGGTCCCGTCGCCCGCGACCCGGATCGGGCCGCCGGACGTCGGCGCCACGGTGTTGACCGTGTCGGACTCGTTGCCGTCGACCTCGTAGATGTTCCAGTTCGAGGGCATCGCGTTGATGGCGAGGTTCAGGGTTCCGCCGACCTGCACGTCGGCGGCGGCGGCAGCCTCCCACGCGGTGGTGGGCAGCGCCTTGCTGCTCGCCTTCGGGGAGGTGCTGCCTGCGGTGTTTCCGGGGGCGCACGCCGTGAGCAACAAGGCGGACGCACTCAGAACGGCCACTGCTGCAAAAACAGTAGTTTTCCGTTTCATGTGATTCTCCATTTCTTGGTGGGGACTTTTCCTGGTGAGGGACGTAAGGATGGAAGTACTGAGAATTTAGAGCACGAGGTCTTCCTCGCGGCCGGCCAGCGACGCCGAGATGGCCAGCTCGTTCTGCTCGACGTGGTGGCAGGCAGTCTGCACGGTGGCGTGCAGTTCCAGAACCGGGTCGACGCTCTCGCAGAGCGAGCGGTCCTGCGGCGCGAGCAGCGCGTACAGGGGGCAGCGGCTGCGGAAGTTGCAGCCGTCGATCTGCTCGGTCGGGCTGGGCAGGTCGCCCTGGAGCAGCACCCGCTTGCGCCTGCGCTCGATCACCGGGTCCGGGATCGGCGCCGCCGAGATCAGGGCCTGGGTATACGGATGCCGCGGGCGGGCGAACACCTCGGCGACCGGCCCGTACTCGACGATTCGTCCCAGGTACATCACGGCGACCGTGTCCGCGATCTGGCGCACGATCGCCAGGTCGTGCGCGACGAACAGGTAGGAGAGGTTCAGCTGCTCCTTGAGGTCCTCGAGCAGGTTGATCACCCCGGCCTGGATCGAGACGTCCAGGGCGGACACGGGTTCGTCGAGGACGACGAGCCGGGGGTTGGTCGCCAGAGCCCGGGCAATGCCCACGCGCTGCCGCTGTCCGCCGGAGAACTCGTGCGGGTAACGGTCCGCCATCTGCGGGTCGAGTCCCACGAGGTCGAGCAGTTCAGCCACCCGGGCGCGCCGGGCCGCGGGCTTCACCCCGTGCACGGTGAGGGGTTCGCCGATGATGTCGCCGATCGGCAGCCTCGGGTCCAGGGCGGCCATCGGGTCCTGGAAGACGATCTGCACGTCCTTCCGCAACCGGAGCAGCTCGGCCCGGCCGAGCCCGGTGACATCCCGGCCGTCGATCAGGATCTGGCCGGCCTGCGGCTTCGTCATCTCCAGGATCTCGAGGATCGTCGTGGACTTGCCACAGCCGGACTCGCCGACCAGGCCCAGGGTCTGGCCGGGCAGGATCGAGAAGGACACCCCGTCGACCGCGCGTACGGTGCCGATCTGGCGGGAGAACACCCCGCCCTTGGTGAGCGGGAAATGCCGCACCAGCCCGGTCACCGTCAGGACCGGCTGGGCATCCTGGTCCTTCTCCCGGTGCGCCACGGCCAGCGGTGCCGGGCGGGGGAAAACGTCGGGGCGGGTCAAAACACCGTCGGCGATCTCGTCCGAGCGGTGGCAGGCTGCCACGTGCGCGGCCTCCGCCAGACCGGCCACGGGCGCGCCGGGAGCGGCCGTGCCGGGCGCGGTCATGCCGGCCGGGCCGGCGTTCCCGTGCACGAGAAGCACCGGTTCGGTCTCGTGGCAGGCGTCGAGGGAGATCGGACAGCGGGCCGCGAACGGGCAGCCGCGCGGCAGGGCCGTCAGCGACGGCGGGCGTCCCTCGAGCGGCACCAGTCGTTCCGTTCCGGCGGTCTGCATATTGGGCACCGAGCGCAGCAGGCCGATCGTGTAGGGCATGTGCGGGGCCGCGAAGACCTCCTGGGTGGTGCCGTTCTCGACGAGCTTCCCGGCGTACATCACGGCGATCCGGTCGGCGTGGCCGGCCACCACGCCCAGGTCGTGGGTGATCAGCACGACGGCGGCGCCGGTCAGGTTCTTCGCCGTCTCCAGTACCTCCAGGATCTGGGCCTGGATCGTGACGTCCAGGGCCGTGGTGGGCTCATCGGCGATGATCAGCAGGGGGTCGTTGGCGATCGACATGGCGATCATCGCGCGCTGGCGCATCCCGCCGGAGAACTCGTGCGGGAAGGCCCGCGCGCGTCGTTCGGGCGCCGGGATCCCGACCACCGTGAGCAGCTCGACCGCCCGAACCTGCGCCGCACGCTTGGTCAACGCGGGGTCGTGCAGCAGCAGGGCCTCCGCGATCTGGTCGCCCACGGTGTACACCGGGGTCAGCGCCGACAGCGGGTCCTGGAAGATCATCGAGATTTCGCGGCCACGGATGCGGGAGAGCTGCTGGTCGTTCAGGTCCAGCAGCGACCGGCCGCCGAACATGATGCTGCCGGTGACAACCGCCGAACTGGGCAGCAGACCCATCAACGCGAGCGAGGACACCGATTTGCCGGAGCCGGACTCGCCCACGATGCCGAGGAACTCGCCCTTGTGCACCTGGTAGCTGATCCCGCGCACGGCCTGCACCGCGGGGCCTCCCCGCTGGGGGAACGTGACCGAGAGGTCGGTGACCTCCAGCAGCGGCGTCTGGCCACGGCCGGGCCGCGCCGGGCTCCCGTTCAGCAGAAGATTAGTCACGGTTGACTCCCGAGGTAGGGTCGACGGCGTCGCGCAGGGCGTCCCCGATCAGGCTGACGGCGAACAGGGTCACGATCAGCACGCCGGCCGGGAACACGAACAGCCAGGGCCGGGTGACGGCCGCACTCGTCCCCTCCGCCAGGAGGGTGCCGAGGGACACGTCGGGTGCCCGGATACCGAAGCCGAAGTAGCTGAGGCTGGTCTCGGCGAGGATCGCCGCCACCACTCCGAGCGTCGCGTCGATGATCAGGAGCGACGCGACGTTGGGGATGATGTGGCGGCCGAGGATCTTCCGCATCGGCACGCCCATGTACCGGGCGGCCTTGACGAAGTCGCGGTCGCGCAGCGACTTGGTCTGCGACCGCACCACCTGGGCCATGATCATCCAGCTGAAGCCCGCGATGAAGACGGTCAGGAAGACCCAGGACAGCCCCTTGAAGAGGGGGCTCAGGATCACCAGGAGGATGAACGACGGCAGCACCAGCAGCAGGTTGATGCACCAGACCAGGACCCGGTCGACGACGCCGCCCATGTAGCCGGCCACGGAGCCGACGACCGCGGCGATGAGCGTGCCGAGCGGGCCGGCGATCAGGCCGATCACCAGGGATTTCTGCAGCCCCACCAGCGTCTGCGCGTAGAGGTCCTGGCCGATGCCGTTGGTGCCGAACCAGTGCAGCTGCGTCGGGCCGAGCCCCATGTTGAGCGGGTCACGGCCGGTGGCGTTGTAGGGGTAGAGCAGGGGACCGAGCAGCGCCCAGGCCAGGATCACGGCGATGGTGACCGCCCCCACCCAGAAACGCGAGGTCTGGGTCAGCCGCCACCAGATCAGCCGCCCGCGGGAGCGCGCCTTCTTCGGCGGGGTGACCTCGGTGCCGAGAGGCTGCGGGGGAAGCGGAACGACCGGGGAGCCGAGCTCGGCGTTGGTTTCTTCGACCAGGGACATCTCAGTTCCTCACTCTCGGGTCGAGCGCGGCGTAGAGCACTTCGGAGAGCGTCGAGGAGAACAGGATCAGGATGGCCACGAACAGCGTGGTCCCGGCGACCGCGTTGATGTCGCTCTGGCTGATCGCGTTCAGGGCGAATTCGCCCATCCCGTGGAAGGAGAAGACGATCTCGAGCATGATCGAGCCGGAGACCAGCGTGCCGAAGCTGTAGGCGAAGAACGTGGACATCGGGATGAGCGCGACCCGCACGCCGTGGCGAACGAGCGCCGAGTTGCGGGAGCGCCCCTTGGCCCTGGCGGTGCGGATGAAGTCGGCCGAGAGCACGTCGAGCATGACGCTGCGCTGGTAGCGGGAGTAGCCGGCCGCGCCGATCAGCACGAGCGCGATGGTGGGCAGGAGCAGGTGGACGCCGCGGTCCAGGGTCAGATCCCACCAGGATCCGCTCAGCCCGGCCGAGTATTCGCCGGTGAAGTTGATCAGCTGGGCTCCCGCTGCGCCGTTCAGCGCGGTCGCCGCGATCATGAGTAGGACCCCGATCACGAAGGTCGGCGTGGCGAAAATCAGGTAGGAGCCATAGGTGACGACCTGGTCGCTCAGTTTGTACTGACGCACCGCGCCCCAGACGCCCAGCGTCACCCCGACGAGGGCCCCGATCAGCGAGCCGATCAGGAGCAGTCGCAGACTGACACCGGCGCGGGAGATGATCTGGTCGCCAATGGAAACGCCGTTGACCCCGGTGCCCAGCGAGCCGTGCACGACCAGGTTCACCAGCCAGTCCCAGAGCCGCTGGAGCACGGGCACGTTCGGGTTGACGCCGAGGCCGTCCAGGATGTTGTCGATCGTCTGCTGCGTCGGCTGGGGGTTGCGGCCGTAGTACTTGGCAGCAGGGTCGAGGGCCAGGCTGGACACGACATACGCCAGACACGTCGCGATGAGCGAAAGGAAGAAGTAGTTGACGAAACGTCGGAAGATGTAGAAGGCCACGCGCGGTCAACCTAGAACGGGGAACGAGAGACGGCAGCCGGAATGGTTCTACGAAGTGATCCCATTGTTTACTCCCCCGTCGCGCTCCCGCCCGAAGGATTCCCGGCGGCAGAACCGTTTCAAATGTTGTTACGGGGCGAGCCTGTGCCTGCGCGAAGCTCCTTTGCCCCAGATCACAGTCTGCGGCAGATCCTGACAAAACATGTAACATTTTCGAAACTTAAGTCGCAATTTGCTGAGTCCGGGGTCAGAGGATTGAGCAACGCTCAGACCTGCGCCGCCCAGATCAGCTGCGCGACGACGACCAGGAGGAGCGCCACGCCGACCTGCAGCGACCATCCGTTCCACCGGCGTGCAGCGGCATCCGTGGGGCCCTGCGGCCGCTCATGCCGTTCCCAATAGCCCTGGATCGCCCGGTGGGCGGCGCTACCGCTGATCCGTCCGCTGGGCTCGCGCACCTGCGCCGCCCGCGGGGCCGGCCCGGACGACCGGACCGGCATCGACGACCGGGCGGATGACGGCGCTCCCCAGCACCGCAGCCGCTCGCCTGACCGGGTCACCACGACGACCTGGTGGCGCAGCACGATCTCGTCCACCGCACCCCAGGGCACGGTCGTCGTGCGCAGCACGTTGACGATGGTCAGCCCGGTGCCGGACAGCCGCAGGCACGGCCGGGCGAAGACGAGCCAGGCCGACCACAGCACCAGCGTCACCGCCGGCAGGGACACCAGGGCCACGGCCCCCCGCGCACGCAGGAGCGCGTCGACCAGCAGCGCGGCGCACAGCAGCGCCACGGCCGCGAAGACGGCGACGGATGCCGGCGACCGCAGGACGATCGCCGCGCGCCCGGGAGTCACTCCCGCGCCGCCGAACCGCGGTCAGCGGCCAAACTGGAAGTTGCCGCCCGGGATGGCTGCGAGCAGTTCCTGGGTGTACGCCTCACGCGGGTTGTCGAAGACCTCGTCCGTGGACGCGGTCTCGACGATCCGCCCCTTCTGCATGACGCAGACGTTGTCGGCCACGAGCCGCACGACTGCGAGGTCGTGCGTGATGAACAAATAGGTCAGGCCGAGTTCGGTCTGCAGTTCGGTGAGCAGGTTCAGGATCTGGCCCTGCACGAGCACGTCGAGGGCGGATACCGCCTCGTCGAGCACGAGCACGTCCGGCTTGAGCGCGAGGGCACGGGCCACCGCGATCCGCTGGCGCTGCCCGCCGGACAGTTCGCTCGGGTAGCGGTACCGGGTGGCCCAGGGCAGGGATACCTGGTCCAGCAGCTCGCGCACGCGGTCCTGGCGCTCTTTGGAGGAGCCGATCTTGTGCGCCAGCAGGGGCTCGGCGATCGTGTTGCCCACGTTGTACTGCGGGTCGAGGGAGCCGTACGGGTCCTGGAACACCGGCTGCACGCGGCGGCGGAACTTGAGCAGCGCCGCCCCCTTGAGCCCGGCGACATCCTGGCCGTCGAACTCGATCTGGCCGCTGGTGATGCTCTCCAGCTGCAGGATGAGCTTCGCGACGGTGGACTTGCCCGACCCGGATTCCCCGACGAGCGCCGTGGTGGTGCCCTTCCTGATGCCGAAGGAGACGTCGTTGACGGCGAGCAGTTCGTTGTACTTCAGGCCCTTGGTGCGGATGCGGTACAGCTTGGAGATGTTCTGGATCGAGATCAGGTCCTTCGCCGCCGCATCCGCCTCCCGCTCGGCCGCTCGGGCCACGAGAGTGGCGTCGAGCGAGCCCTCGGAGAAGATGGCTTCTCCTCCGGCGCCGGCCGTCTTGGCGGACTGGATGCGACGGGACGCGAGGCTGGGGGCCGCCGCGACGAGACGCTGGGTGTACGGGTGCTGCGGGTTGGCGAGGATCTCCTGCGACGGGCCGGATTCGACGACCTTGCCCTTGTACATCACCACGAGCTGTTCGGCCCGCTCGGCCGCGAGGCCGAGGTCGTGCGTGATGAACAGCACGGAGGTGCCGTAGTCGCGGGTGAGGGTGCCGAGGTGGTCGAGGATCTGTCGCTGCACGGTGACGTCGAGTGCCGAGGTGGGCTCGTCGGCGATGAGCAGCTTGGGCCGTGCGGACAGGCCGATGCCGATCAGCACGCGCTGGCGCATGCCGCCGGAGAACTGGTGCGGGAACTGCTTGAGCCGGTCCTCGGCGTCGCTGAGCCCGGCCTCCTGCAGCACCTGGATGGTGCGCTCGCGTGCGGCCTTGCCCTGGGCGACGTTGTTGGCCTTGATGGCCTCCTCGACCTGGAAACCGATGTTCCACACCGGGTTCAGGTTGCTCATCGGGTCCTGCGGCACGTAGCCGATCAGGCGGCCGCGGACATCCTGGATCTCCTTGGCCGAGAGGGCGGTGAGGTCGCGGCCCTCGAACAGTATCTGTCCGGCCGTGATCTTGCCGGTGCCGGCGAGGAGGTTGATGATGGCCTGCGCGGTCGTGGTCTTGCCCGAGCCGGACTCACCGACGATCGCGAGGGTCTGGCCGGCGTAGAGGGTCAGACTGACCCCACGCACGGCAGGGACGACACCGTGCTGGGTCTGGAAGCCGACCTCGAGGTCGCGGATCTGGAGCAGAGGCTCCGTGGACGCGTCGGCGTTCTCGCTGACGGGTTCGATGACGGTCTGGCTCATCGGCGGGCCCTCGCTTCGGGGTCGAGGGCGTCGCGCACGACGTCGCCCAGCATGAGGAACGCGAGAACGGTCACGGACAGCGCCGCCGCGGGGTAGAGCAGCACCTGCGGGTTGGTGCGGAGGGAGCTCTTCGCTGCGTCGATGTCGTTACCCCAGCTCATGACGTTCGGCGGAAGGCCGATCCCGAGGAATGACAGGGTGGCCTCGGCCACGATGAACGTGCCCAGCGAGACCGTGGCGATGACGATCACGGGCGCGATCGAGTTCGGCACCACGTGACGCAGCAGGATCTTGAACTTGCTGACGCCCAGGGCGATGGATGCCGTCACGTAGTCCGAGTTGCGGGCCGAGAGCACAGCGCCGCGCATGATTCGGGCGATCTGCGGCCAGGCGAAGAGCGAGAGCACGAGAGCGATGGTCACCGGGGTGCGCTCCGGCAGGACCGACATGAGCACGATGGCGCCCAGCACGGTGGGGACGGCGAAGAAGATGTCGCCGATGCGGGAGACGATCGAGTCCAGCATGCCGCCGTAGTAGCCCGCGAGCGCGCCGACGATGATGCCCGTGAAGGTGACGAGGATCGTGGCGAGCAGGCCGACGGTGAGCGAGGCCTGCGTGCCGAAGATGATCCGGGCGTAGATGTCGCAGCCCTGGCGAGTGTAGCCGAGCGGATGCCCGTCTGAGGGTGCACCGTGGCTGTCGCCGAGGTCGCAGGATGTGGGCGAGACGTGGGCGAACAGGCTCGGGAACAGAGCGACGATCACGATCAGGAAGATCAGCGCCGAGGAGATCCAGAAGGAGGGCCGTACCCGCATCGCGTCCCAGGCATCCGCCCAGGTGCTGCGTGCCTTCTGCGACTCGTCGAGGCGGTCGACGGTTTCGACCGGGGTTTCTTCCAGCGCGGCGACGTAGTGCGTCTGTGCGTTCGGGTTCTTATTTGGCATAACGAATCCTCGGGTCCAGTGCTGCGTAGAGGAGGTCGACGAGCAGGTTGGCGAGCACGAAGATCACGACCATGACAGCGATGAACGACACGACGGTGGGGCCTTCACCCAGCTTGATCGCCTTGTAGACGGTGCCGCCGACGCCGTTGATGTTGAAGATGCCCTCTGTGACGATGGCACCGACCATGAGTGAACCGAGGTCCACGCCGAGGAAGGTGACGACGGGAACAAGGGAGTTGCGCAGCACGTGCACGCCCACGACGCGGCGGCGGGACAGCCCCTTCGCGGTCGCGGTGCGCACGAAGTCCGCGTTGAGGTTGTCGGAGACGCTCGCGCGGGTGAGCCGCACGATGTAGGCGAACGAGACCGAGGCCAGCACGAGCGCGGGGAGGAGGAGCTCGTTGAAGGGAGCCTCGCTGCTCACCGTCGTACGAGCCCAGCCGAGCTTGACGGCGAAGACGTACTGCAGCACGAAGCCGATTACGAACGTGGGAACACTGATCAGGAGGAGGCTGACCACGAGGGCGCTCGCGTCGAAGAACTTGCCCTTGCGGAGGCCGGCGATCAGTCCGACGAGGATGCCGAAGAAGGCCTCGATGGCCAGCGCGAGCAGAGCCAGACGGGCGGTGATCGGAAAGGCCTTGGCCATCACGTCGCTCACGGGACGGCCGGAGTACGTGGTGCCCAGGTCACCCTGGAAGAAGTTGCCGATGTAGATGAAGTACTGCACGATGAACGGCTTGTCCAGGTTGTACTGGGCGCGGATCTGTTCGATCACGCCGGGCGCCGGGGGCCGGTCGCCGTAGAGAGCCGCGATGGGGTCCCCGGGCAACGAAAACACCATGAAGTAGATCAGCAGCGTTGCACCGAAAAACACCGGGATCATCTGGAGCAGGCGTTTGCCCGTATACCAGAGCATCAGGTTCCCAAGCCAGAACGTATGTACATGAGATTCACAATCACTGGTTGAGTCTAGTCAGTGTGGGGCCCGGGGCTGACGCCCCGAGCCCCACACGTCTTATCTATTCACTGCTGTCAAACGGATTGAACGAGTATTACTCGCTCTTGGTGATGTTGCTGTACAGCGGCACGGAGTCCCAGCCGAAGACGACGTTATCGACCTTGTCAGACCAGACGCCGGTGACGTTGGAGTACCAGAGCGGGATGGTCGGGAGGTCCTTGAGCAGGACTTCCTGAGCTTCCTGGTACTTCTTGGTTGCGGCTTCGACGGACGACGCCGCTGCGCCATCCTTGATCAGCTTGTCGAATTCGGGGCTGCTGTAGTCCTCGTAGTTCGAGCCGGCACCGGTCTGGTACAGCGGGGCGAGGAAGTTGTACAGCGACGGGTAGTCGCCCTGCCAGCCGGCGCGGGTTCCACCGGTCAGCTTGTCACCCTTGCGGTCGTCGAGGGCTGCGGCGAAGGTCGGGTACGGCTTGCCGATGGCTTCGATGCCCAGGGTGTTCTTGATGCTGTTGGTCACAGCGTCGACCCAGGCCGCGTGGCCGCCGTCGGAGTTGTAGGCGAGGTCGAACGTGCCGGTGTAGGGCGCGATCTTGTCGGCTTCGGCCCACTTGGCTTTGGCCTCTTTCGGGTTGTAGGCGAGGACGTCGGCACCCTTGAGAGAGTCGGAGTAACCGTCGATGACCGGCGAGGTGAAGTCGGTGGCCGGGGTGCGGGTGCCCTGGAAGATGACGTCGGTGATTTCCTTGCGGTCGATCGACATCGAGATGGCGGCGCGGCGCAGCTTGCCTTCCTCACCACTCCAGTGCTCGAGGTAGTACGGCATGTTGAAGCCCTGGAAGATGGCGGCCGGCTGGTTGACGAAGCGGTCCGGGAAGTCCGACTCGTAGGAGGCGAATGCGGCATCCGGGACGGCGTCGAGCACGTCGAGGTTTCCACCCTGGACGTCCGCGTAGGCGGCATCCTGCGAGGCGTAGAAGACGATGCTCAGGCCGCCGTTGACGGGCTTGCGCACGCCGTCGTAGTCGGGGTTGGTGACGAGGTCGATCTTGACCTCGTGCTCCCAGGCGCCCTTCTTGGCCAGCATGTACGGGCCGTTGCCGATCGGGTTCTCACCGAAGGCGGCCATGTCCGCGTACGCGGAGGAGGGCAGCGGCATGAACGCCGTGTAGCCCAGACGCAGCGGCCAGTCGGCCTCGGGGGAAGCCAGCTCGACCGTGAAGGTCTTGTCGTCGACGACCTTGAGGCCGGTCAGTTCGGAGTCGGCGTCGTAGCTGAAGCCGGCGATGTCGTCGAAGAAGTAGGAAGCGCTCTGGGCGTTGCTGAACTTCGCGCCGAAGTTCCACGCGTCCACGAAGGAGGAAGCGGTGACGGCTTCGCCGTCGGTGAACTTCCAGCCGTCGTTGATCGTGACGGTCCAGTTCTGCGCGTCGTCCGATTCGATGGACTTCGCGACCTCGTTCTCGGTCTCGCCCTTGGCGTTGTAGGAAACGAGTCCGGCGAAGAGCGAGGTGGTGATCTTGCCGCCACCGGTCTCGGTGGTGTTCGTCGGGATCAGCGGGTTCTGCGGCTCAGAGCCGTTCGTGCTGATGATCGCCGCGGTGTCGCCGGTCGCGGCTTTCGGGGTGGATTCTCCACTCGCGCACCCGGAGAGCATGAGTGCTCCCGCGGCGGCCAGAGCGATGGCTGGTATGCCCAGTCTCCTGATTTTCAATTTTCCTCCTGTGCGCAGGGATGTGCCACGCGGCTCATCACCGCGCCGACACGTCAGTTATATTGACCCTAAAGAGCCGGGACTGCGTTCGCACAATCTAATGAGGAAACGTTACACAGGCGAAACATTCTGCGCAGGATAGTTGCACCACGGCAGGTTCTTTCGGCCGATCCTTCCGCCGTACCCCGCAACATCCGCGTTCTGCGCAGTCGGAGGGCAGTGGGAGGATTGAGACATGACGCTCGTCTCCCCCGCCCGCCCGCCGCTGCTGATCTTCGACGGCGACTGCGCGTTCTGCACCACCTCCGTGAACCTGATGACCCGCCTCCTTCCGGCCATGCCGGATGCGGCCCCGTACCAGTGGACCGACCTCGGGTCGTACGCCCTCACGACGAAGGACGCCCAGTCGCGGGTCTGGCTCGTGATCGACGGGCACCAGTACGGCGGCGCCGCGGCCGTCGCCGCCCTGCTGCGGCACCAGCCGAACACGGTTCTGCGCATCCTCGGCTGGCTGGGCACGGTTCCGCCGTGGTCCTGGGCCGCCGAACTCGGCTACCGGCTGGTGGCGCGCTACCGCCACCGGCTTCCCGGGGGCACGCCGGCCTGCCGGATGAAGCCGGGCACGTGACTCGGAACGCTCTTCGCTGGGAGGTAGGAATCGTCCTCGGGCTCTCGCTCGGGGCATCCGCCATCTATTCGGTGGTCTCAATCATCGCCCGCCTGACCGACACGCGGCCGCTCTCGGAGCAGTCGGCCACGCTGAACGGCTCGCAGTCGCCGCGGGAATGGCTCGACTTCACCTACCAGTTCCTCGGGATCTTCTTCGCCTTCTTCGCCGTGGCCCTGGTGCTGTACCTGCTGTGGCGTCCCGGGCAGAGCGCGTTCCGGCGACTCGGGTTCGACCTGACGGAGCCGCGGGGCGACCTCCTGCGCGGGCTCGGCCTGGTCGCGGCCATCGGCATCCCGGGCCTCGGCCTGTACCTGGCCGGGCGGTTCTTCGGCTTCACGGTCGCGGTCGTGCCGTCGCCGATCGACACGTTCTGGTGGACGGTCCCCATCCTGGTGCTCTCGGCGCTTCGCTCGGCGCTGACGGAGGAGCTGATCGTGGTGGGCTACCTCTTCACCCGGCTGCGCGAGCTCGGCTGGTCGACCTGGACGATCATCGTGTCGTCGGCCGTGCTGCGGGGCAGCTACCACCTGTACCAGGGCATCGGCCCGTTCTTCGGCAACGCCGTGATGGGCGTCGTGTTCGGCTGGTGCTACCTCCGCTGGGGCCGCACGATGCCGCTCGTGATCGCGCACTGGGTGCTCGACATCGTCTCGTTCGTGGGCTACCCGCTCGCCCTGGCCTGGTGGCCCGGGCTGCTCGCCCCCACCGCCGCCTAGCCCACCTGCCCGCCGCCGCCCGGCCCCACCTGACCGCCGAGCCCGGCCTCACCTGACCGCCGAGCCCGGCCTCACCTGCCCGCCGCGCCCCGCCTCCCCTGCCCGCCGCGCCCCGCCTCCCCTGCCCGCCGCGCCCCGCCTCCCCCGCCGAACCTCGCCCGCCGGTGCCCGTGCGAATTCGACGGAGATTCTGCTGCAAAAGGCTCAAATCGGGCCGAAAAGCGGCCGGATGCTCAAAATCTCCGTCGAATTCGTCCAGGAGGCCTGGCCGACCGGCGCCGGCCGTGCCGCCCGGCAGGGTGTCTGCGAAAGCAGGCACGGAGACGCAGGGTGCACCGAAACCTCGCCGAGCCGTGAGTTGCGACTCTCTATTTCCAAAAAAGAGGAGCTTTCCTCACGGCTCCGCGGACGCGGGCGGGGCCTCTGCGAAGCAAGGGGGGGCAGGGGCCGCCCTACTACTCGAAGGCCTCGGGCGGCGGGCAGGCGCAGACGAGGTTGCGGTCGCCGAAGGCGTTATCGATGCGACGCACCGGCGGCCAGTACTTGCCACGGATGAGCGAGCGCACCGGGTAGACCGCGGTCTCGCGGTCGTAGGCGTGCGTCCACTCCCCCTCGATCACCGACTGCGCCGTATGGGGGGCGTTGTGCAGCGGGTTGTCGTCGGCCGGCCAGCGACCGGAGGCCACGGCATCCGCTTCGGCCTTGATCGCGATCATGGCCTCCACGAACCGGTCGATCTCGCCCAGGTCCTCGCTCTCGGTGGGTTCGATCATCAGCGTTCCCGACACCGGGAAGCTCATGGTCGGCGCGTGGAAGCCGTAGTCGACGAGGCGTTTGGCGACATCATCGACGGTGACCCCGGTGGCCTCGGTGAGCGGGCGGAGGTCGAGGATGCACTCGTGCGCGACCAGCCCGTTGTCGCCGGAGTAGAGCACGGGGAAATGCGCGTCGAGCCGCTTGGCCACGTAGTTGGCGGCGAGCACAGCGGCGCCGGTGGCCTCCTTGAGCCCCTCGGCCCCCATCATCCGCACATAGGCCCAGGAAATGGGCAGGATGCTCGGGCTGCCGTAGGGCGCCGCCGAGACGGGTCCGCCGGCGTGCACGATCGTGCCGCCTGATCCATCGCCCGAACCGGCACCGGCACCAACACCGGCACCCCCGCCGGCACCGAGCAGGTAGTGCTCGTCGCTCTGTGCGAGCGGGTGGCCGGGCAGGAATGGGGCGAGGTGCGCCTTGGCCGCGACCGGCCCGACGCCGGGTCCGCCGCCGCCGTGCGGGATGCAGAAGGTCTTGTGCAGGTTCAGGTGCGACACGTCGCCGCCGAAGTCGCCGTAGCGGGCGAAGCCGAGCAGCGCGTTCAGGTTCGCACCGTCCACATAGACCTGGCCGCCGGCGTCGTGCACGGCACGGCAGATGGCGCCGACCTCGTGCTCGTAGACGCCGTGCGTGGAGGGGTAGGTGATCATCAGCGCGGCCAGGTTGTCGGCGTGAACGGCGATCTTCGCGCGCAGGTCGTCCAGGTCGACGTTGCCCAGCTCGTCGCAGGCGACGACGACGACCTTCATGCCGGCCAGCACAGCGGAGGCCGCGTTCGTGCCGTGGGCGCTGGACGGGATCAGGCAGACCAGGCGCTCCGCGTCGCCGTTGGACAGGTGGTAGCCGCGGATGGCGAGCAGGCCGGCCAGTTCGCCCTGGCTGCCCGCGTTGGGCTGCAGCGACACGGAGTCGTAACCGGTGACATCGCTCAGCCAGGTCTCGATCTGGCGGACCAGTTCGAGGTAGCCCTCGACGTCGGCGCGCGGGGCGAAGGGGTGCAGCCCACCGAATTCGGGCCAGCTGACGGCCTCCATCTCGGTGGCCGCGTTCAGCTTCATCGTGCAGGAGCCGAGCGGGATCATGCCCCGGTCGAGCGCGTAGTCGTAGTCGGCGAGGCGCTTCAGGTAGCGCATCATGCTCGTCTCCGAGCGGTGCGTGTTGAACACCGGGTGGGTGAGGAACTCGCTGGTGCGGTGCAGCTCGGGCGGCAGGCCGGCCTCGACCATGCTGAAGTTGACGAGGCCGAAGGATTCCCGGCCGCCGAACGCCCCGACGACCAGGGCGAGGTCGGCGAGCGTCGTCGTTTCGTCGACCGAGATCCCGATCGTGTCCGCGTCGACGAGGTGCAGGTTGACTCCGCCGTCGGCGGCCGCGGCGACGATCTCGGCGGCGCGACCCGGGCTCGACACCCGGACGGTGTCGAAGAAGGTCGCGGTCACGACGTCGGCTCCGGCGGCGAGGAGCGCCACAACGAGCTGGCCGGCCCGTTCGTGCACCTGACGTGCGATCGTCTTCAGCCCGTCGGGGCCGTGGTAGACGGCGTACATGCCGGCCATCACGGCCAGCAGCACCTGGGCCGTGCAGATGTTCGACGTGGCCTTGTCACGACGGATGTGCTGCTCACGCACCTGAAGCGACAGTCGGTAGGCCGGGTGGCCGACCGCGTCCACGCTGACGCCGACGAGCCGGCCGGGAAGCTGGCGTTCGAGGCCCTGGCGCACGGCCATGTAGCCGGCGTGGGGACCGCCGAAACCCATCGGCACGCCGAAGCGCTGGCTGGTGCCGACGGCGACGTCCGCGCCGAGCTCGCCGGGCGAGGTGATCAGGGTCAGGGCGAGCAGGTCCGCAGCGACGACGGTGAGCGCGCCCTGCGCCTGGGCGGCGGCGATGACGGCCGCCGGGTTCCAGACCCGGCCGGACGCGCCGGGGTACTGCACGAAGATCCCGAAGTGCTCGCCGAGGTCGGCCACGGTGGCCGCGCCGGTCGCGACCTGGCCGGCGCCGCCGGTGCTGACGTCGGCGAGGGCGATCTCGACGAGGTCGATTCCGAGTGCGGCCGCGCGGTTGGCCAGCAGCGCCTTCGTCTGCGGCAGAGCGTCGGCGTCGACGATGAACCGGTTCGACTTCGACTTCGACGCGCGGCGGGTGAGGAGCATGCCCTCCACGACGGCGGTCGATTCGTCGAGCATGGACGCGTTGGCCGTGGACAGTCCGGTGAGGTCCGCGATCATGGTCTGGAAGTTGATCAGGGCCTCAAGCCGGCCCTGCGAGATCTCGGGCTGGTAGGGCGTGTACGCCGTGTACCAGCTGGGGTTCTCGAACACATTCCGCTTGATCACCGCCGGGGTGACGGTGTCGTAGTAGCCCTGCCCGATCATCGACCGCTTGACGGTGTTACGGTCCGCCAGCGTGCGCAGTTCGGCGATCGCCTCCCGCTCGGTGGCGGCCGGCGGCAACGTGCTGTCGCCGAGCACCCGGAACTGGTCGACCTGGATCGAGCCGGGCACGGCGGCGTTGACGAGAGCGTCGACCGAGTCGTAACCGAGGATGGCCAGCATGCGGGACTGGGCGTCGGCATCCGTGCCGATGTGGCGTTGGGTGAAGGGCTGTGACATGTGTCGGGAACCTGTGCTTCTTGTTTTCGTTACTCGCCGACGAGGGCGGAGTACTCGGCGTAGCTGAGGAGGGGAGGAAGCTCGGCGTAGGTGACCTTGATCAACCAGCCGGCGCCGAACGGGTCGCTGTTGACGAGCTCGGGGCTGTCGACGACGGCGTCGTTGGTCTCGGCGACGGTGCCCGTGACGGGGGCGAACAGCTCGCCGACCGACTTCGTGGACTCGATCTCGCCGACGACGCTGCCCCCGGCGACATCGCTGCCCACGGCGGGCAGCTCGACGAAGACGACGTCGCCGAGCTTGTCGGCGGCGTAGGCGGTGATGCCGACGGTGACGGTGTCGCCGTCGACCAGCACCCACTCGTGCTCGGCGGTGTACTGGAGTTCAGTCTTGTCTGCCATGGGGTTTCCTCTCGAGGGATGGATTAGGGGTGTCTATTTCTGGCGCTGGTAGAACGGAAGGGCGGTCACGGTGGCGGGGATGCGGGTGCCGCGCACGTCGATGAAGACCTCGGTTCCGAGGCGGGCGAGGCCCGGCGCCACGTAGGCCATGGCGATCGGATGTCCCAAAGTCGGTGACAGCGCCCCGCTCGTGATCACGCCGTCGGCCACGGTCGCGTCGGCGCTGCGGAAGATCGCGTAGTCGGCCCGGCCGGCGCGTTTGCCGGCCGAGGCGAGTCCCACGAGCACGCGGGCCTCGGCGCTGGGACCTTCCTCACTGGCTTCGCGGCCGATGAAGTCGACCTCCTTGGCCAGGTTGACGACCCGGCCGAGCCCGGCCTGGGCCGGGTAGGTGGAGGTGCTGAGTTCGTGGCCGTAGAGGGGCATGCCGGCCTCGAGCCGCAGGGTATCGCGGCTGGCGAGCCCGGCCGGGACCAGCCCGTGGACCTCGCCGGCGACGAAGAGGGCGTTCCAGAGAGCCAGGGCGTCGGGCACGTCGACGTAGAGTTCGAACCCGTCTTCGCCGGTGTAGCCGGTGCGGGCGATCAGTACCGAGGCGCTCTGGAAGGTGCCGCCGAGGGCGCGGTAGTACTTGAGCGCGGCCAGGTCGCCGTCGACGGTGAGACCCGCGGTGGCTTCCAGGATGGCCCGGGAGTTCGGGCCCTGCACGGCGATCAGGGCGACTGCGTCGCTCCGGTCGGTGACGGTGACGTCGAAGCGGGCGGCGCGCGCGGAGAGCGCTTCGACGGCCTGGAACCGGTTGCCCGCGTTGGCGACGACGAGGAACTCCTCCTCCGCCGTGCGGTAGACGACGATGTCGTCGATGATGCCCCCGGCGCGGTTCAGGATGAGGCTGTACTTGGCCTGCAGCAGCTCGATCACGGAGAGCTTGCCGGCGAGCGCGTAGTCGAGGAACGCCCCGGCATCCGGCCCGACGACGACGATTTCGGCCATGTGCGAAAGGTCGAAGATGCCCGCGCCGGTGCGCACCGCGTGGTGCTCGGCCAGGTCGCTGGAGTACCGCACCGGCATCTGCCAGCCGGCGAAGTCCGTGAAGCTGGCGCCGGCTTCGACGTGCGCCTGGTGCAGCGGGGAGAATCGCTCCGTGGCGGCGGGAGCGGAATCGGTGTCGGCAGAAGAAGTGAGGGCGGCGTTGTCCGAGGTCATGAGTTCTCCAGGTCGTCGTCGGCTAAGAGCCGAGCGAGATTCTCCGGGGCACGATCGAGCGATCGAACTCCTGGGAACTCCCCCTCTGTCGTCAGGCCTGAGAGCTTCACCGCATCCGTCGGGACGTGACTTTCACCATGGGCGAGCCGCGTTGGTGCCGCGACTACTTTTCAGAGTGGCCAGTTCGATGCGGTACGAGTACCTGAGAGATTGTCGGGGAGGATTGCTCCTTCGGTGTTCGCTCGCCTCCCGGCGTCGAACTCTCCCGCATCGACCTTGATGGCCCGGTATTCACTTGAGGGTATTCACTTGATGCTGGTGCTGCGCGCTTGGGCGTGTGCGCTCTCAGCCTAGCGTGCGCCGGGCACCGGGCGAGCGGGCAGCGGACGAGCCGGCACGGGGGCCGTGACGGATGCCGCGGCCTCCGGGCGACGCCCGCGGGAGGGAGCGCGTACCCTGTTACTCTGCCCGCGATTCATGCGGGGCACGAAGAAAGGCGTTCCGTGGACATCACCCTCCTCCGGCATTTCATCGCCGTCGCCGAGGAGTTGCATTTCCCGCGCGCCGCGATGAACCTCAATGTCTCCACCCCGAAGCTGCGTTCCTCGATCGCGAAACTCGAGACGAACCTCGGCGTCGTGCTCATCGACCGCACCACGGAGACCACCCGGCTGACCACGGCGGGCAACCTGTTTCTGACGGAGGCCCGCGCCGAGCTGGCCGCCTCGGATGAGCCCTGGCAGCCGCCGCTGCCCGCGGGCGGCAAGGCCAAGGCCTCGAAGGGCAAGGGCCGCGCGCCCGAGGTCAAGGGCCAGCCGCGCCCGGGGAAGCGCCGCCAGGGCCGCTAGCCCGCGCCCGGATCGTCGGCGACGACCCCGGCCGAGGCTCGGCGCCAGGCCGAGAAACTGGCCACCGAGCCGCTGTGCGGCGCCACCAGCCACGGCCACGGATGCAGTTCGGCCGCGCCCTCCGCGTAGCGCGCGAAGCTGGGCACCGGCGCGGACGTGACGGCCGCGTCGAGGCTCGGAACGACCACCCGCGGGTCGCCCAGGTGCACGACCACCTCGCGCCGCCGGGCCAGATCCTGCAGGGTTTCGACGGTGAAGATCAGTCTTTTGCTCGAGAGCCGCAGCCGGGCCAGGGCCGGCTCGTCGAAGACGAAGACGACCGGAAGCGCGGAATGCGCCTCGAGGGCCGGATCGGCGTCGCCCAGGGAATCCACCGTCAGCAGGACCGACCGGGCCGCGCGGCGCCGGACGGCGACGGAGGGTCCCCTTGTGGCGGCCAGGTGCGGATCGCGTGTCAGGTTCGCCGGCGCATCCGTCACCGGCGCCGGTGCGGCGGCCGCCGGGAACTGCTCGATCGGGCAGGCCTGGGCGAGCGGGCAGGCACGGCAGAGCTGCGGGGCCCGTTTCTCCACCTGCCAGCGGGCGAAACCGTAGGGGCTGCCGGTCCCGGCGCCCACGGTCCACTGCCAGCCCAGCAGGTTGGCCGCGCGCGAGCCGTCGAGCAGGTGCCGGTAGAACTCCTCCTGGCCGGCATGCCACCCGGCGCCAAACCTCACCGTGTACTGGGAAGCCAGCCACATCCGGGTCTGGTTGACCAGCCAGCCGTCGGTTTCCAGCTCCGACACGACCGAATCGACGCAGTGCATGCGCCGCGGCCAGGCCTCGGGTTCGAACCCTCCGGCCCAGGGCGCCGCGAACCGCAGGTTTCGGTGCAGGGCCACGCCCACCCGCGCATAGAGATGTCGGGCGTATTCCTGCCAGAGCAACTCGTCCCGGAATTTGCGGGTGTCCCGGGCGGGTCCGTCTGCGACGTGATCCCACGCCCGGCCGAGCGGCACCAGCCCGTGCCGGATGTACGGGGAGAGCCGGGAGGCCCCGCGGTCGGTTTCCGGCAGTACCTGACTGCGCCTGGCCGCATAGCCCGCGACCGAGAACCCGGCCAGGGCACGGTCGGCGCTGGTCTGGCCGCCCCGGATGCCCGGACTCGCCCGCACCTCGTCGTCGTCGTCGACCAGGTGGCGCAGGTGGCGGCGCACGACGGCTTCCGCGGTTCCGTCGTTCAGGGCGATGAGCACGTCTGATTTTAGACTCCGCCCCACGGCGCCAGGAAGCGCTACGCCTGCTTGCGGCGACCGGCCGCTGCCTCGCGCTGCAGGGGCGTCACCGAGGCCAGCGGCACGTTCAGCCGCTCGACCAGCGGGGCGAACGCCCGGAACCGCTCGAGCACCAGGTCGGTGAAGTCTTCGCCGAGGGCCACCGCGCCGGGCAGGGTGCCGGTCAGCGCCCAACTGCGGTTCTGCAGCAGGTCGGCTGCCGGGTGCTCCGCCGGGAATCCCTTGGGCGCCCGGATGAGCGGGTTGCCGTCCAGCGGGTCGGCCAGCCCGGTGCGCGACACGTCGGCGAGCACGCCTCTCATGGCGCCGTGGTGCTCGAGCAGGTAGTCGCGGATGGCCCGCAGTTGCTGCGGGCCGGGACCCCAGGAACCGCCCGCGACCATCACGCTCTGCACGCCCACCTGCAGGAAGAAGCCCGCTCCCCCGCTCTTCTCCAGACCCTGGCGCGGCCAGAACGCCGCCAAATTGGTCTTCTAGGGGGTCTTGTCATGGGAGAACCGCACGTCGCGGTAGATGCGCATCATGGCCTTGTTCGGCGGGCGCAGATGGTTTGGCGCGAACTCGGCCAAGCTGACGTTCACCGCCTCGGCGACGGCCAGCATCCGTTTCTTCAATTCGAGCTCGTAGGTCGGTTTGTGCTCTTCGAACCATTCGCGGTTGTTGCGGTGCTCCAACTCCTCGAGAAAATCGAAGGTCTGTTCGCTGAAATGGGGACCCACTGCACGCTCCTTGACGTGGCCGGCGGCGCCTAACCGCGGGGCCGTCCTTCTTAGCCACCCTACGCAGGAACAGCAGCGGCAAGGTCACGGTCGCGAGGGCCGTGACCAGCCACACCACCAGCGTGGCCAGGACCCAGGCCTGCCAGCCATCCCTGCCAGGTGAGGGTGAAGCCGTCGAGCACCAGCGACGCCACCCAGAGGCCGAGAGTGCCGGAGCCGAGGAAGATGGCCGTGCGAATCAGAAAGCGGATCATGACTGCCCCTTTCGTGGCCGCGGCCTTCGCCGCGTCCGAGCATTGTGTCACCCGCGGCGCTCCAGCGGGAAGCACCTAGAATCGGCGCATGTCCCGCCTCGTCGTCGTCCTTCCGCTCACGGCGCTGCGCACCGGTGACAGCTTCCCGGTGTCGGAGTGGCCCCTCCACATCACCGTGCTGCCTCCTTTCCACACGGATGCCGCGGCATCCGTGATCGCCGGCGTCGTTGCCGGCGTCGTTGTGGGCGTCACCGGAGGTGTCGACGCCGTCTCGGCCGGCGGCCGCACCGCCATCACGGCCGTCGCGGGCGTCGAAGCGCTGTTCGGACGGCGTGAGGACGTGCCGGTGACCCTGGTCGTGGACGACGCGGCCCTGACCGAGCTGCACCGGGCACTGGTGGACGCCGTGCGGCCCTTCGCGTCCTCCCCGGACGAACCCGCGTTCACCGGCCCCGGCTTCCGGGCCCACATCACGATCAAGAACGGCGCCCGCGTGCACGAGGGCGAGGTGCTCACCCTCGCCCAGATCGCCCTCGTGGACATGGCGCCCCGGGCGGCGGCCGGCGGCCGGAGCGTGCTCGCCGTTTTCCCCCTGGCGGCTCCCGCGGCGACCGCGCTCGGCCCAGGCAACGGGGTTTCAGGCTCCGCCCAGGCCCTCGCCGACCACGAAGACGGTGAAGAACAGGGCGGCCGGTACCGCCACGGCGAGGGCGATGATGTTCAGCACCGAGCGCTCCCGCCACAGCCAGACGCAGAGCAGGTTCACGATGGCCGCGGCATCGATCAGCACGGTTCCGATCGCGGGCATCACCCAGGTGTCGGTGACCGGGTAGGTCTCGCGGAAGAGCGTCGTGATCAGCGGCAACACCAGCCAGGACGCCAGTCCGAGGGCTGACAGCACGATCGCCCAGCAGCCGATCGGGCTGCGCGGAAACGCCTGGGTGATGCCGCCGCCCTGGCGGGGTGAGGTCGAGTGAGGGGGGGTGGTATCGGGGCCGGGGCGGGCTCGTCCCGTGGATTCGACACGAGCATCCACCTCTTCTCCCTGTGCACGCTTCTCCAAATGCGCGGCCGCGGCTGCGTAACCGGCTGGCGGCCACTGTATTCCCCGGACGCGGGCCGCGCGAGGTTGCGCCCGGTTAGGCCTTTTTCGCGGCTGCCTTGGCCGCCCGCTTCGTCTCCCGCACCAGGGCGAGCGATTCCGGGTCGACGATGTCGGCGACGGAGCGGTGCGAGCCCTCCTCGCCGTACGGGGCGCACACTTCCCGCCACCCCGGCGCCTCGACCCCGAGCCGCTTGCCGAGCAGGGCGAGGAAGATCCTGGCCTTCTGCTCGCCGAACCCGGGCAGCCCCTTCAACCGGCGGAGGATCTCGGCGCCGTCCGGGGTGCCGGTGGTCCAGATTGCGGCGGCGTTGCCGTCCCACTCTGTGGCCACGACTTCGGCCACGGCCTGGGTGCGCGCGGCCATCGAGCCCGGGTAGCGGTGCACGGCCGGGGTGCTCCGGAACACCTGGGCGAAGGCGTCAGCATCGAAACCGGCGATCACCCCCGGGTCGAGGGTCCCGATCCGGTCGCGGATCTTGGCGGGACCGGCGAACGCCGTCTCCATCGCGATCTGCTGGTCGAGGAGCATTCCGACCAGGAGGGCGAACGGGTCCTCGCTGAGCAGGGTGTCGGCGGCGGCGTCACCGGTAATGTGCAGCGTCATGGTGCTCATTGTGTCACCGGCCGGCGCTGGCGGTGCCGTTCGCCGGCCATCGCCCCCGCCGAGTTCGACAGTCTCGGTCGAGTTCGACCGTCTCGGTCGAGTTCGACCGTCTCGGTCGAGTTCGACCGGCGCGCCCCTCGAACTCGACCGGAAGTGTCGAACTCGCCGCACCGGCAGCTCGATCGAGCGTGCCCATCGATACGACTAGGTCGTGTCGAAACCGTCCTCCACGACGAACCAGCTGTGCGTGTGTTCGGCTCCGACGCCGTCGAGAAGGGCCTGCGCCGCGTGCGGCACGCCCGCCTTGCGCAGGGCCAGGAGGGCCTCCATGTCCCACCAGGTGGACTGGATTCGCCAGGACCCGTCCTGGCCGCGCAGGAGCTCGGACCTGACCAGCCCGTCCGGCTGCCCCGCCGCAAGCATCCGCCGGTAACCGTCGAGGAGGTCGCCTTCACGCTCCGGCAACCCCCTCGCGTCGACTGAAGTGACGACAGGCTTGTCCCTGGGAATGTCCATCTGCGGCCTCCGATCGATCCGGTCGAAGCCAATCTAACCCAGGACGCCGTACGACTGAATGCCGCCCGGCGACAATCGGGGCGCGGATGCGTCGGCAACCGCCGCGAGCGGCGATGGCACCCCGCCGAGCTCGACACTTGCGGTCGAGTTCGATCGGCACGCCTGCCGAACTCGACCGGAACCGGCGATCTCAGCGACTCCCGCCGCCGCGGATAGCCAGGCCCCAGGATTTCGGTGCGGTTGTCGTGACGTCGTCTGTCTCTAGGATTAGGGCATGGCGATGCCGGTCCTCGCGACCAAGCTCTTCATCCCCCGACTCCGGTCCCGAGCGGTTCCTCGACCGCGCCTCGTCGAGCGTTTGCGCGAGGGGCTGCACTCCGGCCGAAAGCTGACGCTCATCTCCGCCCCGGCCGGTTTCGGAAAGACCACGCTGCTGAGCGAGTGGATCGCGGATGCCCGGCGCCGCGACCCCCAGCTGCGCGTCGCCTGGCTGTCGCTCGACGAGGGCGACAACGACCCGTCCCGCTTCCTCACCTACCTCGTCGGAGCCCTGCAGCGGGCCGATCCCGCTCTCGGCTCGGAATCGTTGACGCTCTCGCCGGCCTCGATCGAACCGGCGCTGACGGGGCTGATCAACGACGTCGCCCAGAGCCCGGCCGAGATCATCCTGGTACTCGACGACTTCCAGCTGATCGAGGAGAAGACGATCCGGGACGCCCTCGTCTTCTTCCTCGACCACCTTCCGTCGAATCTGCACCTGGCTGTCGCGAGCCGCTCCGATCCCCTTCTCCCGGTGGCGCGACTGCGCGCCGGCGGCGAGCTCACCGAGTTGCGTGCCGCCGACCTGCGGTTCACTCCGGACGAGGCCGCCGCCTTCCTCAGCCAGATGGCGGGCCTCGAGCTCTCCCCCGAGGACGTCGCCGCTCTCGAATCGCGCACGGAGGGCTGGATCGCCGGCCTCCAACTGGCCGCTCTGTCCATGCGGGACCGCTCGGACGTCTCCGGTTTCATCCGGGGATTCACCGGAAGCAACCGCTTCGTGATCGACTATCTCGCCGAAGAGGTGCTGCAGCGTCAGCCCGAGCAGGTGCGGGAATTCCTGCTCCGCACCGCGATCCTGGACAGGCTCAGCGGATCCCTCTGCGAGGCCGTCACCGGGCAGGCCGGCGGCAGCGACGTGCTGGAGTCGCTCGAGCGGGACAACCTGTTCCTCGTTCCGTTGGATGACGGACGGCAGTGGTACCGCTACCACCACCTCTTCGCGGATGTGCTCCGGGCGCGGCTGCTGCGCGACCGGCCCGACCTCGTGCCGACCCTCCACCGTCGCGCCAGCGAATGGCACGAGCGGAACGACCTGCCGGAGGAGGCGGTCACGCATGCCCTGGCGGCGGCGGATTTCGCCCGCGCAGCCAGAGTGATCGAGGGCTCCGTTCCCGCGGTTCGCAAGAGCCGGCAGGATGCCACACTGCTCCGCTGGCTGACGCTGCTGCCCGAGGAGGTCATCGATCGCCGACCCGTGCTGGGCGTGTACCGCGCGTGGTCGTCGCTGGTCTCCGGCGACGTGGAAGCGATCGAACCGCGCCTGCGCGTCGCGGAGAGGGCGTTGGCTGCCACGACGGATGACGGCGCCCCCGGCCACGACTCGGCCGACAGCGAGGAACTTCGCACTCTCCCCGTGACCATCGCCGTCTACCGGGCTGCCGCAGCGCAGGCGCGCGGGAAGGTGGTCGGCATGAAGGAACACGCCGAGCGAGCCCTGGCGCTCACCCAACCCGACGATCATCTGGGGCGCGGCGCGGCAGCTGGGTTCCTCGGGCTCGCTTCGTGGACGACCGGCGATCTCGAGTCCGGGCTGCGTGCCTTCGGCGAGGTCAGGTCCAGCCTGCGTCTGGCCGGCAACCTGGCCGACGTGCTCGCGACCACCATCGTGCTGGCCGACATGCTCGTTCCGCTGGGCCGGTTGCGGGAGGCGCAACGGGCATACGAGCAGGCGTTGCAGCTGGCGGCCGAGCAGGGCGACCCGCCCCCACAGTCAACGGCGGACCTGCACGTCGGGATCAGTGAACTGCTCAGGGAGCGGGGCGAACTACCGGCCGCCGCCGAGCACCTGGCTGCGAGTGAGGCGCTGGGCGAACAGGCCTCGTCGAGCGAGAAACGGCATCGCCGGTTCGTGGCGATGGCGCGAATCAGGCAGACCGAGGGAGATTTCGACGCCGCCCTCGACCTGCTCGGCACGGCTGAGGGCCTCTACCGGCGCGGGTTCTTCCCGGAGGTGCGCCCGATCGCCGCGATCAGGGCACGGATCTGGATTGAACAAGGCAGGCTCGCCGAGGCCCTCGCCTGGGTCACGGGCCAGGGCCTGTCCGTGAATGAGGACCTCACCTACCTGCGCGAGTTCGGGCACATCACCCTGGCGCGGCTGCTGATCGCGCAACAGCGGGCCGATCCGCGGGGGTCGATCCAGGCGGCCACCGGATTACTCGACCGCCTTCTCGTCGCCGCGGAAGCGGGCGGACGCACCGGCAGCGCGAACGAGATCCTCATCCTGCAAGCGCTGGCGCAGGAGGCGCAGGGCCGGATTCCCTCGGCGCTGCCACCGCTCCACCGAGCACTCTCCCTGGCCGAACCGGAAGGCTACCTGCGGCTCTTCGCCGACGAAGGTGCGCCGATGACGGCGCTTCTGGACGCGGCCGCCGACGCGGGAATCCTCCCCGACTACGTTCGCCGGCTCGGTCGGGCCCTGCGGCAGACCGACGTCGACAGGGCGAGTCTCCCGGGCATCCCGGAGGCGTTGAGCGAGCGGGAGTCGCACGTGCTCCGGCTGCTGGCGACCGAGCTCAGCGGCCCCCAGATCGCGAGCGAACTCTACGTCTCGCTCAACACGCTGCGCACCCACACCAGGCACATCTTCGCCAAGCTCGGCGTCAACAGCCGCCCGGCCGCCGTCACCCGCGCCGCCGAGCTGGGTCTGATCCAGCGCCGGGTCTGATCTGGCTCCGCGACACAATCACCACCTCAATCACCACGCACGGTGATGCCGCGTCATCACATGTCTCCGTAGATTCGGGTCGTTCTCAGGTAGTGGCCTGGGGCACTCAGAACGAAGGAGAGCAATCATGATCACAACGTCCACCCTCACCAGGGCGGCCGCCGTCGCCGCCGCCGTGTCGGGTCTGCTCTACATCGTCATCCAGTTCATCCATCCCGCCGACGAGGTCGCCTCCCTCACCACCCAGATGTGGGTGAGCGTTCACAGTCTCAGTTTCGCGATGGCCATCCTCGGCCCGATCGGCCTCACGGGCATCTACCTGCGCCAGGTGCGAGAATTCGGGCTGCTCGGCCTGATCGGATACGCGCTGTTCGCACTGTTCTTCATCCTGCAATCCGCCTTTGTCTTCGCCGAGGCGTTCATCGCGCCCCTGGTCGCGGCGGACGCACCGCAGTTCGCCGAGGACTTCGTCGGACTCTTCGGCCGGCACCCGGCCGTGACCGACCTCGGCCCCCTCGCCGCACTCCCCCTGGTCGGAGCCGCCGTTTACGTCATCGGCGCGATCGTGTTCGGGATCGCCGTCCTCCGTGCCCGGGTGCTGTCGCGCGGCGCCGGCATCCTTCTCATTGCCGCCGCGGCGGTGACGCCCGTCGCGGGCGCGCTGCTTCCGCACACGCTCGAACGGATGGCCGCCATCCCGATGGGCCTGGCCCTGATCTGGCTCGGCTACTCCCTGTGGTCGGACCAGCGCAGGATCGCAGGCCGGACGGCTCCCACCGGGCACGGCACCCGACTCGACCGCACGCCGGCGGTCTGACCGGACGCGGGTCTGTGCAAGAGGAGGAGAGCGATGACTGAAGTCGATTGGTATGAGATTCGCCTCCGGGGGCAGCTCGACGGGTCCTGGAGCGACTGGTTCGGGGGCTTCACCCTCACCAGCGAAAGCGATGGAACAACCACCCTCACAGGCCCGGTCATCGATCAGGCCGCGCTGCACGGGCTGCTGCGACGGGTCGGAAACCTGGGCGTGACACTGATCTCGGTCAACATTCTGAGGAGCTGAAAACCATGACGAAAGACACCCGGAGCCCTCGAGGCCAGTGGCCGGCCCCCACCGGATTGATCCTCCTCTCCCTCATCCCGCTGCTCGCCGGTGCTGCGCGACTCACCGAGCTGACGGGCGGAGCCGCCTCGACTCCGCAGAACGCCCGTTTTCTCGACTCCCCCGTACCGGTCGTGACGCACATCGTGAGCGTGACCGTGTTCAGCCTGCTCGGAGCGTTCCAGTTCGTCCCGGCTCTGCGGTGCCGCAGGGTAGCCTGGCATCGTCTCGCCGGACGCATCCTCATTCCCGCCGGCCTGCTGGCGGCGCTCTCCGGCATGTGGATGGCGGCCTTCTACCCGCACCCGCCCGGGGACGGCGCGATTCTGGTGGTTCTTCGGTTGGTCTTCGGGGCCGCGATGGTGGCGGGCCTCGGACTGGGGATTCGAGGCATCGTGCGTCGAGATTTCGTCCAGCACCGCGCCTGGATGACCCGCGCCTACGCGATCGGGGTCGGGGCGGGCACCCAGGCCCTCGTCCTGATCCCGCAATCGATGATCTTCGGCTCAACCGACGAGCTGTCCCGGGCCGTGTTCATGGGTGCCGCCTGGGTGATCAATCTCTCGGTGGCCGAGTACGTCATCCGTCGCCGTGCCCGGCCGGCACGAAATGCAGTCCGACCATCAACAACCGCATCACTACTCAAGGAGTCGACATGAAGTCACAACCAGCCACTCGCACTCACGCTCAGGATGCCCGGATGCGAGCCGCCGTCTATCGCCGGTTCGGGTCCCCGGAGGTGGTGCACATCGAGGAGGTCCCCAAACCTCTGCCGGGGCCGGACGAGGTGCTCGTCCAGGTTCACGCGAGCACGGTGAGCGCCGCCGACCACCGGGCCCGGGGACGCACCGTCCCAAAAGGGCTCGGACTGATGAGCGCGCTCGCGCTCGGCGTCTTCCGCCCTCGCACGCGGGTCCTGGGCATGGATGTCGCCGGCGTCGTGGAAGCGGTGGGAGCGGACGTCGCGTCGTTCACACCCGGCGACGAGGTGATCGCGATGCTCGGCGGCAGGTTCGGCGGGCACGCCGAATAAGTCTGCGTCCCACAGAGCGGCGCGATCACGGCGAAGCCGCGGAACATGACCTTCGAGGAAGCCGTGACAGTCGTGTTCGGGGGAATCACCGCCCGTGCCTTCCTGAACCGGGCCGCCCTCGCACCGGGTGGCACCGTCCTCGTCAACGGCGCGTCCGGCGCCGTGGGCACCGCGACGGTGCAGCTCGCCGCGGAACTCGGGGCGCGCGTCACGGGCGTGTGCGGCGGCGGCAACCGGGAATTGGTGACCTCGCTCGGCGCGGACCGGGTGATCGACTATGCCGAGGAGGATTTCCTCGCCGAGGGCCGGTCCTACGACGTCATCATGGACTGCGTCGGGAACCTTCCCTTCGAGCGGGCCGCGGCGTGCCTCAATCCCGGCGGCGCCCTGCTGCTCGTCATTTCCGACCTGCAGGGAATTCTCCTGGCGTCCCGGCGCAGCAGGAAGAGCGGGAAGCTCGTCACCGCGGGCAACGTCGACTACACGGCCGAAGACCTGGCGTTGCTGGTCGACCTCGCCGAGTCGGGCCGGTTCAGGGCGGTCATCGACCGAACCTACGACCTTGCCGATGTCGCCCTGGCCCACCGCCACGTCGACACGGGGCACAAGAAGGGTAACGTGGTGCTGCGGGTCGCGGCCGGTTGATCGGAGCGGATCGCAGTCTTCTTGTGGTCCCGCTCCCCTCGACTTCGACGGTTCCGGTCGACTTCGACAGGTACGCCTGTCGAAGTCGACCGGAACTGACGATTTCGGCGGTCGCGACGGTCCCGGAACTGCGGGGTGACGGCTCCGGGTCGGTTGGCTATTCTGGATGCATGTGCCGGAACATCCATACGCTGCATAATTTTGAGCCGGCGGCCACCGACGATGAGGTACACGCGGCCGCCCTGCAATTCGTGCGCAAGATCAGCGGATCCACGAAGCCCTCCAACGCCAATGCCGAGGCGTTCAACCGGGCTGTCGAGGAGATCGCCCACATCTCGAGGCACCTGCTCGAGGACCTGGTGAGCACGGCTCCGCCCAAAAACCGCGAAATCGAGGCGGACAAGGCGAAGGCCCGCTCGGCGAAACGGTTCGCCGCCGCTTAACAGCTCGGCAGGGAGGTTCCGCGGGAGGCGACGAGCGGCCCGCCGTCCTGGCCCTCTCGAGCTTGCCAAACGATGAGAACGAGGGCACACTCCCCCACTGTGCGATACAGCCCCATCCGGTTGGATCGCCGTCGTCGAAGGAGCGGAGCATCATGGCCTCGGATAAGCACACACACAGCATCCACATCGACGCGCCCGTGGCGAAGGTCTTCCACTACGTCGAGGATCCGGCGCACTTCGTCGGCGCGATGCCGGAGGAGGACCACAGCACCCTGGGGGCGGTGCAACGGACGCCCGAAGGGGCGGTGGTCAGCTACGAGATCAAGTACCGCGAACTCGGCATGCACCTCACCGCCGTCGTCACCAGAGAGGAGTATGTGGTCAACGAGCGCATCGTGGACCATTCCTCGATGGGCCCGATCTTCACCATCTCCGTCGAGGCCGACGACAGCGGAACGTCGCTCACAGCCAGCTGGGACTCCTCCACGCTGATGAAGATGATCGACGCGGTCTTCTTCCACGGGGACAGGGACATCGAGCGCGCCCTCGCCACCTACAAGCTCGAGATCGAGGCCCTGGCCTGAGCCGACCCCAACAGCGGAGTGCCCCTACTCCCTGCCGTCCTCGAGCGGGATGAGCATCGTTCGAAAGGGACCGGCAACGGCGTGGAGGTCCCAAATGCGATCGGCGACGCCGTCGATGCCATTGTCAAGCTGAAGCTGAGGAATCCCTCCCGGGATCACGAGTTGGCTGACACGGACTCCCTCACCCTCGAGTGCGTCGTGGAGCATCTCACCGTAGGCGCTCTCGGCCGGGAAGGCGACCGATGTACCTGCGAAGTCAGCGCGGGCCTTCACCGAGGTTCCGCCGTTGATCATGATGATGCTGCCGCTTCCTGCCTGCCGCATGGCCGGGAGCACCGTACGCACCGCGTGAATGAGCCCGAGAGCCGAGAACTGCAATGCCTCCAAAGCCAGTTCCGGAGTCATCTCCAGCACCGGCTTCAGGTAGTCACGCGACGGGAGCGGACTGTACTGCAACGTATTGATGGGTCCCAGCTCTGCCGCGGCACGCGCAAGGGCATCTTCAAGCGCCGCCGGTACTCGGACATCCGCAGCGTAACCACTCACGGTGAAGCCGGCGGCAGTGAGCTCCGCAGCCATGGAGTCCAGCTTCGACTGGTTCCTCGAGATCAGGGCGATTGAGAAGCCCTCGCGCCCGAACCTTCGCGCAACTGCAGCTCCGAGTCCCGGTCCAGCTCCGATGATGGCGATGACAGGCACGGTGGTCTCCTTCGAGTGATGATGTTGTGGTGTCTGGAGTGAGGTCAGATTGGACGACAGCCCTTCGGGATCACGCAGCTGAGCAAATTCGCTGACGCGAAGCAAATACTGAGAGCTCCTGCGAGAGGTAGGCGCGGGCCCCCTCCGACCTGCCCGAGCCTAGACGTTGAAACGGAAATCCACCATGTTCCGTCACCGAAAGACGCGTGGAGCCCTGTGAAGTGTGGCTAATTCAGGAAAATCATCCGGCTGAGACTGGATCCACTAAGAAAGACCGGCCTGGCGGCATCCCCGGCTGACGGATCTCCTGAGTAAGCCACACACCCACGTGTCAGATTGCGTCGCGGGAGGCTCGCCGCGAATGTCCTGCACCGGATGTTCCGTCGGGAGTGCTGGCCGCCGAGGGCGACGGATGCGGTTGAGTTCGGCTGGTACGCCTGCCGAAGTCGACCGAAACTGTCGATCTCGACGAGACTCCCCACCGCTGGCCGAGGCGGACCTGCCGCTCGGGCCAGCCCCACGCGCTACTACCGCGAGATACACGTTGAAGCGGAACTCCACCACGTCGCCGAAAGACGCGTGGAGCCCTGAGAAGTGTGGCTAATTCAGGAATATCATCCGGCTGAGACTGGATCCACTGAGAAAGACGAGCCTGACGGCATCCCCGGCCGACGGACCTCCTGAGTCAGCCACACACCCACGGCGCCGGATTCTGCCGCGGGAGGCTCACCGCGAATTTTCATCCGCGCGGTGCTCCGCTGAGACGCTGCCAGCCGAGTTCGCCCTTTGCGGTCGAGATCGTCCAGCACACAGGGTGAACTGGACCGGAACTGTCGATCTCGGCCGCGAGCCGCAGAGGGCGAGCTAGACGTTGAAACGGAACTCCACCACGTCGCCGTCCTGCATGATGTATTCCTTGCCCTCGATCCGGGCCTTGCCCTTCGCGCGGGCCTCCGCCACCGAGCCGGCGTCCATCAGGTCCTCGAAGGAGAAGATCTCCGCCTTGATGAAGCCCTTCTGGAAGTCGGTGTGGATGACTCCGGCGGCCTGCGGGGCGGTCCAGCCCTTATGGATGGTCCAGGCCCGCGTTTCCTTGGGGCCCGCGGTCAGGTAGGTCTGCAGGCCGAGCGTGTCGAAGCCGATGCGGGCGAGCTGGTCGAGTCCGCTCTCGGCCTGGCCGGTCGACGCGAGCATCTCGGCGGCGTCCTCGGCGTCGAGCTCGCTGAGTTCGGACTCGAGCTTCGCGTCGAGGAACACGGCGTTGGCCGGGGCCACCAGCGCGGCCAGCACGGCGAGCTTCTCGGCATCCTGCAGCACCGCTTCGTCGACGTTGAACACGTAGATGAACGGCTTGGCGGTGAGCAGGCCCAGTTCACGGATCGGCTCGATGTCGAGCGTGGCGGACGACAATGGCGCTCCGGCGTCGAGGATCGCCTGCGCTTTGAGGGCGGTCTCCAGCACGATCGGGGGAAGCTTGCGGCCCTTGACCTCTTTCTCGAAGCGGGACACCGCCTTCTCGAGGGTCTGCAGGTCGGCGAGGATGAGCTCGGTGTTGATGGTCTCCATGTCGCCGGCCGGGTTCACGGCGCCGTCGACGTGCACCACGTCGGGGTCGGCGAAGCCACGGATAACCTGCGCGATGGCGTCGGCCTCACGGATGTTGGCGAGGAACTTGTTGCCGAGCCCCTCCCCCTCGCTGGCGCCGCGCACGATCCCGGCGATGTCGACGAAGGACACCGGGGCGGGCAGCAGGCGTTCGCTGCCGAAGACCGAGGCCAGCTTGGCCAGGCGGTGGTCGGGCAGGTTGACGATGCCCACGTTCGGCTCGATGGTGGCGAACGGGTAGTTCGCCGCGAGCACGTTGTTCTTGGTCAACGCGTTGAAGAGGGTGGACTTGCCGACATTGGGCAGTCCGACGATTGCAATAGTAAGAGCCACGAGAGTCCATCGTACCGGGTGTGTCCCCGGCCCCGTCGAGCCGACCGGGACGGGCTGTCAGCGGCCCGTGAAATGATGATGCGGTGCCAGTCAACTTCACCGCCATCGATTTCGAGACCGCCAACTCCTCCAGCGCTTCGGCGTGCTCGGTCGGGCTGGTGAAGGTTCGAGACGGAAAAGTCGTCGACAAGATCGCCTGGTTCATCAAACCGGCGGTCGGGCACGACGCTTTCCTGGCCTGGAACATCAAGATCCACGGCATCCGGCCGACGGATGTCGTGGACGCGGCCACGTGGGCCGAGCAGCTCCCCGACCTGGTCGCCTTCGCCGACGGCGACCACCTCGTCGCCCACAACGCCGGCTTCGACCTGGGAGTCATCAAGACATCCTCCACGGTCGCCGGCCTGTCGGTCCCGGACTTCAACTACGTCTGCAGCCTCCAGGTGGCCCGCCGCACCTACCATCTCGACTCGTACCGCCTGCCCGTCGCGGCGATGGCGGCCGGTTTCGAAGGCTTCGCCCACCACGACGCCCTCGCCGACGCGGAGGCCTGCGCCGCCATCATGGTGCACGCGGCCGGGCGGCACGAGGCAGACACCCTCGAAGATCTGGCCCGCATCACCGGGGTGAACATCGGCGCGATCGGGCCGGTCGCCACGAAGGAGAAGGCCGCGACGCACGGCCCGATGGCGCTCAGTTAGGTCCCTCCTCCCCTGCGCGCCGAGGCCGCGTCGAGGCCCTCCAGCCGCCGTGTCGAGGTCGTGTCGGTGGTCACTGGCAGAGTGGAGCCATGGATTCCTGGTTCCCTCTTCTCCTCGGTATTGTCATCGGCGCCCTCCTCGGCGCCCTGGTCGCGATCGTCGCCGGTCAGCGGCGCCGCGCTGCCTCAGTGAACGCTTCAGCGGGCGACGACCCGGCCGTGATCGAGGCCCGTCACCAGGTGGCGCTGGTCGAGGCGCGCTCCCGAGAGGCCGCCGTCCAATCGCTGCTCCGGGAAGAACTCGCCTCGGTGCACGCCACGGCCGACGCCCTGCGCGGGCAGGTCGTCGACGCCGGGCGGCAGTACCGCGAGCTGCTCCAACGGCAGCAGGGTGACCAGGACGCTGAGGCCGTGCGGCAGAAGCAGGAGAGCAAGGTGTTGCAGGCCCTGGCCCCGGTCAAGGAGAGCCTGCAGGACATGCAGCAGAAGGTGTTCGAGCTGGAGGCCCAGCGCAGCCTGCAGCACGGCGAGTTGAGCCAACAGCTGCGGTCCGCCACAGAGTCGGAGGAACGTCTGCGCAGCACCGCGGAGGCGCTCGCGTCCGCCCTGCGCGCCAACAACACCCGCGGGGTCTGGGGCGAAACCCAGCTGCGCAGCGTGGTGGAGGCGGCGGGCCTGATCGAGCGGGTCGACTTCGACCTGCAGTCGAGCATCAACTCGGATGCCGGCGCGGGTCGCCCCGACATGGTGGTGCACCTGCCCGGGGGGAAAAACATCGCCGTCGACGCCAAAGTGCCGTTCACGGCGTTCCTGGAGGCCAGCCAGATTCCGGTCACCGCCACCGGCGCCCTGGGCGCGCAACGGGCCGCGTACATGAAGGCGCACGTCAAGGCCGTGCGCGACCACATCACCGCCCTCGGCAGTAAGGCCTACTGGCAGGGCCTGGAGGCCTCGCCGGAGATCGTGATCGCCTTCATCCCGAGCGAATCCCTCGTTTCGTCTGCGTTGGAGGCCGACCCGTCGATCATGGAGTTCGCCTTCTCCAAGCGGGTCGCCCTGGCTTCCCCCGTGACCCTGTGGTCGGTCTTGAAGACGGTGGCGTTCAGCTGGCAGCAGGATGTGCTCACCCATGACGCCAAGGTCCTGTTCGACCTCAGCCGGGAGCTCTACGCCCGCCTGGCCACCACGGCCACCCACATCGAGAAACTCGGCCGGTCGATCGAGCGCACCGTCAAGGACTACAACGGCTTCGTCGGCTCGATGGAGCGCCAGGTGCTGCCCACGGCCCGCAAGCTCAGCGCGCTGGACGAGTCGAAGGTGCTGGCGCCGCTGGTCGGCATCGAAGAGGCCCCTCGGGAGCTGGCCGCCTGGGAGTTCGTGACGGAGCTCCAGTCGGCCGAACTGGAGGCCGCCGAGAATCGCCCTTAACGCCGAGAATCGCCGTCGGAACGGCGATTCTCAGCGTATTGGGCGACACTCGGCGGCGACCTCAGCGGGTCAGCGTGCCGAGCGAGCCCCGCGCCCGGTGGCTAGAGCCACTTGGAGGCGAGGTGCTCCGCGACCACGCGGCGGGTGGTGCCCGACTTGGCGCGCAGCACAATGCTCTCGGTGCGGATGATCGGGCCCTGGCGGCGCACGCCGTCGACGAGTCCGCCATCCGTCACGCCGGTCGCCACGAAGAACGTGTTGTCACCGCTGACCATGTCATCGAGTTCGAGCAGCTTGTCCACGTCGAGCCCGGCCGCGACCGCGCCCGCGCGCTCGGCGGTATCCTTCGGTGCGAGGCGTCCCTGCATGTAGCCGCCGATCGCCTTGAGCGCGCAGGCCGTGGTGATGCCCTCGGGGCTGCCGCCGATGCCGACGCACATGTCGATCCGGGTTTCCCAGCGGGCCGCGTTGATGCCGCCGGCGACGTCGCCGTCGCTCATCAGCCGGGTGCCGGCGCCGGCGCTGCGAATCTGGTCGATCAGTTCGGCGTGGCGGGGACGGTCGAGCACCGCGATGACCATTTCGCCGACCGGCTTGCCGGTGGCTCGGGACAGCTCACGGATGTTGTCGCCGATCGGTGCGTCGAGGCTGACGACTCCGCGGCCGGCGCCGCCGGTGACGATCTTGTCCATGTAGAAGACGGATGACGCGTCGAGCATGGTGCCGCGGGAGGAGACCGCGATCACGGAAAGGGCGTTCTGGCGGCCGGCGGCGGTGAGGCTCGTGCCGTCGATCGGGTCGACCGCGATGTCGCAGTGCGGGCCGGTGCCGTTGCCGACGCGTTCACCGTTGAAGAGCATGGGGGCTTCGTCTTTTTCACCCTCGCCGATGACGATGAGGCCGTCGAAATTGACGGTGCCGAGGAAGACGCGCATGGCGTCGACGGCCGCCTTGTCGGCGGCGTTCTTGTCACCGCGACCGATGAACGGAACCGCACGGATTGCGGCAGCCTCTGTCGCTCGCACCAGCTCCATGGCCAGGTTGCGGTCGGGGTGCGTGAAATTGAGGGCGATTTCGGGGCTGTTCACAGATGGTCCTTCCCGGACGAAGAGTGCGGCAGTGGCAAGACCCATCTTTGGGCCGGCATCGGTGATACCGGTGCTGCCTCCTTCAGCCTAGCGCCCGCTCCCCGCGCACCGCCTCTTCCGGCGCTGGCACGTCCGGGTACCCATCTCGGTAGGATGAGAGAACCGAAACGGTTCAACCGAGGAGACTCAACAATGCCCATCGCTTCCCCAGACCAGTACGCCGAGATGCTCAGCAAGGCCAAGACGAAGGGGTTCGCTTACCCGGCGTTCAACGTTTCGTCCTCGCAAAGCATTAATGCTGTCCTTCAGGGCCTGACCGAATCCGGCTCAGACGGCATTATCCAGGTCACCACCGGTGGCGCAGATTATTTCGCCGGCCACACGGTCAAGAACCGCGCATCCGGTGCGCTCGCCATGGCTCACTTCGTGCAGTCCGTCGCCGACAATTATCCCGTCACCGTCGCCCTGCACACCGACCACTGCCCCAAGGGCGCCCTTGAAGACTTCGTGCTGCCGCTCATCAGCGCCTCCGAAGAAGAGGTCAAGGCCGGCCGCAACCCGATCTTCCAGTCGCACATGTGGGACGGTTCCGCCATCGCTCTCCCCGAGAACCTGGAAATCGCCAAGGACATCCTCAAGCGCACCCAGGCGATCAACGCGATCCTCGAGGTCGAGATCGGCGCCGTCGGCGGCGAAGAGGATGGCGTCGAAGGCGACATCAACGAGAACCTGTACACGACCCTCGATGACGCACTCGCCATGATCGACGCCCTCGGCATGGGCGAGAACGGCCGCTACATGGCCGCGCTCACCTTCGGCAACGTGCACGGCGTCTACAAGCCCGGCAATGTCAAGCTGCGCCCGGAGCTGCTTAAGGAGATCCAGGACGGCATCGCCGCCAAGCTCGGCACCGGCCCGAAGCCGCTCGACCTCGTCTTCCACGGCGGCTCGGGCTCAACCGACGCCGAGATCGCCGAGGCCGTCGCCAACGGCGTCGTGAAGATGAACATCGACACCGACACACAGTACGCGTTCACGCGCGCGGTTGCCGGCTACATGCTCAAGAACTACGACGCCGTGCTCAAGGTTGACGGCGAAGTCGGCAACAAGAAGGTCTACGACCCCCGCGCCTGGGGCAAAGTTGCCGAGACGGCCATGGCCGCCCGCGTGTCCGAAGCCACCCGCCAGCTCGGTTCCGCCGGCCAGTCGAACAGCTAGCACCGAATGACGATGGCCGAGAATCCCCTGTCGACTCCTTCGGGAACCCCTCCGGAGGATTCCCGGCCACGTCCCCGGTACGGCGAGCTTGCGCCCGAAGGCTGGAGTTGGACTCCCGCCCCGGATGAGCGCACGCTCCCCGCATCGGCAGTCGCACCGGCTGCCGCCCCGGCTGCCGCCCCGGCTGCCGGCCCGGGTTCCCCGGAAAAACCCGCCGGGCCCTTCCGCGGCGGCAAGACGCCGGCCTGGGACCGCCCCGTGACCCTGAGCCTGCTCGTCTTCGGGCTCCTGGCGACGATCTTCTTCATCGGTGCCCTGAGCGGGCTCCCCGACGCGTTCAAGATCCTCTACGAGCAGCGAGACCTGGGCACATACACACCGGACGACGCCATCCCGGGCCTGATCGTGGCCGGGAGCATCGCCGAAGCCCTGATCTGGCTCGCCACCGCCGTCGGCTCGATCCTGATGACGGTGCGCGGCAAGCGGGCCTTCTACCTGCCCCTGATCGGCGGGGTCGTGTCCTTCACCGTGCTCATCGTCATCGTGAGCGTGGCTCTGACCACCGACCCGACCCTGCTCAACCTGAAGCCGTAACGCTCAGCCGCTGAGCGGTTCGGCCGCCCAGACGTTCAGCCGCACGAATCGTGTGCATGACACGGTCACCGTGGATGTGACGGTCGACGCCTCCTTGCGCGCACCGGCCACCGTTCCTAGCCTGAACGCATGAACGATGAGACCGTACCGATACCGCCCGTCCTCCAACTGCGCCTGGTCGTCGAGGCGGCAGACTACGACGCCGCCGTGCGCTTCTACCGTGACGCTCTCGGCCTCACCGAGGCGGAGTCCTTCGAGGACGAGAGGGGCCCGCGGCATGGTCCTCGACGCCGGCCGGGCGACCCCGGAGCTGCACAATCCAGCCCAGCGGCGGATGGTCGACGATCTCGAGACCGACGGCAACCCGAGCGGGCACATCCGTGTGGCCTTCGAGGTCTCCGACGCGGCCGGCAAGACCCGGCAGCTCACGGATGCCGGCGCCGCGTTGATCGCCTCGCCGCGGGTCACCCCGTGGCAGTCACTCAACTCTCGCCTGCAGGGGCCGGCCGACCTGACCGTGACCCTCTTTCAGGAGCTGGAGTTCCAGACCGGCTGAGGGGCCCCGTCAGGCTGCCTATTCGGGCCGGCTGACCCGCCCGCCGAGCGCGCGCGCATCCGCGTTGCCGGCCAGGTCCTTGCGGAGTTCCTTGGGCAGGGAGAACAGGAGGTCCTCCTCGGCCGTCTTGACCTCCTCGACGTCGCCGTAGCCGGCTTCGGCGAGGTCGGCGAGCACCTCGTGCACGAGCTCGTCCGGAACGGATGCCCCGCTCGTCACCCCGACGGTGACGACGCCGTCGAGCCACTCCTGCTTGATCTCGCTGGCGTAGTCGATCCGGTAGGCGGCCTGGGCGCCGTACTCGAGCGCCACCTCCACCAGACGCACCGAGTTGGACGAGTTCGCGGAACCGACGACGATGACGAGGTCGGAGTCGCGGGCTACCTTCTTGATCGCTACCTGGCGGTTCTGGGTGGCGTAGCAGATGTCGTCGCTGGGCGGGTCCTGCAGATTAGGGAACCGGGCGCGCAGGCGTCGAACGGTCTCCATGGTCTCGTCCACGCTCAGGGTGGTCTGGGACAGCCAGACGACCCTGTCCGGGTCGCGCACCTCGATGGTGTCGGCCTCGTCGGGGCTGCCCACGAGCGTGGTGTGCTCCGGCGCCTCGCCGGCGGTGCCCTCGACCTCTTCGTGGCCTGCATGGCCGATCAGGAGGATCTGGAAGTCGTCGCGGGCGAACCGCACGGCCTCGCGGTGCACCTTGGTGACCAGCGGGCAGGTGGCGTCGATGGCGAGGAGTCCACGGTCGGCCGCGGCGTTCACCACGGCCGGCGAGACGCCGTGGGCGCTGAAAACGATATGGGAGCCGGCGGGCACCTCGTCGACTTCCTCGACGAAGATGGCGCCCTTCTTCTCCAGCTCGGAGACCACGTGCACGTTGTGCACGATCTGCTTGCGCACGTAGACCGGGGCCCCGTACAGCTCGAGCGCCTTCTCGACGGCGATCACGGCACGGTCCACGCCGGCGCAGTAACCGCGGGGGGCGGCCAGCAGCACCCGCTTGTGTCCGTGCACCGGGGTATCGTTGAGCCTGTTGCGTGCCCGGGGAATCCGGGGCATGCCGAGGCCGATCACAGGCGAATCCGTACTGATAGTCACGCCATCCAGTCTATGGGTGCCCGACTGCACAGTCCGTGGGAGGAACGATTGATGACGGATGCACCGCCCACCCTGGAGACCCCGTGGCCGGTCGCGCTGCTGGCCAACAAGATCCGCGGCTACATCGACCGGCTCGGCACCGCCTGGGTGGAGGGCGAGATCGTCCAGTGGGGCGCCAGCGGCGGCAACGTCTACGGCAAGCTGAAAGACCTCACCGAGGACGCCACGGTCAGCTTCACGGTCTGGTCGTCGGTGCGCGCGAAGCTCACCAGCGACTTCAAGCAGGGCGACCGTGTCATCGCCCTCGTCAAACCCAACTTCTGGGTCAAGGGCGGCACCCTCACCATGCAGGTGTTCGAGATGCGCCATGTGGGCCTGGGCGACATGCTGGAGCGGCTCGAGCGGTTGCGCAAACAGCTGGCCGGCGAGGGGCTCTTCGACGCCGCCCGCAAGAAGCCGCTGCCCTTCCTCCCCCATTGCATCGGGCTGGTCACCGGCAAAGACTCCGACGCGGAGAAAGACGTCATCCGCAACGCCCAGCTGCGCTGGCCGGCCGTCAGCTTCCACCTCGCCTACGCGGCCGTGCAGGGCGACCGCATGGTCGCCGAAGTGACAGCGGCCATCCAGAGGCTCGACGCCGACCCGGAGGTCGACGTGATCATCGTCGCCCGCGGCGGCGGCGACTTCCAGAACCTGCTCGGCTTCAGCGACGAGAGACTGGTTCGCGCGGCGGCCGCCTGCGTCACCCCACTGGTCAGCGCGATCGGGCACGAGGCCGACCGGCCGCTGCTGGACGAGGTGGCCGACCTGCGTGCCTCGACGCCCACGGATGCCGCCAAGCGCGTGGTTCCCGACGTGTCCGACGAACTGAACCGGGTACAGCAGGCCCGTGCCCGCCTCAGCAACCGGCTCACCGGCATCCTCGCTCATGAGGTCGACCGGATCGGGCAGCTCCGGTCCCGCCCCGTACTCAGCACCCCCGAGTGGCTGATCGATTCCCGCTCGGAGGACCTCACCCGTTTCGTCGCGCGCGGCACCGAGCTGGTCGGCCGGGCGGTCGAGCGCGCAGGCACCACGGTGCTCGAGCTGCGATCCCGGCTGCGCGCCCTCTCGCCCCAGGGCACCCTTGACCGCGGGTATGCCATCGTGCAGCTGGCGGACGGGCGGATCGTGCGCGCACCCGGCCAGGCGCCCGCCGGCACCGCGCTCCTGATCACCCTCGCCGAGGGGAACCTGCCCGCCACCGCGGGCGCCGCCCCGTCCGCCCCTCTCCCCTCGACTTAGAATGGAAGCCATGACCCCGGCAGCAGATGACATCACAGCCCTGAGTTACGAACAGGCCAGGGACGAACTCGTGCGCGTGGTGAACGCCCTCGAGCAGGGTTCATCGACGCTCGAAGAATCCCTCGCGCTCTGGGAGCGCGGCGAGGCCCTCGCCCGTCGCTGCGAGGAATGGCTGATCGGCGCGAAGGCCAGGCTGGACGCCGCCCGGGCCGGCCAGGCCCCGTCCGCCGCGACCGCCGGATGAGCGCCGCCAGGCGCGCTCCCCGCGTCGTCGCTGAACTCGGACGCCCCGAGACGCCGGAAGAGACGAAGAGCAGGCTGGCCGAGAATTCGCGCAAGTACCGGTCTCACAAGACCGTGAACAACCTGGTGCTGTCGCTGCTGGCCACACTCGGCACGGTGCTCGTGCTCGTGCTGCTGGTTCCGCGCAGCGAGGCTCCGATCGACCGCCCCGTCGACTTCGCCACGGTCGCCGCCCAGGCTCAGACCGGGCTCGACCAGACCCTGATCGTGCCGAAACTGCCCACCGGCTGGAAGGCGAATGCGGCCCAGTGGCGCCTCGGCGGCACCGACAGGATCCCGTCCTGGTACATCGGCCTGCTCACCCCGGGCAAGGAGTTCATCGGCCTCACCCAGGGCCTCGACGCGAACCCGAGCTGGCTCGCCGAGAAGCTGGACAACGCGCCGGTCGTCGACACCGTCACCATCAACGGGGTCACCTGGGACGTCTACCGCAACACCGCGCCGGAGCAGGATCACGGCAACTTCGATTCCGCCCTCGTGACCACCACCGCGGGCAGCACCTACGTTCTGGTCGGCACGGCCGGCGAAGACGAATTCGCGGCCCTCGCCGAGGTACTCGCCGCGCAGATCAGCACCAACACCGGAGGAACACAATGACCGGCAAATCCACTCCGGCCGAGGTCTGGAGCGACCTGCAGCGGGGCAACGACCGCTTTGTGGGGGGCGAGCCGCGGCATCCGCGCCAGGACGTCGACCGCCGTGCCGAACTCGCCTTCGTGCAGACCCCCGATGCGGCCCTGTTCGGGTGCAGCGACTCGAGACTGGCCGCCGAGATCATCTTCGACAAGGGTCTGGGCGACCTGTTCGTCGTGCGGAACGCCGGCCAGGTCATCTCCGACTCCGTGCTCGGCTCGCTCGAATACGCCGTCGCCGTGCTGGAGGTGCCGCTGATCCTCGTGCTCGGACACGACGGCTGCGGCGCCGTGCGGGCCGCGATCGATTCGCAGTCCGCCGACGCGGTCGCCCTGCCCGTGCACATCACGAAGATCATCGAGAAGATCGTGCCCGCCGTGCGCCGCGTCAGCGGGGCGACGGATGCGACGCCGATCGACCCGGATCACGTCGACGCCCTCGCGGTGGGTCGCGAGCACCTGCGCGACACCGTTGCCGAACTGCTGGAGCGCTCGGAGGTGATCAGCGCCGCCGTCGCAGAAGGTACATTGGCTATCGTCGGGGCTAATTACCGGCTGCTCGAAGGCCGTGCCGTGCCCGACATCGTCGTCGGCGTGGTCTAGGTCGACGTGTCCAGCCGCGCTCCGGCGCGCATTGTGGCGTTCCGCCGGCCTGCCGGCGTCGCTCACATTTTACGAACTGCAGTTTCCCCAACCGAAAGGTAATACACACAGTGGTGGACAAGACCGTTGAAGCCGACTACCGGATCGAACACGACACGATGGGCGCGGTCCGGGTTCCGGCCGCCGCCCTCTACGGGGCCCAGACGCAGCGCGCCGTGGAGAATTTCCCGATCTCCGGCTCCGTGCTGGAGTCGGCCCAGATCGGCGCGCTGGCCCGGATCAAGAAGTCCGCCGCCCTGGCCAACGCGCAGCTCGGCGTGCTCGACGGCGACATCGCCAACGCGATCGCCGCGGCGGCCGACGAGGTCATCACCGGCCGCTACGACTCCGAATTCCCGATCGACGTCTACCAGACCGGCAGCGGCACCTCCTCGAACATGAACATGAACGAGGTCCTCGCGACCCTCGCGACCCGGAGCCTCGGCCGCCCGGTGCACCCGAACGACCACGTGAACGCGTCCCAGTCCTCGAACGACGTCTTCCCGACATCCGTGCACCTGGCGGTCACTAGCGCGCTCATCGACGAGCTGATTCCCGCCCTCGACCACCTGGCCGTGTCACTCGAGGCCAAGGCCGAGCTGTGGGTCGGCGCCGTTAAGGCCGGCCGCACCCACCTGATGGACGCCACCCCGGTCACCCTCGGCCAGGAGTTCGGCGGCTACGCGCGCCAGATGCGCCTCGGCATCGAGCGCGTGCGCTCCGCCCTCCCCCGCGTCGCGGAGGTCCCCCTCGGCGGCACCGCCGTCGGCACCGGCATCAACACGCCGGCCGGGTTCCCGCAGCTCGTGATCGAGCTTCTGGTCGAGGAGACGGAGCTGCCGGTCACGGAAGCACGCGACCACTTCGAGGCGCAGGCCAACCGTGACGGCCTCGTCGACGCATCCGGCGCCCTGCGCACCATCGCGGTCAGCCTGACCAAGATCTGCAACGACCTGCGCTGGATGGGCTCGGGCCCAAACACCGGCTTCGCCGAGTTGAACATCCCCGACCTGCAGCCCGGTTCCTCGATCATGCCCGGCAAGGTCAACCCGGTCATCCCCGAGGCCGTGCTGATGGTCTGCTCGCGGGTCATCGGCAACGACGCCACCATCGCCTGGTCCGGCGCGTCCGGGTCGTTCGAGCTGAACGTCGCCATCCCGGTGATGGGCACCGCACTGCTCGAGTCGATCCGGCTGCTCTCGAACGCGACCCGCGCGCTGGCGGACAAGACCGTCGACGGCCTGACCGCGAACGTGGAGCGCGCCCGCGCGCTGGCCGAGTCGTCCCCCGCGATCGTCACCCCACTGAACCGGGTGATCGGCTACGAGGCCGCCGCCAAGGTCGCCAAGCACGCCGTGGCCGAGGGGCTGACCGTGCGCGAGTCCGTGATCGCCCTCGGTTTCGTCGAGCGCGGCGAGGTCACCCTCGAGCAGCTCGACACGGCGCTCGACGTGCTCAGCATGACCCGTCCGCCCCAGGCCCGGTAGCCCGCCCCGAGCGCCCGGCACCTCCGCCGCTCGCGCAGTCACCAATTCGACGGAGATTTTGCTCCCAGAAGTCTGTTTTCGGTCCGAAAACGGGTTTTGGGGCAAAATCTCCGTCGAATTCGTTGGGGCTAGGCGATCTCGTTGCCCTCGAGCATCTCGGTGACCAGGGCCGCGATCGCGCTCCGCTCGGAGCGGGTCAGGGTCATGTGGGCGAAGAGCGGATGCCCCTTGAGCGTCTCGATCACGGAAGCCACCCCGTCGAACCGGCCGACCCGCAGGTTGTCCCGCTGCGCCACGTCATGGGTCAGCACCACCCGGGAGTTCGTGCCGATCCGGCTCAGCACGGTCAGCAGCACATTGCGTTCGAGGGACTGCGCCTCGTCGACGATGACGAAGGCGTCGTGCAGCGACCGGCCACGGATGTGGGTGAGCGGCAACACCTCGAGGATGCCACGGTCGATGACCTCCTCCAGCACGTTCTCCGAGACGATCGCCCCGAGCGTGTCGAAGACCGCCTGCGCCCACGGGCTCATCTTCTCGTTCGCGTCGCCCGGCAGGTAGCCCAGCTCCTGGCCGCCCACCGCGTAGAGGGGGCGGAAGACCATGATCTTGCGGTGCTGCTGGCGCTCCAGCACCGCTTCGAGCCCGGCGCAGAGGGCGAGCGCCGACTTCCCCGTCCCGGCTCGACCTCCCAGCGACAGGATCCCGATCTCCGGGTCGAGGAGCAGATCGATGGCGAGCCGCTGCTCCGCCGACCGGCCCTTGAGCCCGAAGACGTCGCGGTCGCCGCGGACGAGCTTCATCTGGCCGCTGCCGGTGACCCGGCCGAGGGCCGAGCCCCGGTCGGAGTGGATGACGAGCCCGGTGTTGATCGGCATGTCCTGCACGAGGCGGGTGTGCATGACCTCGTTCTCGTAGAGTTCGTTGATCTGGTTGGAGCCGAGCGTGATCTCATCCATCCCGGTCCAGCCCGAGTCCACGGCCAGCTCGTGGCGGTACTCGTCCGCCATCAGGCCGATCGAGGCGGCCTTCACCCGCAGGGGAAGGTCCTTGGAGACCACGGTCACGTTCAGCCCGTCATTGGCGAGGTTCAGGGCCACCGCGAGGATGCGGGAGTCGTTGTCGCCCAGTTGCAGCCCGGAGGGCAGCACCGACATGTTGGAGTGGTTCAGCTCCACCCGGAGGCTGCCGCCCTCACCGACCGGGATCGGGAAGTCGAGCCGTTCGTGCTTGATCCGGAGCTCGTCGAGCAGCCGCAGCGCCTGGCGGGCGAAGTACCCGATCTCCGGGTCGTTGCGCTTGGCCTCGAGTTCCGCGATGACCACCACGGGGAGCACGACGGAGTGCTCGGCGAAACGGAAGATCGCCTTGGGATCCGAGAGCAGAACCGAGGTGTCCAGCACATACGTGCACTGCGCCTGTTCGGCCTCAGCCGAGGCCGCCCGGTTCGAACCCGCATTGTCAACCTGATTAGCGGTCACAATCACTCCCACCCCGCGCCCCCGGGGGCGCAGATTGTGTCGGCGAGAGGCCACAGGGTTATCGAGCCGTACTTATGTGGCCGTCTCGACCAGGCAGTATGCCTGATGAGGATGACGTTAGTGAGCGCGGCCCGGCAAGGGAAGAGCGACACGCCCATTGAGACCGTACGTTAACCCGCCCGCAGTCAGCAGGTCATCCGTCAGCACGTCAGCGGTCAGTAGGTCACCGCGGTGGCATACGAGGTCAGTGCCCCGCGCAGCATATCTACCGTGTCGACGCTCAGGGCCGCGTGGACGCTGAGCCGCACGGTGCCCTGGCGGGCGGTCGCGGTGACCCCGTGGTTGTGCAGGGCGGCGCTGAGCAGGGTGAACTGGCTCGCGGGCGGTTCCAGCACCACGATCCCCGCACGTTCGCGTTCGTCCCGGGAGGACGCCACGGGCACGGCGAATTCGTCGGCGAGGTCGATGAGTGTGGACACGTTCACGGCGACCGCCGCTTCAATCGAACGGATGCCCACCTCCGCCACCTCTTCGAGGGCGGTCGCGAACCGCGCCTGCGCGATCGGGTCGGGGTTGCTGACCCGGAAGGCGTTCGCGCCGCGGCTCGGGGGCAGGATCTCGTCCCACGGCTCGGCCGTGTCGGTGCCGGCGAAACCGGAGAACACCGGGATCAGCCGTTCGATCGCGCGGTCGCTGAGGGCCAGGAACCCGGTGCCCCAGCCGGCCCTGGCCCATTTCTGTCCGCCCGAGGCGACGACATCCGCGACCTCGTACGGGACATCCGTGATTCCGAACCCCTGAATGGCGTCGACGATGAGCAGGCGGTCGCCGATGACCTGACGGATGCCGTCCAGGTCGACGCGGTACCCGGTGCGGGAGTCGACCAGGCAGACCGCCACCGCGGCGGTGGCCGGGGTGAGTTGTTCCCTGATCTCCCCGGGGGTCACCCGGCCGTGCTCGGTCTCCAGCCAGAGCGGGGTCACCACCCGCAGCGCCTCGGCCGCACGCGCGGCGGCGAAGGGGACCGTGGGGAAATCCCCGGGCGAGAGCAGCACTCCCCCGGTCAGGCCGAACATGGCCTGCATGATCCCGGTGGTGGTGTTGGGCTCGGAGACGACCTGGTCGGCGCGGAAGCCGGTGGCCGCGGCGACCGCGGCACGCAACCGTTCATCCTGGGTCCGGAAGTGGTCCAGGCTGCCGTATCGGGCGCGGGAGAGGACATCCGTCTGGCCGAGCGTCTCGCTCACCACGCCGGCGGACAGCGGCCCCACCCTGGCATAGTCCAGGTACCCGGGCTCCTCGAGGAACCCCGCCGTGAACCGTTCGATGGAGCTCATGGGGTCTCCTACCCGCCGAACCGGCGCTGGCGTTTGGCGAAGTCACGCAGGGCACGCAGGAAGTCGACCTGCCGGAGGTCCGGGCCGAGGGCTTCCACGAAGTAGAACTCGCTGTGGGCGCTCTGCCACAGCATGAAGTCGCTGATCCGCTGCTCGCCCGAGGTGCGGATCACCAGGTCGGGGTCGGGCTGGCCGCCCGTGTAGAGGTGCTGGCCGATCAATTCGGGGGTGAGCGTTTCCGCCAGGTTCTCGAGCGACCCGCCGCTCGCGTGGTGGGCGCCCACAATGCTGCGCATGGCGTCGGTGATTTCGGTGCGCCCGCCGTAGCCGACGGCGAGGTTGATGTGCAGGCCCTTCTTGCGTGCCGTCCGCGCCTCCGCGGCGTCCAGGGCCGCGATCAGCGGTTCCGGCAGGCCGGCCTTGGACCCGACCTGCTGCACCCGCCAGTCCCGGTAGCGGGAGAGCTCCTCCGCGAGCTTGGCGATGATCTTCGTCAGCTCGGTGAGCTCCTCGCTCGGCCGGTTGGTGAGGTTGTCGGAGGACAACAGGTAGAGCGTGACCACGGAGATCCCGAGGTCGTCACACCATTTGAGGAACTCGCGCATCTTGGCGGCGCCGGCCCGGTGCCCGTGGGCGGCGGAATCGAAGCCGAGTTGCTTGGCCCACCGACGGTTGCCGTCGATGATCATGGCCACGTGATCGGGCAGCACCTCCGGGGTCAGTCCGCGTCGGAGTCGGCGCTGGTACACCCCGTAGAGGATGCCGCGCGCTATTGGAATGTCCCGCTTCTGCACACATCGACGCTAGCCCACTCGGGGCCGTTGCGTACCGCTCCGGGCATGAAGCCTGCCGTATTCTTGCCTCATGGCCACACCAGATGACATCCCCAACCTGCCGTTTCTCGAGGATGACACCCCTCAGCCGGTGGACGTCAGACCCACCTGGCGCGGCTGGATCCACGCCGGCACGTTCCCGCTGACGATCGTCGCGGGCATCATCCTGCTGCTGGCCGCCGATGGCGCCGCGGCCCGGTGGAGCTCGCTCGTGTTCGTGCTCAGTTCCATGCTGCTGTTCGGCAATTCGGCGCTGTACCACCGGTTCGACTGGCAGCCCCGCACGAAGGTGATCCTGAAGCGGATCGACCACGCCAACATCTTCCTGCTGATCGCGGGCTCCTACACGCCGATCGCGGTGCTGGCGCTGCCGCCGGAGAAGTCCACGCTGCTGCTGTCGCTGGTCTGGGGCGGGGCGATCCTGGGGATCGCCTTCCGGGTGTTCTGGATCCATGCCCCGCGCTGGCTGTACGTTCCGCTGTATCTGGCGCTCGGCTGGGGCGCGCTGATGTTCATCGTGGACTTCTTCCAGGCCAATGCCGCGATGATGACCCTGATCATGATCGGCGGGCTCTGCTATTCCGTGGGCGCCGTGGTCTACGGACTCAAGAAGCCCAACCCGGTCCCGGGCGTGTTCGGGTTCCACGAGATCTTCCACACCCTGACCGTCGTGGCGTTCCTCTGCCATTGGGTGGCCATCCTGATCATCGCCACCCACCCGCTCTACCCCTGAGGGTGCGGACCTGACCCTGCCGGGCTATCCCTGCGGGCGGCCCTGGTCCGGTGAACCGGCCTCGGCCGCGGCATTGGCGGCCATCTCCGCCGCCAGACGTTCCTGGATCTCGGCCCGGTAGGTGTTGCGACGGATGCGGCGGGCCATGTCGATCGCCAGCAGCACCGTGCCGGCAGCGACCACCGCGATCGCCACGAAGCCGGCCGGCCCCGGCGTCACGGTCGTGGGGTCGAACTCGGGCGGCGGCGTCGCGGCGAGCACGAACGAGACCACGGGGCTCAGGAAAACGGCGCTCATGCGTCTTCCCGCACTCCGGCAAAGAGATCGGATTCAGGTATCACGGTGTCCACTTTCGATTCGACGAGCTGGAAGTCCTCGTACGGCCAGGCCTCTCGGATGAGGTCGTTCGGCCAGAAGAAGAAGCTGCTTTTGGGGGAAACCTGGCTGGCGTGGGCGCGGAGCGCCGCGTCCCGCACCTCCAGGAAGTCGCCGACGTTCACATGGGTCGTCGCCAGTTTCGGGTAGTCCTTCATCCAGTCCCGCGCGGCGCCCAGCGGCTCCAGCACGGGCGAGTCGGGTTCCTTGACGCTCAGTTCGAGGAGCATGGCGTCGATCCGCTCGAGGTTGAAGATGCGGTCGAAATAGAGCTTGTCGACCTGCCAGGGCTCACCGGCGTCCGGGTACCGGGCCGGGTCGGCGGCGGCCCGGTAGGCCTCCATCGACACGTCGTGGCAGCGGATGTGGTCCGGATGCGGGTAGCCGCCGTTCTCGTCGTACGTGATCAGTACCTGCGGCTTGAATTCACGGATCAACCGCACGACCGGTTCGGCCGAGATCTCGACCGGGATCGAGGCGAACGAATTCGTCGGCACCGAGCCGTCGTCGTTCATCCCGGAGTCCTCGTAGCCGAGCCACCGGTGCTGCACGCCGAGTGCCCGCTGGGCCTCCTGCATCTCCAGCCGGCGCAGGCCGGCGAGGTCGCGCTCCGCCATCGGGTGCCCGACGAGGGCTTCGTTCAGGATGCTCCCCCGTTCGCCGCCGGTGCAGCTGAGCACCATCACCTCGGCGCCCCGGCTCCGGTAGTAGGCGTAGGTCGCAGCGCCCTTGCTCGACTCGTCGTCGGGATGGGCGTGCACCGCCAAGAGTCGCAGCGTCATGAAACTCCTCAGAAATGCCAGATAACCTTGGTACTAAGACTAATCGTTGATCCGTGAGTGTGGAGTCTGAGTGGCCGTGAGCAACAACCTCGACACGCGCTACGGGCGCGCCGCGAACCGGGGCATCCGGGACCGCCGTGTGCTGTGGACCGTCGCCGGAACCCTCGCTGTCGTCCTCGTCGCTTGGGTGGTCTGGGTGGGGCTCGGCGCGTCCAAACCCCTGATCGAGACCCGGGACATCGGTCACAGCATCGTCGACGAGAACGGCGTCAGCATCACGTTCGAGGCGTCGATCCCGGTCGGCCGGAGCGCCGCCTGCGCCGTGCAGGCCCTGAACGAGAGCTTCACGGTCGTCGGCTGGAAAGTGATCGACGTACCGGCGAGCACCGTCTATTCCCGGTCGTTCACGACGGATGTCCGCACCACCGAGCAGAGCAACACGGGATTGATTTACCGCTGCTGGCTGACCTAGACTGAGGGTTCGCCCTGACGGTCAACGTCGGGGCGTCCGTCATATAATTGCAGTTTGACCTGCACAGTCTGATCCGCGCGGTTTCATCCGCGTTCATCCGCGCAGACGTATCTGCGAATGGCGGGATCATTGCGCGGGCACCACACGAGCACGAGGAGGGGACCACCATGACTACCGAGACCACTGTCACCTGGCTGACGCAGGAGGCCTACGACCGCCTCGCTGCCGAGCTGGAGACCATGAGCACCGTCGGCCGCGTGGAGATCGCGAAGAAGATCGAATCTGCGCGCGAAGAGGGTGACCTCAAGGAGAATTCCGGCTACCACGCCGCCAAGGACGAGCAGGGCAAAATGGAGGCGCGCATCCGCACGCTGGTCCTGCTACTGCGCAACGCCGAGGTCGGCCACGCCCCCGAGAGCAAGGGCGTCGTCGAACCGGGCACGGTCATCACCGCCACGATCGCCGGCGAGGAGAACCGCTTCCTGATCGGCAGCCGCGAGATCGCCGGGGACAGCGACCTCGACGTCTTCAGCGAGCAGAGCCCGCTCGGCGCGGCGATCCTCGGCCTCAAGGTCGGCGCGAAGACGTCGTACATCACCCCGACCGGCAAGGACATCGCCGTCGAGATCTTCCTCGTGGAGACCTGGACCGGCAACTAGCCGAACCGCTCCCCGCACCCGATGGGCCCCGCCGGCAGGCGGGGCCCATCGCTCGTTAACCCGTCCGGCCCCGAACCAATTCGACGGAGATACCGCTGTAAAAAAGCGTTTTCAGCCGGTTTGGGGCCGATCCGGGCAAAATCTCCGTCGAATTGGTTCCACGCCGAGACGGGAGGAGTCGAGACGGGAGGAGTCGAGACGGGAGGAGTCGAGACGGGAGGAGTCGAGACGGGAGGAGTCGAGACGGTGGGAGTGGCCGGGCGGTCCGGCTAGTCGAACTGGGGGTCGTAGCCGGCCGCGCGCAGCACGTCGACGACGAGCTGCCGGTGGTCCGGTCCCCGGGTCTCCACGCTGACGTCCAGCTCGACTTCGCTGATCTGCAGCCCGACCCCGTGGCGGGTGTGCAGCACCTCGATCACGTTGGCGTGCGCCTCGGCGAGCAGCTCGGAGATGCGGGCCAGCTGCCCCGGCCGGTCCGGCAGCATGATGCGCAGGGTCAGATAGCGCCCGGATGCCGACAGGCCGTGACTGATCACGCGCTGCATCAGCAGCGGGTCGATGTTGCCCCCGCTGAGGATCGCGACCGTGGGGCCCGACGCGGTGACCTTGCCGGCCAGGATGGCCGCGACCGCCACCGCGCCGGCCGGTTCGACCACGAGCTTCGCCCGCTCGAGCAGCACCAGGAGCGCCCGGGCGATGTCGTCCTCGCTGACGGTGACGATCTCGTCCACGGTGTCGCGCACGATCTCGAAATTGAGCAGGCCCGGCTTGGCCACGGCGATGCCGTCGGCGATGGTCGGCGTGATGGTGATCTCCAGGGCCCGGCCGGCCTCGAGGGAGGGCGGGTAGGCCGCCGCGTTCTCGGCCTGCACCCCGATCACCCGGATCCGGCGGCCGTCCCGGAGCGCGCGCTGCTTGAGCGCGCTGGCCACGCCGGAGATGAGACCGCCGCCGCCGATGGGGACGATCACGGTCTCGAGGTCGGGAACCTGATCGAGGATTTCCAGGCCCAGCGTGCCCTGGCCGGTGACGACATCCGGGTGGTCGAACGGCGGGATCAGGATCGCGCCGGTCTCCTCGGCGTAGGTGGCCGCGGCGAGGAGCGGCTCGGCCACCGTGTTGCCGCGCAGGATGACGTGCGCGCCGTAGTCGCGGGTCGCCTGCAGCTTGGGCAGCGCCACGCCCACGGGCATGAAGATGGTGGCCTTGATGCCCAGCTCCCGGGCCGCGAAGGCGACGCCCTGAGCGTGGTTGCCGGCCGACGCCGCCACCACGCCGCGCTGCTTCTCCTCGTCGGTCAGCTTCGAGAGGCGGTTGTAGGCGCCGCGGATCTTGTAGGAGCCGGTGCGCTGCAGGTTCTCGCATTTGAGCAGGACCGGTGCGCCCAGGACCTCGGACAGGTAGCGGGAGGTTTCCATCGGGGTCACGGCGGTGACCCGGGCGACGACGGCACGGGCGGACTCGAAGTCGGCCAGGGTCGGTCCGACGAGGGAGGCGTTAGTCATGGGTGGCACTTTTCTCGATGCGGTAGCCGGTTCGGCGGAATCCGGGGCGTTGCGGAACGGTCTGCCAGAGCGGGGAACGGGCGACGGGGACCGTCGTGGGCGGTACGTCCCGCCAGACTCCGCTGTTGATGTAGGTGATCATGACGTTGAGCACGGCCGCGACCGGCACTGCGAAGAGCGCCCCGGCGATGCCGGCGAGCAGTGATCCCGCGGCGACCGCGAGCACGACGCCGAGCGGATGCACCTTGACCGCGGTTCCCATGATTAGCGGCTGCAGGACATGCCCCTCGACCTGCTGCACCAACAGCACCACCCCGAGCATCAGCAGGGCCACCACCCAGCCGTTGAAGATCAGGGCGATGACGACCGCCACGGCTCCGGCGGCGACGGCTCCGATGATGGGGATGAAGGAGCCGAGGAAGACCAGCACGCCGATCGGGATGGCCAGGGGCACGCCGAGCAGCGCCGCCCCGACGCCGATGCCGACCGCGTCGATGGAGGCCACCAGGATCTGCACCTTCGCGAAGTTGCCCAGGGCCGCCCAACCGACCGTTCCCGCGCCGTCCACGGCCGCCCGGGCCCGCTGCGGGAAGATGCGCACGACCCAGGCCCAGATCCCCCTGCCGTCGATCAAGATGAACAGGAGGCTGAACAGGGCCAGCAGCAGCCCGGTCAGGAGATGCCCCAGCGAGGATCCCACGGTCAGGGCCCCGCTCACGAAGACCTGGCTGTCAGCCTGGACGGCCTTCCACACCTGCTGCAGGAACGCGTTCAGCTCGGGTTCGGTCAGCTGCAACGGGGAGGCCAGGAGCACGGCCTTCAGGCTCTGGTAGGAGGCGGCGACCCGGTCGTTCAGGCCGACCGTGCCGACGGCGATCTGGGTCACAGCCAGCGTGATCAGCCCGGCGACGACCGCGAGGGTGCCGAGAAGGGCCGCCGCGACGGCCAGGCCCCTGGGCCACCGATGACGCACCAGGAAGCCGACGAGGGGCACGAGGAGCGCGGATACCAGCACGGCCACGAGCACCGGGATGACGATCAGCCGCAGCTGGATGACGATGAAGATGAACACCGCGATCGCGGCGGTGAGCGCGAGCAGGCGCCACGACCAGGCGGCGGCCAGACGCAGACCGGGCGGAAGGTTCTCGTCGACGCCGTTCGGGACCGTGCCGTTCGGGACCGTGCCGTTGGGGGCCTCGGCGGTCGGGACCTGGGTCCGGATCGAAGCCGGCACCCGGCGGCGTCCCCGCGCACCGAACAACCTGCCACGGGCCGGGTTTGTCTCGGATTCAGTCACGGCATCATTCTAGGCAGTCACACGTGCCGGGTCAGGCATGTTCCGCCGTTTCCGGGCCGGGGTCAGGCCTCCGGCCGCAGCGTTTCCACCGACACCGGCACCCCCGTGAACCGCACCCCGATTCGGTCTCCCTTCGACGGATGCAGCCGGGCACCGTGCTGCACGAACACGAGCGTCCCGTCATCCAGCCGCACGGTCGTGCGGCGCAGCGAACCGTGGAAGCTGGTGGACAGCACCTGGCCCCGCGCGTCATCCTCGGTCAGTTCGAGATCGGTCAGTTCAAGGTCCTCGGGGCGCACCGAGACCAGCACGTCGCCGTCGGGGTGCGAGGGATCGACCAGCGGCAGCACCGCGCCCTGCACGCGGGCGAAGCCGTGACGCACCTCCCCGGCGAGCCGGTTGCTCAGCCCCACGAAATCGGCGATGAACGGCGAGGCGGGCCGAGTGTAGAGCTCCTCGGGCGTGCCGACCTGCTCGACCAATCCGTCCCGCATCACGGCCACCCGGTCGGCGACGGCGAGCGCCTCATCCTGGTCGTGGGTGACGAACAGGGTGGTGATTCCCAGTTCGGTCTGGATCCGCCGGATCTCCTCGCGCAGCTGCACGCGCACCTTGGCGTCGAGGGCGGACAGCGGCTCGTCCAGGAGGAGCACGCGCGGCCGGGTGACGAGGGCGCGGGCCAGGGCCACCCGCTGCTGCTGCCCGCCGGACAGCTGGTGGGCGAAGCGGTCGTAGTGGGCGTCCAAGCCCACCAGCGCCAGCGCCTCGGCGGCACGGCTGCGACGTTCCTCGCCCCGGACCTTGCGCATCCGCAGCCCGAACTCGACGTTCTCCCCGGCGCTGAGGTGCGGGAACAGGGAGTAGGACTGGAACACCATCCCCATGTCGCGCCGACTCGTCGCCATCCGGGACACGTCGGTGCCGTCGATCAGGATGCTGCCGGCATCCGTGGATTCCAGGCCGGCGAGCACCCGGAGCGCCGTGGTCTTGCCGCTCCCGCTCGGACCGAGCAGGGCCACGAACTCCCCTGCGTGCAGCGTGAGATCGAAACCGGCCAGTGCCCGGTGGCCGGCGAATTCCTTGACGACCCCGGAGAATTCGACGACCGCGCCCGGCCGGGGGCGGCTCTCCGCCTGTGTCCGGGGCCGGGTCTCCGCCTGGATCGTGGGCTGGGTCTGAGGCTGGATCATGGCTGACCTCCGGGGGTTGGTCGACGTGCGGGGCGCGTGCGGACCGCGCCCAGCCGCCCGATGACGAGCAGGAGCACGAAGGCGAACCCGAGTGCGAGCAGGGACAGGATGACGGCCGTGTACGGGTCGGCCTTGCTGACGACCACGAGCGCCGTCTGCAGGGTGATGCGGTTGAGCAGGGACGCGATGGTGAACTCGCCGAGCACCACCGCGATCGCGATGAAGGCCCCGGCCAGGATGCCCCGGCGGAGGTTGGGCACGAGCACACGCAGGAGCACGCTGCCCCACCCGGCGCCCAGGGTGCGGGCCGCCTCGCTCAGTGTGCGCACGTCCACGCCGTCGAGGTTCGACTGGATGGCCCGATAGGCGAACGGGAGCACCGTGATGCCGTAGGCGAAGGCGAGGGTCCAGACGCCGCTGCCGACGATCCCCGCGATCACCGAATACACGGGCGCCAGCCCGACGACGAGCACGATCGCGGGGATGCTGATCGGCAGGATGCAGACGAATTCGATCAGCCGCCGCAACCGTGGGAAGCGGAGGTGCACGAGCAGCAGGGTGGGCACGAGCAGCAGGAGCACGATCAAGACCGTGCCCAGGGCCAGCCCGACCGAGTTGCCCAGGGCGGTCAGCACCGGCCGGTACTGACCGCTGGCTCCGCCGGCGAAGAGTGCGCTCCAGCGGCTGAAGTCGTGTCCCCCGCCGAGGCCTTTGCGCAGCGTGAATTCGACCATCGCCACGATCGGCACGGCGAAGACCAGGCCGATCACGCCCAGGATCGCCGTTCGGACCGGGCGGGACGGGGCGTGCGCCACGGCGGGAGCCGCCGGCCGGCCGCTCGAAAGTTCGGAGCGGTTCATCGCTGCCACCTGGCCGCGCGGGCCTGCAGCGCCGAGTACCCGAACATGACCAGGCCCATGACCACGACCATCCCGAGTGCCAGCGCGCCGGCGAGGTTCTCCCGGCCCAGCAGGGTCTCGCTGGTCAGGGCGGATCGGATCTGCAACGGCACGATCTGCGAACCCTGGCTGGTGAGGGCCGCGGCGGTCGCATAGGACGAGAACGCGTTCGCGAAGAGCAGCAGCAGGCTGCCCAGGAAGGAGGGGGCGAGGATGGGCAGCGCGATGCGCAGCCAGTAGGTGGACCGGCTGCCGCCGAGCGTGGCGTTCGCCTCGGCCCAGGTGGGCTTCAGCGCCTGCAGGGCCGGCATGAAGGTGATGATCATCAACGGCACCTGGAAGTAGATATAGGGCAGCACCAGGCCTGGCATCTCGTAGAGCCAGACCCCGTCCGCGAAGATGTCGACGCCGAAGCTGTCGCGCAGGACCACGGTGACCATGCCCTGGATGCCGATGGTCGCGATGAACGCGAAGGCCAGCATGACGCCGCCGAACTGGGCCAGCACGCCGCTGAGGGAATCCACCACGGCACGCAGGGGGCCGCCGCTGGGGGCGCCCAGCAGCGCGTAGCAGGCCGCGGCGCCGACGGTGGCGCCGATCACCGCCGTCAGAGCGGACAGCCAGAAGGAGTTGAAGAACGCGCCGAGGACGACCGGGTCGCCGAGGGCGGCCACGGTGGCCAGAGTGAACGCGCCGTCCTGGTCGACGAAGCCGGTGCCCACCGCGATGACCGTGGGCACCACCAGGAAGAGCAGCACATACGCCGCGAACGGCAGCAGCCCGAAGGCCGCTGCCGGCGGGCGTCGTCTAGCGGACAGCAGCCGCCCACTTCTCGCCGAGCAGTGCGGCTCCCGTGGCGCTCTGGTCCTCGGTCGGCACGACGGTCTCCGCCGGTGCGGCGGGGAGGGCGTCGAAGAGGGCGGAATCGATGGTGCCGGCCTCGGCCATGGCCTCGGCTCGCACCGGGCGGGCCCCGCCGGCCAGCCACAGGTTCTGCCCCTCGTCGCTGTAGAGGAACTCCTGCCAGAGCCTGGCGGCTGCCGGGTGCGGGGCATCCTTGCTGACGGCCTGGTTGTAGTACCCGGCGTAGCCGGTGCCGGGGAAGACGACGACCTTCCAGTTGCGCTCCCCCTTCAGCTTGGTGCCGTAACCCACGTTGAGGTAGTCCCAGTCGAGCACCACCGGGGTCTCGCCCGAGGCGATGGTGGCCGGGGTCGGGTCGATCTTGACGAAGTTGCCGGCCGTGTTGAGCTTGGCGAAGAAGTCGACGCCGGGCTGGAAGTCGTCGACCGTGCCGCCGTTCTGCACGGCGGCCATCCCGACGGCGGCGAACGCCGCACCGGCCTGGGTCGGGTCGCCGTTGATAGCGACCTTGCCCTTGTACTGGCTGCCGAGCAGGTCATCCAGCTTCTTCGGTGCCGGGACCACGTCCGGGTCGTAGCCGACGGCCATGTATCCGCCGTAGTCGCCGGTGTAGAGGCCGCTGGCCTCCTTGAGCGCATCCGGGATGTCGGCCCAGGTGGCGACCTGATACGGCGCGAACCGGTCGGTGCTCGACAGGGCGACGGCCAGGCCCAGGTCGAACACGTCGGGGGCGGTGTCCTGGCCCTTGAGGTTGTCGGCCGCCTGGATCTCCTCGGCGCTGGAACCGTCGGGCGAGGCCTCGGTGATGGCGATCCCCGGGTACTTCTTCGCGAACGCGTCGAGCACGGCGCCGTAGTTGGCCCAGTCGCGCGGCAGGGCGATGACGTTCAGGGCGCCCTCGGCCTGGGCTGCGTCCTCCAGCGCGGTCAGGTCGCCGAAAGCGGTGAGGCTGGTGGCGGTGGCGGCGTCGACCGCGCCGGCCGCCGGGGTGCCGCCCGCGGCCGATCCGCTGCACGCCGCCAGGCTGAGGGCGAGTGCGGCCGCGGCCAGGGTGGTGGCCAGGGTTCGGGTGCTGAACAATTTTCCTCCGTCGGACCAGGGCCCGGCCGCTCACGCGTCAGCGCGGGCCGTTCGTAACCGGGTAACTGGTCACCGCGAGACTAGGAGCGGAATTCGACCGGCAGGCGGCACCGACCTGAACGCCGCGTGAATGACGCATGACGGATGCCGGTGGGCGCCCGCGCCGACAGCGCGCCCGGTGCCGCTAGGGTCGGACTGTGCTCCAGACCGTCTCCCCCGCCCTCGCCCGCCGGATCGCGCTCGGCGCGCAGGGTTTCGGCCGGCGCTCGGGCGTGACTCCGGGCATCCGTCAGCTGGACGCCCTCGTGAACCGGCTGGAGCTGCTGCAGATCGACTCGGTGAACGTGTTCGAGCGCAGCCACTACCTGCCGGCGTTCAGCCGTCTCGGCCGCTACGACAAGGCGCAGCTGGACCGGCTCACCTCGGGCCGGGAAGCCCGTTTCACGGAGTACTGGGCGCACGAGGCGTCGTTCCTGCCGCTCGACACCCGGCCGCTGTTCGGCTGGCGGATGCAGCAGTACCGCGACCTGTCCGCACGCAGCCCGGATGCGTGGTCGGCGGGGAACAAGCCCCTGCTGGACTGGCTGCTGGCGGAACTCGCCGAGAAGGGCCCCCTCCCCGCGAGCGCGATCGAGCACGACGCGAACAGGCGCAGCGGCCCGTGGTGGGGCTGGTCGGACGTGAAGACCGGGCTCGAGGTGCTCTTCCGCTGGGGCGATGTGGTCAGCGCCGGGCGTTCACGGTTCGAGCGGGTGTACGGGCTGCCGGAGCAGATCTTCCCGGCCGAGCTGCTCGGCCGAAGGGTCGAACCGGCCGACGCGCACCGGGAGCTGGTGCGCCGGGCGGCGCGCGCCCACGGCATCGGCACGGCGAACGATTTCGCCGACTACTTCCGGTTGAAGAGCGCACCGACGCTGGCCGCCATCCGGGACCTGACGGATGCCGGCGAGCTGCTCCCGGTCGAGGTGCCGGGCTGGGGCCCCGCGGGCTCACCGGGAGCCGCCTGGCTGCACCGGGACGCCCGCCTGCCGCGCAGCGTGGACGCCGACGCGGTGCTCTCGCCCTTCGACCCGGTGGTCTGGAATCGGGGCCGGGCCCAGCGCCTGTTCGGCTTCCACTACCGGATCGAGATCTACACCCCGCAGCCCAAACGGGTCTTCGGCTACTACGTTCTGCCGGTGCTGCTGGGCGACACGATCGTCGGCCGGGTCGACCTCAAGAACGACCGCCAGGCGGGGGTGCTCCGGGTGCAGGCGGCCTGGTCAGAGCCCGGCGCGCCCCGCGACACGGCCGAACGGCTCGCCGGCGTGCTGCGCGAGACCGCCGCCTGGCAGGGACTGGGCGCGATCGACGTCCGGCCGCGCGGCACCCTCGCGGCCGCGCTGGCCGCAGAGCTCTGACAGTTCCCGTTCCGGTCGAGAGTGCCCGGCGGAGCGGGCACTCTCGACCGGAACGGTCACTCTCGGGCGGCGGGAACGGCAGTTAGAACTTGCGGCCCATGGTGTGCAGGCGTTCGATCCGTTCCTCGATCGGCGGATGCGTGCTGAACAGCTTCGCCATCGCGCCCGGCTTCAGCGGGTTGGCGATCCAGAGGTGCGCCATCGACGTGTTCTGCTTGCGCATCGGCCGGGCGTAGGTCTCGAGTTTGGCCAGGGCGCTGGCCAGCGCGTCCGGGTTGCGGGTGGTCAGCGCGCTCGTCGCATCCGCCAGGTATTCGCGCTGACGGGACACGGCCAGCTGCACCATGCTGGCCACCAACGGCGCCACGACCATGGCGACCAGCCCGAACACCATCACGACCGGGTTGCCGTTCTTGTTGTCGCGGCCGAAGAACGCCATCCGCAGGAACATGTCGGAGATGAAACCGACGGCGACGACCAGCCCGAAGACGACCATCGACACCCGGATGTCGTAGTTGCGCACGTGCCCGAGCTCGTGCGCCATGACGCCCTCGAGTTCGGAATCGGTCATGATCTCCAGCAGCCCGGTGGTGGCCGCCACGATCGCGTGTCGGGGGTCGCGGCCGGTCGCGAAGGCGTTCGGGGCCGGGTCGTTGATGACGTAGATCTCGGGCATCGGGGTGCCGGTCGTGATCGACAGGTTCTCGACGATGTTCCACAGCCGCGGATTCTCCGCCTTGCTGTTCAGGCGCACTCCACCGCTCAGGGCAACCGCCTGGCGGCCGGCCATGAAGTACTGCACCAGGGCGTAGCCGGAGGCGATCACGATCGTCATGATCAGGATGCCGTAGCTGCCCGGAGGACTGTAGACATAGTTGGCGAGCCAGCCGAGGCCCGCGATCATCACCAGGAACAGGATGATGATGAAGACCGTGTTGCGCTTATTGCGCGCTATCGCGCTGTACATATCGGCCGGCCGCTAGAACTGCACGCGAGGCGGCTCCGCGATGGCGGCGGAGTCGGACACCTCGAAGAAATCGCGCTGGGTGAAACCGAGATTGCGGGCGATCAGGTTGTTGGGAAAGACCTGGATCTTCGTGTTGAGCTCGCGCACGCCGCCGTTGTAGAAGCGGCGTGACGCCTGGATCTTGTCCTCCGTGTCGACCAGCTCGGCCTGGAGCTGCAGATAGTTCTGGCTGGCCTGCAGCTGCGGGTAGGCCTCGGCGACGGCGAAGATGCTGCGCAGGGCGGATTGCATGTGGTTCTCCGCGGCGGCGGCCTCGGCCGGGCCCTGCGCGCTAAGCGACTCGGCGCGCGCCTTGGTGACGTTCTCGAAGACCGCCTTCTCGTGCGCGGCGTAGCCCTTGACCGTTTCGATCAGGTTGGGGATCAGGTCGGCCCGCCGCTTCATCTGCACCGTGATGTCACTCCACGCCTCGTCGACGCGAACCTTGAGCGTGACGAGGGAATTGTAGGTAGCCCACAGGTAGATCCCGACGATGGCGACGAGTACAACGATGATGAGGACCGGGATGAGCCATTCCATGGCAGCTTCTCCTTGAGACGGGTGAGGCAATTCTGAGCGGGCGATTGAGCTTGTGTTTGAGAGAGGAGACACGGACTGAACAAGCTCGCCTCGGAGGCGTACTCGCAGTTCGTAACCATCATAACCGCGCGTCCTGAGGCTCCCATCCGCTTCCCATCAGACTCCAAGAATCGCCCCGGCGGTTGATCGACATTCCCGCAGCACGGGCGAATAATGCAGGAGTGACCTCCGAAACTTCCGCCGTCGTGGTGCGCGACCTTCGTGCCCGTCGCGGCGCGCATCCGGTTCTGCACGGCCTGAACCTCACGGTGCCCAGCGGGCTGGTCGTCGGCCTGATCGGACCCAGCGGATGCGGCAAGACCACCCTGATGCGGGCGATCGTCGGCGTTCAGATCGTGCGGTCCGGCACCGTGACCGTGCTCGGACGTCCCGCCGGTTCCGCGCCGCTCCGGCGCCGGGTCGGCTACGTCACCCAGGATGCCAGCGTCTACGACGACCTTACGGTGCGCCAGAACCTGCTGTACTTCCGCTCCGTGCTCGGGGTGCCCCTGGGCGACGTCGACCGGGTGATCGACGCCACCGACCTGGCCCCGTATGCGGGCCAGCTGGCCGGGTCCCTCTCCGGCGGCCAGCGCAGCCGGGTCTCCCTGGCCGGTGCGCTGCTCGGCTCGCCCGAGCTCCTGGTGCTCGACGAACCGACGGTCGGCCTGGACCCGGTGCTGCGGGTGGAGCTGTGGAGCCTGTTCCACCGCCTCGCGGCGGCCGGAACGAGCCTGCTCGTCTCCAGCCACGTGATGGACGAGGCCAGCCGCTGCGACCGGCTCCTGCTGATGCGCGGCGGTGAGATCCTCGCCGACGATACACCGGCCGGTCTCCTGGGCACCACCGGCACCCCCGATATCGAGGCGGCGTTCCTCGCGCTGATCGCGTCACATCCGTCGGTCGATGACACGTTCCCCGCCGGCCCGACGGACGCGGGCCATTCGTGAATCCGCGCCGCACCCTCGCGACGGCCGGACGGGTGCTCACCCAGATCCGGCACGACCCGCGCACCGTGGTGCTCCTGCTGGCCGTGCCCAGCCTGCTGATCGGGCTGCTGGCCTGGATCTTCTCCGACACCCGGGTCTTCGACACGGTCGGCCCGGCGATGATCGCCCTGTTCCCGTTCACGATCATGTTCGTCGTCACGAGCATCACGACCCTGCGGGAGCGGCGCACCGGAACCCTCGAGCGGCTGCTCTCTATGCCGCTCGGCAAGGGTGATTTCATCCTCGGCTACACGCTCGCGTTCGGTCTGCTCGCGGTGCTGCAGTCTTCGATCGCGGTCGGTTTCTCGGTCTGGGTCTGCGGGCTGGAGATCCAGGGCTCGATCTGGCTGCTGCTCGCCGTCGCGGTCGCCGACGCGATTCTCGGCACCACCCTCGGCCTATTGGCCAGCGCGTTCGCCCGCACCGAATTCCAGGTGGTGCAGTTCATGCCGCTGCTGGTCTTCCCGCAGATCCTGCTCTGCGGCATTTTCCTCCCCCGCGACCAGTTGCCGGACGCCCTTCAGGCGGTCAGCGACTGGCTGCCGCTCTCGCACGCCGTCGACGCGCTTCGGGCGGTGGCGACCGATTCGCAGGATGCCGCCTACGTCGCCGGCGAGCTGCTGATCATCGGCGCCTGGATCGTCGGCGCCGTCGTGCTCGGCTCGATCACCCTGCGCCGCCGCACCCCGTAGCCGCCTCCTACGCTGCGCCCACCACCCTCCGCGCGCATCCACTGCTCTGCCCTCCCGTGGCCAACTCAGGAGATCCCGCCAGAGTGGCGGCATCCGTCGCACTGGTCCGCGGCCTGCACCCCGCGGTAGCCGCGTTTCTCCTGAGTTAGCCACACACGGGCAGGCGGGATTTGGGTAGCGAGGCAGGCGTGACGGGGAAGGGGGCGGGTCAGCGGGCGGCGAGCACCTTCTGCAGCCAGCGGTAGGAGGACTTGGGCGTGCGGGGACGGGTTCCGTCGAGGAAGTCCACGTGCACGAGCCCGTACCGGCGGGTGTAACCGGCCGTCCACTCGAAGCTGTCCAGCAGGGACCAGATGAAGTAGCCGCGGAGGCTGACCCCGGCCGCGGTGCCGCCCGGGGCGACCGCGGCGAGCGCGGCCGTGAGGTGCTCGGCGAGGTAGTCGATCCGGGCCGGGTCGTGCACGGCTCCCCACTTGTCGGCCACGTCGGGAAAGGCCGCGCCGCCGGCCGTGACGTACACCGGCGGCAGGTCGTCGCTGTAGCGGTCCCGCAGCTCGCCCAGCGCCACGCCGAGGTACTCCGGGGCGATGGCGGCGCCGGACCCGGTCACCGGGAACTCGCGGAACGGGATCACGTGGAAGGGGAACGCGACCACCGTCTCGGCCGGCCCCTCCCGGGGCGGACCCTGCGGGGTCTTCGGCGCGGCCGGGCCGGCCTTGATCCGGGACGGCTGCACGTAGTTGAGGCCGTAGAAGTCCAGCGGCTGCCGGATGGTGCGCAGGTCGTCGGGGTCGGTCTCCAGCAGCAGCCGCAGCGGGACCGCGTACGGTTCGGGCGGTTCCGGGTAGCGGCCGAGCAGGACCGCGTCGGCGAACATCCGATTGTGCAGCACGTCGAACAGCTGCGCCGCCACCTCGTCGGCTTCCCGGCCGCTGGCGGCCTGCACGGGCGAGTGCGCGTTGGCGATGCCGATGCCGCCGCGCACATCGGCGGCGCGGAGCCCCTGCACGGCGAGGCCGTGGGCGAGCAGCTGGTGGTGGGCGGCCGGCAGGGCACCGAAGAGCCGGGCCTCCCCGGGCGCGTCGGTGCCCAGGGCATAGCCGTTCAGGGTCACCGTCGCGGGCTCGTTCAGGGTCACCCAGGAATCGATCCGGTCCCCGAAGGCCTCGCCGACCTGGTGCGCGTAGTCACCAAACCGCATCGCGGTGTCGCGGTTCAGCCAGCCTCCGCGGAGTTTCAGCGGGGTGTCCCAGTGGTACAGCGTCGCCATCGGGCTGATACCCGCCGCGAGCAGGCCGTCGAGCAGGCGGTCGTAGAACGCCAGGCCCGCGCGGCTGAGCGCCCCGCGGCCGTCCGGCTGCACCCGCGACCAGGCCAGCGAGAACCGGTACGCGTCACCGCCCAGTTCGCGGAGGAGGACGACGTCGTCGTCGACCCGGGTGAAGTGGTCGGTCGCCACCGAGGCGTTCGAACCGTCACGGATGCGGCCGGTCGCCGCCGTGAACGGGTCCCAGCTCGATTCCCCGCGTCCGCCCTCGCGAGCCCCGCCCTCGATCTGGAAGGCGGAGGTGGCCGTGCCCACGACGAAACCGTCCGGGAGCCGGTCGCCCAACTCTGCGGCCCGGTGTTCCCAGGCGCGCGCCGCGGGGGTGTTGCTGTTGACTGGCTTGGTGCTCATCGACCCAAAACTCTTTCCAGATAGCTGTTGCTGAAGCGGCGCTCCGGATCAAGCCTGTCACGCACCGAGAGGAAGTCGCCGAAGTGCGGGTAGCTCTGGCGCAGCGAGTCCGCGTCCCGGTCGTGCAGCTTGCCCCAGTGCGGGCGCCCGTCGTGCGCGCGCATGATCGCTTCCACCGCGTCGAAGTACTCGGTCGGGTCCTCCCGGAAGTAGCGGTGCACGGCGATATAGCCGGTGTCCCGCCCGCTGGCGGTGGAGAGCCACAGGGCGTCGGCCGCCGCGGAGCGCACCTCGATCGGGAAGGAGATCCGCCAGCCGCGCTCCTCGATCAGGGCCCGCACCTCGCGCAGCGCCGCCGGCACCTGCTCGCGCGGCAGGGCGTACTCCATCTCCCGGAAGCGCACCGTGCGGCGGGTCACGAACACCCGGTTGGAGACATCCGTGAATTCACGCCGGCCGCTGAGGCGGGTGGCGAGCCGGTTGAACGGGGGCACCGCCGGGGGCACCAGCCGGCCGAGCGCGCAGATGGCGCGGTAGGCCCCGTTCGCGAGCAGTTCGTCGTCGACCCAGCGGGAGACCCGGCCGAGCGGGGACCGGCCCGCGTCCGCCGGGAGTCGGGTGTTGGTCTTGGTCAGCGCGGTGTCCGTGTGCGGGAACCAGTAGAACTCGAAGTGGTCGGGGTTCTCCGACCGATCGAGGTAGGTGTCCAGCACCTCCTCGAGGGGTTCGGCGGCCTCGACGGCGCGCAGCAGGTACGCGGGCACGCACTGCAGGGTCAGGTCCACCAGGATGCCCAGCGCCCCGAGCCCGAGCCGGGCCGCCGGGAGCAGCTCGGCGTTCTCGGTCTCGCTCACGCGCAGCAGGGTGCCGTCGCCGGTGACCAGGGTGAGGGCCGTGATCTGGGTGGCGAGGCCGCCGAAACGGCCGCCGGTGCCGTGCGTGCCGGTGGAGGTGGCGCCGGAGATCGTCTGCCGGTCCACGTCGCCCATGTTCGCCAGGGCCAGGCCGTGGGGTTCGAGCAGCCGCGGCAGCTCGAACAGGCGGGTGCCGGCGGCGAGCGTGACCCGGCCCAGAACCGGGTCGACGCTGATCAGGCCGGCCAGGTCGAGCAGGTCCAGCTGCACGCCGCCGGCCACCGCGATCGCGGAGAAGCTGTGCCCGGACCCCACCGCCTTGATCCGCAGCCCGGCCTTCCCGGCCGACACCACCGCGCGCTGCACGGCGCCGACGCTGCGGGGCCGTTCGACGCGCACCGGCCGCACGCTCTGGTTGCGGGCCCAGTTGGTCCAGACCCCTCCGCTCGCACTCACAGGAAGGCCTTCCCCTCGCCGCGGTAGGTCGGCAGGATGTCGACCACCCGCCCGTTGTCGACCAGGGCGAATTCGTTCACGTGCTCGCTCAGCTCCCCGGATTTGGCGTGCCGCAGCCAGACCCGGTCGCCGACGGAGAGGCCGGCCGCTCCGGGCCCGGTCAGCGGGGTCTGCACCTCGCCGGCCATCTCCCGCGGCATCAGGCGCAGGCCCTCCGGCCAGACCAGGCGCGGCAGGCGGTCGCGGCCGGGCACCCCGGAGGCCACCCAGCCTCCACCGAGCAGCGTACCCGTGGCCGGGCTCGGCTTGCGCACGATCGAGAGGGCGACCGCGGCGGCCGGCGCGGGCCGGAAACTGGCGTAGTGGTCGAACAGGTGCCCGCCGAAGAAGCCGCTGCCGGCGGCGATGTCGGTGACGGATGCGTCGGCGCGGGTGGTCTCCAGCGAACCGGTCCCGCCCCCGTTCACGAACTCGAGCGCGACGATCTCGCGCACCGCGGCGACGGCCGCGCTGCGCCGGTCCGCGATCTCGGCCACGGACCGCCGCCGCACCCAGCGGTTGACCCGCCCCTGCACCGGTTTGCCGGCCGGGCGGTCGCCGATTCCGGCCACCTGCGCCTCGTAGGCCATCAGGCCGACCAGGGAGAAGCCGGGCCGGGCCACGACGGCGGCGGCAAGGCTGCGGGCATCCGCCGGGGTGTGCACGGGCGAGCGCCACACGCCCAGGTGGCCGAGCACCGGGGCGTCCCAGGCGGCATCGAGTTCCAGGCAGACCCGGATCGGGGCCCGGCCGGCCGGCGGGAGCACGGCGTCGATTTCGTCCAGCTGCGCGACCGAGTCGATCATCAGCGTGACCGTCGCGGCCAGGTGTGGCGAGGTGCCCAGCCGCCGGATCGCGGACCGGTCGGCCGTGGGGTAGCCGACGACGACATCCGTCACCGTCTCGGCCAGCCAGAGCGCCTCGGCGAGCGTGTACGCGAGGACCCCCTGGAAACCGGGGAGGGTCAGGAGGGCCTCGATCACGCCGCGCACCCGGATCGACTTCGTCGCCACCCGGATCGGGGTGCCGCCCGCACGACCGAGGAGGGACCGGGTGTTGTGCCGCAGCGCGTCCAGGTGCAGGGCGGCGACGGGGGTCTCCAGCTGCGCCGTGGCGGCGGTCAGTCCGGGCCAGTACTGCCCGGGGGTCAGCCAGGGCTGCGACGCCGGCCGGGAGCCGAGGTCGAGGCCCATCAGCGCACCGCCTTCACCCGGGTGACCGCGAGGGCCCCGCCGAAGGCGCAGAGGCCCGCGAGCACGAACAGGGCCTGGAAGCCGCCGCCCACGGCGACCGTGAACGCCCCCAGCAGCGGCGCGAGCGCCTGCGGCACCGCGGTGGCGATGTTCATGATGCCGAGGTCCTTGCCGCGGGCGGCCGGGTCGGGCAGCACCTGGGTGGCCAGCGCCTGGTCGACGGAGAGGAAGCAGCCGTAGCCGAGACCGAGGATGCCGGCGGCCACCATCGCGACGCCCAGGTCGGGGATGAAGGCGAGCAGCAGCGCCGCGAACCCCTGCAGGCCGGCGGCGACGAAGACGAAGCCCTTGCGGATGCCCAGCGCGTCGCTCCACCGGCCCAGGAAGATCGACGCCAGGATCACGAACACCATGTAGACGAGGGTGAGCAGGATCAGGTCGTCTTCCGCATTCTCGTCGTTCAGCCCGAACATCAGGAAGTAGAGCAGCAGGGTCGTGCCGAACGCGTTGCCGAAGCTGACCAGCACCCGGCTGAGCAGGGTCCAGCCGAAATCGGGGTGCTCCCGCGGGCTGATCCAGAGGCTGGACAGAAGGCCCAGCACGGTCACCGGCGCGCGTTGGTGCGGCTGGAGCACCGCGTCGGGCAGCAGCAGGAACGGAACCGCCAGGACCAGCAGGAGCACCGCTACGACCAAATAGCCGGCGAACTGGCCGGTGAACAGCATCGTCACGAGCAGCAGGCCCACGATGATGCCCACCGCCTGCGGGGCGCTCAGCCAGCCGGACACGTACCCGCGCTGGTCGACCGGGACCTGGTCCGAGATGGTGGCGGTGAGCGCGGCCGTCATCACGCAGAAACCGGTCAGGGCGAGCGCCCAGAAGAACCCGATCCCCAGCATGGTGGTCTGCGCGCCGAGCAGCAGCAGGGCGGCCGCGAAGAGCACCGCCCCGCCGGCGATCCAGGGTCGGCGACGGCCGAACCGGGAGGTCGTGCGGTCGGACAGCGCCCCGGTCAGCGGGTAGGCCACGATCGCGCACAGGCCGGCGATGCCCGAGATCACGCCGAAGGCCACGACGCTGTCCACCCAATTCTCGGGCTGGAGGCGCCGGTCGATCTGGGCCGGCAGGAGGAGCTGCACCGGGGTGAGCTGCGCCATCCAGATGCCGAGCCAGGCCGTCGCAAAGACGGCGATCCAGCGCCCGGGAACGCGCCGGTTCGGTTCGGCGAAGACGGAGCCGGAGCCGGAGCCCGCGAGTAGGTTCGGTGCGCTCATGCGCCGTCCCGTTCTGGTTGGTGGGCGGGACAGATGACCCGATTTTTCAGTATGCACCATGCCCGGAAGATCACGAATGTGTCGCGGTGCAACCGGCACGGCGTGTCCGGCGTTGACTTTGAGGCCCCCACCCCCTGAAATGGTCACGGGGGGAAATCATGGTTGGGACACGCTTCACCGGATCGGGCTCATCGCGGGCCCGTCGGTCCTACCGCGCCGGCCGTCTCCTTGCAGGGGTCCTTCTGCTCGGCTTCCTCGTTCCGGCCCTCCTGGCGGGCGGCTCCGTCGGGTCCGCGGTCGCCGCCACCTCCTCCCCCACGCCGGCCCCCGCGCCGACCCCCGCAGCGACCCCCGCAGCGACACCGGCGCCGACCCGGTCGTCGGCGCCGCCCACCGTCTCACCGACGATCACCGGTCCACGGCCGGGCAGTTTCGTCGGCAGCGGCAGCACCACCGTCTCCGGCACGGGCGAGCCCGGCCAGGAGATCCAGCTCCTGTCGGCGTTCCCGGGCGAGGACCCGTCCTGCATCCTGGTCGTCGACGACTCCTCGGAGTGGAGCTGCACGGGGGTGCGCCTGCCCAGCGGCCCGTCGGTGCGGCTGCGGGTCGTGGTCACCGCCGACCCGGCCTTCGCCGCGGAGCAGACCATCGCCGTGCTGGCCGCACCGGTCGTGACCGGCGGGCCGAGCGGCCAGGCGGCATCGAACGGCGTGGTGCGCGGGACGGCGTACCCGAACGCATCCGTCATCGTCCGCCTGGCCGACGGCAATCGCTGCACGGCGACGGCCGACACCTCCGGCGCCTGGACCTGCGCATTCGGCGGGCGCCTTGCCAGCGGGGCCGCCGAGGTCACGGCAGCCCAGCAGGCCACCTTCAGCCTGCCCTCCTGGTCGAACGAGAGCGCCGCCATCGCCCTCCTGTTCGACGTCGACCGGCCCGCGCCGCCGACCGTGACCGAGCCGGCCGCGGGCGGACGGGTGCCGCTGGACCGGGCCACCTACGCCGGTTCCGGGGAGAACGGTTCGACCGTGACGGTCTTCGCGGGCGCGTACTCGGTCTGCAGCGGCGTCGTCGCCGGCGGCTCCTGGACCTGTTCCGCCGGCGGCGTGGCCGCCGGTTCGTACGCCGTGATCGCGGTGCAGCAGGATGCCGCGGGCAATGTGGGCCAGGGCAGCCCCGCCTTCACCCTCGCCTACGGCCCGGCCGCACCGGCACCGGCCGCCGGCCGGGCGACCCCCTCTCCGCGGGCATCCGCTCCACTCGCCGCCGCGACCGCGACCGCGGCGCCCGCGCCGGAACCGGCCCGGAGCCCGCAGACGGCGACGCCCTCGCAGCGGGACGGCGACGAGGCGGTGGCGCTCGGCGCGCTGCCGGGCGGCTGGAGCGACCCCACCCGGTTCGCCACCGCGGTTCTGCCGCCCTGGTCGCCGTCCGGGCTGTCCTGGTCCCAGGCCGTGCTGCTGTCCCTGGGCTCCCTGATGCTGCTGTACGTTCCCGCCCGCCTGCTGGCCGGGACCCTCTCCCGGTCCCGGGGCGGCCGCCCGGTCTGGCCGGGCACGGCCATCGCGGGCCGGAACCGGGCCCGGCAGGAGTACGAGACCGCGCCCGACGTGGCCGTCAACCGGTGGCTCGTCGCCGGCGCGGCCCTCGCCGCGGCGGCGACCCTGATCATGCTGTCCGGCCCGGTCACCAGCCAGCCGGCCTACCTGCGGCTGCTGCTCGCCGTGATGGTGGCCCTGATCGTGGTGAACGGGGTCGGTGCGCTCGTTCCGCTGTGGTGGAGCTCCCGGATCTGCCGGGTGCCGGCATCCGTCACGTTCCTGCCGCGCTACCTGCTGCTGGTCGCGGTGACCGCCCTCGGTTCCCGCCTCTTCGAGGTGCACCCGGCGCTCGTCTTCGGGCTGCTGGGCTCCGTCGCGGCGACCCCCGGCGCGCTGAACCCCGAGCGCGGGCAGATCGCGGCCGTGCGGGCCGGCAGCCTGATCGGGCTGAGTACGGCCGGCTGGCTGGCGCTCGGCCTCCTGCCGACGGCCGACGGCTTCCTCAGCTCGCTCGGTGCGGAAATCGCCAACAGCGTGGTGCTGACGGCGATCGGCTCGGTCGCGCTCGTGCTGATCCCGATCGGGCGCACGAGCGGGCGCAGCATCCTGGCCTGGTCACCGTCGATCTGGGCGGGACTGACCACGCTCGCGTTCACGATCATGTTCGGGGTGCTGTCCCCGGCCGTCGCGATCTGGAACGGTGACGGCACGGTGACCCTGCTGGGGGTGGCCGCCGGGGTCTTCGCGGCCCTCAGCGTCGGCGCGTGGGCCTGGCAGCGGTTCGTCACCCCGTCCCGGGGCTGACCCCGCGCCGTCCCCGGCCGGTTTCGGGCGGCTACGGGCGGCTACGGGCGGCGAATCAGCCCGGCCTGCCGGGCGGCTACGGGCGGCGAATCAGCCCGGCCTGCCGGGCGGCGGCGACCGCCGCGGTGCGCGAGGACACATCGAGTTTCGGATAGATGTGCGCGAGATGGGATTTCACCGTGGTCTCGCTCAGGTGCAGGTGGCGGGCGACGTCGGTGTTGCTCCGGCCCTCCGCCACGAGGGTGAGCACCTCGAGTTCCCTGGCGCTCAGCGCCCGGGTGGACTGGCGCACGCGGGACAGCAGCCGGCTGGCGACCGCGGGAGCCAGCGCGGACTGGCCGCGGCCGCCGCGGCGGCGACCGCGGCCAGGAGGTCGTCGGGCGGGCTGTCCTTCAGCAGGTAGCCGGCCGCCCCGGCCTCGATCGCGGTGATGATGTCCCCGTCGGTGTCGTGATTGGTGAGGATCAGCACCGCCGGCGGCTCGGGCAGGGCACGGATGCGCCGGGTCGCATCCGCGCCGCGGAACTCGCCCTGGAACTGCAGGTCCATCAGCACCACGTCAGGGCGGAGCCGGGCCGCCTCGGCCACGGCCTCCCCGGGTGTGCCGACGGCCGCGACCACATCGATGGAAGGGTCCGTCTCGAACAGGGCCTGCAGTCCGGTGCGCATGATCGGGTGGTCGTCGGCGATCAGCACGCGCACGCTCATCCGCGCACCTCGAACCCGGCCACGACGCTCGTGCCCTGCCCCGGGGCGCTCTCCACCGTGAGCGAACCGCCCAGTTCCGCGACCCGCTCCCGCATCGCCTGCAGGCCGAACGACGTGCGCGTCGACGTGTCCCCGCGCCGCACCGAGGCCCCCGCGTCGAAACCGACGCCGTCGTCGACGACGTCGAGGATGACCTCGGAGTCCAGCGCGCTCAGGGTCAGGTCGATCCGGGAGGCGTGCGCGTGCTGCACGGCGTTGGCCAGGGCGCCCTGGGCGATCCGCCACAGGGCCGTTTCGACCCGGGTGGGCAGCGGCTCGACGGGGCCGGCGACGGTGACGCCGATCCGGATGCCGCTGGTCGCGCCGGTCTGGGTCGCCAGCCGGTGCAGGGCCTCGACCAGGGTCGAGCCGCGCAGTGCCGGCGGGGACAGCTCGTCGATGAACTGCCGGGTCTCCGCCAGCGTCTGCCCGGCGGCGTCCCGAGCCTGGCGCATCCGTTGCAGCGAGGTCTCGGCGTCGCCGGAGCGCTCGGCGGCGTGGAGGAGCATCACGATGCTCGACAGCGACTGGGACACTGTGTCGTGGATTTCCCGGGCCAGGCGACCCCGTTCGCCCTGCACCCCGGCGGTCCGTTCGGCGGCGGCCAGCTGCCCGCGCGTCTCCCGCAGCTCGCGGATCAGGTCCTCCCGCTCGGCGGCTTCCCGGGCCAGAGAGCGGTAGGCCAGGGCGATTGCGACCGCCAACGCGGCTCCGATCAGCGGCCCGACGGCGCCCGCGGGGCTGAAACCGCGGTGCGCGCCGACCGCGAAGACCGCCGCGACGGTCGCGACGGCGACCGCGACCGGTCCGCACCACCCGGGCAGGAAGTGCAGGAAGAGGAAGAACAGCGGGAAGACGAGGTAGATCGCCTCGGCATTCAGCCCGGCCAGGACGACCCATTCCAGGCTGAGCAGGCCGAGCCGGGCCCCGGCCCATCGGGATGCCGTTCGGCTGCGACCGACCCAGGCGCCCACCGCGTAGGTGCCGAGGAAGAGCGCCGCCAGGCCGGCGATGATCGCGGCCGACGGCGACCCGGCCGCGAGGGAGGAGACGACGCAGAGGGCGACCAGCCCCGCCACGAGGGCGTGCAGGCCGATCCGGAGCCCGACGAAGACGGGGTTGAGGGCGGAGCCAGTGGGCTCGATCACGCGAAGATCACCCTTTCAGGCTACGCGGCCGAGCGCCCCGCGGCATCCTCCGAAAGGTGGAACGGGACCTCCACCTTGAGCCGCCGAAGAACACCCGCATGCACGATGACCGGCCGCGGCCCGGCGGGGAGAGTGAAGAGTGTGCGGGGCAAGCCTGTCGGCCGGCCCCGCACACTCTACCGCTCGATCGATCAAGGAGTTTGACAGTGTTCGTTGCATGGCGCGATCTTAGATTTGCCCGCGGGAGATTCCTGCTGATCGGCACGGTGGTCACCCTGATCACCCTGCTGGTCGGATTCCTCTCCGGCCTGACCGGTGGCCTGGCCGACCAGAACATCTCGGCCATCGCGGGGCTCGACGCCGACCGGATCGTGTTCTCCGCTTCGGCGGACGACGCCCCGCTCAGCTATTCCGATTCCGCCGTGACCGGCGCCGAGGCCGAGGCGTGGGGCGCCCGGCCCGGCGTCGACACGGTGACCCCGCTCGGGATCAGCCGGCTGCGGCTCACCGCCGGGGCGAACCAGACCAGCGTCGCGCTCTTCGGCGCCGAAGCCGGGCTCGGGCCGGTTCCGTCGAGCGCCGGGCGCCTGACCTTGCCGGCCACCGCCGCCGAGGAACTGGACGTGCGGGCCGGCGACAGCATGGAGCTGGCCGGCTCGGCCTTCACCGACGATTCCGTCACGGCCGACACCTGGTACTCGCACACGCCCGTCGTCTGGCTTCCGCTGGCGGATTGGCAGCGGGCGGCCGCCGCCACCGGCACCCCGGATGCCTACGCGACCGTCCTGGCCGTGACCGCGCCCGGGCTGGACTTCGCCGCCGCGGACAGCGCGACCGGCACGTCCTCGGCCGGGGTGCTCCAGTCCCTGACGGCGTTGGAGGCGTTCCGCTCCGAGATCGGTTCGCTGCTGCTGATGGTGGGGATGCTGTTCGGCATTTCCGCGCTGGTCGTCGGCGCGTTCTTCACTGTCTGGAGCATCCAGCGCCAACCCGATGTGGCCGTGCTGAAGGCCCTCGGCGCATCGAACCGCATGCTGATCGGGGATGCGCTCGGCCAGGCATCCGTCGTGCTGATCGTGGGGGTGGGGACCGGCATCGGCCTGACCGCCCTGCTCGGGGCCCTCGCCGGGCCGGTGCTGCCGTTCATCCTCAGCCCGCTGACGACCCTGCTGCCGGGCGCCGCCATGATCGCCCTCGGCCTGGCCGGGGCCGCGTTCGCCCTCCGTTCCGTCACCACCGCCGACCCCCTCACCGCCCTCGGGAGCAACCGATGATCCAGCTCGACCACATCACCCTCACCTACCCGGACGGCGGCAACCGCATCACCGCGGTCGACAACGTCACCCTCACCGTGGCGCCGGGCACCGTCGTCGGGATCACCGGCCCGTCCGGCTCCGGCAAGTCCAGCCTTCTGGCGGTGGCCTCGACCCTGGTCACACCCGACACGGGCTCGGTGCTGATCGGGGGCGTCGACGCGACCGCGCTGACGCTCGCCGAGAAGGCGGATCTCCGGCGGGACCGGCTCGGCATCATCTTCCAGCAGCCGATCCTGCTGCCCGCGCTGACGGCCGCGGAGCAGCTCGTCGTGATGGGCGAGCTCGACGGCCGCCGGGGCGGTGCCCGCGGCCGGGGGCGGGCGCGCATCCGTGCTCTCGAGCTGTTGACTGCCGTCGGCCTGGCCGACCAGGCCGGCAAGCGTCCGGCGCAACTCTCGGGCGGGCAGCGCCAGCGGGTCGAGATCGCCCGGGCGCTGATGAACGAACCGTCCGTGCTGGTCGTCGACGAACCCACGAGCGCGCTCGACCAGGAGCGCGGCTCGGAGATCCTCGCCCTGATCCTGCGGCTCACCGCCGAACACGACACCGCCACGGTGCTGGTCACCCACGACCAGCGTCTGCTCCCGCTGATGAGTGCGGTGCACACCATGGTCGACGGCACCCTGACCCCGAGCTAGCCGATCCCCGCGCCGCCATCCCCCTCCGCGTCCCCCCTCCCGAGCCCCCATCCCGCGCCCGGCGCGAACCAATTCGACGGAGATACTGGCTCTCCTGTCGTAACCGTGGGTTAAACCCGGCCGGGGAGCACTGGTTTGTGGCCGCCGAGGCTGAGCATGGCGAGGGCGATGAGGGCGTCGGGTGA
>NZ_SOFY01000043.1 GCF_004402595.1 Cryobacterium shii | reverse complement strand
CCGACAAGGAGGAACCCACAACCGAACTCGGCGCCCTCAGCGCCTAGAAATCCAAGAATCACGCGGAAAACCCGTTACACCACACATTTGGACTTGACCGCCGGGGCAGTGGGCACCGCCGACCAAGCCAGTCGCCTAGCCCCCGGCTGGGTGTGCTCCGAGAGTGTCGGCATGAAGCTCTAGTGCACGGCTCTGAGCTTAAGTTGATCGCTGGCCGCGACCGATTGCCCGTTCGGTAAGGTGCCGGTGTCCGACTTTGCGGGGTGCGGGACCTGGCGTCACACGCAAGCCGAGCAGCTCCAATGAAGAAACTGTCGCTGACACCCCGTGCGCCGACCACGCGCGGTCAACGTCACGTAGGCAGTAACGCCCCAACCAATTCGCTGATCTTGGAGTGGTTTGTGGGAGATTCTGTCGTCGGCGTCCAGACAAGCACGGCTACGAAGAAGACTTGCTCGTTCCACGCTGAGAGCCGCCGTCCGCGAAAGCGTGGCGTGAATTGGCCGGTGATATAAAGTTCCCGATCCCCTCGTCTCAGACTACGCGGGCGTTCTGCCTGGGTTATCGCGTCACTGCTTTCCGCCGGAGGCAGTATCCCTTCCACGTGGAAATCGTTCGAGATCCTCACGTCTGACTATTGAAGGTGTTGCCGAGACTCCAGGCGTAAACACCCACACCGCCCCCCTACGTGTCAGGGTGAGTTGAGGCCAGTAGCTCAGAGCAAGTCCGCCGTTTGACGTAGGGCGAGAATCAGGAAGTCCCACCATGTCCAGCCCATCGTTGATCGCCGTGCGCGACGATAGTTCCATGATGAACAGCAGTTCCGGCCCCCGCGCGGGCGGTCCCACGCCCCGGCGGTCGTTCACGCCGCAGCAGAAACTCGACCACCTCGCCGCCTACGAGGACGCCATCTCGCGGAACGGGGGCGGCGCGTATCTGCGGGAGCAGGGCATCTATTCCTCGCAGATCACGGAGTGGCGAAAGCTGCGCGATGCGGGCGTGCTGCAGGGCAAGAAACCTGGGGAGAAGATCGGCCGGCTCATGCCCGATCAGGCCGAGATCGCCCGGCTCCGCCGCCAGCTCGATCTGACGGAACGGCGTCTGGAAACGACGGGGGTGGCGTTGGAGATCATGTCAAAAATGCACGAGCTACTCGAAAATCTTTCGAAGAGCTCGCGGGACGAAACACCGCAGACGAAACCGTGATGACCACCTACCGCGACCTGACCGGCCGCGGCGTTCCTACTCGGACGGCCGCCGGGCTGGTCGGGTTGCCGCGGGCGACCGCGACCCGGGCGCCCCGCACCCGGGTCGCCCGGCCAGTATTGGTGCCGGCGAACCGGCTCGATGTCCTCGAGCGGGCCCGGATCCTGGCGGTGGTGAACTCGGCCCGGTTCGTGGACTTGCCGCCGATCCAGATCTACGCGCAGCTGCTCGATGAGGGCGTGTATTTGGCGTCGATCTCAACGATCTACCGGGTGTTGGCCGAGAACAAGCAGGTCAAGGAACGCCGCCGCCTGGACCGTCACCCGGCCCGGGCGATCCCGGAACTGGTCGCCACCGGCCCCGGCCAGGTCTATACGTGGGACATCACCAAACTGCCCGGCCCGATCAAGGGCAAGTACTTCGACGCCTACGTGATGATCGATATCTACTCCCGATACATCGTCGGCGTGAAGGTCCATCCGGCCGAGTCCGCGGTCCTCGCCGCCGAGATGATGACCGAAACCTTCGGCATCCATGGCACCCCGCAGGTCGTCCACGCCGACCGCGGAACGTCAATGACGAGCAAGACCGTCGCAGCCCTGCTCTCGGATCTCGAAGTCACAAAGTCGCACTCCCGGCCCCGGGTCAGCAACGACAACCCGTACTCGGAGGCGTGGTTCAAGACGTTGAAGTTCGCCCCGGTTTTCCCGGAACGCTTCGCCAGCCTCGGCGACGCCAGACGGTTCATGAATACCTTCGTCGAGGGTTACAACCACACCCACCGGCACACCGGCATCGGGCTGAACACGCCTGCAGACGTCCACTACGGCCTCGCAGCCGGCAAAGCCGCCGAGCGGGCAGCGACCCTCGCCGCAGCCCGAGCCCGGAACCCGGAGCGTTTCAGCACCAACCTCGACCCGAAGATCCTCGCCACCCCCGACGCGGCCTGGATCAACAAGCCAGCCGACGCACAAGAAGAAGAGCCGAAACTAGCCGCCTAAACTCACGCTGGCCTCATTCACCTTGACAAATTCCGCCCCGCCAAACGAGTAGAACGACGCCGTCGCCACGCACCGCCGCCTCGATGCTGGTCGAGTCGGTTACTTTCGGATGCTGCAGACGAGAGTTCTCCCTGCGGGCCAGTCGCCAACGCGTGGACCTCTTGCCCACAGCTGCAGGACCAAATCGAATGTGCGCGAGTCCAGCACGGTATCAGAATGCGGCCTGTGGCTTCGCCCGAGCACGGCCACCTTGGAGGTGTGCACGGTCTTGTCCGGCGCACGTGGACTTTACCCAACGGCCCGCTGGGGACGCCGCATGTTGCTCGCATTGATCACCTTAAGGAAAGACATTGAGCCGCTCCGGCCGAGTTCCTCGGCCTTGGCGGGGCGTTCCTGTGCTCGACTGCGCCAAGCGCCCCCACCGACTCCTTTTTGCTCGATTCTCGCGCTCGGGGGAGGGGTACCGATCGGTCGTCAGGAACACGATGGAGCGAACCGGGCCGTGAGCCCTGCTCGCCGATAGCTGGCTCCATGACTCCGATTATTATCCTGGGAGTTGAAAAGGGATCACGAGCAGTTGCATCGCCGCGTAGCCACCTAGTCGTTCGCCCGCAGGGCACGTCTGCGCGGTAGCTGATTCAGAAATCCGTATTCGCTCAAACAAGCCGATTGCTCTGCTTGAACCGGTAAAAATCTCAGTCCTCCTGCCGTGCGTGCTACACCAACACGGGCGCTGACTTCCGCGTACTGCTCAGCCGAAGTCGAGCCTGCAGACGCCCATTAAGACGACTAGCGGGTCGCTCAATCAGGAACCAGCTCGCCATCGCCAACGGGATTGTGAAAAGACTCGCAACAAGCCCGAACCCGACCACCCCAAAGAACGAAAGGCCGGCGCTCGCGAGGATCTGCTGCATAGGAAACGCATAGATGTACATTCCGTATGAAAAATCGTTCCTGAACGCCAACCGCTGGTGACTCACCAGCCCGCCGAGGCCGACGAAACCATATGCGATTGCCGGGGCCGCCAGCAGGAGATAATTGGGAAGCCACGCCGCAGCGACCACAAGAGCGAACGCAATCGCAACGCCGCCCCATGACAGCCTGATTTTATTTTCATACTTTGACAGCAGGGCGCCCGCGATGAAGGTAAGTGCGAAGCGAAATGACGTGCCGAGGAGCTCAATCCCCGCGATCTCAATCAGGTGCACGAAGGTCGCAATCCAGACAAGTGCATACGCCCCCCAGAGCGCCCAGCTCCTCCGGAGAAGTCCTGCGACGCCGAGGGCCAGGATGGCCAGATAACACATGAACTCATATGCAAGCGTCCACAGTGAGCCGTTCCACGCGCCCTCGAATGGAACGTTGAGCGGAGTCCCCGCGATCCCAAACTGCACCATCCACAGCCCAGCATTTTTGACGACGTAGGTGATTGATTCGGGGGACGTGATCGTCCGAAGCGGGTCCCCCCCTGCGAACCAGGTGCCGAGTGGCGCGAAGATCAGGGCAGTAGCGATCAAGCACACCCAAAAGGCGGGCAGAATTCTCAATGTCCGTGCCACAATGAACATCCTGACGCGGGGGCTCCGTAGCCAACTCTTTGTGATTAGATACCCCGAGATAGCGAAGAACCCGTCTACGCAGAGATTTTCGAGCAGCTGCCGCGCTGGTTCGCCGCCTGCGAACTGAGTCCCAGTCAGCGGGAATGAGTGCCAAAAGATGACCCCGATTGCGAGCAGTAGGCGCAACGCGTTGAGCCCATTCGGTCGTTCTTTGGCGTAACTTTCCCCCAGCGTCATGCGTCTGAGCCTATAGCCCCGCGGCATCGCATCAATTCCCACAGAATCAGGTCGAGGGATACCTAGAGATCACCGAGTTCTCACTTGCGATCAGCCAAAGAAATACCGCCATCATGAAGGCGTCAAGCCACGCCAAGAAGATAGCCAGTACCGATCTGCCAATGAGCCAACGGCTTCCGTCGCTGCTTTGAGCCAACCGAAGAAACGTATCCAAACCTTAGTACCGTCCCTCGGTTGGCTGCGAAGAAGACCAACGGCGGAGTTGCAAGGAACCGGCGGACGAGACGGTCGGAGGCGAATGCGAAGGTTAGAAACGGTGCGCCCGTGAAAAAAGGAGCGCGCCGCACGCTGTCGTCTCGGTCCGCACCGACTGATCGACTCGCAATGTAGTTTAGTCAAGCTGGTCGAAAGCCGGAATGGTTGTCTCGCAGGGCGCGATGACTTTGAATGTGCAAAGCGAAATGATGGAGACCGACCCTGTCTAACTCGAAACCGGAGCGATCACGCAAACGTCGCCCTCAAATGGTGGTACTGGGAGACAGGCATTTCAGTGTCCTAGCGTCAATAATCCCAGTGGCGTCGAACCTAGCGATGACTCCATTATTGACCCGGGCACTCGGCACCACGGAATTCGGGCTCTGGGCCACCCTAGTAGCCCTGCTAGGTAGCGTCCAGCTAGTCGATCTCGGTGTTGGGTCATCCTTATTTCGGTTCATGGCGGTTGCGCAGAACAGAGATGGGCGATCGGGATGTACGAGGTACGTTGCCGCAGCCGTCACGTACTACTTCGTGTTTGGCGCTCTTTGTTTGCTGGTCATTCTCCCTTGGCACGCCTCCCTCTACGCGTTAATCTCCTCGAGAACATCATCACCCGATCAGACGGTTCTCGTCTTTCTTTGTTTGATCGTCCTAACCCCGATCGGAAACGCATTTCTAACGGCGCTGCAAGCTGTCGGGGACTTCAGACAGACAGCCTTGGTAATCCTGGTGAGCCAGGCAACCTACGCAGGAATCGTCCTTGTTGCGTCAATAATTCTTCATCTGACAGTCGCCCAGGTTCTGATGGCCCAGGCCGTCCAACTGTCCATCGTGATCTGTTACGCAGCGATCCGTTTACCGATCTGGAAGATCGACCGGTGGCTGACCCGGACAGAGATTCGTCAGTTCGGAACGTTCAGCTCGCGGATTTGGTTGACTAATCTTTCCGGTGTCCCGGTCCTCCAGTTGCCCATAATCGCAGTGACAGCGATAGCCTCCCCGACGGCCGCAGGTGTCTTCGGGCTCGCGGCAATGGTCGCGTTGGCCCTGCGAAACCTGCCCCTGATGTCAGTGGCACCAATCGTGCGCAGCCTCACTGGCACGAGACTGCAGATTATTGGCCGAAGCAAGCAGGCGGACAAAAGTTGGCGCAAGACGTTGTGGATATACGCGGTACTCGGAGTTGCTGGCATCGTGGTCGGAGTTCCGCTATTAGGCGGGCCGGAATACACCGCGGCCATAGCGCCAGCGATCCTGTTGTTTTGTGGGTACATCATTCAACTGAACGGGGCCATCGCGACGATTACTGCCCGGCAGCTTGGACTTACTAGAGTTGAGTGGCAGGCAAGTGCCATCGGGGCCGCAATTCACCTCGCCTTGCTTTGGCCAGCGATTTCCATAATGGGGATCTACGGTCCGGGGACTGTTCTCGTTATCAGCCAAGCCGTGACTTTGCTGTTGGTAAGACGTCAATTTCGCTCTTTTGTCAGGGCAGAAGTGCCTGCGATTCCAATCTCATGAATGCACATGGCCGGAGCCTTTGCGTGAAATCAATTCCAAAAAACAGGACAGATGCGTCATCGGTGGCAGTTATCATCGTCCACTACGGCGAACAGAGCCTGACTGAGCGGGCTATTGAATCGGTTCAGAAGCTGAACCCCGCGCCAGGTCAGATCTATGTCGTGAACAACGGCCCAAGCGATTGGGTCTGTCAGCCCATGAGCGCTGTCAGGGTCTTGGACAGGACAGAAAATTCGGGGTACGCCGGAGCGGTGAATGCTGGTGCAGCCGCAGCCAAATCAGCGGGCTTCAAGTTCATTTGGATTCTGAATAATGATGTCGTTGTCGACCATTCTTCAATTGCGCATTTTGTGCAGGCGTATGACGATGAGCCCCTGGTTGAGATTCTCGGATCGTACGTGATGCAAGGCGACTCGTGCTGGTTCGGTGGAGGGCGGATCTCGAGGCGAACTGGTCGAGCTACACACAACAACTTCGGGCTCCCGCTTGAGGAAATGGACGCGACCGGGCACTCTCCAACTGACTGGGTGAACGGGTGCAGCATGTTCATTCCACTCACAAGTTTCGAAAAACGAGGTTGGTTTGATGAGTTCTTTTTTCTGTACAAGGAAGAACTCGAGTGGCAGCTTCGCGCTCCTTTATTACGGGCGCGGGTGATTCACCTGCCACTCGTTGACCACCAAGTAGGGGCGACGACGGGCAGCACGGACGGACGGTTGGGCCGCGTGTTCATGGCTCGGAACGGATTGATTCTCGCAACACGCCAAGTAGGTGTCCATCGCGCAATGTGGCTGAGCACCTGGGTATGGGACTTCGTGTGCCGCCCGACGCTTCTTCTCCGTTGGCGCGAACTTCGCGACAACATGACGGGGGCAGCCTCAGCACGGACTGATCCACATGCCGTTCTCGCGAAACTGTGATTCTGTGAAGATAATTCAATATCTCCACACCACGCTGGGCGGCCATCGCCGTTACGTAATGGAACTCGCTGAGGCACTACAGGCTCTAGAAGATGTGGTCGTGATTACAGCCCACGGAGCACCCGAATCCAGAATCGTTCGACAACTTGACGTTCTCAAGGCCCCCGACCTTTCCAAGCTTGGTGCTCGCAGAATTCTTGATCGGATTTGGGTCTACCTGAGTCAGCCTCGCGCGTTCAAACGAGCGGCTCTGGCTGAGTTGGAGTGTGCCGGCACCGACGTTTGTCACTTCCAGGAGCTGCCATCGCTATTTCCTTCGCGCATCGTGCGTGCCGCCCGAAGGGCCGGCTACCGAACGGTGATCACAGTCCACAACGTTTCTCCCCACGAAACCTCAGGCCTCGTGTCGATGCTTATGCAATCCGCCAGGATACGAGCTTGGCGCTCAGCAGACCTGTTGATTGTGCATTCCAGCAATTTGGCCGAGGAACTTGTCAGAACAGCCCGGGTGAGTCCCGGGAAGATTTCGGTGGTCCGACACCCAATCTGGAACGCTGGCCGCCTCCTGAGAGTCGAGCGCCCAAGCGGATATCTATTCTTCGGACACTTGCGCGAGGCTAAGGGGCTCCCCCTCTTTATCGAAGCACTCGCGCTTCTCGGGAACCCACGTGCGTCAATAGTTGGGTCTGGGTCAGACCAAGTGGTGGACGCGGTGAGAGTCCAGCTTGCAGCCCTGCAGTTAACGAACTGCACATTCACCCCCGGTTTCGCAGTCGATGCTGATGTCCCACAAATATTCAGCCAACACCTAGTTCTGGTAGCGCCGTACCTCCATTTTCAGGCCCAGAGTGGCGTGACCCACTTGGCTGCCGCTCACGGATTAGCGACCGTTGTCACAGCGGTTGGCGGACTTCCCGACCTTGTACGCGAGTATGGAATCGGCGAGATCGCCTCGCCGGAGCCCGCATCACTTGCGACGGCGATGCGCCAGGCACATGACAAAGCGAGCAGAGGCGAGTACAGCTCAGGATTTGCCCGTTCCCGTCTTGAGTTGGCACCCGGGGCCGTAGCAAGGCAGCTCGTGGATACTTATAGGCGAGGGCAATGAGGCCCCCATTTAGCTTCAAGAAGATCGCTCTACAGACGCTAACTTTCCTATGCTTCTTCCCATATCCTTCCATCTTCAACCTGGGCGAAAACACAGGCGTTCAGCTCAATCAAGCGATCACCCTGCTGATCTTCGTATTCGCCCTGCCGATGGTTCTTCGTTCAAGGTCAACGCTGGCCTTCGTTCTCCTGCTACTTCCAGTGCTGATTTCACTAACCGCGCTCTCGCTTTTCGGTGCAAATATTGATTCGGCTCTGGGCGTTCGGGCTGCCCTGACCGTTTCTTTTGCTTTGCTGATTCTTCCGGTCGCGGGAATGCTCTTGCGAGACACCCCACCTGAGTGGTTGATCAAGCCAGTGGCCCTGGCAATCTGCATCCACGCGGCCGCAGGGGCATGGCAACTCTGGTCCTTTGCCAATGGTTCGTTTCCGTTCTTGGAGGTCCTAAATAATCCAAGCTTCGCTGACTTACAAGGAATCTCCTCGGAGTACGCGACGTACGTCAAGCGGCCATTTGGTCTATTTCCTGAACCCTCTGCAATGGCCGCAGCAATTGGGCCTTGGGTCCTCTTCTTGTTCTGGTACGGCCTTCGGCCAGAGGCAACGCGGAGAGTTCTTGCGCTTGCCGCGACAGCTGCCGGTACAGGGCTGATTCTTTTCAGTCAGACGCTTTACTCGGTTTTCTTGCTCCTTGGCGGTTTCCTCATTTTGCTCGCATACAGGCGTTCTAGCACGCGCAGATTCTCGCTGCTGGAGTTCGTCATTTGGGCGTTAGCCGGTTTATCCGTGTTGCTTCTGCCAATGATCAGCGCTGGGCGAATCAATGTAGTCGGGAACAACTCATCTCAATTGCGCTTCAGAAGTATTGTTGAGGGCCTCGCTCAACCCTTCGGGAATCTGGGTTCCCTACTGTTCGGCACGGGCCCTGGGCAAAGCGCACAAATTCTCGCTGATCAAGACACTGGGCTAGGCGCGATCTACTCCATTGTTGTGTTGGTTTTCGCAGAGGGTGGTCTTATCGCGCTCGTAGCCATGATCGTCGTAATAGGCATGTGCGTGCGAAGACGTGAACGACGCTTTCCAATGGCACTCCTGATTGGGTGGGTCGCCGGCGTTGCCTTCTCAACGAGCTACGTCGCACTGAGTCCGATCTGGCTTTTCTTGGCGCTGATGATTGAGGTAAGGCACAAAAATGAAGATAGTACACGTTATCCCGAACTTAGAACTGGGAGGAGCCGAACGTCTCCTCGTTTCTCTGGCACTGGCTCAACATGAAGGTCATCATGATGTCGAGGTTTTTACCCTCCTAGCCGCCGGTCGCCAAAAATCGATCTTGGAAGCTGCTGGAATCTCAGTGCGAGAGTTCGGGCTGGAGATTGTCTTGGCGCACAAGCTGAAAGCTCTGTTCAGCCTGCGCTCTGCTTTGCGAGCATCCGAGGCAGATATCGTCCATGCCTGGATGTACCACGCAGGCTTTCTATCGTCTCTTTTCGTTCGCGACAAGTCTCGCGTCATCATGGCCGTCCATCACACGAATCCGTTTGACACCGGGTTGTCACTACCAACACGCGCGATAGCCGGAGGCTGCCTAATCGCCAGCAGGGTATGCGGTGCGGTTGTCTATGTTGCTGATGCCTCGAAATACGCTCATGAGCGTGCGGGATTCACTCGCCGTAAAGGCACCATCGTCATGGTCGGTGCCGATAATTCAAAGATGGAGCCAGCCTCGAAGGCGGCGCGTGCCCTAGCCCGAGACAGATGGGCTCTTGCACGAGATGCAATCGTTGTTGCCCATGTGGCACGGTTTCACGCGGACAAAGACCAGGAGACTCTGCTGAAAGCGTTTTGTCTCGCGGTGAAGCAATTTCCGAACATGCGTCTTCTACTGGTCGGCCGTGGCCTTGAACAGGCAAATATGGAGCTAGTCGGACTGACCAAACGGCTTGGAATCCAGAACGAGGTGTCGCTCGTCGGCGAACTCGATTCGCCACTACAAGCGCTGCACGCATCTGACATTTTCTGCCTCAGCTCACGCACTGAGGCATTCCCTGTTTCTTTGGTGGAGGCATTACAGTGCGGCTTGACGCCCGTCGTGACAGATGTTGGCGCGTGCCGGGCAGTCGCAGGCAAGGTTGGTTTCATCGCACCTCCAATGTCGGCTCAAGGCCTTTCAGATGCGCTGTGCGCTGCCGCAGCGAGCACCACGTGGCCCACAGACCCTGCTATTCGCAGTCAGGGCTTACAGTACGGGTTGTCACGGATGTGCGACGAGTATCAAACACTCTATGAGGCGACGCTCACTGCCAGCCACCTCTGACTACTAACGCGGCGCAGGTCGCCTGACAACGCCAACTAAATCAGGGCCAGTAACGCCGACAACCGACCAGTAAGGGCGATTGCGGGAAGCTACTGTCAGCGCACCTCGAAACGTAGACCAGTAACACGCGGCGAGTTCTAGGGCGAATTCCAGCGGTCCTCGCGATACTGATTGGTTCGGTGGAGCGTAGTACGTCGGCGAGGAGCTGGGCGGGTCATCCGAGTCGCTTTCGGGGCCTGTTGTTGATCTTGATCGCGACAGCGGCGAGGTCATCGGGCGCTGTGGATGGCGAGGTCGGTGTGCTTGGGGAAGTACTGCCGCAGCAATCCGTTCATGTTCTCAATGGAGCCGCGCTGCCAGGGCTTGCCGGCGTGAGCGAAGAACACGCCGTCGGTGAAGAGGGACGCGATCTTGTGAGTATTTGACCCCTTGAGCGCCACCAGTTATTGCGGTTGAGCGCCACTGAATATTGCGTTTCAGCGCCACTGGGTATTGCCGGTGAGCGCCAGCGGTTCAGCTCGCGCTCACCGGCGTGGGTCACGCCGCGTTGTCCGCGGTGTGTTCGCGCATGTTGGTGCCGCCGGTCTCGATCCAGATCGTGCGGTGCACGATGCGGTCCATGATCGCGTCGGCGTGAACGCCGGAGCCCAGTCGCTGATGCCAGTCCTTCTTGGCGTACTGGGTGCAGAACACGGTCGAGGTGATGTCGTAGCGGCGCTCCAGGAGTTCGAGGAGCATGCTGCGGGTGTTGTCGTCCGGTGACGGCGCTCAGCGAAATTCCCCAGTCCTGCTCATCGAAGCTCCCCAGGTNCCGGTGACGGCGCTCAGCGAAATTCCCCAGTCCTGCTCATCGAAGCTCCCCAGGTCGCGGGGATAGATTAGCGGAAGTTTGTGCCCGTTGTCACGCGGCGGAGTTCGTTGGATTGGGCGGCGTGGTTGCGGAGCCGGTAGGAGCCGCCGTCGAGGGTAACGACGACGGATCGGTGCAGGAGCCTGTCGAGCATCGCGGCGGCGACGGTGGTGTCGCCGAGGATCTCGCCCCAGGCGCCGACGGGCCGGTTCGTGGTG
>NZ_SOFY01000062.1 GCF_004402595.1 Cryobacterium shii | reverse complement strand
GAGTTGCGTGGCCATCCAACCCTTCGGACGTCCCATATTCCACCTCCATAATCGAGGTGTTGCGACGACCGGTTGAATCCGCCCTGGGTGCCACGGTCGGAGTGGAAAATGGCGCCGGCCGTGTCGAGGTGGCCGTGGTCGCGCGCCATTTCTAGGGCGCCGATGATCAGGCTGGTGCGCATGTGGCTGGCCATCGACCAGCCCACCACCATCCGGGTGCAGAGGTCGATCACGGTCGCCAGGTAGAGCCATCCGGAGCCAGTGCGCAGGTAGGTGATATCCCCGCAGAACCGGGTTCCCGGGACGGTCGACGTGAAGTCGCGCGTCCCCTCCTGATCGAGCATGTGGTTCTGGATGTGCTCGGTCCGAGCGTCCGGGGCGACAGTCGTGGTGTTCTTCCACGCCCGCATCCGGACGGCGCGGAGGCCGTGGTCGCCCAGGATGGACCCGACCGTGCCGCAGGCGATGTTGACGCCTTCCTGGCCCAGGATCGTGGTGATCTGGTCCCGGCCGGCCCTGCCCTTCTCCCGCGTGTAGACGCGCACGACGTGAGCGTCGAGCTCGTCGTGGCGGACCTGGGTCGGCGTCGGCACGTTCGGGCGCAACCAGCGGTAGAACGAGGCCCGGGAGACCTTCAGCTTCTGGCACATCCAGTCAATGGGAAAGGAGGCCTTCTCCGTCAAGATGAAGACGAAATAGTCGTTCATCGTTGCTTCGCGGCGAAGAAGGCGCTGACTTTTCGGCTCTCCTGATCCATCAAGGTGATCGGCGAATCCGAGCCTTACTCCGCATAGACGGTCGTCATCTCCGCTCTCGGCACGTCCAAGTTCAAGGCCCGGAACCCGACCAGTGCGTTGGCGATGCGGTCATCATGGAGCGCGCGAAACGCCAGGTCCGCGTCATCCATGGCTTTCCGCTGATCCTTCCCCAAGGAGAGGTCGATCGTTCGGTACCCCAGGGACATGTCGAGGCCACTGGACTTGGACTTGGCTAGATAGGCGGTGGCGTCCTTGATCAGATGGAAACGGCTGGCACCTATGAGGGCGGTGGCCTCGGCATCGATGAGTTCTTGGCAGAGAGTTTCCGTCGCGACGCGGATGCGATCGGGGACACGGGTGAGCTTGAGTTCCGCGAGGAGGTCAAGCTGGGCAGACTGGTCTAGAGCCATCGTGTGATGTGTCTTTCTGGGAGGAACTTTGAACGGTTCTCGCTGACCATCGCACGGTGATTTCCTACGTTGTTAATCCAACGATCGAAACCCGGGAACTACGCTACTCAGGGGGACGCAACCAAGCGGTCTGGCACCACGCCATCCTCGCCCTCGTCCGGCGTATGAAGCCGGCGCGACGACGGCGATCAAACCCTCGCGTCATCAAACGCAAGGTCTCGAAGTGGCCCGCCAAGCGCTTCCACCACACGCACTGGCCACAACCCCTCCACGAGCCAGAAATCACCACTCAAACTCTTAACTGAACGATATTGCGGCTTAGTCCTGCTACGCCGCATGGCTGGACACCAAGCTGGCATAGACGACAACGTTGTCTGGATACGTACGAGTGGTTTCGTTGAACTCTCCACCGCAGGTGATCAGTCGCAGTCCCGCATGGTCAGTGTTGCCGTAGACGGTGAACTGCGGAAACTCATCTTTCGAATATTCTTCCACTCCGTCGACCACGAACACGGCCACTGTCGCATCGGCTCGAGTAACCAAAATCTCATCGCCGGGACGCATATCGCCAAGTCGGTAAAACACCGCGCGCCCCTGCACTCTGGAGTCGACGTGACCCAAGATGACGGAGGGTCCGATCGCGCCAGGGGTGGGCGAGCCGGTGTACCAGCCGGCAGGAGAGGCTTCGTCCAACGACGGCGTCTGCACCGTGCCGTCAGGATTCAGTCCCAATTGCATCAGGACGGAGTCCACTTCAATCGCGGGGATGTTGATTTGGGTGGGCTCGGAGGCGGTCAAGGTCGGGCCAACAACCTGGTCAACCCGCGGAGTCGGCGGCGCGGAGAGGGGCTCCCGTGAGGGCGTATCGGAGACNCCTGGTCAACCCGCGGAGTCGGCGGCGCGGAGAGGGGCTCCCGTGAGGGCGTATCGGAGACGGGCTTCTGAGCGGGAGCCGCCACGGCGGCCGAGGCTGGTGGTCGTGGAGGAGGAGGGTTGCCCCACAGGGCGAAACCGGTCGCCGTACAGCCGACGGTGAAGAGCAGAACCGTCGCCGCGGTAGCCAGACGGCTACCGCGGCGACGGTTCCCAGCCGGGTTTATCACCGGCGATCAAACGATCTCAACCTCACGCGGCAAGGCGCCGACGAATCATCACCGCGCCACCTGCCGCGGTCAGGAACACGGCACCGAGGGCGAGAAGGCCAATGTCAGCACCGCTTGAGGTGCCGCCACCGCCGGTTTGCACGCCACCGTCAGGCATGTTCGCTTGCGACGCGCTCAGAGCGCCGCACAGAGCCGGCGACGTTGCTGCCAGGGGCAGACTCGGAACCAAGTCACTTTTTGCGTCCTGTGCCGCTTTCGTCAACGTGGCCGGGTCTAGACCGTGGACCACCACAACAGCCGTTCCTGCCTCTAGCGAGGCCGCGGTGGCGGCATCCAGAGTGAAGGTTCGGTTAAAGTCGTAGTTTGCACCCATCCCGGCAAGCGTTAGATCAGTTCCGGCCGCCGGACTCGTGTCGCCGCTGGTGGACAACGTTGTGCCAATCTCTCCGTAAGACGGCTGACCTTCGGTCGTGCTGATCACACCGTCTCCATTGGTGTCAGCTGCGGTGGTGGGACATTCCCCCTTCGCACCGATGTGGATGTGCTGTACGTGCGGGTACGGCTTACCGTCGAAGGTCTCGGCCAGACCTTTGACGGTCTGGGTGACTGTGGCCTGGTCGCCGGATACCTGGATGGAGAAGGTGCCGCTGCCGTTGCTGCCGTTGATCGAATCGAGCGTCCCCTGGTAGGACGCGTCACCAGTGGCTGCAAGGGCTGGGCCACCAGTCAAGACGGCCACGCCCAGAGCAAACGCGGGCACAAACAACACTGCTGTTTTCTTATTCATCAGAATCCTTCGCTAGGAGGTAGGTGCGAAAACAAACATGGAGAGAAAAACACGAGCATTATTCGGCCAATCCTTTGCGCAAACGACTTTTTTGTCAAGAGCTGCTGGGCGTTCGTGAGTCGACCCGCCTGTCTGCAAGCCCTGCGTGCACAGCAATCGGCGCGGCTTCCCAAAGCCATCAAGACGAAGAACACGACGACGACCATACTCAGCTACCTCACAAAGTCCGAGGTCGACGCGCTCTTGGCCGTGCCCGATCAGAACACGGTGACCGGGCGGCGAGATCACGTGATGATACTGGTCTTTTCGACCGGACTCCGCGTCAGAGAGCTGATCGGGTTGACCCAGCAAGATCTACAGCTCAGCACCCCTGTGCACCTGCTTTGTCACGGCAAAGGCCGCAAGGACCGCATCACGCCGCTCAACAAGGAGACCACGCGCGCCCTCCGAACGCTTCGCGCCGCGAGGCCCGACGCGCTTCCACGCGACCCCATATTCACAGCGCAAGGCAGCTTCAGAGCGCTCGGGCGCGATGCGATCGCGGCTCGACTTCGCCTCTACTGCGCCGCCGCAACCGCCACCAGCCCGAGCCTGAAGAACAAAACGATCACTCCACACACGCTGCGACACACGACAGCGATGAGGATGCTCGAAGCCGGCATCGACATCACCACAATCGCCCTTTGGCTTGGCCACGAATCCACTCAGGCCACCCAGGCCTACCTACACGCCGACCTCGGCATGAAAGAACGCGCCCTGGCATGAATCGCGCCCCTCGGAAGCACCAGCCACAGGTTCGTCCCCACCGGACCGCTGCTTGAATTCCTAGAAGCGCTCTAATCATGCCGACGTATGCGCCCCGGATATTCCTTTGATCAAGACTTTCCAGAAAACATCGGCATAACCCGAACGTCGAGATAATCGATGTAGTGCGTATCCGCTCAGCTCAGCCTCGCTTTGCTGCTGCCGGGCCTTCGGCCACGATCTCGGCCCTGGTGGACGGCGGATGGTGACTGCTGAGGCCGAGGAGGGTTTGAAACGCGGCCATCGGCGTGCGTCGTCGGTTGTATCGAAAGATGAACTCGTCCAGGTAGACCTGCAGATGCTCGGCGCTCACGCCGCGGTGCGTGCCGCGGAGCCAAGACTTGAAGTTCGAGATCGCCCGGTGCGCCCGCGGCAAGACCGGGTCGATATCGCCGTCACGCTTGGCTTTAGCCTGACTGCGCGGGCGGTGCACGTAGCCCTTGCTCGCCAGCTTCGCGTAGCCTTGCCAGCCGTCGGTATGTACGATCGCTCCGGCCGCCACGGTCCGTTCGATGAACCCAGACAACGTCGCCGCGGTCGCGTCGTCGATTAGCTCGATCCGTATGCGACCTGAACCGGTGCCTCTCACCTCTACCGCGATGATCCCGGTGGAGGCCTTCGCGATTGCGCTGCGCCCGCCGCTCCTGCCCTTCTCCACACCGCCGATCTCGAACTCATCAACCTCGACCTCACCGGAGAGCAAGCCCCGGTCAGGGGCGACCATTGCGCGGCGCAGCTTGTGCAGCATCGTCCACGCCGTGTCGTACCGACTCAACGCAAGTTGGCGTTGCAACTGTCTTGCCGACATCCCTGGAGTGCCGGTAGCCATCAAGTACGCCGCCCAGAACCACAACCGCAACGACAACCGGGTCTTGTGCATCACGGTCCCGGCCGTCACCGACACCTGATACCTGCACTCGACGCACTGCCACAGCCGTCGGGTGGCGATCGGATACGCGTCGCGGCCCCCGCAACGCGGGCACGTGAACCCCTCCGGCCATCGACTCTCAAAGAGATAGTCCAGGCACGCCTGCTCATCCACGAACCACTCCTGGAACGCCAGAATCGAACGCGGAAAATCAGGTTTGGGCACACCTCACTCTAGCTGAGCTAAGCGGATACGCACTATCGATGTTATGCAGACGTCTGCATAACATCTAGCTCATCAATTCCGACCTGAAAAGCAGCGCCCTGGCCCACCTGCCCTCGGGCGTGTTCGCGGCCAACGCGGCCTGGCTCGTCCTGGCCGTGATCGCCTTCAACCTCACCCGCGCCACCGCCACAACCGCCGGCACCGGCCTGGCCCGGGCAACGACCGCGACCATCCGCCGAAAACTCATCAACATCCCCCCGAGGATCGCCTCGTCAGCCCGGCGGATCACCCTGCACCTGCCCGAGAACTGGCCCTGGGAAACCGGTTGGACCCGCCTCTTCGACCACGCCTTCGCACCACCCAGCCCCGCGGCAGCTCAGTTCACGCCGACGCGATCATGGACCGCATCGTCCACAACACCATCTGGGTCGAGACCGGCGGCCACAACATGCGAGAGCACACCGCCGGCCAGGTCACGGCATAAAGCCTCGCGCGGTCGGGCGTCGCTGGCCCCCGACCGCGCGACAGCCTGGCACCACCAGGCAATACCCGCGACCCCCGAAGGCAATATTCAACGACCCCCGAACCCGCAAATACTCACGCGGCATCGTTCGGCCGAACTCGAGGCTGAATTGGTACACATGAGTGTCGGTCCAGCCGAAGACGACCTGGAGCACCTGATGCACCCGGTCGAGGGTCAGGTCCGACGGAAGGGTGAGGCGGCGCCAGAGCGGGGGTGTCGCGCCGACCAGATCGACCCGGATGCGAAACTGCGCCGGAGTCGCGGGTGATTCCAGCAACGGCAGCGGGCGCACGGTCTGCGCGCCGCTGCCAAACCCGCCGCCGAACGGGTTCGTCATGGCATCCATGACGAACGCCAGGATGGCGAACCGCTCGGCTCGGGTCTTGTTTCCTGTGCGGGAGCACGAATCAGGGCCAGGCTTCTTGCTCACAGCCTTCTTCTTCGTCATCTCACCGAGTCTAGAAGGCGAAGGGTTCGCGGCAGAGATAATTATCGCTCGGGCCTAATCGAGCTGTAGCGCCAGTCGGAGTGCCTCGTCGATCTCGTCCATCTCGGCCCGGCTGACGTGGCCCACGAGGTTGCCCAGGCGTTCCGGCGCGACCGCAGCGGTCTGTTCGACGAGCACCTGCGTGCGTTCGCTGCCGATCTTGATTGTCGGCCGAAAGCTCTGGGGCCGGGCCGAACGGGAGGTGGGCACAACCAGAACGGTAGAGAGGGAAAGGTCGTCCGATTGAACGATGATGGCGTAGCGGACACCGGCTAGTTCATGGCCAAGGACTCCTCGCGGCGCGGTCAAGCGGTGGATGTCACCACGCACGCAGGTCATCCATCTCTGCAAGGACGGCGCGACTCTCGGCACGGTCGGCGTCGTCCTCCAACAGAGCGGCCGACTCGTATCGCATCTTTTCGCGCCGACGCAGGCGAGCTGCATCGACCAGCGCCTGCCGGATGGCCGTCGACACAGTCGATCCGTCTGCCGTCAGCTCGTCCAAAGCCCGCTGCGCGCGTTCATCCGTTCGGAAATTGATCACCGCCATAACGACATCATAAGACAGTGTGTAAGACGAATCCACTACAAATAAAGACCCCTACCGCACCCGCCGCAACCGGATCGGACCCTTCGCCGTCGAGGGATCGACCACCGTCCCGCCCTGCGTGATCTGCAGTTCACCGCGGGCGACCAAGCGGCGTGCGGCTCGGCGGGCCGGCTCCATGAGGTCGCACCACCCCTCGCCGCCGACCACTTTCGCCGCCTCGGAGGGGCAGATCGTGGCATCCTGCGCCCGCGCACCGAGCAGGGTGGCGATGCTCTCTTCAAGCCGGAGGTCGGTCGCGCTCACTCCGCGCCCGCGGCACGCGGCCGAGCAGTACTTCACCGAATCCCAGTTGTCGGCCCACTTCGCGCGCCACTCGATGCGCCGCCCACAGGAGGCGCAGGTCTTGTCCGCCCGGCCACCGGCGGCGTCCGGGTCGGCGGGTTTGCGTTGACGGTGGGCCATGCCTTCTATCCTGCGGGATTGCGGGGTCGAGCGGGGTCGAGCGCGGTCCGGCGACCGCACGTGACGAATCCGGCGCGCATCCGTCATATTAATGACGGATGCCACAGCCCGCGACCGCCCGGACCGCCCCAACCCGCAGGGCGATAGGCTTCCCGCACATGAACCCGAAGGAAACCCCGTGACGAGCACCGACCCCGCGAGTGCCGAACGACGGCGCGCAGCTGCCGTAGCCAACCGTGGCCGCAACGTCGAGGTGGACGGGCAGCAGTTCACCGTGCACTCCATGGCGAGCGCGTCGCGTGCGCCGGAGTCGGAGCACGAGTCGGAGGCGGAGCCCGAGCCGCCGACCTACCTGCTGGTGCACGGCATTGGGGCGTCGCACCGCTACTACCGGCGGATCCAGCAGCGCCTGGCCCTCACCGGGCACACCCATTCGCTCGACCTTCCCGGATTCGGCGGCACCCGCAAGCCCGGACGACCGCTCGGGATCGAGGAATACGGCGCCCTGCTCGGCCGGCTGATGGATCAACTCGAGGTGCCGCGCGCGGTCGTGGTCGGCCATTCGATGGGCGCCCAATTCGCCACGGAGCTGGCCCGGCAACGCCCGGATGCCGTCCCCCGCCTGGTTCTGATCGGCGCCGTCACCGATCCCCGCCGGGCCACGGCCGTGCAACAGGCGATGGGCCTGACCCGCGATGTGGTCAAGGAGCCGCCGTCGGGCAACCTGATCGTCTTCCGCGATTACCTCGAGTGCGGCCCGCGTTGGTTCTCCACCGAGCTCGTCCCCATGCTCGACTACCGCACCGACCTGGCCCTCGGCGACGTGCGCTCCCCCACCCTCGTGATCCGGGGCGCCAACGATCCCGTCTCGGGCAGCGCCTGGTGTGCGGCGCTGGCCGCCGCCGCGCCGGACGGGCATTTCCGGGAAATCGCGGGCCACCGCCACCTGGTGCACCACAGCGCCGCCGCGCAGACCGCCGCCATCATCGTGGAACACGCCCAGCGGCATCCGTCGGTCACCGGGCCGGCCCCACACACCGCGCAATCCACACACACCCAGCAAGCCCCACGCACACAGCAATCCCCCGGCACCCGGCCCGCCCCATGATTCGCCGTCTGCTGATTCGCCCTCTGCGCGATGCCCGATGGTGGATGCTCGACTACGTCTACGCGGTGAAGAGGCAGACCCGCGCCGCCCTCTCCCGCGCCCAGCCGGCGGACTTCCGCTCCGGGGCCGGCGCGCCAATCGTGATCATCCCCGGGGTGTACGAATCCTGGGCATTCATGCGACCGCTGATCCGGATTCTGCACGACCACGGGTATCCGGTGCACGTGGTGGCGGCGCTGGGCCGCAACCGCCGTTCCCTGGCGGATGCCGCCGCGACCGTCGCCGCCTACCTCGAGCGGGAGAACCTGACCGGCGTCATCATCGTGGCGCACAGCAAGGGCGGCCTGATCGGCAAACAGCTGATGACGACCCACGACCCCGACGGCCGGGTGAGCGGCATGACCGCGATCAGTGTCCCCTTCGCCGGATCCCGCTATGCGCGCTACCTGGTCGTGCCGAGCATCCGTGCTTTCGCCCCCACCAACGCCGCCCTGCACGACCTCGGCCTGGACCACCGGGTCAACGACCGGATCGTGTCCATCTACGGAGAGTTCGACCCGCACATCCCCGAGGGCAGTGAACTCGTCGGTGCCCGCAACATCCGGCTGCGCGTCGGCGGGCACTTCCGCATCCTCGGCGACCCGAGGACCGTGCGGGCTGTGCTCGACGCGGTGACGGATGCCGCGAAGCCGGCGCTCTGACCCCGCGGGGTAGCTCGTCGGGCCGGCCTGGGCGCAACCGATCTCGCTCGGCGAACTCGGCCTAACTGAGGGAGAATGGAATCCTCATGAAGACTCTCCTCAATGTGATCTGGCTCGTGTTCTCGGGCTTCTGGCTGTTCCTCGGCTACATGCTGGCGGCCCTGATCATGTTCGTGCTCATCATCACCATCCCCTGGGGAATCGCGGCGGCGCGGATCGGTTTCTATGCGCTCTGGCCGTTCGGCAAGACCGTGGTCGACACACCGGGCGCGGGCGTCGGGTCGCTCCTCGGCAACGTCGTCTGGGTGGTGCTGGCCGGCTGGTGGATCGCCCTCGGGCACCTGATGTCGGGCATCGCGCTCTGCATCACGATCATCGGTATCCCGTTCGGGATCGCCAACTTCAAGCTGATCCCCGTGGCGCTGATGCCGCTCGGCAAGCAGATCGTCGACATTCCCTAAGCGGTCAATCGACGATCCGCTGGTCAGATGCTGACCGCGGGCTGAGGGGACCCGGCGCGCAGAATCGGCGCCGGAACCGAATTGTTGAGCGAATCCTGAACGATGGCGGCGCCGATCGGGCCGAGCAGCAGAAGCAGCCAGAACGCGCCGGCACGGCTGAATCCGGTGGTCTCCTGGACGCCCACGGCGAACTTCCACAGCCACCAGTAGCTAATGATGGGGAGAATGACCAGCCACGTCGTCGGGATCCTGCTGGGCGCGACGAGGTTGATCTCGTTCTTGGTCTTCGCGAACCAAACCAGTGCGTAGATGCCGAAGGTGACGAAGGGCAGGAGCAGCGGCGCTGCAGGACTACGACGTTTCATGTGATTCTGTTCCCCCTAAGATTGCACTGAGGTACCAGCGTGGCAGCCGTGCCCGCAGGCCCCCGGAAGTTCGCGCCCCCAGTTCGGGCCGGCCGCCGACAGTGACACTCAGCCCACGCGACGGGCTACTCGTACACGTCCCGGCGATGGCCGACGGTGACCACGACCACCACGAGGATGTCGTTGCGAATGGTGTAGATAATCCGATAGTTGCCCACCCGCACCCGATAGCCGTCCCGTCCCTGCAGCGCTCTAGCCCCGGGCGGGCGAGGGTATTCGCCCAGCAGGGCGATGGCGCCTTGTACCCGACCACGGTCCTGCGGATAAATGCGCCGCAAGGCTTTGACCGCTGCCGGGCGCAATTCGATCCGGTACTTGCTCACATCCAGCCGAGATCCGCTTTGACCTGCTCCCAGGGAATGTTGTCGCCCTCGTCGGCCATCGCCGCATCAAACGCCGCGACATCCTCAGCATCCTCAAGCGCTTCTAGCATTCGCGCGTACTGTTCGGGGCTCACGAGCACCGCAGCGACCTTTCCGCGACGCTCCAGGAAGACGGCCTCTGTGCTGGCCTGGGCGATCAACTCGGGTAGGCGCGCCCTGGCGTCGGTGACGCTCGACTTCGACATGCCCCAAATGTACATCAACGTGATCGCGATGTACATGTGCGCACCACTAGTTCGGGTTGTGCTGCCTGACCGACAGTGACCCGTGACCGGGCGCGACGACACATTTCGCGGCGTAGATCGGGACTCCGCCGTGCTCCGCTGTCTGGGTGAGGACGAGGACCGCCGCTGCCGGCTCGATGTTCAGCAGTTTCGCTCGCGTGGGGCCAGCGTCGGTCGCGACGATCTGGCACACGCCGTTCGTGAAGACGTGGCCGTTGGCCTGCATGGATGCAAGGAGCGTGCGTGGTTCGGCGGCGAGCTCCGAGAGTTCGGATGCGATTCGCTCGCTCACATCGGTGAGGTAGCGCCCCGCGGGGAGATGCTCTTGAACGGTGGCAACGGGAACGCCATCCTGCAGCAAGACGCTCTCGCGGATCCAGGCGTTGGCAGCCGGGTCGAGGGAGAGCCGGTGGGACACGAAGTCCGTCACCCCTTCCAATTCGAAGCGCACCGGCTGGACAGTCAACGTCATGTTCGGGTCGGCCAAGGCGATCTCAAATGGCCGCAGCTGCTCCAGGCCGCCGTGCGGGATGGAGTCCGTGACGAATCGCCCCACTCCGCGACGGGTGACCAGTAACCCGTCTTCTTCGAGGAGCATCAGCGCCTCGCGTACGGGTGTGCGGCTGACGCCGAGCATTGCCGAGAGCTCTGTCTCCCTCGGCAGCATTTCGCCCAGCCGGAACACGCCAGAGCGGATTCCATCCGCGAGCCGGGTGTAGACGGCGACTCGAATCGGCTGGCCGACGGTGAGGTGGAGCTGCTGGTGCAAGAACGGGTGCGGTTCCAAACGGGTCGTCACGAGACCTCCTTGTCAACGCCGAACGTACCACATTTGATATGTGACCTGAGAGGTATAACCTCATACTTGAGAGACGAAGGAGTCACCATGAGTTCAACCACAACGAGGGCCGGATCACCGTCAACGACGAAGGTTCTGTATCCCCCCACGCGCAGCACTCCGCACATCGATCCGAAGGGGGTGGACATCGCCGAGACGATCCTCCTTCCGGGGGACCCGCTGAGAGCGAAGTTCATCGCCGAGACATACTTCGACGACATCCGCTGCTTCAACGAGGTTCGCAACATGTTGGGTTTCACGGGCACTTACCGAGGGCGCCCCGTGTCCGTGATGGGCACGGGTATGGGCATCCCCTCCATCTCGCTCTACAGCTACGAGCTGATCCACTTCTTCGGGGTCAAGAACCTGATCCGGGTGGGCAGCTGCGGCGCCATGCAGGAGAACATGGAGCTCTACGACGTGGTTATCGCCCAGGGCGCGTCAACCGACTCCAACTACCTGAACCAGTTCAACCTGCCCGGTGCATGGGCGCCGCTGTCGTCGTACCGGCTTCTCGAGCACGCCAAACGGATCGCCGACGAGCGCGGTCAACGCACCCACGTGGGCAATGTGCTCTCGTCCGACCTGTTCTACGGCGCCGATCCCGACGCCATGGGGAAGTGGATGAAGATGGGCATCCTGGCCGCCGAGATGGAGTCGGCAGGGCTGTTCGCCAACGCCGCGGCCGCGGGCGTCGATGCGCTTGGCATCTTCACTGTCAGCGACCACCTCGTCACCAACGCCAGGACCACCCCCGAGGAACGGCAGACCGCCTTCACCGGAATGATCGAGATCGCGCTGGAACTGATCTGATGAGCACCGCGACTCACTCCCCGCGTCCGACCCAGGTCTTCACACCGACCCGGGCCGTCCCCATCCTGCTGTTCCTCTTCGTGTTTTCCCTGGTGCTGGACAATGGCTTCAAGTTCATGTCGCCGGCACTGGCACAGAGTCTCAACCTGCCCGTCAACACCGTCAGCCTGCAAGCCACTCTGACCGGCATCCTGATCGGTATCGGTGCCGTGGTCTACGCCGCGCTGGCCGACTCGATCAGCATCCGGAAACTCATCATTTTCGCGATCCTCGTGATGACGATCGGGTCGATCGTCGGCTTCGTCTTCCAGACCAACTTCTGGCTGATCCTGGTCGGCCGGCTGATCCAGACCGCCGGCCTGGCGGCCGCCGAGACGCTCTACGTGATCTACGTCACCAAGCATTTTAGGGGCGACGAGCAGAAGAAATACCTGGGCTTCAGCACCGCAGCCTTCCAGCTGTCGCTCCTGATCGGCACCGTCGGCAGCGGCTTCATCGCCACCTACATCGGCTGGGCGGCCTTCTTCCTGGTCACCTTGCTTTCCCTGCTGACCATCCCGGTCGTGCTCCGTACGGTTGCCGCTGAGGCAACGAATGAGGGCCACGTGGACGTGTTCGGGCTTTTCCTGATCGCGGTGTTCGCCACCGGCATCATCCTGTTCATGCAGAACTTCAACTTGTTGTACCTGATGCCAGTCGTCGCGGGGCTGATTTTATTCATCTGGCACATCCGAACCCACGACAACGCCGTGATCACCATCGCGTTCTTCGCCAACGCCCAATACTCGCTGATGATCATCGTGGTGTTCGTCATCTACTCGGTCCAGCTGGGCTACACCTTCCTCTTCCCGTTCCTGGTATCCGACATCTACGGCTACAACCTCGGAGAGGTCTCCCTGCTGCTGATCCCCGGCTATATCGCCGCCGTGATAGTCGGCTCGGCCACCGGCAAAATCGCCCGGGTCCTCACATCCAAGCAGGCCATCACCACGGCGTTGATCGTGATCATCGCCTCGATGCTGATCCCGGCTCTGGTGGTGGACAAGTGGATCGGGATCTTCGTGATCTCGATGATCTTGTTCGGGATGGGCTTCGCGTTGATGTACGGCCCCCTCGTGTCGACCGCCATTGGGCGGGTGCCGGTCGAGAACTCCGGTATCGCCATCGGCTTCTACAACCTCACCATCAACATTGCCGTGCCGATCGGCATCGCCTACACCGCGGCCCTGATGAACCTGAAGCCCAACCTGCTCGGGGGCATCGCCGGCACCGATCAGGCGTCTTCTTACGCAACGGTGTTGTTGATTCTCGCGGCGGTCGCCGCCCTCGGCCTGGTGCTCTACCGCGTCTTCGTCGTTGCCCTGGAACGCCAGGGCGAACCCGAAACCGCACCCGCACCCGCACCCGCACCCGTCACCAACTAAGGACACACCATGATTTCCGCCCCCACCATCCCCCTCAGCGCGGCCATCGTCGCCCAGCACATCGACCACACCCTCCTGAAGCCCGAGGCCACCGCAGCAGACGTGACCGCGCTCATCGCCGAGGCCGTCGAGCTCGGCACCTACTCGGTCTGTGTCTCCCCGTCGATGCTGCCGCTGCGCATCCCCGCCGGCGCGGACCTCAAGGTTGCGGTTGTCTGCGGGTTCCCCAGCGGCAAGCACCACAGCGCCATCAAGGCCGCCGAGGCCGCCCTTTCCATCGAGCAGGGCGCGGACGAGGTCGACATGGTCATCGACATCGGCGCCGTCAAGGCCGGCCGGTTCTCGGAGGTGCAGGCCGACATCGCGGCCGTGCGCGCGAGCGTTCCCGCACCGAAGGTGCTCAAGGTGATCATCGAATCCGCTGCGCTGACCGATGCCGAGATCGTCGGCGCGTGCCAGGCATCCGTCGCCGCGGGCGCCGACTTCGTGAAGACCTCCACCGGCTTCCACCCCGCCGGCGGCGCGACCGTGCACGCCGTTCGCCTGATGAAGCAGACTGTGGGCGACCGGGCCGAGGTGAAGGCGTCGGGCGGTGTGCACAGCTTCGAAGAGGCCGCGGCACTGATCGAGGCCGGCGCGACCCGTCTGGGTGTCTCCGGTAGCGCCGCGCTGCTCTCCGGCGCCACCCACGCCGAAAGCGCCGGGGGCTACTGACTGCCGGCCGGGCTCGCACCTTCCATCGTGTGCGAGCCTGGCCCGCGAGCTCCTACCGGCTGACCGAAACGTCGAGCAGCACCTTCCCGACCACTCCGCTCTCGACCAGCGCATGGGCATCCGCCGTGTGCGCGAGGTCGGTGCGGTGCAGGGGCAGCCCCGACTCCTCCCCCACAGCAAGTGCGCCGTCGACGAGGGCCGCGTTGATGTCCTCGGCCGCCGCCCGAATCACGTCGGCACCCACCGTGTAGAGCAGCACGAACTGATAGCGCACGTTAAGGCTGAAGTGCTGGCGCACGTCGAGCGTCACCTGGTCGCCGCCGTTGTTGGCGTAGACCGCGATCGAACCACGATTACGGATGACGGCCAGGTCCAGCCACGAATTCTGGGCTGGCGCGACCTCCACGATCAGGTCCACCCCCTCCGGTGCGATCGCCCGGATCTGTTCGACGACGTCCGGGTCGGTGTAGGTGAGCACGTGTTGTGCACCTGCCGCCGTGGCGAGCGCCGCTTTCGCCGGCCCGCTCACGGTCGTGACAACGGATGCCCCCGCCCACCGGGCCAGCTGGATCGCCGCGTGCCCGACCGCACCCGCTCCGCCGGCCACGAGCACCACCTTGCCGGCCAGTGCGCCCGGGTGCAGCCGCCGCGGTCCGTCTTCGGCCACCGTCAGCGCGCGGTACGCGGTGATGGCCGGAACGCCGAGGCTCGCGCCCTGGTCAAAGCTCGCATTCGCCGGCAGCACGAAGACGCGCTCCGCGGGAAGCACCGCGTGCTCCTGGGCCGAGCCGCTGTTCGCGCGCTGGTAGGCGGCGAGCGCCAGCCACACCCGGTCGCCCACCGAGACGTGCTGCACGCCGGAGCCGACCGCCTCCACGATGCCAGCGCCATCCTGGCCGGGCACGACGTCGTCAAACGCGAGCGCCTGGCCCGGTGCCGAGCCGCGGCGCGACTTCCAGTCGGTGGGGTTCACGCCGCTGACCACGGTCCGCACCCGCACCTCGTCAGCTCCGGGTTCGGTCACCGGCCGATCAACGAGCTGGAGCACGGACGGGTCACCGGTCTGGCTGTACACAATGGACTTCATGTCAGGGGTAACACGAACAGCACCGCGATGTTTCCCAATCGGACGACTTCGCCTGGGAAATGGGCACCTACGCCACTGGCGCCTTAGTCGCAAAGTACTCATAGAGGCTCGACTCGATTGGGCTCGCCAGGCCAAGCGTCATGGAGACCACATCGTCCCCACTCTCGCCGGACATTTTCGTCTGGCGAGCATCCTGAGATTTGGCTGTGCCGAGATAGAAGAAGTCAGTTCCCTCTGCATCGTCTTTCTTCGCGAATACGTGAAGCGGGAGGCGATTCTCCACAATCGCCTTCACCTCGCCACTCGCGAGTGTTCGCCTGCTCCGCGTGTACCAGGTCAGGGTTGACGGGTTGAGGAACTCATCTTCATACTTCGTGCTCTCAGACACGTCTGACCCCTTGTGATAGGTCACAAAAATCGGGCAACTGTTCGAGAAGTAGTCGACTTTGTATCCGTAGATGGTGCTTTGCTGATTCGACTGCCAATTGAGCAAACGGCAGACGTCTTTGCGAGAGTAGCGTTGACCGATTTCAAGCTGCCCGCTCCACCTGTATCGGTGGCGCGCAAGATACAGTCCCGCGTCTACGACATCGCGAACGTGTATCTGGAAGAGCGCCCCTGCACCCCATGCCTCCGCGAATTTCTCGCTGAGGTAGTAGGCCCCATCGTGAAGAGAGACGATCGGGACGGCACCGAACTTCGTGGCTTCTGCTTCGGTGAAGAAAGTCAGGCTCAGTACGGCCAAGACGGAATTGAGAGTCGCCTGGTCGCTGGCCAGCCCGTTCCCGCCAAGCGCAGTTTGAAAGTGCTCAACCGTCACTCCGCCAGGATGCGACAGCAGCTTTTCGAGAAGAAGCAGCTCATGGGGCCGCTTTCCGTTGAGTAGCTCTCCGGAGAGGAACGTCAGAACCGCATCTTCGAAGGCGCCGGCCGATACATCCGTCGCACCGACCTTATTCAGGAATCTCCAATAGTTCTTCTGCTTAGTTGCAATGACCATCGGGTCGACGGTGTCGAAGCGGGCGAAGTCCATGAGTAGCGGCGATCGACCGAGGCGGTTCTTGAGGTCGACGAATGATTTTTTGAGGTTTGACATGCTGTCAAGAGTTGTAGTCGCCAGGGAAGCAAAAATCTTCTCTCTCGAAATCGCGTCAAAGTTCACGCTTGAGAGTCCAGCTATCGCTCCAGCTTCTTGCGCATCGATGATCTTCTTACGAATCGAATCCTTGTTTAGGGTGCTGTCACCGAAGAGCGCGATAGGGATCAGGTAGTTGTTGTCGTAGTTGCCAATGAAGTCGATCACCACGAGGTGGTCTTTGCCGGCGGCCTTGCGCAGTCCTCGCCCCAGCTGCTGAGTGAAAACGATGCTCGATAGCGTCTGTCGGAGCATGACCACCTGGTTGACAGACGGGATGTCGATACCCTCGTTGAAAATATCGACAGTCACGATGTAGTCGAGTTCACCCCGCTCCAGCATCTGCACAGCCAGCTCGCGCTCCTCGACCGAGTGTTTCCCGCTCAAAGCGCGAGTTCTTAGTTGCCGTCCATGGACAGCCCGATTGTTAAGAATTCCCGAGAGCTCAGCCGCTTCGGCATTCTTGCTGCAGAAGATCAACCCTTTGACCGGAACACCGGCGTGGCCATATTTTTCGATGGTCGACACGAGATGATCCACGCGTTCAGAAGCGACCAACCGGCTGAGGTCCGAGACCTGATCGATGACTTCGCCGGTCGACTTAATGTAGTCCGTGACGCCGTAGTAGTGGAACGGCGCCAACATGTCGGCCTCGAGCGCCTTCTGCAAACGAATCTCGTAAGGCACGTTGAAGTCGAACAACTCAAAGACGTTGAACTCATCCGTGCGCTCCGGAGTTGCTGTCATCCCGAGAAGGAATGCCGGCTCAAGGTGATCGATGAGCGTGCGGTAGCTCGCGGCGCCAGCTCGGTGGACTTCGTCGATAAGAACGTAGTCAAAGGCGTCAGGCTCAATCGCTCGAAGATTCTCTGGCCGAGAAAGCGACTGAATCGATGCGAACACATAGCGACGATCGAGCTCCTTCTTCGAACCAACAAACTTGCCGAAGTCGCTGTCCGGGGCACTGAGAACGCGCTTGAACTCATCAATCGCCCGGTCGAGAATCTGCTCTCGATGCACGACGAACAACATTCGTTCGGGCGCGTATCCCCGCACGTCGAGCGCGGAGAGGATTGTCTTTCCTGTCCCTGTCGCCGAAATTACAACGGCACGGCTCTCCCCGGCATCCCGCAACGTCTGAATCTCGGCGAGTGCTTCTACTTGCATTGAGTTTGGGAAGATCCTTCCCATTGGCAGCTCATCGCCGGGCAACTCGACCGATGTAGATCCCTGAAAGGCCTGGGGCTGTGGAGCCCACGTCAGTGCATATTCGTCAATCCATTTCCGCGTCAAGTTGGTCGACGCATCCATGTGTGCCTGCACGGCGCGCTTCAACTGCTGCACAATATCCCCATCAGGCAGGGCCGAAAAGCGCAGATTCCATTCCTGGTTCCTCAGCATCGCCGAGGCGGTCAAATTGGAGCTGCCAACGATCGCTGTGGTACTCGACTCCTGCTCGAATATGTACCCTTTTGCGTGGAACCCAGCAGCGGAGTCTGGATACACGTAGACATCTACGCCATCGAGGTTGAGGAGCTCACGGAACGCGGCAGGCGAGTTGAATCCGAGATAGGTCGATGTGATGATCGTGCCCATTCCTCGGTAGTCAAGGAGTGCCTGTTTGAGCAGGGCAATCGCGCTTGGCGTGATGAATGCGACCGAGAATACGAAGTTGCGCGATCGCTTGAGCTCGTCGAGGATCGCTTTCAGCATCGTCTGGCCGTTGGAATTAGATACAAGAGTGGGGTGGAAGACCTGGTCAGCCTTGACGTGTGAATTTAGGAATCCAAAAACGTTGTCGAGCGTTAGTTGACTGCGAATTTCACTCAAGCCAAGAAGTCCTTCATCACGCGCGCGACTGCGGGGATGTCGGCGGGGGCCCAATCAAGCTGATCCAGCTCGGCAGCTTGCACCCAACGAATCTCCGAGTGCTCCGTCAGGCGAGGTTCCTTGCCGATCAGCGAGCAGTAGTAGGTGGTGAGGATGACGATGCCAAAGTCGTACTCGTGCTCGGTGGTTTCGATATGTTTGCCAATTTCGGCAGAGCAGAGCAACTCTTCTTCGAGTTCGCGGAGCAATGCTTGCTGCGGTGACTCGTTTGACTCAATCTTGCCCCCGGGGAATTCCCACATGCCGGGCAGCGACATTGTCGAGCTCCGCTGTGCCGCGAGGATTGTCTCCCCTCTGGTGAGGACCGCGCCGACGACTTCGATTCTTTTCTTCAAGTGCCTACTCCGTTACTTGGCCGTCGATCCGTGTGGCCAGCTTATCTAGCAGCGGTGAGCGGCTCACATCAGGTGTGGGCGAGGCCCGCCGCTCAGAGCAAGGTCAGTCCGCTGTTTCGCTTCCAACACGCGCCCCGCATATCAACTGCTGGCTCCTCAGCGGTCACGGCCTTTGCGGGTCGCGCTCGGTGGTCAGGAACGACCCAGCAGGGAGCTCAACCCGGCTTCGCTCACAACGGGAATGCCATAGTCGCGAGCTGTGCGCGCCTTGCCCGACAAGGAGTCGGGGTCGGCCGCGACGACCAGGCGGGACTTCTTCGTCACGCCGGCTCCGGGAACAAATCCGTGCTGCGTAAGTTCGGCGTGCCAATCGGCACGCAACCGCAACATCTCACCGGTGAGAACGACGATGTCGCCCACGGTCAGCGCGAAGCGCTCCGACGAGGCGGCAGCCACCTTCGATGTCCTGGCAACCGGCGGCGCCACCAGCGCATTCGCAACCGCCGCGGTCGGAAGCCCGAGCAGCTGCGCCACGGTGACGAGGTCGGCGATTTCGGCCTCGGTGAGAACCATGTCAACCCAGGCGATATGCACGAGGTCGTCGAAGTAACGTTCGTGCAGGGCCGCACAGGTGGCGCGGCCGATGCCGAGGTCTTCGGCGAGTTGCACGAGCGCCTGCGCCTCGTGGGTTGAGAGTTCGCGGTCGAGTAGGGCGAGGTCAAGGAGGGCCAGGTAATCCAACTGCTCAGCCGGGCCAGCGAACTCGGGGAGCTTCACCGTGATCCGGTCGAGCCATGATGCGGCCTTGACCGGTCCGGCGGGGGCAACATCGTCGCGGGAAACCCACTCTGACGCCTCTCCCAGAAAGGGTGGCCAAGGCACCGCGGCGGCGCCGGCCACGCTGCGAGCCCAGCCCGGGGCATCCGGGGCCTCGGCAATGTAGGCACCCAGCAGCCTTGCGGTCGCTACGGCATCGGCCAGGGCGCGATGCGCGTCCACGAGAGGGATGTCGTACGCGGCACAACAGTCGGAGAGCTTACGACCGGAGCCCGGGAGGAACTCGCGCGCCAGCTGCATGGTGCAGAGCGCCTCCAGCTTCAGCTCAGCTTCTTAGTCGAGCCGTTCCAGCTCCGCAAGCAGGAATCCAGTGTCAAACCGCGCATTGTGCGCTACCAGCACGCGCCCGGAGATGAGCTTGACGAGCTGGGGCGCGATCTGCTCGAAGGTCGGCGCCTGCATCACATCGGCCGCGCGAATGCGGTGGATGTCCTGCCTGCCAAGGTCGCGCCCGGGGTTGATCAGCGTGTCCCATCGGCCGGTGATACGGCCCGTTTCATCCACGTGAACGATTGCAACCCCGATGACCCGATGACTCGACTTCGCGAACAACCCGGTCGTTTCGAAGTCGATGACCGCATTGCCTTTGCCGCTGCCGGCCGTCACTTCGCTCGCATCCCTGTGCGCCGGGTGGCGGAGCCTGCCGGTCATCGGAGAGCTCCTGTCCCTATGATCCCGCCGTCTACCGCTGACACTCCAAGATAATCCGGGCTCATTCTTCAGTCCCCCAGCTGCTTGCCGATCATTTCTAATGCCAGCCTAGGTGCGCCGACATTGCTACGAACGCCTGTGATCGGCCCAGCTGTCCCCAGTTGGGGGCACCGCGAATTGGAGACGAGACGGTCTCACCTAGGCTTCAGACATGACCCGACGGATGGCCGACCCAGCGTTTCGCGACGACCAGATGAGCCGAATCCACGAGCCACAGGTAAGCGCGATCAACGCGCTCTGCGATCGCCTCATGGAGGAACTGCCCGGCTACTCCGTTCCGTACATCGCACCCCACTACGGAGCCTCGACGGCCGTCATCCTCGCACTGTCTTCGAACCCCGGCCCGCAGGCCGGCGGAGCCACGGGCTCAGGCATGTTGTCACGAGAAAACAACGACGGCTCGGCCGCCCGCATGGGCGACATCTACGAGACCGTTGGCCTCACCGACGACCAGGTCGTGCCGTGGAACGCGTACCCGTGGCACGTGCACGAAACGCACCCGAACGGCCTGCCGAACCGTCTGATCGACGATGGGCTCGATGCACTCAAGCGCCTTCTCGACCTGCACCCCAACATCCAGTCCATCGTCGCCCATGGGGGCGACGCTCACCGGAGCGTTCGGCAGCTCGTGTCGAAAAAGCGATTCGGTGAGTACGCGGATGCCCGTGGGTTGAAGACCTGGAACACGCGCCACACCAGCAACCGGGCATTCATTCTGCGCGAGCCGGAAAAATCCATCGCTCTCGAGGGCGTGTGCGAGGTCTACCGCGAAGCGATGGTGCACGCCGGGCTCAAACCGATCACCGCTCTCAAGGTCGACCTGCCCGCTCCAATGACCGGGCCCGAGCTTCGAGCGGCCGCTCGGGACGAGTTGCTTCCTCTGCTACCGGGTGCGGTCGAGGCCGAGGCTCGGATCAGGGACTATGTCCACGCGCTGCCGCCGCAACGGAGTCAGCGATTGCTGGTTGAGCTTCTCTCTCGCGATCTGATTTCATAGGCCAATGAATGTCCCGTTTTCGTGACACCGCGGCATGTGAAGCTGGCCGGTCGCCACGCCGCGTAGCGGACGGCAGCCGTGCCTCGCGGCGATCTCGAGGGCTTCGTCAATGTCGTCGACTGAGAAAGTCGTCGACTGAGAAAGCGACGCGACGCATGCCAATCGCGAGTGGGGTTCGTCTCAATTGCATCGGGGGTGGATGTACTCGAAGAGTTCCGCTGGCGTTGACGCTCATCAGTTGATGATTTCCCCTCGCTCGGTCTCGCGGAGTGCTGTGAGGCGGTCCTTCCATGCCTGTAGCGCCTCGGGCGTCTGTCGCGTCCAGGCGGTGATTTCTCCGAGGACCCTGAGTGGGGCACTGCTCCGGTACGACCGGGTGGGGTTGCCGGGGAACTTCTTATCGGTCACATTCGGGTCATCCTCAAATGCCCCGGTCGGCTCGACGGCGTAGACGCGGGGGGCGCCGTCGCCCGCCGCGAGTTCGGCAGCAAGTCCAGCACCATTCGGAAGGGCGGTGAAGTAGACGTGATTCATTACGACTTCGGGACGATAGTTAGACCTGAAGCCCGCTCTCAGGAGGTCACCGTCCCGGAGATCGGCTTTTGTGCCGTGAAAGAACGGACCCTCGTCCAGCGGTTGAGTCACTGCAGCATCGTAAGCCGACGACATCCGTGCATGAAACTACCCCGTCACCACGGGCCGCCCGTCAGGATGGCGCCGAGCACGGACGGCAGCAGCTGCGACGCGCCGAAGGCGGTTGCGCACAGCGCAAGGGTGCCGACGAAGCTCCACACTCTCCGCCGCGTGCGCGCCGCGAGAACCTCGGCATCGAGCGAGGTGAAGCGCGCCAGCACGTTCTCTGTCGGCGGGAACACCGGGGCCGGCCACGTGGCCGGGTTGTCGATGATCGTGGCGAGCTCCGCCAGGTCACCGGCGTTGAGAATCACGGGACGCTTCAGGAGCCAGCGTCGCAGGGCGGCGTCGGTGGCGACTTTCACCTGTTCCGGATTCACCTTGACGGTCAACGACTTGGGGTTGACCAGGGCGAGCACGGGTTGCGCGGCCGGGAGCAGCGGCATCCGTTCTCTCAGCAGTTTCGTGACCCGCCGGCCTCGTATTCGGCGTTGCGGATGTAGGACTGCTTCTGGCCGGATACCATCAGACCTCGGCCGGCGACCCACACGGTTTTGCCCGCGTGGTGCTTCGTGTTGATGGTAAAGATGCCGCCAGGGCCGATGACGATGTGGTCGATGTCCGAGCCCTTCTTGCCGATGGGGAGGGCGTGGAAAGACGTCCACTGTGGGGGCAGGGTCGCGAGGATTTCGCCGACCACGTTCTCGCCCTTGGCGTCCAAATACCAGCTGACGCTGTCGGCGCGCAACGGAGAGTTGCCGCAGAACCGCGCGAAGGTGGTGCGTGGCGGCGTGCTGGCGTGCTGCCGTGCTGCCGCAGCAACTCCTCGCTCACCGCCTGTGCCGCGAACTCCCGGATTTCTTCGCCTGCGAGCCTGAGCCGAAGCCGGTCAGCCGTTCACCAGCGTCGTGAGGGGTCCCGAATCGACCTTGGTTTACCTGCGGAAGGTCGATTTGGGACCCCTCACAGGCGACGGTCACCATCAAGCCGGTTGGGCGTGCCGGTCACAGGCGGTCGTGGATGAAGGTTCCACCCACGACGGTTGCCATCACGGCGATGTCTGAGATCTCCTCCACCGGGCTCAACAGCGGGTTCCGGTCGAGGAACACGAAGTCGCCGAGCTTTCCGGGCCGGATGCTGCCGCGGAGCCCGGCCTCGCCGGTCGCCTCGGCGGACCCCAGGGTGTAGGCGCGAAGTGCGGCCTCCACGCTGATCCGTTCCCCGGGGCCGTAAACCTGGTCGCCGCCGTAGCGCCGTTCGACGAATGCCTGGATATTGGGCAGGACGGTCCCCGACGTCACGGGCCGATCGGAGCTGCCGGGGAGCGGTATGCCGGCTGCGATGAGCGATGCCGCCCGGTAGGACTGGTGTACGCGTTCCTCCCCGAGCGCCCGCGCCATTTCGGCGCCGAACGCGGGGACGAAACCGGGTTGGGGAACGACGACGGCGCCCACCGCCGCGAGGCGGGCGAGCTGGGCATCCGTGATGACGCCACCGTGCTCGATGCGGTTCGGGACGGAGCGTGGGCCGTAGGCCTCCCGCGCGAACTCGAACACCTCGAGGGCGAAGTCGATGGCTTCGTCACCGATGGCATGCGCGGCGATCGACCAGCCGGCGCGATATACGGCGAGGATTCTCTGCCGCATCTCCTCGACATCCCCCTGGAAGTAGCCGTGGTTGTCCGACACGCCGGCGCAGTAGGCCTCGGACATGGCGGCGGTCAGGCCCAGCAACGAACCGTCGAGGAAGACCTTGGTCGGGCCGATCTTCAGAAAATCGTTGCCGAAGCCGGTGCGAACACCGAGATCGAGGCCCAGTGTCATGTTGTCGTCGCGGTGACCGCTCATCTCGTGCAGGGCATCCAGGGAGACCATCAGTTGCGCCCGCGCTCGAAGCACGCCCGTCTCGAGCGCCGTCTGGTAGGCGCCGAGTTCGAGGGGACTGTGCCCGATCCAGCCTCCGGCGATCCCGGCCTCCGTGAAGCTCGTGATGCCCTCCGTCGCATAGACCTGGGTTGCACGATCGATCGCGCCGACGATGCTGCCCTGGGAGTACGGGAGGAACAAGCGCTGCACGGCCTGCTGCGCGCGTTCCTCCAGCAAGCCGGTGAACCGACCCCGTTCGTCGCGGACCGCCACGGCGCCGGCCTCCTCGCGGTAATCGGCTGCGAGGAAACCGGCCAGGCCGAGCGCCGTGCTGTTGACGATGCAGGCGTGGCCGGAGTTGTGCCGAATGTAGATCGGGTTTCGCGGAGCTATGGCGTCGAGCATGTCGATGTCGGGGTAGCGTCCCCCGAACTTTTGGTGATTGAAGCCCGAGGCGACGACCCATGCGCCATCCGCACTCTCGCCGGCGCGACGCTGCAGCGCCGCGTAAACGTCGTCCATGCTGCTCTGGACGCTGAGGTCCACCTCGGTGAGCGACAACCCGAACCAGGTCGTGTGGCAATGCACGTCGTTGAACCCCGGCAGTACCGTCAGGCCGGCCGCGTCGACCTCCCGATCGGCGGTGGCCCCGTCGAGTTCCTCCCCCACTGCGACGATGCGGCCGGCTGACACTCCGACCGAGCGGGCGGCGGGCCGGTCCGCATCCATGGTCAGAATGGTGGCGTTGCGGATCAGAAGATCCAGCTTGCGTTCAGACACCGGCGACCTCGGGGACCTCGGGGACCTCGGGGACCTCGGCGGCTGTTTCGGGCACGAGGGCGACGAGGGTATCGGCGACCAGTCCCGGCCGAGGAGAGCCCTCGATCTCGACGACGTAGTTCACACCCGCCAGCACCAACCCCGATTTCGCGGACACCGAGGTCAGCGTGGCTCGCGCCCGAATGCGGGAGCCCACGGGCACAGGGGCGGGAAACCGCAACCGATCGATCCCATAGTTGATGATGTCGGACACGCCGTCGACTCGGTAGAGCTGACGGGCGAACATGCTCAGCAGCGAGACCGTGAAATAGCCGTGTGCGATCGTGACGCCGTAGCGAGAACCGCCCGCGAACGCGGGGTCGCAGTGGAGTGCCTGCCAGTCCTGGGTGACGTCGGCGAAGGCATCCACTGCCGGCTGTTCGACGGTCATCCACGGGCTGGGGCCGAGTTCTTCGCCCACCGACCCGATGAGGTCGTGGGTGGAGGAGAACACGCGCAGCGGTGCCGAGTCAGCCATGCGGGCCCCCGGCGACGTACAGGACCTGGCCCGAGACGAAACCGGAGCCCTCCCCGGCGAAGAACGCGACGGCGTCGGCCACGTCTTCGGGCGAGCCCACGCGCCGCACCGCCGTGGCCACCGCCGCGCTGGCCTGCAGCTCTTCGAAGGACACACCGATTCGTTCGGCCGTGGTGCGGGTCATGTCGGTGGCGATGAATCCGGGAGCCACGGCGTTGACCGTGACCCCGAACGGGCCCAGTTCCCAGGCCAAGGTCTTCGTGAAACCCTGGATGCCGGCCTTGGCTGCGGCGTAGTTCGCCTGGCCTCGGTTGCCCAGGGCGGAGGTGCTGGACAGGTTGACGATGCGCCCCCACTTGGCTGTGACCATGTGCTTCTGCACGGCTCGGGACATCAGGAACGCTCCGCGCAGATGCACGTTGAGCACCAGATCCCAGTCGTCGGCGCTCATCTTGAACAACATGTTGTCGCGCAGGACCCCGGCGTTGTTGACGAGGATCTGTGGTTCACCCAGGCGCGCGACGACATCCGCCACCGCCTGGTCGACTGAAGCCTCGTCGGCCACGTCGACGGCGACGGCAATCGCGTTGGCGCCCGCGCCGACCAGCTCGCGCACGGTGGATTCCGCGGCCGCCAGGTTGCGGTCGAGTACGGCCACGGCGTTGCCCTCCCGGGCCAAGCGCGCCGCGATCGCGGCCCCGATTCCCTGCGCTCCCCCGGTCACTATGGCCACGTGTCGTTCATTCTTCATGATCGTTCATCCCATCTTTTTGAGCGGTCATTACCGTTTACCTGAGCCACCGTTTACCGGAGCCTCTCGAGGGCCAGGGCCATGCCCTGGCCTCCGGCCACACACATGGCCTCCAGCCCGAACTGGCGATCGTGCACCCGCAGTGAGTGCACCAGCGTCGTTGCGATGCGTGCGCCCGTCATGCCGTAGGGATGCCCCAGGGCCAGGCTTCCGCCGTTGACGTTCACCCGGCCGGGATCGATGCCGAGATCTCGGACATTCGAAAGCACCTGCACGGCAAAGGCCTCGTTGATCTCGACTTCGTCGAAATCGGCGACGGACATCCCGAGTCGCTGAAGCAATGTGCGGATCGCCGACACCGGCCCGGTGCCCATGATCTCCGGCGAGGTGGCGGAGACACTCGTGCCGAGGATGCGCGCGAGCGGCTGGATGCCCAGTTGCTGCGCGCGTCGGTCCGACATGATGACGAGTGCCGCCGCCCCGTCGTTGAGAGGGCAGCTGTTGCCAGCGGTCACGGTTCCCCCGGGGCGGAATGCCGGCTGCAGGGCCCCGAGCCCGTCCAGGGTCGTCCCGGGCCGGGGGCTGTCGTCGGCCGAGATGACCTTCCCATCGGCTCGACGGTACGGGGTCACTTCCTCGGCCCAGAAGCCCCTCGCGTCGGCGGCCGCCGCGAGGGTTTGGCTCCGCAGCGCGAACTGGTCCTGGTCGTGCCGGCTGATCCCGGAGAGGGAGGCGACGTTCTCGGCAGTCTGACCCATCTGGATGTACACGTCGGGGAGTTGCCAGTCGAGCCGTGGATCCGTCCAGGGTTCGGCGGTCTCGGCCCGGTGTCTCGACCTCGCCGCCGCCTCCTCGAAGCGAGGGCTCCGCGAGCCGGGGAGGTTGTCGACGTCGGTCAGCGCGAAGCTCGAGATGGATTCCACTCCGGCGGCAATGAAAACGTCACCCTCACCAGACCTGATGGCGTGGGCGGCCGACCGGATGGACTGCAGCGACGAGGCACAGAACCGCGACACCGTCAGCCCGGGAACCGTGTCCCAGCCCAGTTGCACGGCGATGACCCTCGCCAGGTTGCTGCCCTGAAGGCCACCGGGTACACCGCAGCCCAGGATGATGTCCTCGACCTCCCGTGGATCGAGTGGCGGCACGGCCGCGACGGCGGCCTGGATGGCGGCGACGGCGAGGTCTTCCGGTCGTTCAGTGGCGAAGCTTCCCTTGAAGGCCCGCCCGATCGGTGTGCGCGCGGTGGCGACGATGACCGCTTCAGGCATGGGTGCCCTCCCGCCTCGGGGAGAAGCTATTTGACGGCGCGGTTGGCCTTGCCGTCGGGAACCCGGATGGCCCAGATCTCTTCAACCAGCGAGTGGATGTCGAGGTGATTCTCCGGTTCGGTCCAGGTCGGCCGGCCGTCGCAGCCGCGGAGGAGCGCCGCGGCGAGTTCCACGTGGATGTCGGCGATTTCGTCGGGCGAGTGTCGGCCGTCCACGGAGTACCAGCGCGCGACGCCGGAACACATTTCGAGAAGCGCGATTCGTGCCGCGCTTTGATCGGGGACGGTGAAGAATCCGGCTGCGACACCCTCGGCGATGGCATCAGCCCAGAATTTCTCGTAGGAGTCGCGCTGCTGAATGATGAGCATGCGATCGTCCGGCTCGAGAGCGCTGACCTGGTTGTCGACCACATTGGAGGCGTCGCGCCGGAGCGCGTGGGTGATGACGTGCATCCGCACCAGGCCGGCGAGTCGGATGCGCACGTCGTCTGATTGGGATTCGATGACGCGAGCAGCCAGGAGCAGGCGATCGAGGGCGTCCTGCATGATTTGAAAGAGCAGACGCTCCTTGGTTCCCATGTAGTGATAGAGAGTGGCGCTCGACAAATTTGCGCCTGCGGCCAGATCACGGATGCCGGTGCCGTGGAAACCGCGAACGGCGAACAGGTGCACCGCCGACTCGAGCAGTCGCTGGTGGGTGTCGTTGATTGCGGGGCTGTCCACCGATCGAACGAGGGGCTCTCGACCGAGGGGTTCGACTGAGCTGGACACGGAGACTCCTCTATTTTCGAACTGCACAGGCGGCCGCTCGGATGATCGTATCCTGCGGTGCCCGATGTCTGTCCTGATTGCGCCCCACGGATGCGGGCTGCTTCTTCATTCATGCCAGCGCCCCTCCTTCGAGTCCCAGGCGCCGCGGAGCGATCCGGCCTGGGTCAGCTCGTGTTTCGCGACTCGTTCCGAGACGGTGCGCGGCAGTTCACGCTCGACCCGCCAGTATCTCGGAACCTTGAAGTAGGCGAGTTCGGTCGCGCAGCTCGCGGACACGCTGTCGATCAGGTCCACCGCGGAAGGGGCCGGGGCTGAAGGCACGAGGTAGGCCAGCACCTCCTCGCCTCGGAGCTCGTCGGGCACGGCGACGACGGCCGCCAGCTCCACACCGGGGTGGAGGACGAGGACCTCCTCGACCTCGATCGCGGAGATGTTCTCGCCGCTTCGCCGGATCATGTCCTTCGTGCGGCCGCGGTAGTAGAGGCGTCCGAGCTCGTCTCGCTCGGCGAGGTCGCCGGTGTGGAACCAACCGCCGCGGAAGGCCCGCTCGGTCGCCTCGGCATCCTCGAAGTAGCCGGTCATCAGCCCCGCTCCGCGCAACAGGAGCTGCCCGGTTTGGCCTACCGCGCAGGGGGCCCCCGAGTCGTCGACGACGAGGGCCTCACGATGGGATCGAGGCCGCCCGAGGCATCCGGAACCCAGCAACTCGTCGTGTTCGTCGACGTCGACGAACAGGTCGGCGCCGGTTTCGGTCATCCCGAACGCTTCGTACCACGGGGCGCCCCAGCGCTCTTCGAGGGCCCGGTGAATAGAGGCCGGGATGGCAGAGGCCTGCACCGCGCGAACGCGGTTGTTCCGGTCCTCGTCGCTCGGCGGCATCTTCAGCAGCAGCGTGGGCATGAGGCCGAGGCAGTAAAAGTAGGTGACCTGGAACTCTCGCACGCTCTGCCAGAAGGTGCTCGGGTGGAACCGGTCCAGAATGACCAGCTCGACCCCGGCGAGAAGTGCGCTCGCGACGTTCCACTGCGGATCGATGTAGTGGAACGGCTGCACGGTGAGCATCACGTCGGCATCCGTCAGGTGCGGGAAGTCGTGTTGGAGCGTCCAGGCGATCGACAGCCAGTACTCGTGCGGGAGAACACACCCCTTCGGCTTGCCCGTCGTGCCTGAGGTGAACTGGATGTTCGACGTGTCCCCAGGTTTCGCCTGGTCGAGTGGAGCCGCGGGCTCCCGCGGCGAGTCCCCTGATCTCCAACCGAGCAGAAGTCCCTCGAGCGAGAAGACTTTCTCGAGCAACGGGCACCGTTCCGCTACCTGCCCGGCCAGGGACAGGAACTCCTCCACCGTCAGGAAAGCCGTCGCCCCGGCGAGGGACGCGACGTGCGTGGCGTCGGTAAGACGGTAGTTCGTGTTCATCGGCACAACGATGGCGCCCAATCGCGCGAGAGCGAGCCAGGCCGCGGGGAACTCCAGTGTGTTCTTCGCCATCAGCACCACACGGTCCCCGGCGCCGATCCCGACCGCCGAGAGCTCACCGGCAAGGTATCGGGTGACGGCCTCGACCTCGGTGAAGGACAAGGTCTCGCCGGTGGCCCCGAACCGCCACGCGGTCCGATCGGCCCACCGCTCGGCCGCCCGGGTGATCAGGTCGCCGAGGTTGCCGACTCCGTCGATGTGAGCGTCCGCACACACGCCCTGACTGCCGGCCGCCCGAACGAGGTCGTCGCCTGAGTCGATCACTGACCGCTGCCCGCCGGCCTCGACCCCGTGGTGGCGAACTGGTCGCGGGCATCCGCGGCGTCTGCGGAGTCACCGGTCAAGAGGGCGTTCTGGATTTCGAGTTTCATCGCCGTTTCGACCTGCGGGCGAACGGCGCTCTCGAACGCTTCCTTCGCGAGCGAGAGGGCGCGGTGGGGCAGCGCCAGAAGACGTCGGGCAAGTTCTTCCGCAACGCGCAGGTGGTCACCGGGCGCTGTCACTCGGTTGATCAGGCCGAGCGACTTCGCCTTCTCGGCACCGAACGTCTCACCGAGCAGGATCAGTTCCTTGGCCATCGGCAGCCCGACGGCCTGAGGGAGAAGGTAGGAGATCCCCCCGGTGACGGACAGGCCCACCGAGACCTCCGGGAATCCAAACTGCGTCCCCGCATCCGCGACGATGAAGTCACAACTCAGGGCGAATTCCATTCCCGCGCCCAGGGCGTAGCCATGGACGGCCGCGATGGACACGGTGGCCGAGTCGCGCAGCAGTCGAGTGATGCCCTGCAGCGCGTGAAGGTGCTCGAGGGCTTCCGGCGAATCCGGGGGAAGCGTCTCTGCCTTGAGGTCATGCCCCGCGCAGAACGCCCGCCCGTCGCCGGAGATCACGGTGACCAGAGCGTGTTGCGCTGCCGCCTGGTCCAATGCGCGCTTGAGATCAGCAACGAGCTGGGGTGAAGCCGCGTTGAGCCGCTCCGGCCGGTGCAGTCGAATAAAGGCGATCTGGTCCGCCATTTCGAATGTCGCGAAATGCGTGGGTACGTCAGTGCCGGTCACGTGTTCATCCTTTGTCACGTCGTGTGTGTGAGTTGTCCGATGGTCTTGCTGCAACGGCTCAGCCATCGGCCTGCAACTTGCTGAGAAAGCTTCTGGCTCGGTCTGATGCCGGTGCGTCCAGAACGATCTCCGGCGGCCCTTCTTCGGCGATGGCCCCATCTGCCAGGAGCACGACATGGTCGGCAACCTGCCGGGCGAATCTCATCTCGTGTGTGACCACGACCATGGTCATGCCTTCGTCAGCGAGTTCGCGCATAACTTGCAGCACCTCACCGACCAGCTCGGGGTCCAGGGCCGAAGTCGGCTCGTCGAACAGCATGAGCTTCGGCGTCATCGCCAACGCACGCGCGATGGCGACGCGCTGCTGCTGACCGCCCGAGAGGGCGCTCGGGTAGCTGTTCGCCTTCTCACCGAGACCCACCCGGAACAGCAGCTTCGCGGCTCGATCATGCGCCTCGCTCTTAGACCGCTTGCCCACAACGACCTGCGCCATCGTGATGTTCTCCAACGCCGTGAGGTGCGGAAAGAGGTTGAACGATTGGAAGACCATGCCGACGTGCTCACGCATGTGGTTCAGGGAACGCTCCCGGTATTCGAGACGTACTCCGTCGATTTCGACGGTGCCCGACGTCAGGCGTTCCAGGCCGTTGATACACCTGAGCAGGGTGCTCTTGCCCGCGCCGGATGGGCCGATCAGCACGGCCACCTCGCCCGCCCGCACTTCGAGATCGACGTTATTGAGGACGACGTTGTCCCCGAACTTCTTTGTGGCTCCGGTGATCCGAACCCGTGGCTGACCATCAATTTGAGTCATTGTTCTAACCTCGCTTCTGGAAGTAGCGTTCGACCTTGCCGGCGAAGAATGTCATCGCGCCAACCATTGCCAGGTAATAGAGGCTGACGATCGCGTAGTAGGTGAGTGGCTGGAACGTTGCCGCGGACAAGCGCTGCGCGGTCATGAAGAGTTCATCAACGGTGATGAAGGATGCGACGGCGCTGTCCTTGAGGGACACGATCGCCTGGTTCACCAGCGCCGGGACAACGACGCGGAGAGCCTGCGGTGCGACCACCCTGCTCATGGTGGCCACCCTGCTCATGCCTAGTGAACGAGATGCCTCGACCTGGCCGTTGTGAACGGAGTTGATGCCCGAGCGGAAGATCTCAGCGACGTAGGCGGAGCTGTGCACGCTCAGCCCGATTGCCGCGGCCGTGAAGGCATCCACTTTGAAAACGGAGACGATGCCGAAGTAGATGACGAAGAGCAAGGCGATGAGGGGTATCCCTCGGACGACGGCCAGATATCCGGTCGCGAACCGTGAGAATGCCGGGATGCTGCTCATCTTCATGGCCACGATGATTGCGCCGAGGATGACCGAAAAAACGAGCGTGAGTGCGGTGAGGCCAATCGTCACCGACAGGCCCTTGAGCAATGCTGGCGAACTGGCAATCAGGGCGTTCAGGAATTCCAATGGGTCTGCTTTCGTTCGGTGCGAGAGAAGAAACTGGGTTGCTGCCCGGTGGAGGGCAGCAACCCCACTTCTGCTAGCTGATGTCGGTCGCGAACCACTTCATGCTGATTTTTTTGTAGGTGCCGTCGTCGTGCATCGTCTTGAGCGCAGCGTTGATCGCGCTGAGGAGCTTGGGGTTGTCCTTGCTCACCGGGATCGAGGCGACGTCGGGGAAGAGGACGTCGCCCACAGCCTCGGCCTTGAGTCCGGCAGACTTGGCGAGGAACCGGCCCATGAAGCCCTGAGTGATGACAGCGTCAACACGGCCGGCCTCGAGGTCCCTGAGCGCATCGATGTCGGCCTGGTAGGTCTTGACCTCACCGACGCCGTCGAGGCCGTGAGCGAACTCTTCAAACGTCGTGCCCAGGGCCACTCCCACCTTGGCATCCTTGAGGCCGGTCACATCCTTGATCGAGGACCCCTTGGCCACGAAGAGCTGGGCGCCGGTGGAGTAGTACGGGTCAGAGAAGTCCACCTCCTTCTTGCGCTCATCCGTGCTCGCCATTGAGCCGATGATGGCGTCGTAGCGGTTGCCGACCAGGCCGGCGATGAGGGTGTTGAATGCGCCCGTGACGGGTGCTGCCTCGAGGCCGAGCTCTTTGGCCACCGCGGTGCACACGTCGACGTCAAAGCCGACGAGCTTGTTGGACTCATCGTAGAAATTGAAAGGGCGGTATTCGCCACTCATTGCGCAGGTCAGTTTTCCTGAAGCGACGACACTGACGGATTTGGGCTTGTCGGCGGCCGAGGCCGCGTCCGCGCCCGCGGCGGTTGGAGCGCAAGCGCTCAGGGAGACGAGCAGAGTGGCGGCCATCGTCGCGCCGAGGATGCGGCGGTGCATCGCGGAGAGTTGGTGTCGCTTGGTCATGGGGTCACTACTTTCTGTCCAGGTGCAGGGGGAATAGAGAGGAAAGCCGTGCAAGGGTCTAGAACGTATTCTTCGATCGATCGATCGATCGAATCAAGGGTTGATTTACCATATAGTCGAAATACGGTTCCGGCAAGACAAATTTTTCCGGGCCCCGAACCGGAGGAGTGCCATGACTTATGAAAACCGTTTCGACCTGTCGCTACGCTGGGCCGACATGGACGTTTACCGCCACGTGAACAATGTCGAGTTCTTCCGCCTCCTCGAAGAAGCCCGCGCTCGACTCTTCCTCCGGTCGGATGACGCATCCGAGATACTGGCCGGCGGCATCGTCGTAGCGAGTCAGCGCCTCGACTACCTGCGCCCGCTCCCTTATCGCACCGACCCCGTCACAGTCGGCCTGACCATAGCCGCGATAGGGCGGTCTTCCTTCACCCTGGACTGCCGGGTCTTCGACTCAGGTGAAGGCGCGGAGGATCGTGTGTACGCAGCCGGCTCGGTGGTGATGGTTGCCTTTGATGAGCAGGCGGAGCGGCCGCGTGCCCTGCAACCCACGGAGCGCTCCTGGCTGGAGCGTCGGAGTCAGACTGCCTGACCCAGGACCCGTTCGACACTCGCGGCCGGAGCGAGTCGCCGGCCGGTCCGGCTGTCAGGAAGAGGCCCTCGATCTGCGGCGGCGATCGCCAGGGCCATCAAGGACCTCGCTGCATATTGGGCCGCCGGAAGTCGGCAACGGCGCCGCAGCCATGGCGGACGCCAGGGCGGTGCGGTTTTCAGCCTGACGGGTCCCAAATCGACTTTCAATCGCCTCGGGAAGGTCGAGTTAGGACCCCTCACGGCGGGCTGAACGGATGCCTACCGGCCCGGCCCACGGCATCCGTCGCTACACAGAGGCGAGGGCTTCCTCCAGCTCTGCCGGAGCAGGGAGTCGCACGATGACGGGGGTTGCGTTGCCCAGGTTGTCCGAGACGGGGCAGCGAAGTCCGGCCAGGCGGAGTACCTCGTCGAGTTCGGCGGTGCTGGCGTCTGAATCGAAGTCGGCGGTGAGCTCGATGCCCTGGAATCCCGCCCGGTTTTCGGTGGGCAGCGCCATCAGCCGCGAGGGGTCCAGCTCGCCCTTGACCGTGAGCCGCAACGACCGCACATCAACGCCCTGCTCTTTGGCGACGAGATGGATGACGACGTTCATGCAGCCGGCGAGGGAGGCTAGGGCGTATTCGACCGGATTGGGCCCGGCGTCCTCACCTCCGAACATGGCGGGCTCGTCGATGATGAACGAGAAATCCCGCACCGAAACTGCGAGCTTGGTCGGCGATTCCGAAGTTCCCGTGACGGTGACCTTGAGTGGCTTGACGGACATGTGTTCTCTCCTCTGAGAAATGCACTGCCGCCCTCAGCGAGAACGCCAGCGCCCTTTCAGGCTACGCCCATGCAACACGGAGAAACGACGATTGGAGGCGCCCGACCGGGCAGTCACCGGCCCCGCTCAGCCGCCTTCTGCACAGGAGCCCCCTGCTCAGCCGTGCGAACCAATTCGACGGAGATTTTGGGCCGATGTGCTCTGACAGCCGGAAAATAGCTGCTTTAGGCACATTCTCGCGAGAATCTCCGTCGAATTCGTTAGGGGGCTGGGGCGGGAGCTACCCCGCGCACCACACCCCGGACTGCATGGTCGCCGTGACGCGCAGCCCGGCGTCGAGCACGATCAGGTCGGCGCGGTTGCCGGCGGCGAGGCGTCCGCGGTCGTGGAGGCCGACCATGTCGGCCGGGTTCTGGGTGGCCGCCTGCACCGCCAGGTGCAGCGGCACGCCGGCGATGTGCACGGCGTAGCGAACCGCTGCGCTCAGGGTGAGCACTCTGCCGGCGATCGTGCCGTCGGTCAGACGCGCCTCGCCGTCGGCGACGTGAACGTCGAGACCGCCGAGCTTGTAGTCGCCGTCGTGCGCGACGGTTGTACCGGCTGCGGCCATGGCATCCGTCACGAAGACGGGCCGCGAGGGGCTCTCGATGATGAAGCGCACCACGGCGGGGTGCAGGTGCACGCCATCGGCGATCAGCTCGGCGAAGACGTTCGGGCCTTTCAGCAGGGCGGCCAGGGCCGGACTCCCGGTGGTGCATCGGGCGCATGGCGTTGAAGACGTGCGTGCCGGCCGTAGCCCCGGCGGCGATGGCCTGCCGGGTCAGGTCGTACGTCGCATCCGTGTGCCCGATCGCAGCCACGGCCCCGGTGCTGACACTCCTCGGCCGCAGCGAAGAACCCGGCTACCTCGAGAACTACGGGCCGATCGACCCCGACACCGCCCGCGACCTCGCCTCGCGAGCGCCGAGCTTCACCCGCATCCTGATCCATCCAGAGACCGGCATCTTGCTCTCGGTCGGCCGGGGTGAGGGTGGGCGGGGTCATGAGGTGACTTTAGCGAACGGCCGGGCCGGGCATCCGTCTCGCGGTGCGCGGATTTGTCGCCCGGGTCCGGTGTTGGGGATAGCGCCTGGTCAGAAAGGGGCGTCGTCGGGCAGCGGTGGCCGGGCGAGCCTGAAAGGCCGGGGCGAGCCGGGACCGATCTGGGCTCTGACCTCGGCGGCAACGGGAGCGCCAACCTGACCACCACCCGCGGCGCCAACCGGAGCGCCAACTTGAGCAGCAGTCTGGGCGCCAACGGGGGCACCAACCTGGGCGGCAGCGGAGGGCGCACCCGGTGGGGCGATCCAGGTGGCCGGTTGAGTCTCGAAGTCGCGCCCGGTGGGTGAATTCCAGATGAGGATGCCGCCCGGCTTCTGCTTCACCGTCCACGACGTCTCGGTTTTCAGGGTCTGGCTCGACCGCCAGAGGTGCGCGAGGTTATCGTCGGCGGTTTGGCCGAGGTCTTGCCACTCCCGGCTGTGGTCCAGGTCGGCGCCGCGCGCGGGCTGGTTGCAGCCGGGGAAGCGGCAGGTTTCGTCTCGGAGGCGGAGGAAGCGTCGCATCCGTTTGGGTACCTTGTAGCTGTGCCGGCCGACCGAGAGCACGATGCCGGTCTCTGGATGGATCAGGATGCGGGTGAAGCTGGGCGCTCGCGAGGCGAGGTCGCGGGCGGTGTCGGGGTCGATCGGCCCGTAGTTCTCGAGGTAGCCGGGTTCTTCGCTGCGGCCGAGGAGTGTCAGCACCGGGACCGTGATCTGGACGGTGGCTCGGATGCCCGCCGCGAGTCCGGCCGGGGTGACCCCGTCGATCAGCAGGTCACTGAGCACGTCCGTGCGCAGTTGGGTCAGAGAGCGCTTCTCCTCCGGCCCCTGCAGGCTGCGGGCGGTGTCGTTCGCCCGGTTGAAGATGGCATGCACGGTCTCGGTGCTCGTGGTCAGGCTCAGCGTCGCCATCCCGTCGGTCTCGGCCTGCAGCCAGGACGTGCGTTCCGAGAAGGATTTCTCCTTGCGGGCGGCGATCGATTCGGGGTGCAGGCGTTCCCGGAGCATCCGTGCCTGGTGTTTGAGTTTGGCCGCCGTCAGGGTGCGCGCGGCGGGGAGCAGCGACTGCTCGAAGGCCGGCAACGCGTCGGCGGGCACCGAGCAGGCCTGGCCGATCACGGCCTGGGCGTGCTGGTAGCTGATCTCACCGGCGTGCAGCGCGGCGAGGGTGCCGGGGAGATCTTCGACCAGGGCCCGTGACTCGGCGATCAGGTTCTCGGCGGTGGGTTCGGGGATGCGCAGGGTGCACGCCAGTTCGCTCGAGAATTCGCGGTGGGCGATCTCGTGCGGGTCCCACCGGGAGTTTGCCCTGCGTGGAGTGTTGGCGGCGTTCGCCTCGCTGAACCGGCGCGCCTCGTCAATCATGTCTGCCCTCTTCGCGGCGTCCCGCGCGAGACTCCGGTGCACGGCGGCGATCGCGTCGAATCGCGTGCCGAGCTGCGCCTGAGAGATGCTCACCGAAGAGGTCATGCCCATCACATTAGGGGACACCACTGACACCCGGTCGTGGTCCAAAATAGGTGCGAATAGGCTGGTCAAATTTACATTGTGGAGGGATGGCGGGGAAGGGGGGAACACAAGGCCGGCCCGTAACGACCAGCCCACCGCGGCATCGCCAAGGTGAGAGACTTGAACATCGACGGGCCCAGGCTGGCAAAGCCAAAGCAAGCGTAGCGACGTGCACCCAGGGCGCACGGCCGGGAAAAGCTCAACGTGCGCGTCGCTCCCGGATGACCGCGAAGAACCGCAGTAGCCTTCCCGCATGAAAGCGAGCGATTCTCAGCAGTCCGTGACCGCTAAGGGGGTCAGAGGCGTCCTGGCTAGCCCGCCCTGGTTGGTGCGCGATGTCGTGGTCGCCCTCGTCGTCGGGATAGCAGCCGGCGTCATCTCCGGGCTCCTTACGACCGAGGCGCAGCGGGACATTGATGACCAGCGTTCGGATCGCGAGCGTGCAGCCGCTGAGACGCTGGCGGGTCAGTCCTACCGGCTGGAGAACCTTCGATTCGTGCGAGACCGGTCCTCAGACGACGCTCGCGGACGCCCGTACAACGGTTTAGACCTGCAGGGAATGGAATTGAGCGGGCTCTCCCTGACGGGCGCGGACTTCAGAAACGCGAATCTCAATGCAGCGGCCTTTCGCGATTCGGACCTCCGCGGAGCCGACTTCGCGTACAGCGACATCGGTGGCACGGACTTTTTCGGTGCGAAACTAACGGGCGCCGCATTCGTTCGCACAGAGTTTGACCGTAAGCACGGGCCTGCCTTGACTTTCTTCGCCGCCACGCTGGTCCACGCCAAGTTGATGGAGATGAAAATCGTCGACGTAGACCATGCAGATCTCACTGAGGCGATGCTTTACGGCTCGGACCTCACTGAGGCCAGCTTCATCGACACGAATCTCACGGGAGTTTGCTACGACGTGGGTACGACGTGGCCGAAAGACTTCAATCCACCGCCGACGGGTGACCCCAAGGCCTGCGGTCGGGGCCATGTGACCGATTTCTTCGCGGCTCGGGGTACTGCGATTCCTGATGAGTACCTTGGGCCGGGCAGCGATTTCGACACGGAATAGGCAGCGAGCGGATGCCACGCCGCGCCTTGAGGGGTCCCAAATCGACCTTCAATCGCCCCGGGAAGGTCGATTCGGGACCCCTCACGGATTCGGCCGAGTGTCAGCCGCGGACGCCGGCGCGAACCGTCAAGGCTGCCCGTTCAGGGATCCGGCGACGGCTCCCGCTCCGGGAAACGGCAGCGTCGTCGGCGGCGTCGGAAGCGTTCGAAGCGGCGTCGTCGGCGTCGGCAGCGGCGGCGGAACCAGCTCGCGCAGGAAGGTGACGTTGGGATTGGCGTTCGGCAGGGCATCCGTCACCTCGCGCAGCGCCTGCTCGATCGGCACGCCCCGGTGCCTCGCCGCGTAGAGCGCCCCGACCGTGGGCGTGCGGCTGATCGCCTGCACACAGTGCACGAATACGGTGCGACCCTCCGCCCGCAGCGCCGCGATCGCGTCGACCGTGTCCTCGAGCACGAAGGTGAGGTTGGGGTTGGCCCGCGGATCGACCTCGTCGACCAGCCAGACCGCGACCCGATTCTCGGCACGGATGCGATCAGGCACCTGGCTGCGCCCGACCCGGCAGAGCGACACGACGGCGTCGATCTCGGCCGGGAGGTCGTCGAGGATACCGACTGCGCCGAGCCAGACACCGTCGTCGTGCGGGTGCCGCACCAGGGTGGAGATGTCGCCGGAGGTGGCGTAGGCGAGGTGGTCGGCGGTGGGCCAGGTGGTCGCGACGCGGTCCTTGCGCGCGCGACGGTCGAGCACGGCCGGGTCTCGGCGCTCGGGGGCACCGGCTTCGCGCCGGTCGGGGGTGGCCGGGTCGCGGCGCTCGGGCAGGTCACCGTTGCGGCGTGATCGTCCGCCGTCGGCGCGCGCGGCCAGCACGCCCTGCCGCACCAGCTCGTCGGAGCGCAGCCCGTTCGGCCAGCCGTGCACGATCCGGCGCCACGCGGCCGGCACCGCGGATGCCCCGTAGCGGCCCCCGAGCAGCCCGCCGGCGATCGCGGCGACCGTGTCGGTGTCGCGGCCGCCGCGCACGGCGAGTTCGAGCGAGTGCCGGAGGTGGGCGGCGGGGGTGCCGGCCGCGGTGGCGGTGGCGGTGGCGGTCTCGGCCGCGGTCTCGGCCGCGGTGGCGGTCTCGGCCGCGGTGGACGCAGCGACGACGGTCTCGGCCGCGGTGGCCGCAGCTGCGGCCTCGCGGCCCGGAAGCGTGATCGCTGACCAGGCGCCCTGCAGCGCTTCCACGACCCAGCCGTTGCGGCTGAAGTCGGAGGGGCTTCCGGCCTCGGCCACGACGAAGCGGGATTCCCAGAGCTCGCGGCGCTCGGGCGGAAGCGCGCCTAGACCCACCCGGACGTCGAGGGTGCCCTCGAGCACCGCGTGCCGAATTGCCAGGCACCAGAGCACGCAGGCGTCGCCGGCATCCGTCTCAAAATGGGTGAGGTCACTGACGGCGCGGGCGGCGCCGGCGAGCGCGACCGGGTCGTCGAGGTAGGCCAGCGCCACCGGGGCGGTTCGCATCAGCGAGCCGTTGCCGCCGCTGCTGCCGTGCGTCTCGTGGTGGGCGCGGGCGACGATGCGCACCGCGGATGCGGTGAGCTCGGTTCGGGAGAGCACCGCGCGCAGCTGGTTGCCCACGTCCGGCGCCGTGCGGGCCCAGTCGACCCAGACGGCCACGATCCCGTCGAGCACCGCTTCGTCGCGGAGGTCCTGGCCGGCGGCGATCGCGTTCAGGATCGGAACGGCCATGGAGGTGTCGTCGGTCCACTCGCCGGGGGCCCAGTTGAACCCGCCGCCGCCCTTCATCGTGACGGAGGCATCGGCCGCGAGGGGCGGGCCGAATTCGTAGCCGGCACCGAGGGCATCGCCGCAGGCCATGCCGAGCATCACGCCGGCGGCGCGATCCAATTGAGCAGACGTACGTTTCAAGCGTTCCCCCGGGTAAGGTCCGTTGGGGGCATGCAGTGAGCCGTGGCGTGCCCGCGACAACGCCGTCGCCGGATGCTGCTCGGGCTCATTCCCCCCATATGAGAATACGGGCGAAATGCGGGTTGCTGCTCCGCCTTCTTCGAGGGACAGCGGCGCCCGACCGGCCGTGATCTGCCGGCGGTGATCTGCCGCGAGGGGAAGCTGCCGGGTGGGCGCGGCGCATCCCGGCCAGCCTCGCTCACCGGCGCCGCGGGCCCCGTTGGCGCGGTGGGTTGTGGCTAACTCAGGTGATTCCCCAGAAAACAGGCCGAAACCGGCCGGATTCGGGCATTCCGAAGTGGTTTTCCTGAGTTGGCCACACGGGAGCTCCGTGCCATTGGCTTGGCGGGCATCGGGGGGCTACTGCCCCCGGGCCGCTGCCCCCCGGCCACCGCGGGACGGCCGCGGGACGGCCGCGGGACGACCACGTGACGGCTACGGGTTCGTGGCGGAGCCCATGAAGGCGGTCAGGACCGCGGTCAGCAGGGGCGGTCCGACCGAGACCGCCACGGCCGCCGCCACGACGGCGCCCAGTAACTTCCACAGGGTGCGCCGCACCCTGGCCTGCCGCACCTCGGCGTCGAGGACCGCGAACTGCGCGAACGGATGCTCCGTTGGCGGGAATACCGGGGTCGGCCAGGTCGCGGGGTCATCGATGATCGCGGCGAGGTTCGCCAGCTCGGCGGGTCCCATGGAGACGGGCTGCGTGATCAGCCAGCGCCGCAGCCCGGGAGCGGTGACGACCTTCACCCGTTCCGGCGTGGACTTGACGGTGAGCGACTTCGGGTTCACGAGCGCGATCACGGGCTGGGCGGCCGCGAGGCGCGGCATCCGTTCTCGCAGCAGTTTGGTGACCCGGTCGGCCTCGTGCTCGGCGTTGCGGATGTGGGGAACCCGGTGGCCGGAGACCATCAGGGTGCGGCCGGCGACCCAGACGCCCTTGCCGGAGTGGTTCTTGGTGTTGAGGGTGAAGAGGCCACCGGGGCCGATGACGAGGTGGTCGATGTCGGCGCCCTTCTTGCCGATCGGCAGGGCGTGGAAGGCCGTCCAGTCGGGCGGAAGCGTGGCGAGGATGCCGCCGACCTCGAGTTCGCCCTTCGCGCCGAGGTACCAGCTGACGCTGTCGTCGCCGAGCGGGGAGTAGCCGAAGAGCCGGCTGAAGCCGTTGCGGGCCGGCGTGGTGCTCTGCTGCCGCAGCAGTTCCTCGATCACCGATCGGGCCGCGCGCTGCTCACCCATGGTCGGGGTCTGTGACGTCATGGCTCAGGCGGCGACGACCCGGTCGCGGCCGCCGTTCTTGGCGGCATACAAGGCCGCGTCGGCGCGAGCGAGCCACTGCGCCACGCTCTCCGAGGTCTGTCGGGCGGCCAGACCGACGCTCGCCGTGCAGGCCAGTCCCTCGGCCAGGTCGCCCCAGGCGAACCCGCGCACCGAGGCGATGAGGCGTTCGCAGACTTTTTCGGCCTGCGCGGGGCTGGTGTCGGCCAGGACGAGCAGGAACTCCTCGCCGCCCACGCGCACGGCCAGGTCGCTTTCGCGGGTGACGCCCCGCAGCAGGGTGGCCATCTCGGCCAGGACCTGGTCGCCGATGCCGTGCCCGTGGACGTCGTTGACCCGTTTGAAGTGGTCCATATCGATCATGGCCGCGCACAAGGGCTGGGCCAGATCCTGCGCACGATCCATCAGGTTGGGCAGCTCGCGGTCCAGCGCCCGCCGGTTCGGCAGCCTGGTGAGCGGGTCGGTGTTGGCCTGCTGTTCCAATTCCTCAGCACGGATGCGCAGCATCTCCGCCTCGAGCTGCGAACGCTCCGCCTCATGGTTGGCCTGCTCGATCCCCATGGTATTGATCAGCATCTGGGACTGGATCTCGGCCGTCTGCGTCGTCATGTTCAACGTCAGGGCGTGCAGCTTCTCGTGGTGCGCCAGGGCTCGCTCGAAGCGCCCGCTTTCCTTGTGCATCTCGAACAGAGATTCGTGCAGCCGGATCAGAAGGGGCGGGTCGTTGTCGAGAGAGGGGTCGGCGAGCTGGGCTTCCATCATCGCGGTGGCGTCGTCGAGGTGGCCCTCGGCCCGCACCACCTCGGCCAGCTGTGCGTCGTTGTTCACCTCGAGATTGTGAAAACCGTTGACGTTCGCCAGCGCCTTGGACCGGCCGGCCTGCTCACGGGCCTCGTCGTGCTCGTCGAGCTCGATCAGGATGCTGACGAGGTTGGTGAGGGCGATGGTCTCGAAGAAGGTGTGCCCCTGGGCGTGGGCGACCGCAACCGCCTCCCGCACCAGGGACAGACCCCAGTGCAGCGTCGGAGACGGGTTCAAGCCCTGGACGCGCTGAACCCGAGCGGCCTCCAGGCAACTGTCGGACAGGTTGTTCAGGGCGACGAAGTTGACTTCGGGGTCGTCGAGGGTGCGGGACAGGGCCAGTGCCTGACGGCCAAGCTCGACTCCGCGCGCGAGGTCGCCCATGGAGCCGTGCACGGTGGAGGACCGGCTGAGCGCCCAGAACTCGGCGGTCGTGTTGCCGCAGTCCCGGGCGGCTTCGATCGCGGCCAGGACGTGTTGAAGTGCCTGCTCCTTCAAGCCCGTGTCGGTGAAGGCCAGCGCCAGGGTACAGTGCACCTTCGACTGCCGGAGCAGGTCGCCGCTGCTGGTCAGGGCTTCCAGCGCCAGGAGGCCCTGTTGCACGGCTTCCTTGAAATCCCCCAGCCGCAGCCGGTGCAGCGCCAGCAGTTCGCGCACTTGCGCCTGCTGCACCGCGCTCGCATCCGGTCGCGCCAGGATTTCCTCGGCCTGGGCGGCGCCCTCACGGTGGCGCCCCTCGGCGCTCGACCGTTCGCAGGCACGGAGGAGGTCCTCGACCGTCGGGAGAACGACTGTCGCGAGGGCGGAGGGGGTCCGGAGCGGTTTCGCGAATGGTTTCGCGAGCGGTGTCGGGAGCGGTGTCGGGAGCGGTGTCGCGAGCGGTGTCGCGAGCGGTGTCGGGAGCGGTGTCGGGAGCGGTGTCGCGAGTGCCGGATCGGCCGGCAGGGTCGACACCGAGTTCAGGACCGGCGCCGACGTGGACACCATGTCACCCACCACCTCTTTCGAGTTCACGTTCAGTCCCCCAGCGGCCTTCTCTTACACCGAACCTAGCAGCGGTCTCCGACACCGGCCGGAATATTTGCGACCCCCCAAAGGGGCCGTCACTCGCCGCCGGTCACCGTGTCTCCGGGGCACACCCGCTGTTCGAGCGCGTCGAGCACGACGACCTGTCCGCGCACGAGCCTGGCGCGGGCATCCGTTGCCGTGAACCAGCGGGCGTCATCTATTTCAGGGAAGTCTCGCACCCGCCCCGAGCCGCGGGGCCACTCGAGCGGGAACGTGTTGCTGATGATGCGGTCGACCCGAAAAGCGGCGTCGGCTTCGGCCGTGAAGACCGTGATCACCTTGCCGGACGGCTGTCTGAACTCCCCCAGTTCGGCGTAGTCGACCTCCGGAGCGGGCACGCCGACCTCCTCCTCGAACTCGCGCTTCGCCACGGCGAAGGGGTCTTCCCCGGCGGCGTATTCGCCCTTGGGGATCGACCACGCCCGCTCGTCCTTGTGCGCCCAGAACGGCCCGCCCATGTGCGCGATCCAGACCTGCAGGGCCCCGGCTTCCGTGACGCGGTAGAGCAGTATCCCGGCACTGAGTACGGTCATCGGCATCCTTCCCCCTGATTCTGCGTGCTTCTGCGGGCGCTCCGGGCGGGCGCGGGCCCGTCGAACCATGATCCGCTCGCGGCGCAAGTTGGGGAAGCCGGCGGGGGATAGAACCTGCGCCGGCGGAGGGAAGGTTCGCCGCGGCATCCGTGGAGGACTACCGTAACGGGCATGGCCACCTCACCCCCGCCCCTCACCTTTGCCTCGAATGTGCGTGCCGACGCCGTCGTCGAGCCCGGCGGTCTGGGCCACACCCGGGTGCTCAACTCCCCCGGTGTTCGCGTGGTCGTGCTGACATTCGAGTCGGGTCACGTGCTGAAGCAGCACACGGCGCCCACGATCCTGCTGATGCAGGCCCTCGACGGATGCCTTCGGGTCACCGCCGGCGGAAAGGTCACCCGGCTCGTGCCCGGCGCACTGCTGCGCCTCGACGCCGGGCTGCCGCACGAGGTCGAGGCGCTCGAGGAGTCCCGGCTGATGCTCAACATGTTCGGCTGACTCGGGGCATCCGTCGCCGCACGCGCCGCGCGACGCTCGCGCCGCCCGCCGCCTCGCCCTTGCCCCGCCTCACCACCTGCCCCGCCTCACCGCCTGCCCCGCCTCGCCGCCTGCCCCGCCTCACCGCCCGCCCCGCCTCACCACCTGCCCCGCCTCACCACCTGCCCCGCCTCACCGCCCGCCCCGCCTCGCCGCCTCGCCGCCGCCGCCTCGCCGCTCGCCGCCCATCCGTCGCCGCCCATCTCGCGCCGAGCCGTGAGTTCGGCCCCACTTTTGGCAAAAAACACGAGCCATACTCACCGTTCGGCGGGATGGTGTGGGGCGGGAGTGGCTAACGGGACGGGAGTGGTGGGCGGGGGGAGGAGACGAGCGGTGGGCGGGGGGAGGAGACGAGCGGGGGGTGGGCGGTGGGGGGAAAGAGACGAGCGGCGTGCAGGGGAAGAGTCAGCGGGGCCGCTTACGATGAACGGATGACCGACCACGCCGCTCCCGCAGTCACCTCCGCCGCAGACACCGCCGCCCTCGCTGACGACGCAGCCCTCGCAAACACCGCCGCCCTCGCAGACGCCACCACCGCCACCTCCACCTCCGACTCGCGCATCACCATGTTCGGCGCGGACTGGTGCGGCGACTGCCGCCGCTCGAAGAAGCTGCTCGACGTGCTGAACATCGACTACGACTATGTCGACCTGCTCCTCGTGGAGGACGGCGCCGACCGCGCCCACGCGATCAGCGGCCGCACGCAGATCCCCGTGATCACGTTCCCCGACGGCACCCACGTCGTCGAGCCGAGCGACTCCGCGCTGCACGCGAAGCTGACGCAGCTCGGCCGCATCGGCTGACCCGCAGGCACGGCTGCTGACCCGCCAGGGACGGCTGCTGACCCGCCAGGGACGGCGCCCGACCACTCAGGTGCGGACCCTGACCGATCAGGGCAGGTAGGGGCCCAGCACACCCGCCGTCGTCAGGGCGAGTTTGCGGTCGGTCCGCTCGTACAGGGGCATCAGCTCGGTCGCCCCGGCGGCCGTATGGATGACCCCCGCCGCGTCGAAGATCGCGACCGGCTCAAGGTCGCGCAGCAGCGCCCAGAACGGCTGGAAGAAGTAGACGCTGCGGCTGCCCGCCTCGAACTCGAGCAGGGTCGCCGCCACATACTCGGCCCGCGCCCGGACGGTCGTCGGAAAGTCGCGGAAGTACTCGCATCCGGGGTCGTCGGGGTCTTCGTCGTGCAGCATCGGCGCCGGCACCGCATACCACTCGTGCCGGTCATTGATCGCGGTGGCGAGCGCGCTCGCGAGCACCCGGTAGGCCAGTGACCGCGGGGTCGTGACCGGAACGACCTTCGGGATGCCGAGACCGGTCGCCACCTCGATGCGCCGGACGATCTCGTGCGGGTTGAGCGCGGCCAGCATCTCGATCCAGCTGATCTTGTTGACGACCCCGTTGACCAGGAATTTGCAGCCGCCCACGAGGTCCCACTGGATGCTCATGCCATCCTGCTCGTCGTGCACGATCACCAGTCGGGCGGCCTCATCGACCTCGACTCCGGAGATGCGCAGATGCGGATGCCGCCGCACCAGTTCGCTCGCGATCCACCAGATCTGCGCGGTGAGGAACCGGTCAGCCGGCGGGTTGTACTCCTCGTAGCCGTCCTCGTCCTCGCGGTCGCCGTCGCGCTCCTCGTCGTCGTCGGCCTCGTCGCCCTCGCGGTCGTCGTCATCGTCGGCCACGTCGACGGCGTCGCCGAGAGCATCGCCGGCGTCGAAGCGGTCGCGCGAAACGAACGTGGTTTCGGGGTCGAATTCGTCGTCGTCGACGAAATTGTCGCCATAATCGAAGTTGTCACCGGAGTCACCGGGTTCTGCATTGCTCATCATGCGTTCCCTTCTCACGATGCCGGACGCCCGCTCAACCGGACAGCCCTCCTCATAGTCACCCCATTGGCCGGTCTCCGAAACGCCCCATTCGGGTCTGCCGCCCTGCACACGGGCGCGTACTCTGCCCACACCCTGCACAGGCGACCACGGTGCCGGGTTTCGCACAGCCTGAAACGGATGCCCCGGCCCGGGCCGGCCCCGTCCTACCGTTCCGGCATGGATATCCGAAAGCCCCGTCCCGCCCGCCGCGCAGCCGCCGACTCCGCGTCCACCTGCGTCACGGCTTACCTGAAGAAGATCGGGCGGGTGCCGCTGTTGACCGCGGCGGAAGAGGTCGAGGTGGCCAGGCGGATCGAGGTGGGGCTGCTGGCCGCGGACAGGCTCACGCGGCTGGGCACCACCGGCAGCGACAGTAGCAACGGCACCACGGAGAGCAGCGAGAGCAGCGAGACCGCGTCGCTGCGCGAGGAGCTCCGCTGGCTCGCCGGCGACGGCGCCCGGGCGGTGGAGCACCTGATCTGCGCCAACCTGCGCCTGGTCGTCTCGGTTGCCCGGCACTACGTCGGAGGCGGCCTGGAGTTTCCGGACCTGATTCAGGAGGGCAACGTCGGTCTGATCCGAGCGGTGGAACGCTTCGACTTCGCCCGGGGATTCAAGTTCTCGACCTATGCCTCCTGGTGGATCCGCCAGTCGATCTCCCGGGCACAGGCCGACCAGTCCCGGGCCATCCGCCTCCCGGTGCAGACCGCCGACTCCCTCCTTCTCATCGCCCGCGAGGAGCACGCGATCCGGCAGCGCCTCCGCCGGGACGGCACCAACCAGGAGCTCAGCCGCGCCACCGGTCTCACCCGCAACCGGGTCGTGGCGCTGCGGGAGCACGCGCGTGCGCCCCGCTCCCTCGACGCCCCGGTCTGGGTCGACTTCGGCAACGGCCCCGAGCCCATGCCGTTCGGCGACACGGTCAGTGACGCCCAGGCGATGGATCCGGCCGACATCGTGGGCCGCACCCTGCTGTTGGAAGGGCTGGAGTCCAGGGTGTCCGCGCTCCCCGGCCGCGAGGAGCGGGTGCTCCGGATGCGGTTCGGCCTGGGCTGCGAGCGCCCGCGCACCCTGCGCGAGGTCGGAGCTCTTCTCGGAGTGACCCCGGACCGGGTGCGGCAGATCGAGGTGAGGGCGATCGCCAGGCTGCGACATCCGTCGAACGCCTCTCCCCTGGACGGCGGAGGTTCGGCGGGATGCTGGACGGAATGCTTGACGGTGGAAGATCTTCGAGCGTAGCGTCGGATTGTTGCCCCGGACCCCGGCAGCGGGTCTGACCGCGCCGGCTGAGGGGGTTCACATGTTCGGGAACGCGGATGCGAAACCGCCGACCACTGCTGCCGCTGGCGTCCCAGCCGGTTCGGTCGGTCCGGACGGCGACCAGGCCGAGTTTCAGGCGCCGCCGGAGCGCAGCCAGAACGACGATGCCGACGCGAACGCGCAGACGATGACGGCGTGGCTCGCCGACCTGCCGTCTCAGTGCTGGGACCTCGGCGAGTAGCCCGGAGCCCGGAGCCCGGAGCCCGGAGCGTCGCGCGGGAATGAATCCCGAGAAACATGTGTTTGCATAGAAGTCACCGCGACACGACATCGCAGCCAGCCCCGTCGGGCCCGCCAGAAAGGGATTCCATGACTCCGCAAACATCCGGACTGCACCACGTCACCGCCATCGCGGGTGCGCCGCAGCGCAATATCGACTTCTACGTGACCGGCCTCGGCCTTCGGCTCGTCAAGAAGACCGTGAACTTCGACGACCCGGGCACCTACCACCTCTATTACGGGGATGACGCGGGCCGCCCGGGATCGCTGCTTACCTTCTTTCCGTGGACAGGCATCGCCAGCGGACGCCCCGGCTCCGGCCAGTCCACTTCGACGGCGTTCTCGGTGCCGGCCGGCAGCCTCGGCTGGTGGGCGGACCACTTCAAGGGCCTCGGTGTCGAGTCCGAGTTCGTGCGCCGCTCCGCCGACGAGGAACGGCTCTCCCTGCGCGATCCCGACGGCCTGCAGCTCGACCTGGTGGCCTCGTCGACGGTCGATCCGCGCAATCCGTGGGACTCGGCATCCGTGCCTGCCGAATACGCCGTGCGCGGCCAGCACTCCTCGGTGCTCACCGTCGCCGACCCAACCGGCACCGTCGAGGTGCTCACCCGCGACCTCGGCATGCACGTGATCGAGGAGACCACCGACCGCATCCGGGTCGGCGCGGGCGACGGCGCCCCCGGCAACATCGTGGACATCATCGCCGACCCGAACGGCCAGGTGGGCCTGACCGCCGGCGGCAGCGTGCACCACATCGCCTTCCGCGTGCCCGACAAGACCACCCAGGAGCAGTGGCGCCAGGAGCTCGTCGAGCGCGGCTACGGGGTGACGGCGATCCTCGACCGCCAGTACTTCACGTCGATCTACTTCCGCGAGCCGGGCGGCGTTCTGTTCGAGATCGCAACCGACACCCCCGGCTTCGACATCGACGAGCCACTGCTCGAACTGGGCCGCTCGCTCAAGCTGCCGCCGTGGCTCGAGCCCAGCCGCGACCAGATCGAGCGCGCCGTCGTGCCGATCACGCTGCCGGCCGAGAACAACCCCGCCTCCGCGACGGTCGGCTAGAGAACACCGATGAGCGATCACACAGCCGCCGAAGCGGCCACCGGGCTGCCCGCCGATCAGACCCCCGGCCTGACCGTTGGCACGCCCGCCGGCCTGCCCGACCTCGACTGGCCGCACGTCTACCGGGCGGGCTCGCCTGCGGCCCCGGTGCTGCTGATGCTGCACGGCACCGGCGGCAACGAGCAGGAGATCGTGAACCTCGCCGATGCACTCGACCCGGATGCGACCGTGCTCGCACCCCGCGGCCGGGTCACCGAGGGCGGGATGCTGCGCTGGTTCCGGCGGCTCGCCGAGGGCGTGTTCGACGTCGACGACGTCGTGCGCCGCTCCGGCGAGCTGGCCGGTTTCATCGCCTGGGCCCGGCAGCGCTACGACCTCGGCGAGCGCCGCCTGATCGCCGTGGGCTTCTCCAACGGGGCGAACATCGCCCTGGCCACGGCCCTCCTGCACCCCGAGGCCCTCGACCGGGTGATCGCTTTCTCGGGCATGTTCCCGCTCGACGACCGGGAACTCGGCACGGACCTGCCACGCACCTCGGTGCTGCTGCTGAGCGGCCGCACCGACCCGATGGCCCCGCTCGCGAGGGCCGTGCGGGTGGCCGGCGTGCTCACCGCACGCGGCGCCCAGGTCGACCACGAGCTGCGAGACGGCGGGCACGGCATCGCCGCAACGGATGTCGCCGCCGCCCTCGCCTGGCTGGCCCGCCCCGCGCAGACCGGCGCCTAGCCACCCCGTGAACACGCAGCCCCCGCAGCCCCCGCTCGATTTCGAATACCGCACCCAGTCGCAGCGCGTGCTCTTCGGCACCGGACGGGCCGCCGAGCTGCTCGCCCGGGTGCTCGCCGAGCCCGGCGGTCTGCCGGGCAGCGCGAGCACCTCCGGCAGCACGAACGCCTCCGGCAGGACCAGCACCCCCGGCAGCGACGCCCCGCGCGTGATGGTGATCGCGAGCCGGCGCGAACTGGAGCGGTCGACCGGGGTGCTCGGCGGCATCCGTCCGGCCGCGATCTTCGACGACGTCGTACAGCACGTGCCGGTCGAATCGGCCGAGCGAGCCCGCCAGGCCGCCCGGGACGCCCGGATCGACGTGCTCGTGCCGATCGGCGGCGGGTCGGCGATCGGCCTGGCCAAGGCGGTCGCGCGGGCCGAGGGCCTGCCGATCGTTGCGGTGCCCACGACCTACTCCGGGTCGGAGGCCACCGCCGTCTGGGGCCAGGTCGAACACGGGGTGAAGACGACCGGTTTCGATCCCCGGGTGCTGCCCGGCACCGTGATCTACGACGCCGAGCTCTCCCGGGCGCTCCCCCGCGACCTCAGCGTGTCCAGCGGGCTCAACGCCCTCGCGCACGGCATCGACGCGCTCTGGGCCCCGGGCAAGAACCCGGTCAGCAGCACGATTGCCGCCGAGGCGATCCGGATGCTGGCGCACGCCCTGCCGCTCATCGCCGACGACCCCGGTGACCTGGCCGCGCGGGAGGAGGCCCTCTACGGCGCCTACCTGTCGGCGAGCGCGTTCTCGAGCGCGGGCTCGGGCCTGCACCACAAGATCTGCCACGTTCTCGGCGGCACGTTCGGACTGCCCCACTCAGAGACGCACGCGATCGTGCTGCCGCATGTGGTCGCCTTCAACGTGCCGGCCGCGCCCGAGGCAGAGGCGCTGCTCGCCCGTGCGCTCGGGGCCGCGGCTGCCGCCGCCGACCTGACTGAAGTGCCCGGCCCAGCCGGAACACCGGCCGAACCGCCCACCGCCGTCGAGTCGCTGGTCGCCCTGAGCGACCGCCTGCACGCGCCGACCGCGCTGCGGGACTTCGGTTTCCGGGAGGAAGACATCACCCGGGCGGTGGCGCTGATCGTGCCCGCGGCGCCGCCGTCGAACCCGCGCCCGGTCACCCCGGAAGCCCTGACCCGGCTGCTGCACGACGCCTGGAGCGGCGACGCCCCCGTTTCCCCGGGTGCCCTCCCGCGCTAGGCTGCCAGCGAAAAAAGGGAGACAGTATGAGCAACGCAGAGCACGGAACAGACAACGACGCCGGCGGCAGCAGCACCTCACCCGGCACGAACGAGGCCGGCAGCACCGGAACCGGCGGGACCCAAACCGGCGGCACCGAGGCGATCGTCCCGGTCCCGCACGCGGCCGGGCAGTCCTCCGAGCAGCGAGCACGCAAAGCCGAGCAGGAGTCTCGGCTGCAGCTCCTCCGCAGCAAGGCCGCGGTGGCCCGGTCCGAGGTGGACGCAATGGCCGCGATGCGCCTCGACCCCGAAACGCTGGAGGACCTGCTCATCAACGCCACCCCGAGCGAGGCAGCTCGCCTCCGCAAATCCGAGCACGCGATCAGCGAGCGCGTGGCCGAGGCCCGCGCCAGGGCAGACGCCGCGGAGGCGGAATACGAACAGGCCGTGCTCGACGAGTTCGACGAGGCCGAGCGGTAGCGCAGCCCGGGCGACGACCGGCATCCGCCGGCGGCGCCCGCGACATCCGGCATCCGTCGGCGCAGCACCGTCAAGGAGCTGCGCCGACGCAATGTCAGCGCCGCGCTGTCAGCGCCGTACGCCTACGCCGTGTCGAGCTCCTGCTCGGCCTGGGCGATGTGGGAGACCGTCTTGAGGAAGCTGTCCGGGTTGAGGGAGATGGAGTCGATGCCCTGCTGCACCAGGAAGGCCGCGAAGTCGGGGTAGTTGCTGGGCGCCTGGCCGCAGATGCCGATCTTGATTCCGGCGGCGTGGGCCTTTCTGATTGCCTCGCTGATCATCCATTTCACGGACTCGTCGCGTTCGTCGAAGAGGGCGGCGAGGTCTTCCGCGTCACGGTCGACGCCCATCACCAGCTGGGTCAGGTCGTTGGAACCGATCGAGAAGCCGTCGAACCGGGTCGCGAACTTCTCGGCGAGGATGACGTTGGCCGGGATCTCGCACATCATGTACACCTGCAGCCCGCGCTCGCCCCGCACCAGCCCGTTCTCCGCCATCGCCGCGATCACCTTGTCGGCTTCGGCGGTGGTGCGGCAGAAGGGCACCATCACGATCACGTTGGTGAACCCGATCTTCTCGCGCACCCGCTTGATCGCCCGGCACTCGAGGGCGAACCCCTCCCGGTAGCGGCGGTCGTAGTAGCGCGACGCGCCCCGGAAGCCGAGCATCGGGTTCTGCTCCGAGTGCTCGAAGTCCATCCCGCCGATGAGGTGCGCATACTCGTTGGTCTTGAAGTCGCTCATCCGCACGATCACCGGGTTCGGGTAGTACGGAGCGGTCAGCTTCGCGATTCCCAGCGCGAGCGCCTGCACGAAGTACTCCTTCGGGTCGAGGTAGCCGCGGGTGAGTTCGTGGATCTGCTTCTGCGCGGCCCGGTCGGTGACCCGCTCCGGATGCACCAGCGCCATCGGGTGGATCTTGATCAGGTTGTTGATGATGAATTCCATCCGGGCCAGACCCACGCCGGCGGCCGGCAGCCGCCACCATTCGAAGGCCGCGGCGGGGCTGGCGATGTTGACCATCACCTTGGTGCGGGTCTCGGGAACCTCGCCCAGGTCGATCTCCTCGGTCTCGAAGGCCAGGGCTCCCGCGAAAACGTAGCCCTCGTCGCCCTCGGCACAGGAGATGGTGATCAGCTGGCCATCCGTCAGCTCGCTGGTGGCATTACCGGTGCCGACGACGGCCGGCACACCGAGCTCCCGGCTGACGATGGCGGCGTGGCTCGTGGGGCCGCCATGGTCGGTGACGATGCCGGCCGCGCGGGTCATGATGGGCACCCAGTCCGGGTCGGTCATCTCGGTGACCAGGATGGCGCCGTCGATGAACTTCTCGATGTCGGCCGGGTCCTTGATCACGCAGGCCGTGCCGGAGGCGATGCTGTCGCCGATCGCGACCCCGGTGACCAGCAGCGGACCCCTCTCGCTCAACCGGCTGACCGTGAACTTGGTTCCGCTGGCCTGCGACTGCACGGTCTCGGGCCGGGCCTGCACCATGAACAGCTCCCGGGTCAGGCCGTCTTTGGCCCATTCCATGTCCATCGGCCGGTCGTAGTGGTTCTCCACGATCACGGCCCAGCGGCCCAGCTTCACGATTTCGGCGTCGGTCAGCACGAACGACTGCCGTTCCCCGTCGGGGGTGTCGACCATGCGGGTGCGGGCGCTGCCACCCTTGGCGTAGACCATCTTGCGGGCCTTCTCGCCCAGGGTCTTCTCCACGATCGGGGTGCAGCCGGGCTGCTCCAGCAGTTCCTTGAAGACGAGGTACTTGTCGGGGTTGACGGTGCCCTGCACCACGGTCTCGCCGAGCCCCCAGGAGGCGCTGATCACGGCGACGCCCGGGAATCCGCTGTCGGTGTCGATCGAGAACATCACCCCGGAACCGCCCAGATCGGAGCGGATCATGCGCTGAATTCCGATCGACAGCGCCACCTCCAGGTGGTCGAAGTGCTTGACCTCCCGGTAGCTGATCGCCCGGTCGGTGAACAGCGACGCGTAGCAGCGGCGGCAGGCGTCGAGCAGGTCACGCTCCCCGGACACGTTCAGGAAGGTCTCCTGCTGACCGGCGAAGCTGGCATCCGGCAGGTCCTCGGCGGTGGCGCTGCTGCGCACGGCCACCGGCAGATTGGGGTGCCCGGCCTTCTCCGAGAGTTCACGGTACGAGGCACGGATGCCGTCGGCGATGTCCGCGGGAAACTCACCCCCCAAAAACAACTCGCGCAGCACGTCGCCGGTGGCCCGGAGCGACGCGTGGCCGGCATGGAACAGGTCGAGTTGGTGGCGCATCGCCGGTTCGATCCCGTTTGCCGTGACGAAGGCCCGGTAGGCGTTCGCGGTGGTCGCGAACCCGTCGGGCACCTGCACGCCCGCGCTGGAGAGATTGCGCACCATCTCCCCGAGTGAAGCGTTCTTACCGCCGACCTGCGGAATGTCCGCCAGACCGATTTCGTTGAACCAGACCACGCTGCTCTCGAGCATTGTTCTCCCACCATCGGCGGGCTCGCAAAATTGCTGACTCTGCCCGGTGCTGGCAACCTACTGCGGGCCGCGGAGGCCTGCTAGGTGCACCCGACCAGGTGAGGCCGGGCTCGCGTCCGAGTCTGAATCGGAGTCCGCGTCCCTCTGGTGCCGACTCCGCCCGCGAACGGATTCGACGGAGATTTTGCCCAAATCGGCCCCCGACAGCCCGAAAGAGTGGTTTTACGACAAGATCTCGGCTCTCCTGCTGCATCTGTGGGTCTTTCGGAGCGCCTTAACGGCCGCACGCCGCTTCCTGTCTAGGTTTCTGACTGTCAAGGAAAGAAACTTT
>NZ_SOFY01000007.1 GCF_004402595.1 Cryobacterium shii | reverse complement strand
GACCGAGCAACGCACCGCGACACGGCAGGCGCTGATCGATTGGCGCGGCAACCGCTACTCGGTCCCGCCGGAACTGGCCGCAGCCCGCGTCGTCGTCCACCAACGCCTCGGCGCGACGACCATCGACATCGCCACCATCTCCGGGGTCGTCCTCGCCCGCCACACGCTCGCGGAGGCCGGCCTCGGGGTCACGATCCGCGACAGCGGACACGTCACCGCCCTGGAGACCATCGCCCTGGCCTCCGCGCCTCCCGGCCGGCCACACCGGAAGAAGGAACGCATCCCACCCGGCACCGCGGCCCGCCGCGCCGCGATGGCGCTGACTGGCAGCGCCGAACCCACCACCGTGATCAGCCTGGCCGCCTACGAGACGGCCGCGAAGAACAGGAACACCCTCCGATGAACACCCCACTCACTACCACCCAGACGACCGCCACCCCCGTGACCACGGCGACGCCAGCGAGCGTCTATCAGCAGCTGCGCGGCCACCTCACCGAGCTCAAGCTCGCCGACGCCGCCGACGCTCTGCCCCGCGTCCTCGACCAGGCCCAAGCCGAGGGCTGGAGCCTCACCCACGCCCTCGAGCGCCTACTCTCCATCGAGGTCACCGCGACCGACGCCCGACGCCTCTCCGGCCGGTTCCGCTTCGCGAACCTCCCCACCGGCGCCACCCTCGACGACTTCGACCTCGACGCCGCCTCCGGCATCGACCGCAACCTGCTCGCCGAGCTCGGCACCTGCCGCTACCTCGAGACCGCGACCAATGTGCTGCTGATCGGACCGCCCGGAGTCGGGAAGACCCACATCGCCACGGGCCTCGGCCACGCCGCAGTGCAGGCCGGCTACCGCACCTACTTCACCTCCGCGGCCGATCTCGCCGCCCGCTGCCACCGCGCCGCGATCGAGGGCAAGTGGGGCACGATGATGCGGTTCTTCGCCGGCCCGACGCTGCTCGTAATCGACGAGCTCGGCTACCTGCCGCTGCCCGCCGAGGCCGCATCAGCACTGTTCCAGGTCATCAACCAGCGCTACCTGAAAACGTCGATCGTGATCACCACGAACCGGCCCGTCGGCGCCTGGGGCGAGATCCTCGGCGACACCACCGAAGCCGCCGCGATGCTCGACAGGCTCCTGCACCGATCCGTCGTCGTCACCCTCGACGGCGGCTCCTACCGGCTCCGCAACCACGCCGCCCAATCCAACGAGCTCCGCCGCGTGACAACGGGCACAAACTTCCGCTAATCTATCCCCGCGACCTGGGGAGCTTCGATGAGCAGGACTGGGGAATTTCGCTGAGCGCCGTCACTGATGCATTCGATCAACGGCTACGTCTTCGCCAACCAGCCGATTGACTCGCTGACCATGAAGAAGGGCGAGCGGGTGCGCTGGTACGTGATGGGGATGGGCACCGAGGTCGACCTTCACACGCCGCACTGGCACGGCAACACGGTCACCGCACTCGGGATGCGCACGGACGTCGTGAGCCTCCTGCCGGCCAGCATGATGGAGGCCGACATGGTTCCCGACGACGCCGGCACCTGGCTGTTCCATTGCCACGTGAACGACCACATCACCGCGGGCATGTTGACCCGCTATCGGGTGCTCCCCCGGTAGCGAGGGGCTCGCCCGGCGTCACGCCGACCGGACTCGGCCGACGTCACGGCTCGTCGTCCCATTCGGTTCCCTCGAGGTCGCCGCGCAGGGTTCCGGTGGCCTCGTCGACGGCCTCCCCGACGGTGACGGCGAACCGTTCCGGCGGGAACCGCCCGCTCAGCCCGTAGTCGCGCAGGTGGTCTTTCACCGGCCCCTTCATCTCGGCGAAGATCAGGGTGATCCCGCGCGAGGTGAGGAAGTCGTCGAGTTCGAGCAGCTCCTCGACGGCGGTCGTGTCGATGTCGGTGATGGGCTCGGCCGCGAGGATGACCGTTCGCACATCGCTGCCCGCCCGAGTGACCAGGCGACGCACGTAGTCGTCGAAGATGCCGCCGTTGGCGAAGAACAGCGGGGCGTCGAAGCGCACGATGACGATGCCCGGCAGCCGCTCGCCCTCCGGATGCCGCGACAGGTCGTGGTATCCGCGCAGGCCACGGATGCGACCGAGCTCGGCCCGGTAGGGGCGCCAGGCATAGCTGACGAATGCCCCGAGCGACAAGACGATCGCCACACCGATGCCCTCGATCACGCCCACCACCAGGACCCCCAGGAAGGACGCGAGCGAGAGGGCGGCATCCACTTTGTTCATCCGCACCAGCGCGATGAATCCCCTCAGGTCGACCAGCCCGGCGGCGGCGATGATGACGACCGCGGCGATGGTGGCCGACGGGAGGAAATCGGTCAGCGCCGGGGCGAGCACCATGAACACCACGATCAGCACGGCACCGACGATGCCGGTGAGCTGACTGCGGGACCCCGCGCTCTCCGCGACGGGTGTGCGCGACGAGGACGCTGACACGGGGAAGCCGCCCAGCAGGCCGCCCGCGATGTTCGACACCCCGATCGCCGCCATCTCCTGGCTGCCGTCGACGTTCTCTCCGCGGCGCGCCGCAAACGTGCGCGACAGCACGGCCGTGTCGGCGAACGCGATCAGGGCGACGCCCAGGGCGGGGAGGGCCAGCGCCGCCACATCGGCCCAGACCAGACCGCCGAGGGCCGGGGCAGGCAGCCCCTGCGGCATCGCCCCGACCACCGGGAGCGTGTCCTGCAGCCCCAGCACGGCCGTCAGGACCGTCGCCGCGACCACGGCCACGAGCACACCGGGAATGCGCGACTTTCCCCAGGACAGCCCGACGATGATGAGGAGCGACCCGAGCCCGAACAGGAGGGCCGTCACGTCGACCCGCCCATCCAGAACACCGGTGACGATGGCCGTGACGTCTCCCAGCGGCGTAGCCGAGTCGATGGAGAAACCCAGGAACGCGGGCAGTTGCGACAGGATCACCAGGATGGCCAGCGCATTGAGGTAGCCGACCCGGATCGGCTTGGAGAGAAGGTCGGTCACGAAGCCGAGGCGCAGCACCCCGCCGAGGGCCAGAATCACGCCGACCATGATCGCCAGGAGCCCGGCCAACGCGACCGCGCGCGCGTCATCGCCGACGGCCAGGGGAAGCACCACCGCCGCGATGATCGGCGCCAGCGCGGAATCAGGCCCGAGGACCAGCACCCGCGACGGTCCGAACAGGGCGTACGCGAGCAGGGGGATGATCGTGGCGTACAACCCGGTTTCGGGCGGGAGGCCGGCCACCTCGGCATAGCCGATTCCGACCGGGATCAGCAGCGCGGTCAGCACGACTCCTGCTCGTAGGTCGGGCAACAGCCACGCGCGGCGGTAGGTCAGCGCGGTGTCGACTCCCGGCACCCACCTCCGCAGCCAGGTCGCAGTCATCCAGTTCCCTTCCCGGCCCCATCTTGCTGCATCCGATGTCGGTTGTGTGTCGCGAAACAGGGAAAGGGCCCGAACAACGAAAGGCCCGAACAACGAAAGGCCCGAACCTTGGGGTTCGGGCCTTTCGACTCACAGGTGTGACAGGAACCGGTGGTGGAGATGGGGGGAATTGAACCCCCGTCCACTGCTGTGGTCATATGCCTTCTACGGGTGTATCCAGTGAAATCGTTCTACTCGGCTCCGGAATTTGCCACTGGCATCTAATCCGACAAGCCCAGCCCTCGTTCAAGTCCCCCTACACCCCGCGGCTCAGAGTAGGAGCAATCTCTCTAAATGACGTCAGGATCCGGGTAGAGAGCATTCCCGGCCTGGCGGACTTCTTAGTGCGCTCGCTTAGGCAGCGAGGGCGAAGTCAGTGCGGTTTGATTTGGCACTTATTGTTTTGCAGAGATCGTTTACGAGATAACCCTGCATCCTCGACCCGCTTCTCATAATTGCGCAGGCAATGTCGAAACCGATCATCCCCCTGTGCACTCACTGCCGCCGTGGCGGCATTCAAGTGGGTTCCTGTCACACGCTGTTGAGTTTTCAATCTGCACGGCGCGACCAGATCGGCCGCTTCGTACAGCCCCTTAGCTTACAACACACCAGGGGCGGATGGCTAGTCGCCGAGGTTCTTGCGGGCGGAGATGGCCCGGTCGGACTCGCGCTTGTCCTGGCGCTCGCGCAACGTCTGGCGCTTGTCGTATTCCTTCTTGCCCTTGGCGACCGCGATCTCGACCTTGGCCTTGCCGTTCTTGAAGTACAAGCGCAGCGGCACGAGCGTGTAGCCGCCCTCTTTGGTCTTGTGGCTGATCTTGATGATCTCCTGCTTATGCATCAGGAGTTTGCGCTTGCGGCGGGGCGGGTGGTTGGTCCAGGTGCCGGCGACGTACTCCTGGATGTGCACGGCGTCGAGCCAGATCTCGCCGTTCTCGATGAAGGCGTAGCCGTCCACGAGCGAGGCCCGACCGGCCCGGAGGGACTTCACTTCGGTGCCGCTGAGCACCATCCCGGCCTCGTAGGTCTCCTCGATGAGGTAATCGTGGCGTGCCTTGCGATTGGTCGAGACGACCTTCTCGCCTATTTCCCTGGGCACGGACTTGCTCCTCAACTCGGTGTGTTTGCTCGGACGCGATACCGACCAGCCCATCAGTCTAGCGGGCTCACGGATGCCGGCCGCGGGTCAGACCTTCAGATACCGGGTAATGGCGAAGTTGGCCGAGAACGCCGCCAGCACGGCGCCGACCAGGAGCAGGATCGGAACCACCACCAGGGCGTCGTCGACCCCGACCAGCGAAAAGCTGGTCAGCCGGTCGCCCAGATAACCCTGAACGAACCAGAGCACGATTGCCATAACTGCGCCTCCCGCCAGCAGGGAGCCGAGGAGTGCGGCGAACACGCCTTCCAGGATGAACGGCGTTTGGATGAACCGGTTGGATGCCCCGACCAGCCTCATAATGCCCAGCTCCCTCCGCCGGGAGAACGCCGACAGGCGAATGGTGGTCGCGATCAGCAGGGCCGCCGCCACAAGCATCAGCGAGGCGATCCCGATCGCGGTGTAACTGGCCACATTCAGCACGGCGAAGATCTGATCCAGGTACTTGCGCTGGTCGGCCACGTTCTCGACCCCCGATACCCCGGACAAGCTCTCGACGAGAACGTCGGACTGCGAGGGGTCCTTCAGGTTCACCCAGAACGTCTGGTTCAACTGGTCGGGGGTGACGTAGTCTGCCACCGGGTTGCCCGAGAACTGCTTCTTGAAGTTCTCGAACGCCTGGTCGTGGGTCTCGAAGTAGTACTTGTCGATGAACGGTGCCAGGGTGGGCGATTCGAGCTGAGCCGTGACCGTGTCGATCTGTTCCTGCGTCGCCTCACCGGCGGTGCAGGTTTCACCGGGCGAGATCGCGGTGCACATGTAGATGCCCACCTGCGCGCGGTCGTACCAGAAGTTCTTCATCTGGCCGATCTGCATCTGCATCAGCACGGCGACACCGACGAAGGTCAGCGAGATGAACGTCACGAGCACGACGGATACAACCATGGAGGCGTTGCGGCGCAGGCCGTTGGCGGCTTCGGAGAGCACGAGTCCGAGTCTCATCGGGTGGGCCCTACATTCTGTTCGCCGGTCTGGTCCGGTTTCTCACCCGGAGCGCGCAGCCCGAGCTTCTCGGCCAGGGTCAGTTGCTCCGGCACGTCGTGCTGGGTGGTCGAGAGCGCGGGGCGGGTCATGGCGGGGCCCCCGTCCGCGGCATCCGTCCCAGTGCCCTGTGCGGTGTCGTTGCTGGAATCGGTGCTCTGCACCGGGTGCGCCTGCGTGCCGGTCCTGCCTCTGTCGGCGGCAGCGAGAACGGCCTGGCGGGCGGCCTCTCTGGCCTCGACCAGGGGAACCGGAACCGGTGCGAAGAAGCGGGGCGGCTGGGCGGCGCGCACGGTCGCGGGTTCGGCCACCGGCTCCGTCGCCGGCTCGGCGGGCGATCCGCCGGGCGGCAGGACGGCCGGTTCGGCAGCGGCGGGGTGCACGAGCGGCGCGGACGCCGCGGGTGCGAAGACGGATGCCGCGGGTGCGGACCGGCGTCCGGTGCCGGCCATGACGGTGGGGATGGCCGAGGTGGCGTAGCCGCCCTGACGCTCGTCGCGCACGATCTTGCCGGCCGCCAGCTCGATCACGCGGCGCTGCATCTGGTCGACGATCCCGGCCTCGTGCGTGGCCATGACCACGGTGGTGCCGCCGGCGTTGATGCGTTCCAGCAGCGCCATGATGCCGGCGCTGGTGGTGGGGTCGAGGTTTCCGGTGGGCTCGTCGGCGAGCAGAACCTGCGGCTTGTTGACGATGGCCCGCGCAATCGCCACCCGCTGCTGTTCACCACCGGAGAGCTCGTGCGGCAAGCGCTGGGCCTTCTCGGCCAGACCGACCATCTCCAGGGTGTCGGGCACGGCTTCCTGGATGTAACCACGGGACTTGCCGATGACCTGCAGGCTGAAGGCCACGTTGTCGAACACGCTCTTGTTGGGCAGCAGGCGGAAGTCCTGGAAGACGACTCCGAGGTTGCGGCGGAAGTATGGCACCTTGCGGTTCGAGATCGACCGGAGGTCCTGCCCGAGCACGTGGATGCTGCCGCTGGTGGGTTTGTCCTCCTTCAGCACGAGGCGCAGGCAGGTTGACTTGCCCGAGCCGGACGCGCCGACAAGGAAGACGAACTCACCACGCAGAATCTCGACACTGATGGCGTCCAGGGCGGGTCGGTTCGTTCCCGGATATTGCTTGGTGATGGTGTCAAAACGGATCATGGCCCTTTGAGCCTAAGCAGCCATCCTGAGATTTCTCACAGCGACATACCTATTGCGACAACAGGTGGCGCGACGGAAGAGAGGCTCGCTAGTCCTGCGGAGCCTGTTTGCGCCAGCGGATTCCGGCAGCGATGAAGCCGTCGAGGTCGCCGTCGAAGACCTGGCTGGGGTTGTTGACCTCGTAGTTGGTGCGCAGGTCCTTCACCATTTGGTAGGGCGCGAGCACGTAGCTGCGCATCTGGTCGCCCCAGCTCGCGGTGATGACGCCGGCCAGTTCCTTCTTCGTTGCCGCCTCCTGCTCGCGCTGCAGCAGGAGCAGCCTGGACTGGAGCACGCGCATGGCGGCGGCCCGGTTCTGGATCTGGCTCTTCTCGTTCTGGCAGCTCACGACCGTGCCCGTGGGCAGGTGGGTGATCCGCACGGCGGAGTCGGTGGTGTTCACCGACTGGCCGCCGGGGCCGCTGGAGCGGAAGACATCGACCCGGATGTCGTTCTCGGGCACCTCGATCGATTCGGTCTGCTCGATCAACGGGACCACCTCGACGGCGGCGAACGAGGTCTGGCGTTTGCCGGCCGAGTTGAAGGGGCTCATCCGCACCAGGCGGTGCGTTCCGGCCTCGACGCTCAGGGTGCCGAACGCGTACGGGGCATCCACCTGGATCGTCGCGGACTTGATGCCGGCCTCGTCGGCGTAACCCACGTCGAGCACCTGCACCGGGTAGTCGTGCTGCTCGGCCCAGCGCAGGTACATGCGCAGCAGCATCTCGGCGAAGTCCGCCGCATCCACCCCGCCGGCCCCCGAACGGATGGTGATGACGGCCGGGCGGATGTCGAACTCGCCGTTGAGCAGGGTGTGCACCTCGAGCTCGCCCAGCACTTTCTGCAGGCTCGCCAGCTCGGCCGTGGCCTCGTCGGCGGATTCCTGGTCACCTTCGGCGTTGGCCAGTTCGACCAGCACCTCGAGGTCGTCGAGGCGGCTCTCGATGCTCACGATTCGGGCGAGCTCCGACTGGCGGTGGCTGAGCTCGCTGGTCACCTTCTGGGCGTGCGCGGAGTCATCCCACAGGTCGGGCGCTCCCGCCTGTTCGTTCAGGTCGGCGATATCCGTGCGGAGTCGATCAATGTCGATCACCGACCGGATGTCGCCGAACGTGGCCCGCATCGCGGCGATCTGCTCCGAAAAGTCCAGCTCAATCATGTCAAACCCCAGCCTACCGGGCGGGTTGACGGAGCGCGGGCTGAAGCACCCGGGCTGAAGTAGCATCGAGGAGCCATGAGTATCGCCGAGCGCCCCTTCAGCCTCCGCTCCGTCGCACTCGCGGCGTTCCTGCCGACCCTGCTGTTCTCGATCGGCGAGGGCGCCATCATCCCGCTGATCCCGATCGTGGCCAACGACCTGGGCGCCTCCCTCGCGGTCGCCGGGTTCATCGCGGCCATGATCATGGTGGGCGAACTCGTCGGCGACATCCCGAGCGGGTGGGTGGTGTCCCGCATCGGCGAGCGCAACGCGATGATCTGGGCCGCCATGCTCGCGGTCATCGCCGTGTTGATCTGCATAGCAGCCCCGAACCCGTGGGTGCTGGGGATCGGGATCTTCCTGATCGGCCTGGCCACCGCCGTCTTCGCGCTGGCGCGCCACGCCTTCATGACCAGCTACGTGCCGCTGGCCTTCCGGGCCAGGGCGCTGTCGACCCTCGGCGGCATTTTCCGGGCCGGCTGGTTCGTCGGCCCGTTCATCGCGGCCGGACTCATCCGTCTGACCGGGGGCACGGAGGCCGTCTTCTGGGTGTTCGTGGTCTGCTGTCTCGGCGCGGCCACCATGCTCCTCCTCCTGCCTGACCCCGCAAGCACCTTCGGTGGCCCCGAACTGGCCAGAGCACCGGATGGCACGGTGCATCCGGCCGGCCAGGAGCTCGCGGCCGAGGAATCACAGGGACTGTTCCGCACCATCTGGGGTTACCGGGCCGTTCTCCTGAGGCTGGGCACGGGCGCGGGCCTGATCGGGGCCATGCGGGCGTCCCGCACCGTGCTCCTCCCGCTCTGGGCGGTCAGCATCGGCATCAGCGTGCCCGACATCGCCCTGATCATCGGCATCGCGGGTGCGGTCGACTTCGCCCTGTTCTACGCCAGCGGCCAGATCATGGACCGTTTCGGCCGGATGTGGACCGCTCTCCCGTCGATGATCGGGCTGGGAGCCGGGCACCTCATCCTCGCGTTCACGCACGACCTGCCGACCAACGTGGAGTGGTTCATCGCGGTGGCGATGATCCTGGCTCTGGCGAACGGGATCGGCAGCGGGCTGCTGATGACCCTGGGCGCCGACCTCGCCCCGAAGAACACCAGCCCGGCACCGTTCCTCGGCGCCTGGCGGTTCACCGCCGACCTGGGCGGCGCCGTCGCCCCCCTGGCCGTGGCCGGCCTGACCGCGGTGGCGACCGTGTCGCTGGCCAGCGGCGTGATGGGCGTGTTCGGGCTGTTCGGCGCCGTGATCCTCGGGCGCTACATCCCCCGCTACGCGCCGCGCCGGCCGCGACCGCGCCCCTGATCCGCACCGGGCGAACGGCCGAGGGAATGCGGGTCGGCCCGGTGGCGTTTAATGGTCGTATGCCCCTCATCGGAGAATACGAGCCCGGCACCCAGCAGTGGGTGCGCGACCAGGTCGACCTGTACGAAAGCTCCGGCGGCACGCAGGGCACCACGTTGCGCGGGATGCCCGTCATCGTGCTCACCACCCTCGGCGCGAAGTCGGGCAAGTTGCGCAAGACCCCACTGATGCGCGTGGAACACGAAGGCGCCTATGCCGCCATCGCCTCCCTCGGCGGCAGCCCGAAGAACCCCATCTGGTACGGCAACGTGCTGGCCCACCCGCACGTGGAGCTGCAGGACGGCCCGCACCGCCAGGACATGCTGGCACGCGAGGTCACCGGCACCGAACGCGCGAAGTGGTGGGAGCGGGCCGTGGCCGCGTTCCCCGACTACGCCGCCTACGAGAAGAAGACGAACCGGGTCATCCCGGTGTTCGTGCTCGAGCCCGTTCCCGTCGCCGCCTCGGCCGCCTCGGCCGCCGCCTCCTCCGCCGCCTCCTGACGGTGGCGCGCGCGCAAACCCGGGGCCCGCAACTCGACCGCATCGTGCTGACCGGACTGACGGATGCCGACGGTGGCGACCTCCGCGCCGGTGACAGCCGGGAAGCGGAACGATTCACCGGCTGCGACCTGTCCGGCAGGGACCTGACCGGCATCGGTTTCCAGGAGTGCGAGCTGCGCGGAGTCTCCCTCAGCGATTCGCAGCTGCGCGGGGCATCCGTCGCCGACTGCGTGGCCGGAGAGCTGCACGCAGCCGTCTTCAGCGCGCCCCGCTCCAGTTGGCGGGGCGTTTCGGTCGAGCACTCCCGGCTCGGCTCGGTCGAGCTCTACGAGGCCACCCTGCGCTCCGTTCAGATCGACGGGTCAAAGCTCGATTTCGTGAACCTGCGCGGCGCGACACTCACCGACGTACTGCTCTCTAACTGCATTATCGAAGAGCTCGACCTGGGCGGGGCCACCGTGCAGCGCCTGGAACTGCGCGACTGCCGCATCGGCACCCTCGACGTGACGCGCGCGACGCTCAAGGACGTGGACCTGCGCTCGAGCGATTTCAGCGCCGTCCACGGGCTCGAGGGGCTGCGCGGCGCAACGATCGACGACGCACAGCTGAGCCTGCTGGCGCCGCTGCTCGCCGCCCACCTGGGCATCATCGTCACCTAGCCGTCCCCTGCCCTAGGAGCGTGTGTCAGTAACGCCTATTCGAAGTTGATGCGACGAGATCCGGGCCGATTTGGCCGCAGCGGGCGGGGCGTTGCTGTGGCGGTCGTCGT
>NZ_SOFY01000011.1 GCF_004402595.1 Cryobacterium shii | reverse complement strand
GTTTCTTTCCTTGACAGTCAGAAACCTAGACAGGAAGCGGCGTGCGGCCGTTAAGGCGCTCCGAAAGACCCACAGATGCAGCAGGAGAGCCGAGATTTTCGCCTAAAACCCCCTTTTTGGAGTGTTCTGGGCCGATCCGGGCAAAATCTCCGTCGAATTCGTCAGGGACGGACGTTCTCTGAGGCGTCACGCCTCAGAACGTCCTCCGCGCATCCTCATCGGCCACGTCCGTGACGACTCACTCGACTAGTGATGCCGCTTGGCCGGCATGAACATCGTGAAGTTCAGCCTGAGGAACCGGACGAACTGAACGAAGAGGTTGCTGCGCCGACGCAACTCCCTCGCGTCGGGCAGCGGGGCGGTGTCGATTCGATGCTGTGCGTTGTCCATGGGGTTCTCCTGGAGCCGGGTCTCGGTTATTTCGGGGATCAGATACCAGAGCGGGTACGCCTTGGCCTTGTAGATGAACATGGTGTGCAGCACTCGCTTGACCCAGTGGGCGGCGAGACCGATGTCGCCGGTTGTCTCCTTCGGATCCCGTCCGCCCGTGTTCGGGTGGCGGGCGTGGTCGGGCACGATCGGGGACATCGACATGGCCGCCGCGGTGCCGGAGAGGATCCCGGTGCCGGTGGAGGCGATGCAGGCAGCCGCCATCTCTCCCATTGACCCGTGGTGGGTGGGCTCCGTCGCTCCGGTGAGGATCATGTCCGCGATCGTCAGGGCGACGATCTTGCCCATCGCGCCCGACGGCATGCCGGTGCGCGGGGGAGAAGGCGCGATGGCGACGTCGCCCGGTGTGGCGTAGGGGCGGGAGATGGCATGCGGCGGGGCGAAGGCGATCCCGACGCCGAACACGTTCCGGTACGAGGGCGTCTGGTAGGTTCTCGGCCAGTCCTGCGCCGTCCACTGCTCGTAGGGCTTGGCCTCGTAGTTCGCGTCGACGCGCATGAACCCGCTGGGGGCGAAGACCTTGTCGGTGATCTCGACGCCGTCTCGGTCGAAGGCCGTTAGCCCGACCCCGCGGAACGGGGGCAGGAGCATCGCAAAATCGAACGACTGAGTGTTCTCTGATCCGTCGATCTGGGTGTAGTGGATCAGTCCCGGCTCGATCCCGGTGACGGCGGCCTGGGTGATCGCCTTCATCGTGCGTTCCCGGAAGAGCGACTCCATCCACGCCTCGCTGGTGACGCGCCGGCGCCCAGTGGAGAAGGTCATGCCGCCCACGCCGACGTCGCCGAGTTCGTGCTCGTTGGTGAGGTAGATCACCTGGGCCAGGTCGCGAACCCCGGCGTTCCGCAGCTCCTGCTCCACGTTGAAGGCGTACTCGAAGGCGGCGCCCTCGCAGGTGCAGGTACCGTGTCCGACGCCCACGACGAGCGTCTGAGGGGTGCCCGCCCTGAGTGTGGCGATGACCTCCGCGAGCCGGGCGGCGGCATCCACCGCATGGCTCGGAGTGCACACCGACACGGTGTTCCCGGCATCCGGGCCCAGACCGGGCGTGGTCTCGAAATTGAGTTTCGGCCCGGTGGCGTTCACCAGGTAGTCATAACGGATGCGCTCCGTCCGGCCCACGCGCGCGGGGTCGGTGTAGACCACGTCGACGGCGCCGCGGGGGCTTTCCGCATCGCCCTCCGGGTAGAGCGTCACCGCCTTCGCCTGCCGGAAGCCGATGCCCTTGCGCCGGTAGATCGGGGCCAGCGGGAAGACGACCCTGGACGGGCTCATCCTGCCGACCCCGACCCAGATGTTGGAGGGGATCCAGTTCCACTTCGAATTGGGCGACACCACGACGACCTCGTGGCGCTTGCCGAGACGCTTCTTCAGATAGAGCGCTGCGGTGTGGCCGGATACCCCGGCTCCCAGGACGACGACATGTGCCATTTCAGACCCCACATTTTCAGTAACGGTGCTGTTGCGTCGACACCACCCCTATACCCGTGGGGTATCTATGGATCGGAAATAATGCTTGCGCCTCGGTGCCCAGGAGGTCTAAAGTACAACCAAATGGTTGCACAAAACATGCAGGACGACGAAGTGGATCGCATCTTCCAGGCGCTCGCCGATGCGACCCGCCGGGACATCGTGGTGCGCGTCGCGCAGCGCGAGCAGTCGGTGACGGCGCTCGCCGCGAGCTACGCCATGAGCTTCGCCGCGGTGCAGAAGCACGTGGCGGTGCTGGAACGCGCGTCCCTCGTCGTCAAGGAACGCCGGGGAAGGGAGCAGATCGTGCACGGAAACCTCGAGACCGTGCGCCGGGCGGCCCGCCTGCTCGAGCACTACGAGGAAGTGTGGCGGTTTCGCGCCCAGAGCATTAGCGACATCCTGCGGGAAGACCCCAATGAACCAGGAAATGAACAGGATCGAGAAGGAGAGAAATCATGACCGTCGTTAGTTCACAAACCGACACCGAGGCGCTCACCCTCACATTCGTGGCCGATTTCGACGCGAGCGTGCAGCGGGTGTGGCGCCTCTGGCAGGACCCTCGCCAGCTCGAGCGGTGGTGGGGCCCGCCGACCTGGCCGGCCACCTTCGAGCGGCACGACTTCGTGCCCGGCGGCCGGTCGAATTACTTCATGACCGGCCCGGAGGGCGAGAAGGGGGCCGGCTGGTGGGTGACCACGCTGATTGAGCCGCCGCACCGGTTGGAGTTCGAGGACGGGTTCGCCGACGAGAACGGCGATCCGGTCGCCCAGATGGGCTCGGTGCGGGCGGTGGTGACCCTGGACGAAGCCGGAGGGCGCACCCGAATGACCATGGTGTCCACGTTCGAGAGCCTGGACCAGCTGCAGAAGATGACCGAGATGGGCATGGAAGAGGGCATGCGGCAGGCACTGGGGCAGATCGATACGCTGCTCGCCGAGGACGTCAGCGCCTGAGCGGGTGCCTGATCGTGCCGCCGTCCTCGGCAGGCTCCCACTCGCGGCCCACCCTGGGGACGCGGGCGCCCGTTAGACCATGCGCCGCCGGTCACAGGGTGCGCCACGAACCGCGGGTTCGCTCTCACACACGAGAGATGCCCCGGTTGCTGGCGGCAACCGGGGCATCTCTCGTGGTGCGGAACGGGTTGCGGGCTAGTCCCGGTCGTTCTTGCCGTCGTGCCGGTCGTCGCCGTGCGAGTCCGCGGCGGCCGCGGTGTGCAGCTCCCACGTCACGTTGTCGCCGTGCTGCTGGGTCCAGAACGTGCGCCAGTCGCCGCCCATCATCTGCGGGGTCTGGGCGCCGAGGATTCCGGCGGCCGTCGGGTCACCGTTGGAAACGTGGATGCCCGTAATCTCGTTGTCGCCGTCGTTGTAGCCGGGGCTGGTGTTGTGGTCGTAGGTCGCGGAGGCGTCGCGGCCCTCGGCCAGCCAGCGCACGGCCTCCGGAGCCTTCTTGCCCTTCCCGGCGAGGTCCAGAAGGTAGCCGGAGTCGAGGGCGTCGCGCTGGGCGTGCAGGGAGTCGCCGGCATCCTCGACCACCATCAGCTTGTCCTTGCTCGCGAACTGGATGTTGTCCAGGCCCGTGTGCTCCAGGTCGCCGAGGAACGCGGGGGACAGCTTGCCGGTCTGCGCCGTCGGAGACGACTGGCTCAGGCGGAACACGCCGCCGAAGGCGCCCGGGAGGGTGCTGCCCTTGTCGGTGTCGCCGGTCTCGGTGAAGTAGAACTCGCCGAAATTCGTTCCGGGGCGGAAGACGCCGTTCTCGGGACGTTTGAACGGGGTGGCGCCGGCGGCCGCGGCGGCAGCGGTCGCGCTGTTGTTGGCCCCGGTGGTGACCGTGACCCACGTCGTGTTGAATGACGCACCGTAGCTGTGCAGGTCGGTGACGAACTGGTCGGACGGGTTGTCCGCGAGCTGCTTGGCCGTGACGGGGGAGCCGTCGGCACGGTTCACCTGCAGGGCCTGCAGGGTGCCGGTGGACAGGTCGCCCGCCTTCGTCGGGGTGAAGCGGTAGACGTAGCTGTTGGGGACCTTGCCGCCGGCCTTCTTGGCGCCGCCGATGTCCTCAACCAGCCACACGTTGCCGGCGGAGTCGTTCTGAATGCCCTCATAGCCGCCGGAGCCGAGCGCCGGGAGCGGCACGATCTTGCCGTCGACCGGGTCGCCCTTGTCATCGAGGGTGATGCCGAAGACGCCGCCCTTGGGCGCCGTGGCTTCGGCGGCCAAGAGGAGCTGGTGTGTGAACGGATCCCAGGTGATGCCGTCGAAGGTGGGAACGGCGGCCCCGTCCGAACGGGTGTCCGCGATCAGGGTGACCCTCTTGGTCAGGTCCTTTTCGTCGAGATCGATGCGGGTGACGTAGCCCTGCGGTCCGCCTTCGTGGCCCTGGAACAGGTAGTGCTTTGCGCCGAAGACGAGGTAGACGTTCTTGTCCGGCTCGGTCTTGAACGCCTCTTTCGCGTCCTGAGTCAGCGGTCCGCCGTTGGCCGTGTTGTACCCGTAGTGGGACACTTCGCCGTGCGGGTTTGCCAGTGGAAGCTGGCCGTAGGCAACGGGGCTCTGCTCGAGGCCGGCAGCGAGCACATTGTTCTGGATGCCGAACGCGGAGTTGGCTGCGACTCCGGCGGTGCCCGAGTCCGGCGTCGCCGTCGCGGGAAGCGAGGCTGTGGTGAGCACGGCCAGACCCAGTCCCAGGCCCACCGCCGTGGTCACACCGATTTTCGTGAACTTCATCGTGTCCTCCTCAGGGGGGGGCTGGTGCCCGACCCGCAGATCAGACAAGTCCGCCCAGGTTTCCGGCAGGTGACGGAGACCTGTACGGGGTCTGCCCGGGGGCGGAACAAACACGCGGTGTCACCTTATCCGCTCCAGCCGCACCAGGGCCAGCCTGGTGTTGATGGCGATGAATGCCACCAGGCCCGCTGCCGCAACCGAGCCGATCACCAGCAGCGGGCCGCGAACCCGGGACAGCCATCGATTGTCGGTGGAGCCCAGCACGCCGATCGCATTGATCAGCGACGCCAGCAGCATCCCGGCCACCAGGCGCTCGCTGATGTCTTCCACCCGGCGCACGTAGGGTTCGGCCTGTTCCGGGTCGATGCTGATGCCCATGCCCTCCTGCTCGTAGCGGTCCAGGATCCGGGTCAGGCGTGCGGGCAGGGGGAGCCCCAGGTCGGCCACGTCCAGAAAGCCGGTCAGGAGCCTCCCCCCGAGGTACGACGGCTGCAGTCTGCGCTGCAGGAGGTCGAGTGCGTAGGGCTTGAGTGCGGTGCTGATGCTGAACTCCGGGTCGAGCACCAGTCCCGTGCCCTCGCACATCACGAGCATCTTCGACACCATCGCCACCGCGGGCGGAACCTGCAGGTGGTACCGGCGCATCAGGTCCATGACTGCCGTGATCAGCTCGCCCGCGGGCAGTTCCTTGAGCGTCAGCCCGGTGTACCGGTCGATGATCCGCGCCAGCGCCTCGGCGAAATCCGTGCGATCGATGCGGCCTGGCGGCGGGGCCAGCCGGAGCAGCATCGCGGCGAGCCGGTCGGAATGCTGCAGGGACAGCGCGATCACCACGTCGATCAATTGATTACGGATGTTGTCGGTCAGCGACCCCACCATGCCGTAGTCGAGCAGACCGATCACCCCGTCCGGCTGAACGAGCATGTTGCCGGGATGGGGATCGGCGTGGAAGAACCCGTCGCGCAGCACCATGTCGAGGATCACCGTCGTGGCCCGATCGGCCAGCGCGCTGCGATCGACGCCGAGCAGGTCCAGCGCGTCCACATCGGTGATCTTGACGCCCGACAGGCGCTCCTCGGTGAGCATCCGGGTGGTGGTGCGCGACCAGTCGATGCGCGGAATGTGCAGCCCGGGGCTCTGCGCGAAGTTCGCCTGGATTCGCTCGGCGTTGCGTCCCTCGGCTTCGAAATCGAGCTCCCCCCTCAGCTGCCGGCTGAACTCCTCGAAGAAACCCGCCACCCCGAGTTCATTGATGGACGGCGACTGTCTCGCCAGCTCGCGCACGACGTTCTGCAGGATCTCCAGGTCGGCGTTGATCGTGTGGACGATCCCCTCGCGCTGGATTTTCACGACCACCCGTGACCCGTCGGGCAGCACCGCGCCGTGGGCCTGGGCGAGGGACCCGCTTCCGACGACCTCCTCGTCGAAGGACAAGAACGCCTCGTCGATCGGGGTGCCCAGCTCCCGGGCGATGAGGCGCCGGGTCTGGTCTATCGGCATCGGCGGGTCCTGGTCCTGAAGCTTCGCCAGCTGGGTCGCGAGGTCCGGGTGCACGAGGTCTGGCCGGGTCGACAGGATCTGGCCGAGCTTGATGAAGGTCGGGCCGAGTTCCTGCAGGGTACGACGGATGATCTCCGGTGATTCGAAGGCTTCGTCGTGGGGCGGTCCGTCCGGCGTGAAAGCGTCGAGGAATCCCGGTTTCAGGATCCGCCGGGCCAGCCCCGACCGCGCGGCGAGCAGGTGAAAGCCGTTGCGGGAGAGAATCCGAACGATTTCTGCCTGTCGGTCGAGGTGGAGGGCCATGCCCAGAGCTTGAGGGGATTCGGTGGAATCCGCAATACTCGCACTCATCGGCGCAAACGTGAGGGCCTGGACTGGCTTCCCGGAGTTGATTTCCCGCTGGACCTGGACCACGGTGGACGCGAAGAGGCACGGGACGGTGCGTCCCGTGATGATGAGGCCCTGGAGGTCCGGTTCCCATGAGCGTTCAGAAGCGAATCGTTGTCTGTATCGGCACCGGCGGGATGGGGCTGGCGGCGGTTCGCCGCACGGGTCTCGGTGCCACGGTTGTGCTTGCCGACTTCGACGAGGTCGCGCTGCAGGCGGCGGCCGACAGACTTCGCGGCGAGGGCTTCGACGTCGTGGTACACCTCGTCGACGTCGCGCAGGCGAAGTCGGTGCACAGGCTGGCGACGGATGCCGCGGCCCTGGGCCCGGTGAGCACCGTCATCCACACCGCCGGACTCTCACCCGTTCAGGCCTCCGTCGACGCGATCCTGACGGTGGACCTGCTCGGCACCGCCCTCGTCCTGGACGCCTTCGGCGCGGTGATCGCGCCCGGTGGTTCCGGGGTCTTCATCGCCTCGATGGCGGGCCATCTGGCCCGGCTCACCCCGGAGCTGGAGGTGAAGCTGGCGATGACGCCCACGGCAGAGTTGCTCCGGCTGGCCGAGCTGGAAGTGAGCGGGATCACCGACTCCGGTGCCGCGTACTCCCTCTCGAAGCGGGCGAACGCGGTGCGGGTGTGCGCGGCGTCGGTGGCCTGGGGCGAGCGGGGTGCCCGCGTGAACTCGATCAGCCCGGGGATCATCTCGACACCCATGGGCGCCCAGGAGCTCGCGGGTCCCAATGGTGAACAGATGCGGGGCATGATCGCGGGCAGCGCGACCGGCCGGATCGGAACGCCGGCTGACATTGCCGCGGCCGTCGCCTTCCTGACCGGTCCGGACTCCACCTTCATCACCGGAACCGACCTGCTCGTCGACGGCGGCGTGATTGCCTCACTGACGACGCGAACCCAGTCCGCCTAGTGGCACCGGGTCACGGCACCGGCTCACGGCACCAGGGAATCCACCCAGGCGGCGACAATCAGGAAGTCGAACGTCTCGTAGGGGAACCCCTGGTCCAGTGAGCGGAATACCTTCGCGATCAGCAGGTCCCGCTCCTGCTCGCCCAGCTTTCCGAGTTCCGCGGCGCTGACAATGCCCTCCTTGAGGAGTGCGGATACGAGTTCCACTTTGTACGTGCTGTGCAGAGGCCCCGCCCACGGCAGGAGCGAGAGGGTTTCCGTGCGGTTCGCGAGTTCGGAGATGTCCAGCAGAAGCGCCGTGTGCAGCCGGCTGGCCCCGAGATGGTCGCTGAGCTCCGCCCTGGTTCCCACGAAAGTCGACAGATGAAGCGGGCTGCTGATGCCGAGGTCGGCGAACTTCTCCCGGTAGGGCGCGAGCGGGTCCAGATCCCAGAAGTCGGTGCGGGGTATGCGCGCCAGCTTCTGGAACCGGGGATCGGGGTGCAGCTCGACCAGCATCGGGTCCTTCCAGACGAAGTTGCGCGGTCGCTCGGCGATCATCGCGTACTCGAGGTGCTCGAGGGCGAGATTCCGCAACTCTTCCTTCCATTTCTCGTTCGTCTGCTCCCGGCTTTGGGCGTAGAGCATGCACGCCAGGTCGTAGCGCACCCAGGGCGAGGCAGACATGCCGGCTTCCTTGATCCGGCCATTGATCTCGGCGAGGTCCTGTGACCCGCCCAGGGCGACGTAGCCGGTGGCGGCCACCAGTCGCATGTTCTGTTCCAGCAGGGTGAGTTCTGGCCCCCGACTGCCCTCCGCGCCTCTGCTGCCATCGATCAGGCGCACCAGTTGCAGAGCCCGCTCCCTCGCGTGGCTCACCTGCGGAGTGGTACTCGGGTCGGACCCTTGATCCGGGATCGACGCGAGGTTCTCCACGGTGATCACATAGTTCAGGAGCACCCGTCGGTAGTGCATCGCAAAATCCGCGGCCACGGGATCCGTCTCGGTGGGAACGGGGAATGCGGGGGTCCGCGACCACCACGGCGACCTGTGCGCGGGCTGGTGCTTCGCCTCCAGATGGTCCGCTTCATTGCTGAGCCAGTCGGCGTAGCGCCGGAGCTCCTCGAACTCCGTTGCGGAGCGGTGCTGTCTGAACTGAAGCAGGAGCCTCGCGGCGTGGCTGTTCGGGTCGAGGTTGACGGCGCTGCTCAGGAGCCGGAGAGCACTCGCGGCACGGTCGTCGTCGTAGAAATCGGTGGACGCGACGTAGTGCAGTCCGAGCGCACGCCAGGATGATGCGCCGGCGAGCCCCTCAAGATCCGTGTAGCCCTCGGTGAGGGCCGTCAGCGCGAATGCCGCCACGAACTTGTCCAGGTCGACGTCGCCGCCCCCATCGACCTCGGTCAATCTCAGCTCGTCACGGTTGATGGCCGTGGCGTCAACCTGCCGGCCGTGGCGGGTCAGGCTCACGGCGAGATTGTCCTGGCTCGTGGCATCCACCCACAGACGCCAGGGAGCGGTGCCGAAGACGAAGGTCGAAACGGCCTGCAGCACGGCCAGCACCTTGCCCGGCAGCACGCCCGAGAGCGACGCATCGGAGAGGACCTCGACGTCGCTCCCGATCGCGAAGTGCAATCCTTCGGGTTTGCTCCCGCCGAGCCCGGTCAACAGGACCATGACATTCCTCGTGCGCGACTCGACGGGTTTGCCGGTGTCGTCGCGGACCTGAACGGAGATCCGGCGGTCGGTGGCCAGCCCGCGGGAGAAGGCGGCCGTGCCGGCGACGACCGCAAGGGTCCCGGCAGCGGCCAACAGCCAGCGGGCCCCGGCGCCGCCCGCCCACGAGACCACCGCCACGGCTCCGGTCAGGATCAGTGCGAGTCCCCACCCTTTGAATCGATTCACGGTTGTCTGGCTGGTCCTGCCCCTCCACATGATCGGGATGAACGCGAGCAGCCGGGCGAGGACGAGGGCAAGCGCGGCCAGCATGAGCATTGCCCACCCCGGCGACGCGAGCGGTGCCAGCCAACTGTCGAAGAAGCCGTTCCAGGTCTCGGACCAGCGCTCGGCCCAGGTCAGGCCGTCCGGCGCATCCGTGGCTGCCTGCGCCGTGCACCCGGTCAGGAACGTCGTTGCCGCGACGACCAGCGCACCACCCTTCACCACAGATCGCATGCTCATCTCCCGCCGTGAGATCCGAGAATGCGTCCTGCCCTCGGGCCTACGCCCAGTGTTCCTCGAATCCGGGTTGTGTCATAGCCGCATTGTGCGAGGACGACCTTCGGTCCTTACTGGTGTCAGTACTCGTGAGAAGCCGTCGCCAGAAGGAGAGAAGTCATGTTCGCTCGAGTCAGCACCTATCGGACAGGGCCGGAAACCGTCGTGGACCACACCGAGGAGACCGTTGCGCGGGTGCTGGCAATCCCCGGATGCCGCGGGGTCTACTTTCTAACCAGCCTGGAGGAGGGCAAGGCCCTGTCGATCACCCTGTGGGAGACGACGTATGCCCTCGCGGCGAGCCGGGAGGCAGCGAGTGCCGTCCGCGCCGACAGCAGCGCGGAGCAGGCCATGCAGATCATCGACGTGGAGGAGTTCGAAGTGGCCAACAGCGGCCTCGCGGGCTGAGCCGGCTACTCCGAGCCCCTCACGTCGTTATCAGCGTCGCGACTAGTCGCGAGGCCGGCGCGGCGGGCGTTCGGCCCGGTCCTCACGGCGCACCGGGCCGCCGTCGGCGCGGATCTCGATCAGCTTGCCGCTGATGCGGGTGTTGTCCAAGCGGGCCAGAACGTCGCTGGGAAGGTCGGCGGGCAGTTCGACGAGCGAATACTCGGGGTTGATCTGGATGTGACCGAAGTCCTCGCGGCTCAGGCCACCCTCGTTGGCGAGCGCTCCGACGATCTGCCGGGGCTCCACCTTGTGGCGCTTGCCGACCTCGATCCGGTACGAGGCCATCGACCGGTTGCTGTCGCGGGGGCGTCGTTCCACGCGCTCCACGCGTTCGCCGCGTTCGCCGCGTTCGCCGCGGTCGTCACGGCGGTCACCGCGACCGGCATCGGCGCGGGCGCGCTCGGCGCGGTCGCCGCGGTCGGCACGCTCGGGCCGCTGGGCGCGGGCATCCGCCTGGGTGAGCAGCAGGGGCGTCTCGCCCTGGGCGACGACGGCGAGGGCCGCGGCCACGTCGGCCTCGGGCACGTCGTGGTGTGCGACGTAGTGGCCGATGATGTCGCGGAAGGCGCTGATCCGGTCGGACTGGCTGAGAGCCTCGGTGATCGCATCGTCGAAGCGGGCCAGACGGGTGACGTTCACGTCTTCGAAGCTCGGCAGCTGCATCTGCGTCAGCGGCTGGCGGGTCGCCCTCTCGATCGCGTTGAGCAGGTGGCGCTCGCGGGGCGTGACGAAGCTGATCGCGGCGCCGCTGCGGCCCGCACGGCCGGTGCGGCCGATGCGGTGCACGTACGACTCGGTGTCGATCGGGATGTCGTAGTTGACGACGTGGCTGATTCGATCCACGTCGAGGCCGCGGGCGGCGACATCCGTTGCGACCAGGATGTCGAGCTTGCCGGACTTGAGCTGGTTGACCGTGCGCTCACGCTGCACCTGGGCGACGTCGCCGTTGATGGCCGCGGCCGAGTAGCCACGTGCGCGGAGCTTCTCGGCGAGCAGTTCCGTCTCGTTCTTGGTACGGGTGAACACGATCATGCCCTCGAAGTTCTCCACCTCGAGGATGCGGGTGAGCGCGTCGACCTTCTGCGGGTACGACACCATCAGATAGCGCTGGGTCGTGTTCACGGAGGTCGTGGTCTTGTTCTTGATCGTGATCTCTTCGGGGTCGTTCAGGTACTTCTTCGAGATCCGTCGGATCTGCGCGGGCATGGTCGCCGAGAACAGGGCGACCTGCTTGTCCTCCGGGGTGTCGGCCAGGATCGTCTCGACGTCTTCGGCGAAGCCCATCTTCAGCATCTCGTCGGCCTCGTCGAGCACCAGGTACTTCAGCTGCGACAGGTCGAGCGTGCCCTTCTCGAGGTGGTCCATGATGCGGCCGGGCGTGCCGACGACGATGTGCACCCCGCGGCGCAGCGCGGAGAGCTGCACGCCGTAGCCCTGGCCGCCGTAGACGGGGAGCACGTGCACGCCCCGCATGTGGGCGGCGTACTTCTCGAATGCCTCGCAGACCTGCAGGGCGAGCTCACGGGTCGGGGAGAGCACGAGTGCCTGCGGGGTCTTCTGCGCCAGGTCGAGGCGCGACAGGATCGGGAGGGCGAACGCGGCCGTCTTGCCGGTTCCGGTCTGGGCGAGGCCCACCACGTCGCGCCCCGCGAGAAGCGGGGGGATGGTGGCGGCCTGGATGGCGGAGGGAGTCTCGTACCCGACGTCCTTGAGGGCCTTGAGCATTGAATCTCCGAGCCCAAGGTCGGCGAAGGTCTTCGTTACGCGGGCAGTCTCTGCCTCGCTGGTGTCAGGGGTGTGCATATTACAACGGTAGTCGACGTGGGCGCCCTGTTCGTCTACCCTGTCCAAGCCGCGGGGTGAATCGCGGGAGGATATGAGAATGTCGAATATCGAACAACAGTCCTGGGTGAAGAATTACCAGCCGGGCGTCCCGGCCGAAATCGACCTCCCCGAGGAGTCGCTCGTGGCCATGCTGGAGCGTTCCGTGGCCGAGGCCGGCAGCCATCCGGCGCTGGAGTTCTTCGGCCGCCGCACCAGCTACACCGAGCTCGGCGACCAGATCGACCGGGCGGCGGAGGGCCTGCGCGGCCTCGGAGTGCGGGCGGAGGACCGTGTGGCCCTGCTCCTGCCGAACTGCCCCCAGCACGTTGTCGCCTTCTACGCGGTGCTGCGCCTGGGCGCCGTCGTGGTGGAGCACAACCCGCTCTACACCGCCCGGGAGCTGCGCCACCAGTTCGAGGACCACCAGGCCCGCATCGTGATCGCCTGGGACAAGTCCGTCGCATCCATTCGCACCTTCCCCGCGGACATCGAGATCGACCACATCGTGTCCGTCAACCTCCTCGAGGCGTTCCCCGCGATCAAGCGCCTCGCCCTGCACCTGCCGGTGAAGAGCCTGCGCGAGTCCCGTGAGGCACTGACCGGGCCGGCCCCGAAAACGATCCCCTGGAAAGACCTGCTCAGCCACGGTCCGATCGATCCAGAGCACCCCCGGCCCGCGGTCACCGATCTCGCGGCCATCCAGTACACCTCCGGCACGACCGGCCAGCCCAAGGGCGCCATGCTGACCCATTTCAACTTGTACTCCAACGCCCTGCAGGGCGAGGCCTGGATGCAGGGGGCCGAGTACCGCAAGGAGATCTTCTACGCGATCCTGCCCATGTTCCACGCGTTCGGCATGACGCTCTACCTGACCTACGGCATCCGTAAGCAGGCCCTGCTGGTGCTGTTCCCCAAGTTCGACCCCAACCTGATCCTCGACGCCATGAAGAAGTCGCCTGCGACGGTCTACTGCGCGGTGCCGCCCATCTACGAGCGCACCGCCGTGGTCGCGAAAGAGCGCGGAATCTCGCTCCGTTCCTGCAAATACTGCATTTCCGGTGCGATGAACCTGCCCGACCACGTGGTCGAACTGTGGGAATCGGTGTCGGGCGGCCTGCTCGTGGAGGGCTACGGCATGACCGAATCCTCGCCGGTCGCGCTGGGCAACCCGTTCCACCCGACCCGGCGCACGGGCACGATCGGCGTGCCGTTCCCGTCCACCCGGATGAAGGTCGTCGACCTGGACGACCCCACCCGGGAGGTGCCGCAGGGCGAGCCGGGAGAGCTGCTCCTGAACGGCCCGCAGGTCTTCCAGGGCTATTGGAACAACCCGGAGGAAACCGCGAAGACGCTCCTGCCCGGCGGCTGGCTGCGCACCGGGGACATCGTGACCGTCGACGAAGACGGCTTCACCACGATCGTGGACCGCGCCAAGGAACTCGTCATCACCGGCGGTTTCAACGTCTCGCCCTCCGAGGTCGAGGCCGTGCTCCGCCTGCACGCGGATGTCGTCGACGCGGCCGTGTTCGGCAAGGCACTCGAACGCGGCGGGGAACTGGTCGTCGCCGCGGTCGAACTCAAACCGGGCGCCCGGCTCGACGAGGAGGCCCTGCGCGCGCACTGCCGCGAGCACCTCGCGGCGTACAAGATCCCACGGCGGATCGTACAGATCCAGGACATGCCGCGCTCGATGCTCGGCAAGATCCTGCGCAAGCAGGTGCGCGAGCAGGTGCTGCCGCAGCTCTGACGCTCTTGCCGAGGCCGCTCTACCGGAGGGTCGTCGCCAGCAGGGCGGCCCGGCGGAGACACCGGTCGCTGTCCCCGGCCCAGCGCTCGAGAACGATGTTCGCCCGGGTGCGACCGGACTGGTCGAGCCTTTCCAGCAGGGGAGCGACCACGTCGCGGGCGAGCGGATCGACCAGGGCAGGCAGACGTGCGCCGCGCACGAAGCCCTCGATCCGGGTCAGATCCGAGTTGTCCAGAACGAGCACGTTCGACTGCAGCAGCACGACTGCCGCGAGGCGGCGCTCGAACACCGGCACCGCCCACAGTTCAGAACTCAGCGCGGTGATGTCGTCGTGCGTCAGACCGGGATACCGGCGGGCGACATCGCGAATCGTGCCCCGCACCGCACCGACCGTCGCACCGTAGAACCGCAGGTCACTGCCCAGGCGGTCCTTCTCCGCCGCCGCCCGGTACGCATCCCCCTCGTTTCGGAGTGTCATGTCCACGAATTCGCCGGCGTCGCTCACTCCTTCATTCTCTCTCCGGCTTTCGGGCGAGCGAGCCGGGTGGGCGGCACGGCGTTGCAACGTACGCTTGTGATCAACGAAAGAGGAGTTCTCCATGAGGGTTGTTGTCACAGGCGGAAGCGGAAAACTCGGCCGGACGGTCGTGCAGCGGCTGATCGCCGAGGGCCACGAGGTGCTGAACCTCGACCGCGACGGCGACCGGAACCCCGGTCTGGTCGTCGTCGATCTGAAGGACTACGGCCAGGTCGTCGACGCGGTCCTCGGTGTCGACGACCGGCACACCGGGTTCGACGCCATCGTGCACCTGGGTGCGATCCCGGCACCTGGCCTGGTTCCCGACGTGGCCACGTTCCACAACAACATCCTCTCCACCTATAACGTGTTCCAGGCGGCCCGGCGGGCGGGCATCAAGAAGCTGGTCTACGCGTCCAGCGAGACCGTGCTCGGGCTGCCGTTCGACATCGCCCCGCCCTACCTTCCGGTGGACGAGGAATACTCGGCCCGGCCCGAGAGCACCTACTCGCTGGTGAAGCATCTCGAGGAGCAGATGGCGATCCAGCTCACCCGCTGGGACCCCGAGCTCAGCATCACGGCGCTGCGGTTCTCCAACGTGAAGGACCCGGAGGACTACGCGGCCTTCCCCGCCTTCGACGCCGACGCCACCCTGCGCAAATGGAACCTGTGGGGCTACATCGACGGCCGTGACGGCGCCCAGGCCGTGCTGCGGGCCCTGGAGAACGCGAAGCCGGGCTTCGAGGCATTCATCATCGCCGCGGCCGACACGGTGATGAGCCGGCCGAACGCCGAGCTGGCCGCCGAGGTCTTCCCGGGAGTCGACCTGCGGGAGGTCGGCGAGAACGTCACCCTGCTCTCGATCGACAAGGCCCGGCGGATGCTCGGCTACGCACCCGAGCACAGCTGGCGCGACCACGTCTGACTGAACGAATTCGACGGAGATTTTGCCCAAATCGGCCCTAATCGGGCTGAAATCGGGTTTTTACGGCAGAATCTCCGTCGAATTGGTTAGACGCGGCACCGCACGCTGTGCTGGAGCCACCCCAGTGATCGACGACTCTCAGGAGAGCGCCCGCACCACGTCCAGGCCGGAGCGGACCGCGCGAGAGACCCCGGCCGGATGCCCGTCCACACTGCCGAAGCCGTCACCCGCGACGAAGATACCCGGGTGGTCCTGGCTCTGATCAAACCCGGCGCCCGGCAGCGCGGCGACCGCATTCGCGTAACGCCAGCGCTTCAGCTCGGAGTCCACGGCGTGCGCACCGGGGAACAGCCGCTTCATCTCGACCAGCAGCGCCGAGTGGACGAAATTCGCGTCCAGGTTCCAGGTGGACTCGCTCCAGTGCGGGGTCGCGAAGACCTCCAGCCAGACCAGCCCCGAGTCGTCCCGCCGCCGAACGCGGATGGCGTCGACGAGTGTCGATTCGTGCGACGCCAGCTCGCCGCCCACATCCCCGCGCAGGACACACAGCAGCACGGCCCGCTTGTCGTAGCCGACCTCCGCCAGGGCCGCGCTGACCCTGAGGTGACTCGTGCGCAGAATCTGAACGCTCTGCGGAACCGGCGGAGTCAGCACGACCGCCTGGCAGATGACGGGGTCGCCGGACGCGTGGGGTACAACGCGGAGGAGCCCGGAGTCCGCCACCTCGATCTGCGTCACAAAGGTGCGCTGAAGCGTGGTGCCGGCCGCCCACGTGCGAGCCACATCGCCGGCGGATGCCGCGAATCGCCAGCGCGCGCCATGATCCGGTTCCGCAGCGAACTCGGCTTCGGTTCTGCGGGCGATCTCCCTCATCACGTGCGCATCGTGGGTGACGACCGTGTCGGCGGCGGGGTTGAGCAGCGCCCCGGCGAGGGGGCGGCTCGCCAGGCGTCCGCCCGGGCGCGATCCCTTGTCCAACAGCAGCACCGAACGTCCGTGCTCCTGCAGATTGTGGGCGATCGTGAGCCCGCATACCCCCGATCCGACCACGACAACGTCCCAAGTCCCCATCTCTGGAGGCTAATGCACGGGTGGCCCGTGCGCCGTCGACAGGCCCTAGACGCGTGCGCGCTGCAGCGCCTGGGTGATGCGGCTGGCCTCCTCGAGCAGCAGCTGGCCGAGGATCTCCCGCCGCTCCGCGGTGAAACGCCGCTCGATGCCCGTCAACGACAGAGCCCAGGCGGGTTGCCCGGAGCGGTCGAAGATGGCCGCCCCCATTCCCCAACTGCCCTCCAGGATCAACCCCGGGTTGACCGAGTAGCCGGTGATCCTGGTCTGTTCCAGATTGGCCCGGATGGCGGTGGGCGAGTGGTTCTGACCCCACCGATCGACGAAGGCGTCGTCCTGCACCAGGAGCTGCCCGACCTCGGACTCGGGCAGGTACGCCAGGATGGCCAGGCCCGCCGAGGCGACCCCGAGCGGCAGCCGCAGGCCCTCGTAGAGCACGAACGACCGGATGGGGAAGCTGCCCTCCTCGCGCAGCAGGCACACCGTCTCCGCGCCGCGCCGGATCGAGAGGAATGCGCTTTCGCCGGTTTCCTCCGCCAAACGGAGCAGGCTCGGCCGCGCCAGCTCCTCGATCGGGTAGCGGTGGGCGGCGACCGTTCCCATCACGAAGATCTCCGGCCCGTAGTGCCACGTGTGCGTGACCGGATCATGGTCGAGCAGGCCCTCGGCGGCCAGAGAACTGAGCAACCGGTGCACGGTGGGCCTGGTCAGCCCGGAGTCCCGCACGATCTCGGCCAGGGGAGTGCCGGCGGGATTGCGTCCGACGAGCTGCAGGAGCCTGGCGACGCGGGTGACCACCTGGGCGCCCTGCACCGGGACGGATTGATTGATTTTCATGCCGGTCATGCCTGGCTCCTGTCCATAATGTGGATGTTGTGCAGCCTAGTGATCACGGCGTGGATACACAATGAAATGGGCAGATCCGCCCTGATTGACAGCCGCCCGATCAGACCCCTAACATGACGGACAGACGCAGCGTCCATAAGGTGGATACGAACCGGATGCTCAACCCGATTGATCAACACGGATGCTCAACGAGGAGAATTCCATGACCAAGGTTCGGTCCAGCGCACATGACGCTCTCAGCGACGTCCTCCGGGACGGCATGGTCCTGGCGGTCGGCGGCTTCGGTCTTTGCGGCATCCCGGCCGACCTGATCGACGCCGTGCGGGCATCCGGGGTGAAGGATCTCACCGTCGTGTCCAATAATATGGGCGTCGACGGCAAGGGCCTCGGCGTTCTACTCGAGGCCGGCCAGGTGCGGCGGGTGATCGCCTCCTACGTGGGGGAGAACAAGCTCTTCGCCGAGCAGCTCATCGACGGCAGGCTGGAGGTGGAGTTCAGCCCGCAGGGCACCCTGGCCGAGCGGCTCCGCGCGGGCGGCGCCGGCATCCCGGCCTTCTACACGAAGACCGGCGTGGGCACCCTGATCGCCGAGGGCAAGCCGCTCGCCGACTTCGACGGCGAGACCTACCTCCAGGAGCGGGCGATCATCGCGGATGTCGCCCTCGTGCACGCCTATCGGGCCGACACCGCGGGCAATCTCGTCTACCGCTACACCGCCCGCAACTTCAACCCCGTGGTGGCGACGGCCGGCCGTCTGACGATCGCCGAGGCCGAGATCATCGTGCAGCCCGGCGAGATCGACCCTCACGACGTTGTCACCCCCGGGGTGTTCGTGCAGCGCCTGGTGCGGGCCTCGAATCGGGTCAAGGACATCGAACAGCGCACGGTGCGCCCGCGGCCCGTGACCGTGCCGGCCTGACGAACTCGCCGGGCACACAAGCACCAGCCACACACCGCACCGACCACACACCGACCGCAAGGAGCAAGACCATGGCATGGACGCGCGACGAAATGGCCGCAATCGCGGCCGAGGAACTCTCCGACGGCGACTACGTGAACCTGGGCATCGGCATCCCCACGCTCGTTGCCAACAACCTGCCCGATGGCGTGCAGGTGACCCTGCAGAGCGAGAACGGGCTGCTCGGCATGGGCCCGTTCCCGTTCGACGGCGAGGAAGACGCCGACCTCATCAACGCCGGCAAGCAGACCGTCACGGTGCAGCCCGGCGGCTCGATCTTCGACTCGTCGGCCTCGTTCGGCATGATCCGCGGCGGGCACATCAAGGTGGCCATTCTGGGTGCCATGCAGGTCTCCGGCCGCGGTGACCTGGCCAACTGGACCATCCCGGGAAAGATGGTCAAGGGCATGGGCGGCGCCATGGACCTCGTGGCGGGCACCCCCCGCGTGGTCGTGCTCACCGAGCACACGGCCAGGGACGGGTCGGCGAAGATCGTCAACGAATGCAGCCTCCCGCTGACCGGACTGAAGGTCGTCGACCGCATCATCTCCGACATCGCCGTCTTCGATGTGACGGATGCCGGACTCCTGCTGCGACGTCTGGCCCCCGGCGTCACCGTCGAGGAGGTCCGTGCGGCGACGGAGCCGGACTTCACCGTCGCGCCGGAGTCCGTCTAGTCTCGTAGCCATGACACCGGATGCCCTTGCCGAGTTCTGCCTGAGTCTTCCGCAGGCGACTGAGACGTTCCCCTTCGGTGAGGAGACAAGCGTGTTCAAGACCAGCGGCAACGGCAAGATCTTCGCCCTGAGCGCCCTCGCTGGCGAACCGCTCGCGGTCTCACTCAAGTGCGACCCGGAGGAGAGCCGTGCGCTCCGGGAGGAGTTCCCGCAGCAGATCACGCCGGGCTACCACCTCAACAAGAAGCACTGGATCACGATCGTGCTTGACGGGCAGATCGACGACGCCCTGGTCGAGCAACTGCTGCGGGACAGTCACGCCCTCGTCCGGCCGAAGGTGCCGCGGGGGAGAGAGATCTGAAGCCGGCGGTCACGCCACTGGCTGGGCGCCCTCGGTATCCAGGTCGGCCAGAGGCCCGCCGATCCGCAGGCCGACCCACGAAACGAGCGTCCAGCCATCCGTCGCTGAGCCGCTCAGTTCCACCACTCCCGTGTTCTCGAGGTCGTGCGAGCCCGCGAATCGGGGCGGCATGTTGAGGGTGCGGGCCGCGGTCCAGACCCGGATCGCCGCGCCGTGGCTGAAGACGGCGGCCGTCTCGACGTCGGCGGTGGCGGCCGCGATGTCGGCGTCGTACCGGGCGAAGAACGCGTGTCCGTCCGAGGCCCCCGGCATCCGGGCGTCGAGATCGCCGGCGCCCCAGGCGAAGACGGTCTGCATGTACGTGTGAACGGATGCCGGGTCGTTCAGCCCCTCGAGGGAGCCGGCCTCGATCTCGTGCAGCCCGGGGGACACCCGCACCTCGATGGACCGGTCGGCAGCCAGAGGCCGGGCCGTGAGTTGCGTGCGACGAAGGGTCGACGCGAAGATGGCGTCGACCGAGTCCAGCCGGAGCGTGTCCGGGATCACGGCGGCCTGCCGCGTGCCGAGCTCGGTCAGGCCCGGCCCCGGGTGGGAGGTGTCGAGCTGTCCGAGGACGTTGGCGGGCGTTTGGCCGTGGCGGATCAGGAAGAGTCGCATGTCGACTCCAGCATAGGTATCCGGGAGTGACAGCATGGGACGCAGACTGTGGATCAACGAGAGGGAGAACTTCGATGACGATCATCAAAATCAACGCGATCACCGTGCCGGGCGACAACGGTGACGAGCTGGCACGCCGGTTCGCCGCCCGAGCCGGGGCCGTCGACGACCGGCCCGGCTTCGAGGGATTCGAACTGCTGAGGCCCACGGATGACCGCCACACCTGGCTGGTCGTGACCCGCTGGGCCGATGAGGACTCCTTCCGGGCCTGGGTCAGCTCGCCGGCCTTCGGACACGGCCACCGCGCCGAGCCGGCCACGGAGGGCGAGCCCGCGGCGCGGCCGCCCGTCGGGATGAGCAGCGAGCTGTGGTCCTACGAGATTGCGGGCGGTTCCCCGGCCTGATCTGAGGTTCAAGGCCCACGGGTCGGGTATCGGTATCACTATGTCTAGCGACACTCTCTCATCGACAAGGAGATCCCCGCCATGACAGAGCAGTACCTTCCGCAGCCGTACCCGCCAGTCACGCCCGGTTACTCGCCGCCGCCGAAGTCGTTCGTGGCGACCTGGCTGTTCGCCTGGCTGCTCGGCTTCCTCGCCATCGACCGGTTCTACCTTGGCAAGGTCGGAACCGGCCTGCTGAAGCTGCTGACGGTGGGCGGCTTCGGGCTCTGGTGGCTGATCGACCTGATCCTCGTCCTGGCGGGCGCCCAGCGCGACAAACACGGCCGGCCACTGGCCGGGTACGCGGAGAACAAGACCGTCGCCTGGATCGTCACGGCGGCCGGGTTCGTGCTGTCCATGCTCTCCTCGGGCCTCGCCTCCTCGCTGAACTCCTAGGTTCGGCGTCTCAGGTGCCGGGCAGGTCCCCGGTCGAGACCGAACTGAGCAGCAGGCTGGTCTCGCTGTTCAGCACGCCCTCGATCGAGCGCACCTGCCCGAGCAGTCGGTCGAAGTCGGCCAGGGTGTCGGTGCGCAGCTCGGCGACCAGGTCCCAGCCGCCGTTCGCGGAGTGCAGGGCCTTCACCTCCGGATAGCCGCGCAGGGCGTGGATGACCTGGGCGATGGCCCGGACCTCCACCTCGATCAGCGTGATCGCCCGGATCGAATTGGGGTCCCGGTCCTCCCTGATCCTGACGCCGAACCCGACCACCGTGCCGGAGTCGGTGAGACGCTTGAGGCGGCTGTTGATCGTCGACCTCGTGACCCCGAGGTCGCGGGCCAGGCTGGCGACGGGCTCGCGGCCGTTCACGCGCAGGGCGGACAGGAGGCGGCGGTCGAGGTCGTCGAGGGGATACATTACACAAAGTGTATATAAACACCGCACAGAGTGCTCGATGAAGTGGTCAGATTGCGGCGATGAACCCATGGCGGCTGCACATCGCCTATGCATACGGTTGAAATCCTGATCGAGAGGAGCCGCACATGGTGCGATTTGTGGACGTGGGAAACATCAACCGGTGGGCAGCCGAAACCGGGGTGGAGCGCATCCTCACGGACATGGTCGAGTACATCGAGCGCGACTTCCGCCGCTGGCCCACGTTCGACAAGGCGCCGCGGGTGGCCAGCCATTCCCCGCTCGGCGTGATCGAACTCATGCCCACGAGCGACGGCGTCACGTACGGATTCAAGTACGTCAACGGACATCCGTCGAACCCGTCGCGCGGCCTGCAGACCGTCACCGCATTCGGCGTCCTCGCCGACGTGCAGAGCGGCTACCCCACGTTCTGGTCCGAGATGACCGTGCTCACGGCCTTCCGCACCGCCGCCACCTCGGCCATGGTCGCCCGCGCCCTGGCCCGGCCCGACTCGCAGACCATGGCGATGATCGGCACGGGCACGCAGTCCGAATTCCAGGCCCTGGCGTTCCGCGGCCTGCTCGGCATCAACCGGCTGCGCGTCTGGGACACCGATCCCGACGCCATCGCGAAGTTCGTGCGCAACCTGGCTCCGCTCGGTTTCGAGATCGTCGTCGCGGCCAGCGCCACGGATGCCGTGACCGGCGCCGACATCATCACCACCTGCACCGCGGACAAGGCGAACGCCACCGTGCTCACCGACGCCATGGTCGGCCCCGGAGTGCACATCAACGCGATCGGCGGGGACTGCCCGGGCAAGACCGAACTCGACGGCGCCATCCTGCACCGCTCGGACGTCTTCGTGGAGTTCACGGCGCAGACCCGGATCGAGGGCGAGATCCAGCAGATGCACCCCGAGTTCCCCGTCACCGAGATGTGGCAGGTCCTCCTCGGCCAGGCTTCTGGACGCACATCCGTTGATCAGATCACCGTCTTCGACTCGGTCGGTTTCGCCATCGAGGACTTCTCCGCGCTCCGCTTCCTGCAGGATGCCGTCGACCAGACCCGGTTCTACACCGACATCGACCTCGTGGCCGACCCCGACGACCCGAAGGACCTGTTCGGGCTCGTCACCGCCGGCGCGCCCGTTCTCGTCTGAGTCCGAGCCTGAGTCCGAATTCGAGTCTGAGCCGAGTCTGAGTCCGATGTCCGTACAGGCCCCGTCGGCCGTTCTGCTGATCCGACCTCATTTCTTCACGCCCAACCCGGAAACGGCGCACGACAACGCCTTCCAATCCGTCGATGCCGGGCACGATGCGGCCCTGATCGCCGAAGCCGCCTACGCCGAGGTGACCCGGGTGGCCGAGACTCTGGAGTCACGGGGCATCGTCGTGCACCTGTTCGACGACGACGGGCCCGGGCGGCCGGACAGCGTATTCCCGAACAATTGGATCTCCACCCACGCGGGCGGGCATGTGGCCCTGTACCCGATGCACGCGCCGAATCGCCGCACGGAACGCCGCGGCGACATCGTCGAGATGCTGAAACAGCGCTACCGGGTGCAGGACGTCGTCGACTATTCCGGGCTCGAACTCGACGACGTCTTCCTCGAGGGGACCGGGGCGATGGTGCTCGACCACGCGGGGCGGATCGCCTATGTGGCCCGGTCGCGCCGGGCGGACCCGATCGCGCTGGAGCGCTTCTGCACCAATTTCGGCTACGAACCGATCGTCTTCGACGCGGCCGACGAGAGCGGCCGGCCGATCTATCACACCAATGTCCTGATGTGCATCGCCACGGACTTCGCCCTGGTCGGGCTGGACCTGATCCAGTCGTCCTCGCGGCGCAGCCACGTCGTGGAACGACTCACCGCGCAGGACCGCGAGGTGATCGCCCTCGACCGGGAGCAGATCCGCAACTTCGCTGGCAACGCCATCGAGCTGCACGGCCCGGGCGGGCGGATGCTGGTGCTCTCGCGCCGCGCCCTCGACTGCCTCACCGCCGGGCAGCGCAGCGTGATCGAGCGCAGCTGCACGATTCTGCCCCTCGACGTGCCCACGATCGAGCTGGCGGGCGGCTCCATCCGCTGCATGCTCGCGGGGATCCACCTCGATCGGCGCGGTGCTCCGTCCCTGTCGGCCACGTCGCTCTCGACTGCCTCCCTCTCCACCCAGGCCGTCTCGCTGGCGGCCACGCCGCACGAGCGCAGTGCGTCACGGACGGAGCCGGGCCTGGCCGTGTGAGCGCGGATCGATCGGTTGCGCGGATCGGCCGTCGCTCGCGGCTCCCGCGTGGGTCCCCGAACCAATTCGACGGAGATTCTGCTGTAAAGAGGGCGTTTCGGTGGGTTTGGGGGCGTTTTGGGCAAAATCTCCGTCGAATTCGTCAGGGACGCGGCTGATCTGCCGGCAGCGATTACGCCGACCCGGCGCCCGTTCAGGCAACGCGAGTCTGGGTCGCGTGGGTCGCGTGGATCGCGCGATCTCCTAGTCTCAAGGCATGGGGAAGAAGAGAAAGTCCGGTTCGCGCCTGCTGGTTCTGGTGGTGGTTGCCGGCCTGCTCGGGGTCGTCGCGCTGCAGGGGCCGGGACCGCTCGCTTCGGTGGCGGACACCTGGCTCCGAGGCTGGCAGAGCATCGGCGGCACGGGCTCCGGCAGCAACGACTCGAGCAGCACTCAGGTGGGAGACCCGGGCTCCGGTAGCACGGACTCTTCGGCCGCGGCCGGCGACCCGAGCGTGTCCCCGGCCGCGGTTCCGGGGAGACCGGCCAACGCGGTCGCCATGACCGTCGAGCATGTGCACGACGGTGACACCCTCTTTCTCAGCGCCGGTGCGCCCAACGACCTCGTGCCGAACACCGATGACGTCAAGGTGCGGCTGGTCGGACTCGACACTCCCGAGATCGGCGACGCCGCCGAATGCTTCGGCGCTGAGGCGAGAGCCCAGTTGGAGGCAATGCTGCCCGACGGCAGCACCGTCTGGGTCACGGCGGACCGGGATCCGACCGACCGGTACGGCCGCAGCCTGTTCTACCTGTGGACCGATGACGGGCGTTTCGTCAACTACGAACTCGTCGCCGCCGGTGCGGCCGAGTCGCTCATGATCGCCCCGAACGACGCTTATTACGGTCTCCTCCGAGCCGCCGAAGACTCCGCAGCGCTGGCCCGCGCCGGCATGTGGGCGGCCTGTTGAGGGGGCACGTCCAGACAAACCAACGGAATGAGGCGCGAGAGCGGATCTCCCGATCAGCGTGAGATCAACTGGCCAGACCGGCTGCGGAAGAGCACCGGTCAGCCACTCTTAACGGGAGTTTGCCAGCTTAACATGAGGATTTATACAGAAAACGGGTGCATTTTTGCAGCTTCGCCCGGGCGGGTCCCCGCCTGAGGAAGTCGAACAAGAACCGTTGGCGCTTCACGCACGAGCGATTCGCTCCGTGGAAGTCATGCCTACCTCTGAATTTGAATTGTTCCTGTCCGCCATCACCGAGGAAACCGGCAGTCAAGTCGGTAACGACGAAGCCAGTGCCGATCAGGCCGGTGCAGACCAAGCCAGCGCCGACCATGGCGTCACCCGCCATGAGGAGACCCATCGGCGCAGAGGACGCCAGCGCCTGCTCGTTGCCGGTGCCGTTCTTGCGGTCGGGTCCATCCTGGGCACCGGTCTCGTCTGGCAGACCCTGTCGGCCCAGGCCGAGAGCGAGCGCGTCGCCGCCACGAAGGCACTGTCTGTGACCACCGGCGCCCATCCCGAGCAGACGTCCGGCTTCGCCGTCATCTTGCCGGCGCATGCGGCGTTTGCCGCGAGGAGCGTTCTCTCGGACGCCCAAATGGTGATGGAGGCGGGCCAGGGCAAGACGGACATCACGTCCCTCTCCAGCGCCGTCACCTCACTGGCCCATTACACCGTTCTCGAACCCGAGCGGGTCTTCGATCCCGTCGACCAGACCAGGGCCGAAACGGCGACTGTGCGGGCCTCCACGGCCGAGGTCGACCGGGTGGCCGCCGAGCAAGCCGCGAAGCAGGCCGCCGAGCTGGCCGCGAAGCAGGCCGCCGAACAGGCCGCCGCCGCGCAGGCCGCAGCGGCAGCCCAGGCCGCCGCTGCGGCTCAGGCTGCCGCTGACGCGCAGGCCGAGGTCGAGGCCGAGGCCGAGGCTGCGGCGAACGCTCCCGCTCCCGCACCCGCCCCGGCACCGTCAGCGCCGGCCAACCCCAGCGGAGCCCAGGCGATCGCCCGCGATCTGATGGCCGCGCAGTACGGCTGGGGCGCCGACCAGTTCGGTTGCCTCGTGAGCCTGTGGCAACGGGAATCAGGCTGGAACCTGAACGCCTACAACTCCTCGAGCGGTGCCACCGGCATCCCGCAGGCACTGCCCGGCAGCAAGATGGCCACGGCGGGCGCCGCTGGCAGACCAACCCAGCCACGCAGATCACCTGGGGCCTGAGCTACATCGCGGGCCGCTACGGCACACCGTGCGCCGCCTGGAACCATTCCGAATCCTCAGGCTGGTACTGACACCGGTTGGGGAGACTCAGAAGATGTTCAGACCCCGGGCGCGGAACCGATTCCGCACCCGGGCCTGACGTTCGTCCTGGATGGCGGTCGGGTCAGTGCTGGTGGAACGTGCGGCTGATGACGTCCATCTGCTGCTCGCGGGTGAGCCGCACGAAGTTCACCGCGTAGCCGGAGACGCGAATCGTCAGCTGCGGATAGTTCTCCGGGTGCGCCATGGCGTCTTCAAGCGTGTCGCGGTTGAGCACGTTCACGTTGATGTGGTAGCCGGTCGCCGACGTGTACGCGTCGATCAGGCCGACCAAGCTCGTGATCTGCTCCTCCTCGTTGTGGCCGAGCCCGCTCGGCACGACCGTACTGGTCAGCGAGATGCCGTCCTGCGCGTCACTGAACGGCAGCTTGGCGACGCTGAGCGCGGACGCGAGGAGCCCATGCGTGTCGCGAGCATTCATCGGGTTGGCCCCCGGCGCGAACGGCTCGCCGGCCCGACGGCCGTCGGGCGTGTTGCCGGTGGTCTTGCCGTAGACCACGTTGGACGTGATCGTCAGGATCGACTGGGTGGGGATCGCGTCGCGGTAGGTCGGGTGGCTGCGGATCATATTCATGAACCGCTCGACGATGTCCACCGCGATGGAGTCGACCCGATCGTCATCGTTGCCGAAGAGCGGGAACTCGCCCTCGACGTCGTAGTCCACGACCAGGCCGGTCTCGTCGCGCACCGGGCGGACCGTGGCGTACTTGATGGCCGACAGGGAGTCGGCGACCACGCTCAGGCCGGCGATGCCGCAGGCCATGGTGCGGATGACGTCCTTGTCGTGCAAGGCCATCTCCAGACGCTCGTAGGCGTACTTGTCGTGCATGTAGTGGATGCAGTTCAGCGCGTTGATGTAGGTCTCGGCGAGCCACTCGAGCGTTTCCAGGTAGGCCGGGAAGACGGTGTCGTACGAGAGCACCTCTTCGGCGTTCGGCATGGTCTCCGGAGCGACCTGCTTGCCCGACACCTCGTCTTTTCCGCCGTTGATCGAGTACAGCAGCGCCTTGACGGCGTTGACGCGTGCACCGAAGAACTGCATCTGCTTGCCCACGCGCATCGGCGAGACACAACAGGCGATCGCGACGTCATCACCCATCGCGGCCCGGAGGATCTCGTCGGACTCGAACTGGATCGCCGAGGTATCGATCGAGACCTGGGCGCAGAAACGCTTGAAGCCCTCGGGCAATGACCTGCTCCACAGCACGGTCAGGTTCGGCTCCGGTGCGGCGCCGATGTTGTACAGCGTCTGCAGGAACCGGAACGTGGTCTTGGTGACAAGGGGACGGCCGTCTTCACCGATGCCGGCGAGGGATTCGGTCACCCACGTCGGGTCGCCGGCGAAGATCTCGTCGTATTCCGGGGTGCGCAGGAAGCGCACGATCCGGAGCTTGATCACGAGGTCGTCGATGAGTTCCTGGGCGCTTTCTTCGGTCAGCACTCCGGCGGCCAGGTCGCGTTCCAGGTACGCGTCGAGGAACGCCGCGTTGCGGCCGAACGACATGGCAGCGCCGTTCTGTTCCTTGACCGCCCCGAGGTAGGCGAAATACAGCCATTGCACGGCCTCCTTCGCCGTCACGGCCGGCTTCGAAATGTCGAATCCGTAGCTCGCGGCCATCTGGACGAGTTCCTTCAGGGCCCGGATCTGCTCGGAGTTCTCCTCGCGGGCGCGGATGATGTCCTCGGTCGAGGGCTCCATGTCGAGTTCGGCGCGGTCGTTCTTCTTGCTTGCGATCAGGGCGTCGACGCCGTACAACGGAACCCGGCGGTAGTCGCCGATGATCCGGCCACGGCCGTACGCGTCGGGCAGACCCGTGATCAGGTGGCTGTTACGCGCACGGCGCACCGCCGGCGGGTAGACGTCGAAGACGGCGGTGTTGTGCGTCTTGCGGTAGTCGGTGAAGATCTTCTCCAGCTCGGGAGACACGGGATAACCGTAGGTCTCGAGCGAGGTGGCGACCATGCGCCAGCCGCCGAAGGGCATGATCGCGCGCTTGAGCGGGGCATCCGTCTGCAGGCCCACGATGACCTCGTTGGGCCGGTCGATGTAACCCGGTGCGTGAGCGGTGATGGAGGCCGGGGTGGTCGCGTCGACGTCGTAGACACCCTTGCGGCGTTCCTCGGGGAACATCTCGGACAACTTGGCCCAGATCCCCTTCGTGCGCTCCGTCGCTCCCGCGAGGAAGCTTGCATCGCCCAGATACGGCGTGTAATTGCGTTGGATGAAATCGCGTAGGTCGATCGAATCCTGCCAGGGGCCGGAAACAAAATCCGGTCGAACGGGCTGGGGCCCGTTGTCGTTGCGGCGGACTTCTTCTGTACTGGTCATCTGGATTGCTCTCCTCGGGGGATCGAGTTCCCCGCCGCGAAAGTCCCTTCCGCAGTCGGGCCGTGAGAGCCGATCGCGGGCCGCCGACAGTACTCGTGCGCGCCCGGATCTCCTCTCTGCCTGCCACGGTACTCGCCTTGGAAGCTGCAAAACAGGTGGACTTTCGGTGCGGCCGGGGGGAGTGTCCACGAGGCCCAGAGGTCGAAGGAGCCCGGCGTAACACGGGAAACGGCAGCCTGCCCCGCCTCTAAACTGGCCGGATGACCGAACCCCGTGCACACGACGCCGTCACACGCCCCGAAGCCGGACGGTCGCCGGCCGACGCGGATGGCGCGGGGGCCACGGATGCGGTGACGCCGGCCCGGGCGCAGGCGCTGATCGATGCCCTGACGGAGCGCGTCGTCATCGCCGACGGCGCCATGGGCACGATGCTGCAGGAGCACAACCCCACCCTCGAGGACTACCAGCAGCTCGAGGGCTGCAATGAGATCCTCAATGTCAGCCGCCCCGACATGATCGAGGCCATCCACGGTGCCTACCTCGACACCGGCGTCGACGCGGTGGAGAGCAACACCTTCGGCGCGAACTGGTCGAACCTCTCCGACTACGGAATCGAAGACCGGATCGAGGAGCTCGCGCGTCTGGGAGCGGAAATCGCCCGTCGGAGCGTCGAGGCCTACGAGGCCCGCGACGGACGGATGCGCTGGGTCCTCGGTTCGATGGGCCCCGGCACCAAACTGCCCAGCCTCGGCCACACCACCTACTCCCACCTCAAGGCGACCTTCGCCGAGCAGGCGATCGGCCTCATCCGCGGCGGCGCCGACGCCTTCCTGATCGAGACCTCGCAGGACCTGCTGCAGACCAAATCCGCGGTGAACGGATGCAAGCAGGCGATCAGTGAGACGGGCATCCGTCTGCCGATCTTCGTGGAGGTGACGGTCGAGACGACGGGAACCATGCTGATGGGCAGCGAGATCGGCGCCGCCCTCACCGCCCTCGAACCGCTCGGCATCGACGCCATCGGCCTCAACTGCGCCACCGGCCCGACCGAGATGAGCGAGCACCTCCGTCACCTCTCCCGGTACTCGCACGTGCCCGTGATGTGTATGCCCAACGCGGGCCTGCCGATGCTGACCGCCACCGGTGCGAGCTACCCGCTCACCCCGGAGCAGCTGGCCACCGCACACGAACAGTTCGTGAAGGAGTTCGGCCTGGGCCTGGTCGGCGGATGCTGCGGCACCACCCCCGCGCACATGAAGGCCGTCGTCGACCGGTTGCGCGGCACCCCCGTGCCCGCCCGCAAGGTCGAGGAGGATCCCGGCGTCGCCAGCCTCTACCAGCACGTCAGCTTCGATCAGGACAGCGCCTTCCTCGCGATCGGGGAACGCACCAACGCCAACGGGTCGCGGGCGTTCCGGGACGCCATGCTCGAGGAGCGCTGGGACGACTGCGTCGACATCGCCCGGGCCCAGGTGCGCGACGGCGCCCACCTGCTCGACGTATGCATCGACTACGTCGGCCGAGACGGCGTCGCCGACATCCGCCAGGTCGTGTCCCGGCTTGCCAGCGCGTCCACCCTCCCGCTCGTGGTCGACTCCACCGAGCCCGCGGTGCTGCAGGCCGGGATGGAGTTGATCGGCGGCCGCCCGGTCGTCAACTCCGTCAACTTTGAGGACGGCGAGGGCATAGGCTCACGCTTCGGCCGGATCATGCCGCTGGTCAAGGAGCACGGCGCGGCCGTGATCGCACTGACCATCGACGAGGAGGGACAGGCCCGCACCGCGGAGCACAAGGTGCGCATCGCCACCCGGCTGGTCGAGACCCTCGTCACCGAGTGGGGGATGCGGGTCGAGGACATCATCGTCGACGCCCTCACCTTCCCGATCGCCACCGGCCAGGAGGAGACCCGCCGGGACGGGATCGAGACGATCGAGGCGATCCGCCGGATCAAGGCCCTCTATCCCGGCATCCACACCACGCTTGGCGTCTCGAACGTGTCCTTCGGGCTGAACCCCGCGGCCCGGTCGGTGCTCAACTCGGTGTTCCTGCACGAGGCCGCCGAGGCCGGACTCGACTCCGCGATCGTCAACTCCGCCAAGATCGTGCCCCTGGCCTCCGTGCCGGACGACCGGCGCAAGGTGGCGCTCGACCTCGTCTGGGACCGCCGCGAGTACGACGCCGAGGGCAACCTCACCTACGACCCGCTGGCCGCCCTGCTCGACCTGTTCGCCGGGGTCGACTCCGCCGCGCTGAAGGACGAGCGCGCCGCCGAGCTCGCGGCCCTGCCGGTGGGCGAACGCCTCGAACGCCGCATCATCGACGGCGAAGCTAAGGGGCTGGAGGGTGACCTCGACCTGGCGCGGGCCGGCGGCCTCAGCGCCCTCGACATCGTCAACGTGCACCTGCTGGCGGGCATGCAGGTGGTGGGCGCCCGGTTCGGCAGCGGCGAGATGCAGCTGCCGTTCGTGCTGCAGTCCGCCGAGGTGATGAAGACCGCGGTCGCGCTGCTGGAACCCCACATGGAGAAGACCGAGGCAGCCGGCAAAGGCACGATGGTTTTGGCCACGGTGCGCGGCGACGTGCACGACATCGGCAAGAACCTCGTCGACATCATCCTCACCAACAACGGCTACGACGTGATCAACATCGGCATCAAGAAGACCATCAACGAGATCATCCAGGCCGCTGAGGAGCGCAATGCAGACGTGATCGGCATGAGCGGGCTGCTGGTCAAGTCCACCGTGGTGATGAAGGAGAACCTGCTCGAGCTCAATTCCCGCGGCCTGGCCGGCAAGTGGCCCGTGATCCTCGGCGGCGCGGCCCTCACCCGGGCCTACGTCGAGGAAGACCTCGCGGGACTGTTCGAGGGCACCGTGCGCTACGCGCGGGACGCCTTTGAGGGCCTGGCCCTGATGGAACCGCTGGTCGCCGTCGCACGCGGCGCCGACCCGGCATCCGTCGGCCTGCCGCCCCTGAAGAAACGCATCCACAAGCGCAGCCTGCTGACCGTGACCGAGCCGGACGCGATGCCGGCCCGCTCCGACGTGGCCGCCGACAACCCGGTGCCCGTGCCGCCGTTCTGGGGCACCCGCATCGTCAAGGGGATCGCGCTGGCCGAGTACTCCGCGTTCCTCGACGAGCGGGCGACGTTCATGGGGCAGTGGGGCCTGAAGCCCAGCCGCGGGGAAGACGGCGCGAGCTACCAGCACCTGGTCGACACCGAGGGCCGGCCCCGGCTGCGCTACTGGCTCGATCGCATCCTCGCCGAGGGGATCCTCGACGCCTCCGTCGCCTACGGCTACTTCCCCGCCTTCAGCGAGGGCAACGACCTGGTCGTGCTGCACCACGGCGACGACCCGTCCGGCGTGCTGGGCGTGCCCGGTCTGCTCGCGCCCGACGGCGGCTCCGGCGGCCCGGTGGGCTCCGAGCGACTGCGCTTCGCCTTCCCCCGCCAGCGCCGCGACCGGCACCTGTGCCTGGCCGACTTCGTGCGCCCGCAGGGTTCCGGGCAGACGGATGTCGTCGCCCTCCAGCTGGTCACGGCCGGCGCGAACGTCGACACGGTCACCGCGAAGCTGTTCGCCGAGAACAAATACCGCGACTACATGGAACTCAACGGCCTGACCATGCAGCTGACCGAGGCCCTCGCCGAGTACTGGCACTCCCGGGTGCGGGGCGAACTCGGCCTGGGCGCCGAAGACCCGGCCGAGCTGGCCGGTATGTTCAAGCTCGAGTACCGCGGCGCCCGCTTCTCGCTGGGCTACCCGGCCTGCCCCGAGATGGAGGACCGCCGCAAGGTGGTCCAGTTGCTCAGGCCCGAGCGGATGGGCGTGGTGCTGTCGGAGGAGCTGCAGCTGCACCCGGAGCAGTCGACGGATGCGTTCGTGTTCCACCACCCGGAAGCGAAGTACTTCTCGGTGTGACGAGCCTGCCGGGCCTGCCCGGCTTGCCCAGCTTCGCCCGGCGCAGGGCGGCCAGTGCGGCCGGGCCCACCAGCACGATGCCGATCGTGGTGGTGATGGCACGAACGGTGTCCCAGGTGAGCGTCGAGGTCACCAGCGTGTAGAGCGCGAAGGAGGCGAGGTTCTCGCCGAGCGGGGCATCCGCCGCATAGGAGATGTCGGTGCCCGAGCCCACGGCGAAGGGCCAGAACCAGAGGTTCATCACCAGCCCGAACAGGTACGACGAGGCGATGCCGTAGGCCACGAGCATGGCTATCTCGAGCCGGGCGGTGCCGTTCCGCGGGGTGCCGATCCGTGGCGTACGGATGCGCGGCAGCAGCGCCGCCCCGGCCCCCACCCAGCCGCAGGCGAACATCTGGAACGGGGTCCACGGGCCGAACCCGCCCCACAGTGCCGAGGACACCGCGATGGTGAGCAGGCCGAGCAGGAACCCGAACCGGGCTCCGTAGGCGCGCCCGGCCAGGATCAGCAGGATGAACACCGCCTCGACGCCGCCCACCCCGGTTCCCGCGATGCGCACCGCGGCGCCGACCGCCGAGAGCACCCCGAGCAGGGCCACGGTCTTGGCCGTGTACATCTCCCGGTCGAGCGTGAGTGCGAGGGCCACGATCAGAGCCGGAACGAGCGCGAACGCCACGATCGGGGCCGCGGCCCTGGCGTCCTCCGGCAGCGCCGACGCGAAGAACGGCCAGGCGAAACCCGCCGCGGCCAGGAGGCTGCCGCCCGCGAGCAGCCAGGACGTCCACCGCGCACGCATCAGGGCCTCACCAGCGCCGGTTCGGTGGTGAGCCGGCCGGCGGCCATCACGAGCGTCTTCGTGGCCAGGGACCGGGCGAAGTCGCGGTCGTGGGTGGCGAACAGCACCGCCGAGGCGTCACTCGAGGCGCGGACCAGCGCGGAACCCACGAGCTCCCGCGCACGCGGATCCAGCCCGCGCGTCGGCTCGTCCACCAGCAGCACCCTGGGGCCGGCGGCCAGCTGGATCGCCATCACCAGGCAGAGGCGTTCGCCCGCCGAGAGATCCCGCGGATGCTGCTGCATCAGGTGCGCCGCACCGGCGTTGGCACCGGCCCCGATCCCGGCACCGAGCCCGAGCAGGTCCGCGAAACGGGCAGCGGTCCCGGGCCCGTTGCCCGGCTTCAGCTGGCGGTCCGCCCGGCTGCACTCCTCGGCCACGGTCACGGCGAAGAGCAGATCGTCGAAGTTCTCCGGCACCAGGGCCACGAACGCGCGCCGGGCTCCCGCACGCAGCAAGGAGACGTCCTGCCCGGCCACCAGCACGCTCCCGCGGGCCGAGGGCAGCGCGATCGCGCGGAGCAGGCTGCTCTTGCCCGCGCCGTTCCGGCCCTCGAGGGCCACCCGGTCGCCGGCCGCGAGCTCGAACGAGACGTCATCGACCGCCAGTTCGGTCCCGTGCAGAACCGTGAGATGACGGATGCCGGCGAGCGGCCCCGCAGGTCCGGCTGGGGTCGCGGGTCGCGCTGTCGTCCGCGCCGCCCGTTCCGCCGCGATCAGCGCGCTCGGACGCTCACCGGGGCCGAGGGTGCGCACGTCTGTTCCGCGGATCTCGAGCCAGGCATCCGCTGCGCTCTCCCATTCGCGGGTGTTGTGCTCGGCGACCACGACGCACACCTGCGCCTCGTGGGCCAGCCGGTCGAGTACCCGCACCACCCGCCCTCGCGCCGGGGCGTCCAGGTCGGCGAGGGGCTCGTCCACGAGCAGCAGGATCGGTTGGGAGATCAGGGCGGCGCCGATGGCCACCAGGCTGGCCTCGCCGGCGGACAGCGCCTCCACGGTGCGGCCCTGCAGGTGCTCGATCTGCAGCTGCGCGGCCACCTCGTGCACGCGCTGCTCCACGATCACGGCGGCGACGCCCCGCACGGTCAGGGCGAATCCGATCTCGTCCCGCACGGTCTCGGCCACGAAGGAGAGCCGCACGTTCTGGGAGACGAGCCCGACGAAGCCGGCCGTTTCGCGGGGGGGAGTGGCCGCGCGGTCCAGGCCGCCCACCTCGATCACTCCGTGCTGGCCGCCGTCGTGGAAGTGCTGGAAGAGTCCGCTCATGCTGTGCAGAAGGCTGGTCTTGCCCGATCCGGTCGACCCGGTGATCACGGTCAGCGTGCCGGGAGCGAGGCTCAGGGTGAGGCCCTCCAGCTGCCAGCCGCCGCCCGCGAAGCCGAGCGCGGCATCCGTCATCACCACCGGCCGCTGGCAGACGCCGGGGGCGGTGCGGGCGGCGGCGAACCCGCGGGACTCCATCGACGCGGCCAGGCAGAGCGCCCGCTCCACGGTTTGTTCGAAGACGGGCACGAGCAGTGCCGGGATCGACCGTTCGCCGCGGAGCGCACTGGCGGTGTGAACGCGCCGCACCGAGGCGATCAGCGCCGGGAACGTGGCCCACGCGATCACGAGCGACCGGGACAGGGCGCGCAGCGGGCCCCGGGCGGCGCCTCGGGCGAAGAAGCGCCGCACGTCGACGACGGCGTTCAGCACACCGAACGCGAGGATGACGGCGGAGAAGGGCAGCGCGCTCTGAGCCGCGTTCCAGAGGCCCCCCGTGCTGACGGGGCCGAGCAGCGCGATGTGCGCGAACGGCCCGCCGAGCGGAATGCGCGGCAGGTCGAGCAGCACCGCGCCGCCGCCGGATGCCCCGCCGAAGACGACCCGGTAGACGACCCGCAGGGCCACGAACGCGACCGCGAGCAACGCCGCGGAGCGCAGGGGGGCCATGCGGAGCCGCAACATCAGCTGCCGGGCGTGGGTGTCTCGGTGCCGGTCGTGAAGACGAGGCCGACGGACTGGCCCGGCTCCAGCTTGAGGCTGCCGAGACCCTCCGACGCGTACTCCCAGGAGGCGTCTGCGGTGGGCTTGACCCAGAGCGCCCAGTAGGCGGCGGCCGCCGGCATGGACTGGCAGGCTTCGGTGAAGGGGGCCTCTCCGTCGATCTCGATGGTCTCGGCGGCGGCGGGGCGGTCGTTGACGCGGCAGACGACCTGGTCGCCCCACTCCACGGTTCCCTCGGTCGTCACGCCGGCCGACTTCATAACCTCGCTCGCGGCAACGGTGCCGGCCGCGCCGGTGTCGACGCAGTCCGTGATCCGGGCGGCGTCGAGGGAGCCGAAGTCGACGACCACGCTCACCCCGGCACAGGAGCCGTCCGTGGGCGCGGCCGTGGCCGCGGAGGCGGCCGGGGTCGAGCCGGTCTCGGGAAGGCTGGTGGAGCATCCGCTCAATGCCAGCGCCCCCACCAGGGTCAGGGTGGCGAGTGCTGTCAGCTTCATGCGCTCAAGAATACCGAGGCCCCGGCGCCGGTCCCGCTCTGTTACGCGCTCTGTTACGCGCCGCGGCTCCCCGGCCCCGCCGTCCAGACCAGCCGCCAGACCAGCCGCCAGACTCGCCGAACCGTGAGTAGCGCCCCTGAACGGACGAAAAACAGGGTCCGAAGTCACGGTTCGGCGGGGATTGGCGGGGATTAGTGGAACCGGCCGGCGCTACCGTTACGCGGCGCGGCCGCGGCGCCGGCGTCGGAGCACGGCTTTGAAGGCGGCGTCGGCCAGGATGACCAGGACGGCGCCGGCCAGCGGGAAGAGCCAGGCGGCCGGGGGAGGCCAGCCGCCGCCCAGGAGCCCGCTCGCGGCCGGGATACCGAGGAAGGCCAGCAGCAGGAGCAGTTCGGCGGCGACCGCGGCCAGTAGGGAACGGTTGCCCAGGAAAGGGAGCCCCCACGCCGGGATCGCCTCACTGCGGCAGGCGAAGGCGTTCGCCATCTGAGCGACCACGATCGTTGCGAACGCCGTGCCCGACGCGGCGGCCAGGAGCCCGGGTGCGACCTGCTGCCCCCACGACCAGCCGCCCAGCACCAGCACCGCGGCAAACCCGCCGAGCGAGGCGGCCGCCTCGACCGGGCCGAGCACCCCGAACGCCCGCCAGACCAGCGGGCGGTCGATCAGCGACCGCGAGCGCACCGGGCCGAGCATGACGCGCTTGCTCGGCGGCTCCACCCCGAGCGCCAGCGCGGGCAGCATGTCGCTGCCGATGTCCAGGGCGAGCACCTGGAGCACCCCGATCGCCAGGGGGAACTGGCCGCCGGTCAACGCCCAGACCGCGAACGGCGCAAGCTCGGCGACGTTGTCGGTGAGGTGGTAGGTGAGGAAGCGACGCGCGTTGGCGAAGGTCGCCCGTCCCAGCCGCACGGCGGTCACGATGGTGCCGAAATGGTCGTCGAGCAGCACGAGGTCGGCCGCCTCCCGGGCCACGTCGCTGCCGCTCCGGCCCATCGCGACCCCGACGTCGGCCTCTCGCAGGGCAGGCGCGTCGTTGACGCCGTCGCCGGTCATCGCCACCACGTGCCCGCGCTCCCGGAGCACCCGGGTGATGCGGAGCTTGTCCGCGGGCGTAACCCGGGCCACGACGGCTCCCGCCCGGTGGTCGAGCAGTTCGCCGAGCTCGGCGTCATCCTCGGGAAGCCCCGAGCCCAGGACGGCGCCGCCCGGTTGCAGCAGGCCGACCTCCCGCGCCACCGCCTCGGCCGTGTTCGGGTGGTCACCGGTGACCATGATCACGCGGATGTCCGCGTCCCGGCAGGCCTGCAGCGCCTCGTGCACATCGGGCCGGGGAGGGTCTTCCAGGCCGAGCAGGCCGAGCAGCTCCAGGTCCGTTTCGACGGCCTCCTCGGTCGGGGTGGCCGACCAGGGGCGTCCCGCCACCGCCAGCACGCGCTGGCCGGTGGCCGTCATCCGCGACAGCGCGCGGTGTGCCTCCTCCGGCACTCGGGAGCACCGCTCGAAGACCCGCTCCGGCGCGCCGATGGTGCTGGCCCGGCCGGCCAGCACGGCGGAGCTCATCATCCGTTTCGCCGTGTAGGGCAGGCGGGTCACGGGCCGGCTCGGGTCGTCCTGCCACCCGCACCGCATCGCGAGGGCGAAGATCGCGGCGTCCAGCGGGTTGCCTTCGGCCTGCCACTTGCCGGCGTGCGACACGGCCCGTCCGGTCACGCAGAGCACGGCGGATGCCGCCAGGCCCGGCAGCAGGGTCGTGGCCTCGGCTGGCCCGGTGATGGTCGCCGTCGGCTCGTAGCCGTCGCCCTGCACCCGCACCAGGCCCCCGGGGGTCCAGATCTCGACCACCGACATCCGGTTCTGCGTGAGGGTGCCGGTCTTGTCGGTGCAGATGAACGTGGTCGCGCCCAGGGTCTCCACGGCGTCGAGCCGGCGCACCAGGGCCTGCTCGTGCGCCATGGTCTGGGCGCCGCGGGCCAGGGACAGCGTCACGGTGGGCAGGAGGCCCTCGGGGACGAGCGCCACGGCGACCCCGACCGCGAAGAGGAAGGCATCGACCGGCCGGAGCCCGATCACGACGCCGGCGATGCCCAGGACGACGCCCGTGGTGACCGCGAACACGGCCACGGTCCGCACCACCCGGTTGAGCGCGTGGGTCAGTGGGCTGGGCGGCCTGGTCGCCGAACGCGCCAGCGCGGAGATGGCGGCCAGGGTCGTCGTCGCCCCGGTGGCGGTCACCCGTGCCTCCGCCTCGCCCTGCACCACGAACGTGCCCGCGCTGAGGAGCTCTCCTCGGTCGTGCCGCACCGGCTCGCTCTCGCCCGTCACCACGGACTCGTCCACGCCGAGCTCGTTGGCCTCCGTCAGCTCCATGTCGGCCGCGATCCGGTCGCCGGAGCTGAGCAGCACCACATCATCGCGCACAAGATCAACGGGGTCGATCGTGCGCATGCGGCCGTCCCGGCGCACCCGGGTGCTGCTGGGCAACAGTGCCCGCAGCCGCTCGGTGGACCGGTCTGCCCGGTAGTCCTGGGCGAACGCGAAGACGGCGTTGAACACGATCACCACCACGATGGCGACGGCCAGCACGGGCGTGCCGGCGAGGAGGGCGAGCCCGGCGGCCGCCCAGAGCAGGAGCGCGAGCAGGTGCGTGAACTGGCGGGCGAGCTCGCGCAGGGGGGAGGGGCGGGCCAGTCGGGGGAGCAGGTTCGGGCCGTCCTGGGCGAGCCGTCGTGCGGCTTCCTCCGAGGTCAGCCCGCCTGTCTCCGCCATGGTGAAACCCCCCTCACCCGGTCATTGCAGGGCCGAGGTCAGCCGGGCGAGACCGTCCAGCGCCGTGGCCCGCCCGGGTTCCCGGTTCCAGTCCGCCAGGGTGAGTTCGCGGCTGAGCGTCCGGTAGCCCTCTTCGACCTCCCGCATCTGGGCGACGAACGAAGCGCCGCGCACCAGCAGCGACACCTCCAGGTCGAGGCTGAAAGAACGGATGTCCATATTACTCGACCCGATCACGGCCACGTCCTCATCGATGGAGAGGTGCTTGGCGTGCAGGATGTACGGCGCCGGATACAGCCAGATGCGCACGCCCGCCTGAAGGAGCGCGCCGTAGTAGGAACGCTGGGCGTGGTAGACGGGCCCCTGGTCGCCGATCTCGGACACGAAGAGCTGCACTTCCAGGCCGCGCTGGCACGACGACGTGATGGCGTACATCATGGCCTCGTCGGGAACGAAGTAGGGACTGGTGATGATGATGCGTTTCTGGGCGGTGTAGAGCGATGCGAGGAAGAGCCGCAGGTTGTTCTCGCCCTCGAAGCCCGGACCGCTGGGGACGACCTGGCACTCCAGGGCCTCCGGGGACGTGTCACGGGGAACAGCGGCGGCGGGAACCCGTTCGTCGAGCAGCTTCTCGTCGGTCTCGCTGTACCAGTCGGAGAGGAAGACGGCGTTCATACCGCTGACGGCGGGCCCGGTCACCCGAACCACCAGCTCCTGCCACTGGAGCCCGCGTTTCAGGTTCTTCGCGGAGAGATAGCTGCGATCGATCAGGTTCTGAGAGCCCATGAAGCCCACCCGCCCGTCGACGACCACGATCTTGCGGTGGTTGCGCAGGTCGGGCCGCTGGTATTTGCCCTTGAACGGCTGCACCGGCAGCATGAAGCTCCACATCACCCCGATTCGGTCGAGCTCGGCGAACGTCGCCGCATGGCCGACCGTGCGGATCGAGGCGATGTGGTCCGCCAGGAGGCGAACCGTCACCCCACGCTTGACGGCCGCCTCCATCGCGGCGAAGAAGTCCTTCGTCGTGTCGTCCAGGGACACGATGTAGTACTGCACGTGCACGAACGTCGTGGCGGCGTCGATCTCGGCGGTCATGGCGGCGATGGAGGCCCGGTAGTCGCCGATCAGGTGCGCGGTGTTGCCGCCGACGAGTGGCACGGCGCCGAGGCCGGTGTTGAGGGTGACCACCGATGCGAACCAGTCCGGCCACTCGGTCCTGCCGTCCGTGAGGTCCATGCCCGCGACACTGTCGGCGATCGACCTGTTGATCTCGGCCTGTTTCTCCATCCTTTTCTTCGGCAGTTTGGAGCTGCCCAGGAGCAGGAAGAACAGAATGCCGAAGGGGATCAGGAAGAGCGCCAGCAGCCAGGCCATCGCCGCGGTCGGCTTCCGATTGCGCGGTATGACGATGATGGCGGCGATTCGGATCGCCAGGTCGACCAGGGCGGCGAGCACCGCGATCAGCAGGGGCATCTGTTGCGAGTCCACGTCGGCACTCTCTTCCGTTCGTCGGCCAGTCGATGACATGAACCTAGCGCGGGTCGGCCCCGCTCAATAGCGCCCGCACGCACCCCGCGGGCGGAGCCTCGAATCATGAAACGCGCGCTCGCGGTCGGCCTGGTGTCCGCACAATTCGTGCTGCTCGCGGCGCTGGCGTTCCTGCCCCACGGTTCTCTGTGGCCGGTCACCGTTGTCGTCGCCGTGGCCTCGGCCGCGCTCTGCCTGGCCGGCGCGGTTCTGGCCGTGCTGGGCGTGGTCGGTCTCGGTCCGGCGCTGACGGCCAGCCCGGTCCCGCGTGAACACGCGCCCCTGGTCACCACCGGCGTCTACGGGCTCATGCGGAGCCCGATCTATGCCGGACTCATCGCGGGCGCGCTTGGTCTCGCACTGATCGGCGCCTCGGTCTGGCACCTGGTGGCCTGGGTTGCCCTCCTGCTGCTCCTGGCCGGCAAGGCCCGGTGGGAGGAACGGATGCTGGTGGCCGAGCATCCGGACTACGCCGCGTACGGCGCCCACATCGGACGCTTCCTGCCGGCGGTGGGCCGGCTGCGCTCGCCGCGCTGATCCGGGATGACGCCGAGTGAAAGTATCGTCGTTCAGTTCTAAACTAAGCGGTAAATAGTTGACATTATTTCACACCTGTGTTCTGGATCGTGATATTCTGGTCGCATGGAGAACCTCAGAAATGAGAGCACCACGACGCTGGACGCCCTGGCCGCGTTCGACACCCTGACCGGCCCGGCGTTCCGGAACAGCGCCGGCGGTCCTGGCTTCGAGTTCGACGCCGAGGCCTTCTTCGACGTTGAGGAATTCGACGATGCCGGTTTGTACGCAACCGGTCTGCAGGCAGCCGGCCCGGCTGCGGGCGAACTGCGGTTCCTCGACCGCCGGGTCGGCATGCTGGCCGAGTTGGTCGGGGCGGCCGCGGCCGCCGATCGACTGCTGGCATCCGTGTCCGCGGCGCGGGCCGAGGCGGTGGAGCGCGTGCGGTCCTGGTGTTTCGAGACCGAGGCGAACGCGGAGCGTGAGCGGACCCGGCGCGCTCTGGTCGCGCGGGCGGTCGAGCACGGTGTGACCGCTGACGACGCTGACGACGCTGACGACGCTGACGACGCTGACGACGAGGTCGGCCGCCCGCATTCAGCGGTCTCGGCGGGTGTGCTGGGGTCAAGGTGGGATGCGCTCGAGATCGCCCATCGCACGGCGATCGCCGAGTTGGCCTGCGCGCTCCACGTGTCGCAGGCGGCCGCGTCGAATCTTCTCGCAAAGAGCGAGGCCCTCTCGGGGGCGTTCATGGCGACCCGGGACGCTCTGTCGGCCGGCCGGATCAGTTACGCGCATGCCCGGGTGCTGATCGAGCAGGCCAATTCACTGCCCGAGGAGGCCGGGGCGAGTTTCGAGGCCGAGGTGCTTCCGGTCGCGGAGCGGGTGACGGTGGCTCAGTTCGACCGGGTGGCCCGAAGGGTGCGGGAACGGACGCATCCGGAGTCGATCACGGTGCGCCGGCGAAAGTGCGAGGCCGACCGGGTTCTGGTGCTCGAGCCCGCGCAGGACGGCATGGGCTGGCTGCACAGTTATCAGCCGATGCCGGTGGCTCAGGCCATATTCACCCGGGTGGGCGACATGGCGGCGAGCCTGCAGGGGCTGGACGAGGAGCGCACCCTGGCGCAGTTGCGGGCGGATGTGTTCGCGGACCTGATGGTCGACGGGGTGACGCCGGCGGGCCTCGGCCGGGGTGTGCGGGCCACGGTGAACGTGACCGTGCCGGTTCTGACTCTGCTGGGCAAGAGTGAGGAACCGGGGCTGCTGGAGGGGTACGGTCCGATCGATCCGGAGACGGCCCGGTTGCTGGCGGCGGGGGCGCCGAGTTTCACGCGGATCCTGGTTCATCCGGAGACGGGGGTGATGCTCTCGGTGGGCCGGGATCAGTACCGGGTCCCGAAAGACCTGCGGCGGCTGATCGAGATCCGGGACGGGACCTGCCGGTTCCCGGGCTGCACCCGGCCGGCGGTGCGGGCCCAGGTGGATCACGGTCACGAGTGGCAGCACACCGGGGAGACCCGTTACGACAATCTGGCGTGCCTGTGTGCTCCGGATCATCGGTTGAAGACGCAGACGAACTGGACGGTGACCCAGCAAGCCGGGGGAGTGCTGGACTGGACGGCGCCGAGCGGTTTGAACTACCGGTCGGATCCGGCGGTCCCGTTCGAACCTGTGGAGCCCGCTGCGGACGTCGACCCACCGCCCTTCTGAGCAGGCGTTCTAGAAGAGAATCGCTGCGATCGTCCGGGCCACGACCACCAGGATCGTCGCCGAAGCCAGAGCCAGGGACGTGATCACCAGCCCACGCCCGCGGGCGCCCGCTGGAATCACCTGGAATGCCTGCATCGCGAACGACAGACCCAGCCCGGCGGCGATGGCGGCCGGGAACGGGAGCAGGACGGCGAGCACGACGCTGGCCGCAGACAGCCAGAATCCGGGCCTGCGACCGGGGGTCTTCGACCAGTCGAGGTGCGGTGCTCCGAGATTGAGGAGGTTGTTGCCCTCCATTTTGGCGCGCGGGTCGTCCACTGTGTTGCTCCTTCACGAGTCCTGGCTGTCAGTCTCACACGGACAAAGCCACGCAGCGGATCCAGGGTCGCTCGGATTCTCATTCCGCCAGTACCCCCTGGGGGTATAGTTGAACCATGTTCACAACCCAGCAGAATACCCAGCAGAACGACGCGACGACCACCGCTCTCCACGTCTCGGGCATGACCTGCTCGCACTGCGTCGCCGCCGTGACCGCAGAACTGTCGAAGCTCGGCGGCGCCGAGAGCGTGGACGTGGACCTCGTGGCGGGTGGCGTCTCCCTGGTCACCGTCGCCAGCACAGGTCCGCTCGATCCCGTCGCCGTCGCCGCCGCCATCGATGAGGCAGGCTACGAGCTCGTCTCAGAATCCGTCTGAGCTGACGCCGTGAGCACTGTCCCCGTGAGTCCGACACCGGCCGGTCCGATCCCTGCCGGTCCGATCCCCGCTGGTCCACGTCCAGCCGGTTCGAGCCCGGCGCGCGGTGAACAGGTCGACCTCCTTGTCGGGGGCATGACCTGCGCGTCCTGCGCGGCCCGGATCGAGAAGAAGCTGAACCGCATGCCCGGCGTCGAGGCGTCGGTCAACTACGCCACCGAGAAGGCCAGCCTCTTCGTACCGGAAGGCACCACGGTCGACCAGGCCATCGCCGTGATCGAGGAGACCGGGTACACCGCCGCCCGACCGCGGCCGCCGCAGGCAGAGCAGCCCGACGCTCCCGGAGCCCCCACCGCGCAGGACCTCGAGGTGGCCGCCCTGCGCCGGCGGCTGATCCTGTCCAGTGTCCTGGCCGCGCCGGTCGTGCTGATGTCGATGATCCCGGTGCTGCAGTTCACGAACTGGCAGTGGCTGGCCCTCACCCTTGCGGCTCCGGTCGCGGTCTGGGGAGCCTGGCCGTTCCACCGCGCAGCGTGGGCCAACCTGCGCCACGGCGCGGCGACGATGGACACCCTGATCAGCATCGGCGTGCTCGCCGCGCTCGGCTGGTCCCTGTACGCCCTGTTCTTCGGCATGGCCGGCATGCCCGGCATGACCATGACCTTCAGCTTCACCGCGAGCCCGGGTGGGGGAGCGGACGAGATCTACCTCGAGGTCGCCTCCGCCGTCACCGTGTTCATCCTGGCCGGGCGCTACTTCGAGGCTCGGGCAAAGAAACAGTCCGGCGCGGCACTCACGGCCCTGCTCGAACTCGGGGCGAAGGAGACGACCCTCCTGCGGGACGGCCACGAGATCACCGTGCCGACCTCGTCCCTGGTCGTCGGCGACCTGTTCGTGGTGCGTCCGGGCGAGAAGATCGCCACGGACGGCACCGTCGTCGACGGCAACTCGGCGATCGACGCCAGCATGCTCACCGGCGAGTCCGTGCCGGTCGAGGTGGGCCCCGGCGACGCCGTCGTCGGCGCCACCCTGAACTCGGGCGGCCGCCTGGTCGTGCGGGCCACCCGCATCGGCGCGGACACCCAGCTCGCCCAGCTGGGCCGCTTGGTCGAGCAGGCCCAGACCGGCAAGGCCGAGGTGCAGCGCCTCGCCGACCGGGTCTCGGCCATCTTCGTGCCGATCGTGATCGCGCTGTCCCTGGCCACCCTGGTCGCGTGGCTCCTGCTCGGCGCGGGCACCGTGGTGGCGTTCACCGCGGCCGTGGCGACCCTGATCATCGCGTGCCCGTGCGCGCTCGGACTGGCCACCCCGACCGCCCTGCTGGTGGGCACCGGGCGCGGTGCCCAGCTGGGCATCCTGATCAAGGGGCCGCAGATCCTCGAATCGACCCGCCGGGTCGACACCATCGTGCTGGACAAGACGGGCACGGTCACGACCGGCCGGATGACGCTCGTCGCGGCCGTGCCCGTGGCTGGCGTCGACGAGAAGGAACTGCTCACGCTCGCCGGAGCAGCGGAGACCGGGTCAGAGCATCCGATCGCCCAGGCCATCGTGTCCGGTGCTCGCGACCGGGTCGGAGCGCTGCCGGCCCCCGAATCGTTCGCCTCGACCGACGGGCTCGGCGTGCAGGCGCTGATCGAGGGACGGGTCGTGCTGGTCGGGCGGCCGCGCTGGCTGACCGAGCAGTGGGCCATCACCCTCCCCTCCGAGCTCCGCGCCGCGCTCGCCGTCGTCGAGGGCCAGGGCCGCACCGCGGTCGCCGTGGCCTGGGACGGCAAGGCGCGTGGGATCGTGGCCGTGTCCGACGTAGTCAAGAACACCAGTGCCGCCGCGATCGCGGAGTTCCGGCGTCTCGGCCTCCGACCCGTGCTGCTCACCGGCGACAACGAGACCGTCGCGGCCTCCGTTGCCGCCGAGGTCGGCATCACGGACGTCCGCGCCGGTGTGCTCCCGGCCGAGAAAGCAGAGATCATCCGGGCCCTGCAGGGTGAGGGACGCGTCGTCGCGATGGTGGGCGACGGCGTCAACGACGCGGTGGCCCTGGCCACCGCCGACCTTGGCATCGCGATGGGAACCGGAACCGATGTCGCCATCGAGGCCAGCGACCTGACCCTGGTCAGGAGCGACCTGATCGCGGCGGCCGACGCCATCCGGCTGTCCCGGCGCACCCTCGCCACGATCAAGGCCAACCTGTTCTGGGCGTTCGCCTACAACGTGGCCGCGATCCCGCTGGCCATGCTGGGGCTGCTGAATCCCCTGATCGCGGGCGGCGCCATGGCCCTGTCGTCGGTCTTCGTGGTGAGCAACAGCCTGCGCCTGCGCGGGTTCCGCGGTCTCGCGCCGGGCGCGTAGCAGCGCCCGGCGTGCCGACCGGCGGGCCGGTGCGACTACGGTTGAGGAGGCCCGAGAAAGGAACCTCCACCATGAGCGAAATCGCGGGCGAACTGGCGCGGGTGCGCGAAGCATTCGACAAACCCACCCTGCGCCTGCTGGACCGCAAGTGGGCGCCGTTCGTGCTTGCCGTCTTCAAATCCTCCTTCAGCCGGGACCGGCGCAGCGTGCAGGCCGACCTGCTGCACACCCAGGTCGACGCCTACCTGGCCGACCTGCGCTCGGTCGGCAGCGACGTCCCCGGCCGAAACGGCCGTGCCCTCTGCGTGCAGTGGATGAACGACCAGTGGCTCTACCGTGAGACCGGCGAGGGCGACGAGGAACACTACTCCCTCACCTCGCACGCGCTCGAAGCGCTGCTCCTGGTCGACAGCCTGTCGCGGGATCGAGCCCTGATCAGCGAGTCCCGCCTGACCACGATCGTCGACACCGTGCGCCACCGCGCCACGCAGGCCAACCCCGACCGGGACGAACGCATCCGCCGGCTCGACCAGGAGATCGCCGAGAGGACGAGCGAACGGGACCGCCTCGCCGCCGGCGGGGAGATCGCGGCCGTGTCGAACGAGCAGATGTTCGAGGGGTACGCGAACCTGATCGACCTGATCAACCAGCTGCCCAGCGACTTCAAGCGGGTTGAGGAGTCGGTCGCCGCCATGCACCGGCAGATCGTGAACGACTTCCGCGGCGAGGAGCGCCCGATCAGCGAGGTGCTCGACGAGTACCTGTCCAAGACGGATGCCCTGATGTCCTCGACCCCGGAGGGTCGCGCCTTCGAGGGGGCCTTCACCCTGCTGCGCAACGATGAGCTGCTCCTGGAACTGAAGACCGACCTCGAGACGATCCTGCTGCACCCCTTCGCCCTCTCGCTCACGAAGAACGACCGGATCGGCTTCATGGGAACCGTGCGACTGATCCGCAAGGGGATCGATGACGTCCTGACCCAGCGCAACGGGCTGACGACCACCCTGCGGGAACACATCGTCAACCACGACGTGGTCAAGGACCGCGAACTGGAACGCCTGCTGCGGGAGATCAACAAGGAGCTCGCCACCTGGATGCAGTCCGCCGGGCCCCGGTCCACGGTGACCGCCGAACTCATGCCGGGCACGCTCGACGTCGAGCACCTCAGGGAACGGTTCTACGACCCCGGCGCGCACCTGCCGCCGCCGGCCCTGGTCGACGTCTCCGAGGATGCCCCGCCGCCGCCGAGCCTGGACGACATGCGCAAGCAGGGCGGCCCGCTGCTGGGGGAGCTGCGCGACGCCATCGTGACGGCCTTCAGCACCGGGGACGCGGCATCCGTCGGCGACGCTTTCAACGACCTGGACCCGAACCTGCGTCGCCCGGTCGAAATCCTGGGGATGCTGCAGATCGCCACCCAGATCGACGCGGTCAGCCGCGCCGTGACCCTCGAACGGTTCGAGACGGTGCGGCCCGACGGCTCCAGCCGCAGCTTCGACGTGCCGCGCATCATTTTGAACGAGGACGAAACCGCGGCGCTGTCCGCCCTGAACTATGGATCTGACAATGACGACTGAGCTGACCGACGACACTGACCTTGCCCCGGAGGAGGAGGCGCGCAGCTTCTCGCTGTTCGAGGGCGACGAGGGTGGGCTCACCGTCGAGCAGCGCCGCACGCTGGTGCTGCTGATGAAGCACCGCTACATCTCCGCGGCCCTGCAGCCGGCGGAATGGCAGACGCTGCTGGCGTCTCGGAAGCTGCTCAAGTCGCGTCTGAACGACGTCTTCCTCGACCTGCACGTGGACCTGCACTACGAGGTGGCCTTCAAACGGCAGGCCGTGTCCGAGGGCGGCGACCGTTTCCCGACCCTCCTGCACGACGTGTCGTACACGCGGGAGGAAACGATCCTGCTGGTGCTGCTGCGCCAGCGGTTCCGCAGCGAGCGCGCCAACGGCCACGAGATCGTGATCGTGGATCGGGACAACCTGGTCGAGAATGTCGCCCATTTCCGCCCCGAGCACGCCACCGACCGCTGGGGCGACGCCCGCAAGGCCGCGGCCGCGGTGGACAGCCTCGCGAAGGCTCGGGTGCTGCTGAAGACCAGCGACCCTGACCGGTTCCGCATCTCGGCCGTGATCGAGGTGCTGCTGCCGGTGGAGCGGCTGAACGAATTGCTCGAATGGCTGGTGGCGCAGAACGCCCTGGACGCCGAATTCGATCCGTCGGCCGACTCCACCGACCTGACCGAGACCCTGCCCGAGATCCTGACCGACGCCCGGGTGGAGGCCACCTCATGACCGATTCCCCGCTGTTCTACGCCGACGGCCTCACCGAGGGCACCACCCAGTGGCGCGCCGACTCGTTCCAGATGGTCAACTGGGGCGGATTCCAGGGCCACCACGAGATCACCTTCGCCCCCACCGCCACGCTCGTCTCCGGCGCGTCCGGCACCGGCAAGAGCAGCCTGCTCGACGCGTATCTGGCACTGATGATGCCCTCCGACACCCCCTTCAACGGCGCCTCGAACGACGCCGGCTCCGGGCGCGCCCGCAGCGTCGACCAGCGCAACCTGATGACCTACCTGAAGGGCAAGACCGACTCCAACCGGGAGGCGGGCACGGGGGAGATGCAGGACCAGGTGCTTCGCGGCGCCAACGAGTCCACCTGGGGGGCCGTGTCGATGACGTTCATCGACGACAACCACCGCCGTTTCACCGTGCTGCGGGCCTATTTCGTTCCCCGCGGAGCGAGCAGATTCGCCGATATCACGATGAAGATGGCCACCACGGACGGCTATCTCGACCTGCGCGACCTGGCCGGCGTGACCGAGTCGCGGTTCGACAAGCGGGCGCTGAAGACCCGGTTCCCGGAGATGGATGTCTTCGACACCTATGCGGCGTTCGCCCAGACCCTCTACACCCGGCTGGGCATCGGCGCCAACGGCGAGGGCGGCAAGGCCCTCCGCCTGCTTGCGCGCATCCAGGCCGGGCAGCAGGTCAAAACGGTCGACGGGCTCTACAAGTCCATGGTCCTGGAAGAACCGGCCACCTTCGCCGCAGCCGACAAGGCCGTCGACCACTTCGAAGACCTGGAACGGTCCTACGGGGCCATGGTCACGGAGGCGCAGAAGGCCAGGGTGCTGGAGCGGCTGCCCGACCTGCACAGCGACTACGAGACGGCGAACGGCCAGGCCGACCTGATCGACGTCTTCGGGGTGCACCGCTCCGGGGACACGCCCTTCGTGCTCTGGCAGCTCCAGACCGAGCAGGTCCTGCTCGAAGCCGCCGCCGACGCCAACCGGGCGGAGCGCCGCGACAACCAGGAGCAGGCGACCCGGGCACGGGATGCCGAGACCGAGTTGAAGGGCCGGGTCGCCAAGATCCAGGACCAGCAGCGAGCCAACGGCGGCGACGTGCTGCTGCGCCTGCAGAACGACCTCGCCCGGCTGTCCGACAAACGCGACGACGTGGCCGGCGACCGGGCGAAGTTCGACGAGCGCATCCGGCTCCTGAACGTGGCCATTCCCTCGCACGACGAATTCGTCGAAGCCCAGGGCATCGCCGACCTCTTCCTCGCCCAGTTCGCCACGACCGAGGCGAGCCTCGAGGCCAAACGGGTGCTGCTCCAGCGGGAGGCCTACCCGGTGGAAAGCCAGATCCGCACCCTGAAGCAGGAACACGGATTCCTGAGCGGGCGGGCGAGCCTGGTTCCCCAGCATCTGCACAACGCCCGCCTGATGATCGCGGAGGCCGCGGGGATCCCGGTCGAAGACCTGCCGTTCGTGGCCGAACTCGTCGACATCGCCCCCGGCGAGGACGAGTGGCGCCAGGCCGCCGAGGTGACCCTGTCCTCCGTCGTGCGCGTCATGCTCGTTGACGAGACTCGCCTGGCCTCCCTGAGTCGGGCCATCGACCCGCTGAGCATCCCGGTGCGGATCCACTTCGAAGGGGTGGCGCTCCGGCCGCACCAGGACATCGCCGGCGACGACCGTTACGTCTCCGGCAAGCTCGTGTTCAAGGACTCGCCGTTCAGCGGCTGGGTGCAGGACCGGGTGCAGTCCGAGAACCTCGACGCGCTGTGTGTCGAGACCCCGGCCGGCCTGTTCGGCGACGGCCCCCGGGTCACCCCGAGCGGGCAAACCCGCAACGGCAAGCGGGGCGCCCACGGCTGGAACAGCGACCAGAAGTCCATCATCGGCTTCTCCAGCCGGGCTCGCCTGCACGACATCGACGAGGATCTGCTGCGGCTGAGCGCGAACGCCGATTCCCTTGCGCGCGAGGCATCCGTTGTGGCCAACCGCATCGCGGACCTGCGCGGCAGGAAGGGCGCCCACCAGTACATCATCGACAGCGTGTGGCCGGCCATCGACGTGCCGGGCGCGGAGGCCCGCATCCAGGACAAGGAGGCCGAACGTGAACGCGTCCTGGCCGACAGCGACGTTCTGCGTGCCCTCAAAGACGAGGAGCAGAGGCTGTCGGTCGAGCTGGAGAGCGCCCAGAAGGATAAGCACGCCGCCGACCGTGACGGCCAGGGCCTCGTGGCCGAACAGGGGCGCCTCGTGGACCGGCAGGACGCGGTCAGCAACCGGCTGGACCGGATCGAACGTGAGCAGTCCGTGTCCCTGTCGGAGGAGCATGCCGCCCACCTCGACGCCCAGTTCGCCATGGTCGGTGACCGGAGCGACCTCGCCGCATTCGACGGCGGCGTCCGGCGTCTCCGCGACCGGCTGACCGAACAGTCCAGCCAGGATCGCGACAGCGCCACGAGCGCCCGCACCACCCTGGTCGGCATCTTCGAGACCTTCCAGAGTCGTTGGCCGGACCCGAACATCGGCGTCTCGCTGGACTCGTACACGAGCTACCGCGACATCCTCGACGCCGTCTACACGCTGGGCCTGCACGAGCGGCGCCAGGAGTGGAAGCGGCGCCTGTCCCTGTGGAGCGGCCAGGACCTCGTTCCGCTGGCGGGGGCGTTCAACACCTCCATCGAGGAGATCGAGGACCGGCTCCGTCCGATCAACGAGATCCTCACGACGCTGCCCTTCGGCGCCGGGCGCGACCGGCTGAAGATCGCCCTGCGCCGCCTGCACCGAGATGACGCGACCGCGTTCCGGAAGGAGCTCAAGGTCCTCTCCTCCGGCGCGACGGAAGAGTTCACCGACGATCAGACCGAGAGCCGCTTCAAGCGGCTGCAGGCCTTCATGCACCTGATCCGCCGGTCCGATGCGGGTTCCAGGGCCGCCGCCCAGCGCGACCTACTGCTCGATGTGCGCAAGCACGTGGAGATCACCGCGGTCCGGATCACGCCCGACGGCACCGAAGTCAGCACCTACTCGTCCCTCGGCGGCAAGAGCGGCGGGGAATCCCAGGAGCTCGTGGCCTTCGTCGTCGGGGCGGCGCTGCGGTTCCAGCTGGGCGACGAGAGCCGCACCCGGCCGCGTTTCGCTCCGGTCTTCCTCGACGAGGGGTTCGTCAAATCGGACTCGGAGTTCGCGGGCCGGGCCGTGGCCGCCTGGAAGGGGCTGGGCTTCCAGCTCATCATCGGTTCCCCGCTCGACAAGGTCACCGCCCTCGAGCCGCACATGGAGCTGGTGCTGTCGATGACCAAGAACAACAGCACGGGATATTCGTACGTCACCCCGCTGTCTTCGCCGGTGCTGTCCTCGCCGGTGGCCTAAGCCAGGCTCACCGTGCGAAACCCGATGTTCGCGGCGGCCGAGTCGGGGGTGTTGGAGGCCCGGGCGGAGTTGCGATAACGGTTGCAGTAGGAGTCGTGGCACAGGAAGGAGCCGCCGCGCATGATGCGTTGGCGGCCGGCGGCTGGGCCGGTCGGGTTCTTGCCGGGGGAGTGCGCGTAGAAGTTGGCGTCCCACCAGTCGGAGCACCACTCCCACACGTTTCCGACGCTCTGCCAGACGTCGTACGGGTTCGGCTCGAATTCCCGCACCGGCGCGGTGGTCAGCCAGCCGTCCGCTCGGGTGTTGACCGCGGGGAACTCGCCCTGCCAGGTGTTGCACCGGTACCGGTCGCCTTACTCGTCGCCCCAGGGGTACAGGCGCCCCTCGAGGCCGCCGCGGGAGGCGCACTCCCATTCGGCCTCGGTCGGCAGCCGCGCCCGGCCCAGGATATCCTCCAGCTCCGCCGCGAGGGCGAGGTGGAAGACGGCCGAGTAGCCGAACACCTCCGACTCGGTGCGGAAGCCGGTGTCGGCGACGAAGGCCGCGAAGGCCGAGTCGGTCACGGAGGTGGCGTCCAGCTCGAAACCGTCGACCCGGACGGGGTGCACCGGCCACTCCCCGTCCCCGGGGTTGCCGACGCCGCTCGAGTCGCCCATCAGGAAGACCTGGCCGGGAACGGATACCTGGCCGATCGGGTGTCTGAGCGGGGTGGTGGTCATCACGTCTCCATCTGCATTCGGGCGCTGCCGCGTTTTCGCGGCCAGTATCGCACGACTAGAATTTTGGGGAGTCATGCACCAGAAAGTGAGTGCCGCCCTGCCTCCCATCAAGCGAATCGTCGAAGAAGGCCTGCTGATCGCGCTTTCCGCCGTGGGCATGGCCGTGAAGAACGACATCATCGTCGGCGCGCTCCGCGACAACCTCGACTACGACCCGGCGGTCTACGCGGCCGCCGCCCGCAAAGAGCTGACCCTGGTCGCTCATCAGAACGAGGAATACGGGCTGCGCGTCGGCCATCTCCGGAAGACACTCACCAAGGCCCGGTGGTCGGCCGACATCACCGCCGACCAGCGACACGACATCAGCCAGCTGGCCCTCCGGCGGCGCGTGCACAAGAAGCTCGCCCTCGCCCTGATGCACGTGGCCGAGGACGACGAGCAGGTCGCCCGCATCGTCGAACGCGCCCAGCATGTGGCCAGCGACGAGATCAGCGCCGCCCTCTCTGCCCGCCTGATCCGGCTCGCCATCGACTCGCGGGATCCCGACTACGAACGGGAGCGCGCCGAACGCACCGAGATGTTCGTGCAGATCGACCTCGCGGTGCTGGCGCTGAACCACGGCGTGGCGACCGGCGCCGCCGAGAGCGACTACTAGCGTCGTTCGTGCGCGTCCGGGTAGATGCTGCGCGTCTCGGATCGGCGATTGTGGCTCGGCAGCCAATCGATGAGGTAGATCCTGGGCAGGATCTTCGCGACGGCCAGCACCGCATACATCACGGTATTGATCGCCACAGACGTGGCCAGGACGGCGAAGAAGTCGGTCTGCAGGAAGGTCTCGGGCAGGAGAATCCCGGTCGGAGCCCTGAGGTCAGCGTGCATGAGATCTTCTTCCCGGTGTCGTCGCAGTGAGACCGTCGCCGTTTCCCCAGCGTGCCTGACGGCCGAACGTGATGTCGAGGATGCCCTTGACGTACACGGCATCGAGGAACATATCAAAGAGGAGTTCCGGGAACAGGGTTGCGGCCAGGAGGCGCCCCCGCCACCCTTCCCGCCACACGGAAACGACGCGTTCAACGATGAAGAGCGAGCCCACCCCCAGCCAGAAGGGGAACACCACCATCGCGTCCACGGACAGCGCCGTCAGCAGCAGGAGGAACATGAACGAGGACAGCGCGATGACGCTGTAGCCGATGCCCAACTGTTGGGCCCAGTAGCGGAACGTGGGCGGCGTCAAGGTGTTGGCCCCGAGGTTTTCCAGGGCCCCGCGCTGCCACCGCAGTCGTTGCGCCCACAGGGTGCGCAAGTCGGGCATCAGTTCGGTGACGACCGTGCACCGGGCGGGAGAAATGATCAGCGCGCCGAGTGATCTGAGTGCGATCGTGAGCTCGTTGTCCTCCGTGAGCGCGGCCGTGTCGTAGACGTCCTCCAGTTTTCCAGGGATCGTGACGCTCCGATTCTCCGCCACCGCCCGCAGCGCGGCCGGGCGGAACAGGGACGCGGTGCCGGTGAGCACGAAGACGTGGCCGCGTCGATGCCGGATCTGGCGTGAGTAGCGAATGTATTCGTTGCGCTGGAGCTGGCCGAGCAGCCCGAAACCCTCTTCCCCGTAGAAGAGGCCCCCGATGGCCATGAGGGCTCGGTCATCGGTGAGGCGGTCGACCGCGGCGGCCAGAAATCCGTCATCGAGCCTGGTGTCGGCGTCCAGCACCATGATGACGTCGTTGTCGCGTTGCAGGGGAAGCAGCTGTTTCAGGATCTGGTTCAGCGCGCCGGCCTTCTTCTCGGTGTTTCCCACCGATTCGAAAACCTCGACCTCGTGAGCCCGGGCGATGGCGACCGTCGAATCGGTGCAATTGTCGGCAACGACGATCACCCGATCGGGCTGGTGCGACTGAGCGAGAAGTGCGGAGAGCGTCGCCGGCAACAACGCTTCTTCATTGTGCGCGGGGATGAGTACCGTCACGGTCACCGGGCCGGCGAACTGCCCCGGGTCGACGCCATGAGGAGTTTGGGTGCGAGCGGAGTGATCCGACGATTCGTTGAGCGATGTGACTTTCTCGCCGTCAGCCGCTCCAGCAGGCCGATTCCCGCCGCGAACAGGAGCGCCAGGGCAATGGCGGCGGTCAGGACGCGACCGGTCGGCGCCTCCAGGTCGTAGAACAGGCCCCAGATCCCGCGGAGGGAATGGGTGGTCGGGGGCGGGCCTTCCGACGGATCGGTCGAAGCGACCGCGAACCAGAGCAGGAGCGCGGCGCCGCCGGCGATCACGGCAACGGCAAGACCGACGACGCGGCTGAACAGATTGGCCCCCATATGGCCACCCTATCGGAGGATTCCTTGGGTCAGATTCCTCGGGGCAACGGCCTCAGCCCCGTCGGCTCGCCCGCCAGGCGCGCCAGGCGCCGGTGCACCACAGGGCCCAGAGCACCAGCAGCGGCTGGAACGCCAGCCGGATGCCGCGGCCGAGGTCGGAATCCAGACCGAAGGAATCCGTGCCGGTCACGAACTGGGAGATGTTGCCGGGGAAGATCGCCACGAAGAACGCGGCCACGATCCAACCGACCTGCGCCCGTCGCCTGGCCAGCGTCAGCAGCGCGATGCCGAGAACGATCTCGACGATCCCGGACGCGACCACGACGAAGTCCCCATCCGTGGGAACCCACTGGGGTACCTGGGCCAGGAACGCCGTTCTGTTCCAGGTCAGGTGGCTGATCCCGGCGAGCAGGAGGAACGCGCCGAGGATGAGCCGGGCGGTCGTGCGGGGGAGGGAAGCCGGGGCCGTCACGGCGGCTGCGGGCCGGGCGCTCACGCGCCGACCGCGGCCGCGATATCCGCGTCGGTGCGGGCGTTGAACACGCCCCACATGATGTGGGTCGGACCGCTGCCGTCGCTGCCCGGTGCGGCGGCCCGGCTGGTCCAGCGATGTCGGATCGCGGCTGCACCCAGAACGGTGAGGGAGGGGGCGATACGGGTCTTACGGAGCGTGCCGGCCATCACGCTTCCGTCGGGAGCGAGCCGCCAGCCACGGTCGTGGGCGAGGACCTGACCGACCTCCTCGTCTGTGAGCCAACGGGAAAAGCTGCGACCGGGCGGGTCGATGGCGGTGAGCTTCATGCTCGCAACTGTACTTCCTGCGTCATCCGTGTTGTCCTGCGCAGTGCTGTCCTACGCCATGAGCCCTTCGAGTTCGGCTTCCAGCCGTTCCACGTCCGCTCGGCGGCATAGCTCCGTGGCCGGCGTCATCGCCGTCGCGCTGCCGGCCGCGACGCCGGCCCGGAAGGCTGCCTCGACCGGGTGGCCCTGCGCGATGCGCAGCACGAAGGCGCCCAGGAAGCTGTCGCCCGCGCCGACCGTGCTCTGCACCTGCACGCGGGGCACCGGCAACCGCATGACGCCCGCGGCCGATGCCAGCACGGCCCCTGCCCCGCCGAGTGTCAGGGCCACGAGTTCCGCGGCCCCTCGGCCGACCAAGGTGGAGGCCACGTCGACCTGGCTCTCCTCGCTCTCGAGCGTGGCACCGGCATACTCGCCCAGCTCCCGCCGGCTCGGCTTGACCAGGTACACCCCTTCGGCGAGGGCTTCGGCGAGAGCGTCCCCGGACGCATCCACGATGCACCGGGCATCCCGCTGGTGCGCCAGGCGGGCAACCCGGGCGTAGAAATCGTCCGGCACGCCGGGAGGCAGGCTGCCGCTGGCGACCACGAAACCGTTCACCGGAATCGCCGCCTCGACGAGTGCCAGACAGGCGCGCCACTCGGCTTCGCCGAGTTCGGGGCCCTCCAGCACGAAACGGAACTGCTTGCCCGTGGTGGTCTCATCGACGGTGAAGTCTTCCCGGGTGCTGCCGGAGATCGGCACGACCAGGGTCGGAATGTGCTCGGCCTCGATCAGGCGGCGATACGCTTCCCCGGTGGGTCCGCCCGCGGTGTACACAGCCAGGGCCTGACCGCCCAGCCGTTGCACCACCCGGGCGACGTTCATCCCTCCGCCGCCCGGGTCCAGGCGCGAAGCGCCGCAGCGCAGCTTGTGTTCGCTGACCACCCGCTCGGTCGAGGTGCTCACGTCGAGGGCCGGGTTCACGGTGAGGGTCAGAATCGGTCGCGTCGACATCCCGGTTGTCTGTGTCTTCCTTGAGGCTTCCATGAAGCCAGAGTAAGATTCCGCGCGATCACCATGCCGCGCTATCCGGCTCCCTGGGGTGACAGCTTCGGCATGTGCACGGACAAATTCGGGGTGAGCTGGCTCGTCAATATCTCGCCGGCGCAGCACTAGCACCCGGATATCGGCGGGCCTACAGTCACGGGAGGCGCGCTGAGGAGGTGGAGTGGTCATGGCCGGAACGAAGGGCAGTACGGTCACACGGCCTTCCAGCGGTCGTGCGGCGACCGTGACCGTATGGGTTCTGGCTGCCCTGGCCCTGGCCGTCGCTGGCGCGGGCTTCGCCACCGCCAACCACATCGACAGCGTCACGAGGGCCGTGTTCTCGACCGAGCTCCAGGAGTTGCGCGGCGACCTGAGCGGGTCGGGCGTGGTGGCGGCCGAACTGAGCGCCCGGACCGACGGCGTCGCCGCCGCGATGGCGGCGGCTGTGCGTGCGGCCGAGGAACACATGTCCGCGCGCAACGAGCTGGTGGAAGGCTTCAATCGCGGCATCGACCAGTACAACTCCTCCGGCGCGGTCGACATCGTGCAGAGCGAGCTGCCGCCGCTGATCGACCGGTACCGGGGATCGGTCGCCGACCTGCACGACTGGCAGGAGCAACTGGCTGCGGCCGTCGATGCGCTCCACGGTGCGGTGCCATGAGTGACGGTGCCTGGCCGAACGGTGCCTGGAACAGCGGCAGCCCGGATGCCCCGGGGCCGGCCGAGTACGTCACCGTGCCGCTTCCGCCCACCCGGGGACCGGCCTTCTGGGTGGGGCTGGGCGTGCTGGTGATCGGCCTCGTCCTGGGCGTGGCCTCCGTGCCGTTCGTCAACTCCAGTGTGCAGCGCAGTCAAGCCCTGGGACGCTACGCCGAAGCCAGTACCAAGGCGGGTTTCGCTGCCACGCTGGGGGACGAGACCGTGGTCACCGCTCAGGAGCTGGCCGGTTTGACCCAACTGGATGCGGCGAGCGCACCCGCGATGAGGCAGTTCCTGCTGAGCGGGGACAGTTTCAGGTTCAACCTCTCCAACGAGGACGTGAACGGCCGGCGAAGTGCCGAGGAGGACGCGTACCGGCAGCTGGCGTCGTCGGCGGATCGTCTGGCCGACGTGCTGGCCGTCGACGGCGCGATCAAGGAGACCCTCAACGCGGCAGTTGCGGAAGGCGATACCCCTGGGGGTATACTGGGGTTTCCGCTAGATCAATGAAGGAGTGACCATGTGCAGTCCCATCCGTTGCAACCGTTGCAATAAAATCACCTGGACCGGCTGCGGTGAGCACGTCGACAGTGTCATGGCCGGCGTTCCCGCCGAGCAGCGTTGCACCTGTAACTAGTCCTGCCCCGCGCCAGCAAAGCGCGCGAGAGACTGACCGCCACCACTGGCGGCCAGTCTCTTCTGCGTGCGGCGCGGGTTGACAACCCGGGCGAATCTTATACCCCCGGGGGTATAAGGTGGAGTCATGAAAACCTTTTTCGCAGCCCTGGCCCTGGCGTCCGTCGCCCTGTTCGGCCTGACCGCTTGTTCCGCCGCCGCTCCTGCGGCTCCGCCCGTGGCCCTGGCCGCCGACGCCGTCGTGATCGACGTGCGCACCCCGGGGGAGTTCTCCGCCGGACACCTCGAGGGCGCGGTCAACATCGACGTCCAGTCTCCTGACTTCGACAGCCGGATGGCCCCCCTCCCGACCGACGGTGACTACCTCGTCTACTGCCAGTCCGGTAACCGCTCCTCCGCAGCCGCGGCCCGCCTGGCCGAGCTGGGCTACACCTCGGTCACGGACGGCGGCGGCATCTCCGCCGCGGCCTCGTCGACCGGCCTCGCGGTCGTGACCACGCCGTAGCAGCGACACCGCACCACGACCAAGCCGCACAGGGTGCCCACCGAAGTGGGCACCCTGTGCGGCTTTTCGCGTGCGATACCTAGCCGCCGAAGGCGACGAGGTGGCGCTCGGAACCCGCGAGCAGGTGCTCGTAGACAGCGAGCACGTCCGGGGCGGTGACGCCGTCCTGCGCGGCCGTGAGATCGGCGATGTCGGTCTTCTCGACCGTGCGTGCGGCCTCGAGCGCGGCATCCTGGCTGGCCGAACCATCGGCGAGCAGGGTGTCGTAGAGCTTCTGGGTGCTGTCGGTGGTGAACGTGCCGGCCTCGATCCCGTCGGTCGGGTCGGTCACGGCGTAGCGCTCGAGGAGCGTACGGACGGCGTCCAGGTGCTTGACCTCCGCCTTCGCGACCCTGCTGAATTCAGGGGTGTCGTACAGATCGGCGAAGGCGACGTACAGGTCGTGCGCCAGCTTCTCCTCCTCGGCCATGGCCGCGATCGCGGTCTTCTCCTCGTCGGTCATGGTGCCGCTGGCCACGTCGGCGATGCCGGCGCCCATTCCGGCGCCGCGATTCCCGGTGCCCTTCTCGGCGCCATTTCCGGCGCCCATGCCGGTGCCGGCGCCGTTGCCGTCGCCCATTCCGACGTGGTTCTCCTGGCCGTTCTTCATCATCTCCGAGTGGGCGTGCGGCTGGCTGGTGCTGGTTCCCGATCCGGCTCCCGGCCCCTGCCCGTCACCGTTTCGCGCATCACTGTTCTGGGCGATCGCGGGGACGGTCCCGGCGGCGATGAGGGCGGTGGCCACAGCGCCGGTGGCGATATAGGTGGCAATGATTCTCTTGCGCATGGTGTGCTCCTTTGACTGAGTTTGTTGTTGCTGTGATCAATCTCCCGCAGGGGCGTGCAGAGACTCTGGCAGGCGTGTGGAGACGGTGTGGAGATCCCGGCCGGCATCCGGCGCTCGGGGGCGGCCGGGAGTTATGGTGAGGTATGCCCACGGTGCTGGTCGTTGAGGACGAACGCGACATACGAGACGTGCTGCGCCGCTACCTGGAGCGGGCCGGATTCTCCGTGCTCACGACCGCGTCCGGGGCGGAGGCGCTGCGGTTGCTCTCCACGGCCGACCTGGTTGTGCTGGACCTCGGTCTTCCGGACATCGACGGGACCGACGTGCTCCGGGAGGTGCATGCCCTGGGCAATCTGCCCGTCATCGTGCTGACCGCACGCAGCACCACCGAGGATCGCATCCGCGGGCTCGAGCTGGGCGCGGACGATTACGTGACGAAGCCCTTCAGCCCCCATGAGGTGGTGTTGCGGGTGCAGGCCGTCCTTCACCGCTACAGCGGAGTGACCGCGGAGGCCGGCCCGGTCACCTACGGCAACCGGAGGCTGCGGATCGATGAGGGCTCACACCGGGCCTGGTTGGATGACACCCTGCTCGACCTGACCCCCACCGAGTGGGGTCTCCTCGCGGCCGTGGTTGCCGCCCCGGGCCGGGTCTACTCGCGCTATGAACTGGTGAACAGGGTTCGCGGCTACGAGTACGCCGGCTACGAGCGCACGATCGACTCGCATATCAAGAACCTCCGGCGCAAACTCGGGGTCGACGGGGCAGATGTCGTGGAGACCGTGCTCGGCGTCGGCTACCGCCTCGGGTTCGCCCAGGATCCGCAGTGAGCGCCGTGGGATCCGGGCCGCGTGTAGGCCTGGGATCGCTCGGCCGCCGGCTTCTGCTCGCCTTCGTCCTGGTCGCCGTCTCGTCGGTGCTCGTTCTCACCGCGGCCGCCCTGATCGGGGTCGACCGCGGCGAACAGGTCGCCCAGGCGGCCGAGCATCAACAGGTCGCGCAGTCGGCCGCTGCCGCCGCCGCCGACGCGTATCAGCAGGCCGGCGGCTGGGAAACGGCCGATCTGAGCCGTGCACTGGCCGTCGGCGAGGCCGCCTCCGGCCGCCTGGCCGTGCTCGATCAGGACGGAGCGACGCTGCAGAGCGCCACACACGGCTCCGGCGGGAACCCCGGCGGGCCCGGCCAGGGCAACGGGTCCGGGTCAGGTTCGGGCATGGGCCAGGTCGTCGTCACGGCGCCGATCGTGGTCGACGGCACCCGGGTCGGCACGATCCGGGTGGCCTTCGGGGGTTCCGCGGGCACCCGGGTGCTCGACGTGGCCTGGGCGTGGATCGCCGTGGCGGCCGGCGTCGCACTGGTCATGGCCATCGGTACGAGCTGGCTGGTCACCCGCCGGCTCGTGCGACCGATCCGCGGAATGACGGATGCCGCACGGTCGTTCACCGCCGGCGACCGCCAGGCGCGCGTGACCGGGACGGCGCCGGGGGAGCTGGGCGAGCTGTCCGTCGCGTTCAACGGGATGGCCGACGCGGTCGTGCGCTCCGACCGGGACCGGCGCAATCTGACGGCCGATGTGGCCCACGAGCTGCGCACTCCGCTGGCAGCGCTGCAGGCCGGACTGGAGGAACTCCGTGACGGTCTGGTGCAGCCGACCCCGGAGGGCCTGGCCGGTCTGCATGACCAGTCCCTCCGGCTGGGCCGGGTGGTGGCCGACCTCGCCGAGCTGTCCGCGGTCGAGACGGCGGGCCTGTCCCTGCACCTGGCCCCGGTCGACCTCGCCCGGTTGGTGCGGGAGGAGGCTTCGCTGCGCGAGCCGCAGTTGCGGGCGGTGGGACTGGGCGTGATCCTCGACCTGGCGGGGCCGGTATCCGTCCGAGCCGACGCCGACCGGGTGCACCAGGCGGTCGGCAACCTGCTGGCCAACGCGGCCCGGTACTGCCGCCCGGGGGACGAGGTCACCCTCGCGGTCACCGTCGAAGGCGCCGGTGGATCCAGTGGATCCGGTGGGCATGCGGTGCTCACGGTCGCCGACAGCGGCCCGGGAATCCCCGCGGATGAGCTGCCGTTCATCTTCGACCGGCTCTGGCGGGGGCGGGCCGCCGAAGAGGTGGCGGGCTCCGGGATCGGGCTGGCCCTCGTGCGCGAGATCGTCACCAGCCACGGCGGCACCATCGGGGCGACGTCCGCTCCGGGGCGGGGCGCCACGATCACGATCCGGCTGCCACTGAGCCCGGGCCGGTGACCGCTACGATGATGCTGTGAAGCCCTTTCTGCTGCTGGCCACGCGTCCCGAAGATGAGGCTGCCGACGACGAGTACGCCGGTTTTCTCGAGGCCGGGGGACTGGCGCCTGACCAGCTCCGGCGCGTGCGCCTGGAAGCCGGCCCGATGCCGCCGATCGTCCTGTCGGACTACTCCGGCATCATCGTCGGGGGCAGCCCGTTCAACGCGAGCGATCCGCCGGAGACGAAGAGCGCGCTTCAGCGCCGGATCGAAGGCGAACTCGGGGAGCTACTCGACCGGGTCCTGGCCGAGGACTTCCCGTTCCTCGGCGCCTGCTACGGCATCGGCCTGCTCACGAGCCACCTCGAGGGCACGCTCAACGGCGAGGGGGCGGAGGAGGCCGGGCCGACCATGATATCCCTCACCGAGGAGGGTTCGACCGACCAACTGTTCGCCCGGCTGATCCCGACCTTCGAGGCGTTCGTCGGCCACAAGGAGGCGTGCGCGGTCCTGCCGGCCGGCGCCGTGCTGCTCGCGACCGGGCGGGACTGCCCGGTGCAGGCCTTCCGGGTGGGACGCAACGTCTACGCCACCCAGTTCCATCCGGAACTGACCAATGCGGGCATCCTGACCCGCATCCGCATCTACCGCGAGTTCGGCTACTTTGACCCCAACGGGATGGACGAGGTCATCGCGGCGATCGACGCATCCGTCGTCACCGAGCCGGCCACCCTGATGAAGGCCTTCGTCGAACGGTTCGCCACCGAGGACTGATCTCCGCCTGCAGCCGGGCACGTGCGACCCGGCACTTGCGGGTTGGGCGCAGGCCGCCCATGCTGACGGCATGTGGCAGGTCATCATGATTGTGCTGGTCGGCTGGATCCTGGTCGGTCTCTCCGTGGCGCTGGTGATGATCCGGCGGGGCCACGACGTCGTAATCTGGCTCGTACTCGGCGTCGCCGCAGGCCCGTTCGCGATCGCCCTGGCCGGACTGGGGGCCTACCTGGAGCGGCAGATCCCGGTTCTCAAGACGGTGGAAATCACCGATCAGCCTCGCACCGATCAGCTCCTCACCGATCGGATTCGGATGCTGGCCGGCATCGACGGCTCCGACGCCGCCACCCATGCCGTCGTGGCCGCCGCGACCATGTTTGGGGCGCGGCTTAGCTCCGTCACGCTGCTGACGACCCTTGACTACGACACGGCGTTCGGCGCATCCGCCGCCCGGGTGGACCGGATCATCGGAGATGCCCAGGCCGCTGCCGTGCGCACCCTCTCGGCGATGGGCCTGCGTCCGCACAGCGCCCGGGCGAGCGGCGGGGCGGCCGAGCAGATCGCTCTCAGCGCGGCGTCCGGGCACTACGACCTGATCGTCCTGGGCTCGCATCGGCGCCGGCAGTCACCCCTCGGCAGCGTGACGAATCGGGTGGCCGAGAGGTCGCCGATCCCGGGTTTGATCATTCCTCCGGCCCGGCTTGCGGCGGCGACGACGACGGATGCGACGGGGCTTGGCACTCGGGAAAATACCCCGTAGGGTATAAAAATGCGAATCGGATGGAACGCCCTGCGACGCTGGCCCGCTCGGCGTTGGGGCGTGGCCCTGTTGAGCGCGATCGTGACGGTCCTCGTGATCGCGATCCCGACCGACCTGATCGACACGCCCTTTTTCGCCCGCGAGGTCCCCCCGACAATGTGGTCCTGGCCAGTGCTCCTGCTCAGCGCGATCCTGGCCGGCCTCGTCACCGCCACCTACGTCGCCTATCCGGACGGTGCGGAGCCCGGAAAGGCGGAGGGGCGCCTCGGCCTGGCCGGATGGCTGATCACCTTCTTCGCGGTCGGCTGCCCGGTGTGCAACAAGATCGTTCTCCTCGCGCTCGGCACCACCGGCGCCCTGCAGTTCTTCGAACCGGTCCAGCCCTACCTCGCCGCCGCGTCCATCGCGCTGCTCGGCTGGGCGCTCCGGGCGCGCCTCACCCGCGAAAATTCCTGCCGGCTCACCGCCGCAGCACCCGACAAGGAGTCAGCCACAGTATGAGCGTCACCGGAATCACCGGCATCACAAGCATCACGGTCCTGTTCGGAGAACTCCGATCCTGGTCGGTGCCACGCCGGCTGATTGCCGCCGGCGTGGCCGCCGCCGCGCTCGTCGGGCTGACCATCGTGTCGGGTACCCTCTCGGTGATCGATGGCGCGATTGTCTTCCCCGGTGCGTGGTGGGGGTATCTGCTCACCGTGGTCGGCTCGGGGCTGGTCGGCCTGGTCGTCGCCGGCTACGTCGACGCGCCAATCGGCGCGGAGGCCACCATGTGCGATCTGCGCTGGCCCGTGCTCGGCCTGATCGCACTGTCGCTCTCGACCGATCTGCGCACGGCGGTGCCGCTGCTCGAGGGATTCGTGCGCCCCGTGGTGGCGGTCGCGGCCGTGGTGCTGCTGGTGTGGGCCCTGCGCGAAAGGCTGCAGAGCGAGCACGACGCCACCACCGGTGCAGACGGTGAAGTGTGCACGACCTGCCGCCCGCTGTTCCCGCTGGCTCAGGGCCGTTCGGGGCAGTAATCCGGGGCGATGCCGGCCCGTAGAGTTGGACCATGAAACACGAACAGATCGACGGCACTCCGGCGGCGCTGGTGGAGTTGGCACGGCTACTCGGGGTCGACACCTCATTTTGCGGCTGGGACGGCGTGGAACGTCCGATCGAGAGCCGCACCCTCCGGGGCGTGCTGACCGCGCTGGGCGTCGCAGCCGGAACGGGCGTCGAGATCGAGTCGTCCCTGGCCGAGCAGCGCCTGGCGCCGTGGCGCCGGCTGCTGCCGCCGAGCGTCGTCATCCGCGAGGGCAGCGAATTCGAGCTGCCCGTCCACGCGCGCCAGGGCTCCGCCACATCGGTCTGGATCATCGCCGAGGACGGCGCCCGCTTCGAGGTGCCGCAGCACGGCGACGCGGGGGAGACGCGCGACGTCGACGGCCGGCCCGTCAGCCGGCTCGCCTTCACCATTCCGACCGGACTTCCCCTGGGCTGGCACACCCTGCACGCCGACGACGACGGCCGCACCGGGGAGGCCGTGCTCGTCGTCACCCCGGCCCGGCTCCGGACCCCCTGGCTCGCCGCCGGGCGCCGCGACTGGGGCCTGATGGCACAGCTCTACTCGGTGCGCTCCTCCCGCTCCTGGGGGATCGGTGACTTCGCCGACCTGGGCGACCTGGCCGCGATCTCCGGCTCCCAGTACGGTGCCGGCTTCGTTCTGGTCAATCCCCTCCACGCCTCCGAGCCCGCGCCGCCGGTCGAGCCCTCCCCGTACCTGCCGTCCAGCCGGCGATTCTTCCACCCGCTCTACATCCGGGTGGAGGACGTGGCCGAATACGCCTACCTCCCCGCCGAGGCGCGTTCGGTCGTGGAAGCCCTGGCCGCCCGGCAGCATCCGGCCAACCTGAACGTGGACCGGCTCGACCGGGATTCCGCCTACGCCGCCAAACTGACCGCCCTGGAAGCCATCCACGAGGTGCCCCGCAGCCCGGCCCGCGCGCAGCAGTTCGACACGTTCCGCGCCGAGCAGGGGCAGGGACTCTCGGACTTCGCCCTCTGGTGCGCCCTGTCCGAACGCTTCCCCGTCGACGCCGCGGAGTGGAGCATCGAGCCGCGCGGCCCGCAGGGCCCGTTCGCCGCCGCGCACCGGGACGGGCTGGCCGGACGGGTCGAGTTCCACAGCTGGTTGCAGTGGCTCTGCGACCAGCAGTTGGAGACCGCACAGCGGGCCGCGACGGATGCCGGGATGTCCATCGGCATCATGCACGACCTGGCCGTCGGCGTGCAGACCACGGGGTCCGATGCGTGGACCCTGCGTGACGTGCTCGCCCAGGGCATGACCGTTGGCGCGCCGCCGGACATGTTCAACCAGCAGGGCCAGAACTGGTCCCAGCCGCCGTGGCACCCGGGCCGGCTCGCCGAATCGGGCTACGCCGCCTATCGGGACATGCTCCGCAGCATCCTGCGTCACGCGGGCGGCCTGCGGATCGACCACATCCTCGGGCTGTTCCGGCTCTGGTGGATCCCGGCCGGCGGAGGCCCGGGCGAAGGCACCTACGTGCACTACGACCACGAGGCGCTGATCGGCATCCTGGCCCTCGAAGCCCAGCGCGCCGACGCGATCGTGATCGGGGAGGACCTGGGCGTCTTCCAGCCCTGGGTGCGGGACTACCTGGCCGAACGCGGCATCTTCGGCACCTCGATCCTGTGGTTCGAGCGGGACAACGGCGTGCCCGTGCCCCCGGAGCACTACCGCCAGCAGTGCCTGACCAGTGTGAACACCCACGACTTGCCGCCGACGGCCGGCTACCTGGCCGGCGACCACGTCACCCTGCGCGAATCGCTCGGCCTGCTGGGTCGCCCGGTGGCCGAGGAACGGGAAGCCGACCGCGCCGAGCAGGCAACCATGTTCGCCGCTGTGCGCGAGCGGGGACTGCTGCCGACGACCGAGGACGGCCCGGCCCTTCCGGTGCAGCAGACGGTGGAGGCGCTGTACGCGTACACCGCGCTGACGCCGTCGTTGCTCCTGGGCGTGGCCCTGGTGGATGCGGTCGGGGAGAGGCGCACGCAGAACCAGCCGGGGACGACGGACGAGTACCCGAACTGGCGGATTCCGCTGGCCGGGCCGGATCTGGACCTCGTGCTGATCGAAGACCTGCCCGCGAACCCGCGGTTCGCAGCCCTGGTCAGGGCGATCACTCCCTGACCCTGCGGCGGCTGACCCGGTGGCCGGCCGGCCGTGGCGGAGCCGGCCAGCCGTGACTACAGTGTGGTCATGGCCGGCCCCGCCGTTCTCCTTCCCGTGCCGGGACCCCACGGCACCCGTGACGTGCGCATCACGAGTCCGGACAGAATCCTCTGGCCGGACCTCGGCCTGACCAAACTCGACCTCGCCCGCTATCTCGTCGACGTGGGTGAGGCCTTCACCCTGGCCAACGGGGACCGTCCGATCTCGCTTCAGCGCTTTCCCGGCGGCATCGACGGGGAGCAGTACTTCTCCAAGAACCCGCCGCAGGGGGCGCCGGATTTCGTGCGGTCGGTGACCGTGGTGTATCCCAGCGGCCGCTCGCATCCGCAACTCGTGATCGACGAGCCGGCGGCGGCCGTCTGGGCGGTCCAGATGAACACCCTCGTCTTCCACCCCTGGGCCTCCCGCGCGGGCAACCCCGACAACCCCGACCAGCTGCGGATCGACCTCGACCCGCAGCCGGGAACCGACTTCTTCGACGCCGTTCCGGTCGCCCGGGAACTCCGCATGGTGCTGGCGGAGGCCGGCCTGACCGCTTTCGTGAAGACCTCCGGCAGCCGCGGGCTGCACATCTTCGCTCCGATCGAGCCCACCCACGAGTTCCTGCACGTGCGCCACGCCGTGATCGCGGCGGCCCGCGAGCTCGAGCGCCGCCTGCCGCGCACCGTCACGACGTCCTGGTGGAAGGAGGAACGGGGGAAACGGGTGTTCGTCGACTTCAACCAGGCCAACCGTGACCGCACGATGGCGGGGGCCTACAGCCCGCGGCCGCTCCCGCAGGCGCCGGTCTCCTGCCCGCTCGCCTGGTCCGAGCTCGCACACGTCGCCCCCGGCGACTTCACCATCGTCACGGTGCCCGAGCGGCTCCGGCGCACCGGGGACCCGTGGGCGGATCTGCAGGCGCGCCCCGGCACGATCGACACCCTCCTCGGCTGGTGGGACCGTGACCTCGCCGACGGGCTCGGCGAAATGCCGTTTCCCCCGGACTTCCCGAAGATGCCCGGCGAGCCGCCCCGGGTGCAGCCCAGTCGCGCTCGCAAGCCCGGCTGAACGGTCGATCGGGCGCAGAGGCGCCTAGCAACGGCGCGGGGCCCGGTTTATCCTCGGGGAAAATGCCGAAGGCAGGGGAGTGATTGCCGTGAGTGTGGTCAACGTCAACGGGCTTCGGAAACAATACGGCGGACTGACGGTTGTCGACGACCTGTCTTTCTCCATCGAGCAGGGAGAGATTTTCGCCCTCCTCGGCCCGAACGGCGCCGGGAAGACCACGGCCGTGGAGATCCTCGAGGGGCACCGCACCCGCGACGGCGGAACGGTGGATGTGCTCGGGTTCGATCCCGAAACCGGCGGGCGGGCGTTTCGGGAACGCATCGGGATCGTGCTTCAGGAGGCAGGCTTCGACGAGGACTTCACGGTCGGCGAGCTGGTGCGCCTCTACCGGGGACTGTACCCGCGTCGGCGCGATGCCGACGCCGTGATCGGGCAGGTCGGGCTGGCCGAGAAGAGGAATGCGCGCGTCAAGACCCTGTCCGGCGGGCAGCGCCGGCGCCTGGACCTCGCGCTGGGCCTGGTGGGTGACCCCGAGGTCCTCTTCCTCGACGAACCCACGACCGGGTTCGACCCGTCCGCACGTCTGCGGGCCTGGGACCTGGTCGAGGGACTGCGGGAAATGGGTAAGACGGTTCTGCTCACCACGCACTACCTTGACGAGGCCGAGCACCTGGCGGACCGGGTGGCCGTGATCGTGCGCGGGCGGCTCGTGGCACTCGGCACGCCGGCCGCTCTCGCCGCCGAGCAGCACGCCGCCGTCGTCTCCTTCCGGTTGCCGGAGGGCGCCGAGCCGCGGGACCTGCCGGCCCTCGAGTCCCGGCCGTTGCCCCACGGGGCCGACTGGGAGGTGGCCACGGACCACCCCGCCGCGGTGGTGCACGCCCTGACCGGCTGGGCGCTGGGGCTGGGCAGCGAACTGCCGGCGCTGAGCGTGCGCCGCCCCTCGCTCGAGGACGCGTACCTGTCGCTGATCGGGGGTGCCGATGCGGCGGACGCGGCGGAGGCGGCATCCGGGGAGCCCCGGCCATGACCTCCGCCGCGACCCGGATCGACATCGGCCGCCCGGGCACGGTCCGCCTGGTCCTGGGACAGCTCGGCTATGCCGTCGTGGCATTGTGGCGGTCGCCGACCGTGCTGATCTTCACGTTTGCCATGTCCCTGGTCTGGCTCGTCGTGATCGGCATCGTCGCAGGCAACGAATACCTCGGCCCGGGGTCCGGCGTGCGCGTGATGCAGTTCGCCACCCCCGTCGCCGTCGCGATGGGAACCTTCTTCGGCACCTATCCCACCCTCGGAACGACACTGTAGGAGGCCAGGGACGCCGGCATCCTGAAACGCCTGCGCGGCACCCCGCTCCCGGCCTGGACCTATCTGGCCGGTCAGATCGCCGCGGCCGTGCTCTACTCGACGGCATCCCTGCTGCTCACGCTCGGCGTCGCCGTGCTGGGTTACGACGTGCAGCTCCGAGCCGAGGTCCTGCCGGCCCTGACGGTGACCCTGTTGGTGGGCATAGCCGCCTTCGCCGCACTCGGCCTGGCCATTGCCGCGGTGTCCTCGACCGCGGCACTGGGCCAGGCCCTGTCGATCGGCAGCGCCATCGTGCTCGCGTTCATCTCCGGCCTGTTCTTTGTGGGCGGCGAGCTCCCGGCCGGGCTGACCCGGATCGCATCCGTGTTTCCGCTGAAACCCTACGCGGACGCCCTCACGGACCAGTTCGACCCGTATGCGACCGGTGCCGGCTGGGACCTCCCGGCGCTCGGGATCCTGCTCGCCTGGGGACTGGCCGGTGCGGTCGTGGCTTCACGGGCCTTTCGCTGGGAACCGCGAGCGGATCGGCCGGGCGCCACGCGGGTGCGTGCCGCCCGCCGCCCCGGGGACGCGGCGACCGCGGCGACCTCAGCGACCTCGACTACCGCGGCGACCTCGGTCGGGCGTCCCTCGGCGGCGCGGCTGGTGTTCGACCAGGCGCGCGCCGCGAACCGCGCGACCTGGCGTGACCCGGGTTCGGTGCTGTTGGTGCTCGTGCCGGTCGGGCTCTACGGGCTGTTCCTGACGGTCTTCGGGGGCAGTGTCCAGCCGATGGGCGGCATCCCGTTCGCGATCTTCTACGCGGCGAGCATGATCACCTGGGGCACCGGCACGGCCGTGTTCATGAATATGCCTGAGGCCCTCGCGCGGGCCCGCGACCGAGGCGTGCTCAAACGACTGCGCGGCACCCCGCTTCCGGCGCGCCACTATCTGGCCGGCGGCACCGTGGCCGGGCTGGGCCTGACTCTCCTGGTAGCCGTGCTGGGCCTGACTCTCCTGGTAGCCGTGCTGGTGCTGTCCGTCGGCGCTGTCTTCTTCGGGCTCCGCATCCCCGCGGCCGGCCTCGCACTGGAACTCGTGGTGATCATCGTGGGAACCCCGTCGATCGCGGCCTGCGGGTTCCTGCTGGCGGCCCTGGTGCCCAATTCCCTGGCCGTCGGGGCGGTGGGCCTGATGGTCCTGTTCGTGCTGGCCTTCTTCTCCGACATCTTTTTGGTCGGCGCCGGGCCGGAATGGATGGGTGCCGTCGGCTCGGTCTTCCCCCTGAGGAACCTGCAGAACGCGCTCACGGCTGCCTGGGATCCGGCCGGACCGGTCGTGGCGTGGGGCAATCTCGCGGTGCTGGCTGCCTGGTCGGCCGGAGCCGGCGCGCTGGCCGTACGGTTCTTCCGGTGGGATCCCCGCCGCAGCTGACGGGTGTCGTATGCCGTTCCGGGTATTCGAACCGAGGAAGATGGATGGGTGACCAACCCCCAGAGCACCACCAGCTTCCGCGACGCGCGCGACCGACTCCTTCAGCTTCGGGACGTCCACGCGCAAGCCGCCGCCGAGTTCGAGTGGCCGGATGTGGGTGCTCACTTCAACTGGGCGACCGACTGGTTCGACGTGATGGCCGCGGGGAACGACAAGACCGCCCTGTGGATCGTCGAGGAGGACGGCCGTGAGCTGAAGGTCAGTTTCGCCGAGATGCTGGCCCGGTCTGACCAGGTCGCGACCTGGCTCACCCGGCACGGCGTCGGCCACGGCGACCACGTGATGCTGATGCTGGGCAACCAGGTCGAACTGTGGGAACTGATGCTGGCCATCATGAAGGTGGGCGCGGTCATCCTGCCGACCTCCACCGTGCTGTCCGCCCACGACCTGGCCGACCGGGTGGCGCGCGGGGGAGTCGGCCACGTCATCGCGAACGCTCACGACGCGGCCAAGTTCGACACGGTCGCGGGCGACTACTCCCGCATCTGCGTCGGCGAACCCGCGGAGGGCTGGGCCGACTACGCGGACGCCGATCTGGTCGTGGCGGAGAAGTGCGCGGTCGTCGTGGCATCCGATGACCCGTCCCTGATCTACTTCACGTCCGGCACCACCAGCAAGCCGAAGATGGTCGTGCACACCCAGACCTCCTACCCGGTGGGCCACCTGACCACGATGTACTGGATCGGGCTCCGCCCCGGCGACGTGCACCTGGCGATCAGTTCGCCCGGCTGGGGCAAGCATGCCTGGAGCAGCTTCTTCTCCCCGTGGATCGCCGAGGCGACCGTCTTCGTCTACAACTACGGCCGGTTCGACCCGTTCGCCCTCGCCGACCAGCTGCACCGCGCGAAGGTCACGACGTTCTGCGCCCCGCCGACCGTCTGGCGGATGCTGATCCAGTCAGACCTCGGCGTCAAGCCCCTGGGCCTGCGTGAGATCCTGGCCGCCGGTGAGCCGCTGAACCCGGAGGTCATCACCCAGATCCAGCGCGCGTGGGGACTCACCATCCGTGACGGCTACGGCCAGACCGAGACGACGGCGATCGTGGGGAACGCACCCGGGTCGATCCTCAAGGCCGGCTCGATGGGGCTGCCCCTGCCCGGGGTGGCCGTCACCCTGCTCGACCCGATCACCGGGGAGGTCACCGAGGAGGGCGAGATCTGCCTGGACCTGTCCCGCGCCGCGGTGAACCTGATGGCCGGCTATCACGGCGACCCCGAACGCACCGCCGAAGCCGTGCGCGACGGGTATTTCCACACCGGGGATGTCGCCAGCCGGGACTCCGACGGCTACATCACCTTCATCGGACGCACCGACGACATCTTCAAGTCCTCCGACTACAAGGTCTCCCCGTTCGAGGTCGAGAGCGTGCTGCTCGAGCACCCGGCGGTGGCCGAAGCGGCCGTCGTACCGGCTCCGGACGACACCCGGCTCAACATCGCGAAGGCTTACGTCGCCCTGGCGGCCGGCTGGGAGGCCGACGGGGAGACGGCCCTCTCGGTGCTGCGCCATGCCCGCACCGGCCTGCCGCCGTACATGCGGGTGCGGCGGGTCGAGTTCTACGAGCTGCCCAAGACCAGTTCCGGCAAGATCAGGCGGGTCGAACTCCGGATGCGTGAGGACGCCGCCGCTGAACAGGGGGTGCGTCTGCCGGGCGAGTGGCGGGACGACCAGTTCCCCGAGCTGAAACGGTAGCGGCTGAAACGGTGGCGCGGAAGGCCGGCATCCCGCTAACGGGCTTCGATGCTCCGCGCGGTGACCTCCGCAGCCAGCGCCCTGATCGCCGCCAGCGGGATGGGAAGCCAGGACGGCCGGTTACGGGTCTCGTAGACCGCCTCGTAGAGGGCCTTGTCCAGTTCGAAAGCGTCCAGGAGCGCCTTCTGTTCCTGCAGGTCCGTCCCAGACCGGACGGCGTAGCCCTCGAGGAACGCCTGCCGGCAGGCGGAGGCCCAGTCATCGGCCTCCTCGGCCCGGTGCGCGGGGTAGGACTGCCGGGCCGTGCCGGCCACGTACGAGAATGAGCGCAGCATGCCGGCGACGTCCTTGAGCGGGACATCCGGCTGAGTGCGGTCCGCCAGCGGGCGCAGGGGTTCGCCTTCGAAGTCGACCAGAACCCAGCCGCGACCGGGCACCTCGAGCACCTGGCCGAGGTGGTAGTCGCCGTGGATGCGCTGCAGCCTCGGCCACGGCACGAGTCGGGCCCGCTCGAGCACGGCCTCGATCGCGGTGCGGAATCCGGCCAGGGCCGGCACTTCGGTGGCGGCGCTGAGAAACCGCTCGCGCATGCTGTCGAGTTCGGCCGCGATGACCGCCGGGGTGGCGTCGCGGGTGGGCATGACACTGGCCAGGTCCGCGTGCACGGCGGCGGTCGCCTCGCCCAGCTCTCGAGCCTGAACGGTGAAATCCGTTCCGGCCGCGGCTTCCCGCAGTGCCGAGCGCCAGGCATCCTCGACCCCGGGCAGGAATTCCTGGGCGAAGGCGAGGTGCCCCGTCAGGACCGTGCCGGGTGCGGCCGGGTCCTGCCAGTGGCCGACGACGCAGCCGACCGGTTCGGGCACATAGCGGGAACCGGCCCTGGCCAGGGCGGACTGCACCGAGATGTCCGGATTCTCACCGTCGTGCACCGCGCGGAAGACCTTGCAGATGATGGGTCGCGCCGGCCGGCCGTCGTCGCCGATGCAGTCGTAGATGATCGAGGTGTTCGACTGTTCACCGCTGAGAACGCGGCTGGACGCCATCGTCGGCGGCCGAAGAGCAGACTCGCCCTCGAACAGGAGTTCTCCCCGGGCACCCGGGGAGGATTTCTCCTCCAGGATGAAGCGCAACAGAGCCCGGGAATACGCGGCGTCGACGGGGCCGTCGTAGACGTAGGCATCGCCGAGCATCCCGATCAGCGCGTGCTCGCCGCCGGGCAGGGGGTTCACCCGTTCGGTCAGGGGCACCTGGTAGAGCGTGGGGGGCACGGCCGTGGAATCCACGACCAGTTCGGTGCGGATGAGCACGCCGGACTCATCCGTGGGGAGAGTCCACCTGCCGATTCCGACGAGGGCCGGAATGCGGCCCGTGCCGCCGAACCAGCGCTGGGCCGCGGCCCAGTGGTCGAGGGAGTCCGGAAGTGCAATTCCGCGACCATCTTCAGTCATAGCGCCAGCGTACGCCTGCGGGGGGTGCGCCGTGACAGCTCCCGGCCGGGACCGGTACGATCACCGCGCCGGTGGCTCAGGCCGGGACCGGGAGCTCCGGGCGGACCTCCGCGGACGCCGAGAGCAGGGACACGACCACCGTGTCGTTCTTGGTCGACTGACGGCCGATTTCGCCGAAGCCGAGGCGGGCGTGGAAAGCCAGGGACCGGGGGTTGGGCGGCGCGACGTTGACCTCGCAGAACACCCGGGAGACTTCGGCGGCGCGGGCGGCCTCGAAGATGGCCGCGTACAGCACCCGGCCGAGGCCCCGGTTCCGGGCGTCGGACGAGACCACGATGCGGTCGACGTAGAGGAAATCATCGGATTGGGCCGAGAACCAGCGATAGTTCTCGCTGGCATAGTCGGCGGCCACGGCGAAGACCACCGCGAAGCCGAGAATCTCGTCCGGCCGGCTGTCCTCCACCACCGCGATCGCCAGGCTGCTCGCCGCCAGGAGCGCGGCCAGACTGCTCTCATCGTGGGGGTTGACGGCCGGAACGGCGGTGTTGTTGAGCGCGAGCAGCGAGTCGGAGTCGTCGGCACGGAGGGGCCGGAGGGAATAGCGCATAGACAGGAGGATACCGAATGGGGACGGGCCGCACCGCGTGGCCGGTTCACCGGGGTGCGGAGCCGCGGCGGCTTTCGTGCGTCACCAGGATGAGGCAGAGCAGGCAGACGACCATCAGGATGGACATCAGAGTGGTGTAATCGGCAACCGAGTTGAGCCAGGCGAACACGACCGGCAGCAGGAATCCGATGTAGGTCAGGCTGTAGTACACCCCGGTCAGTCCGGCGAGGTTGGCGGGGGTCGAGATCCGTTGGATTTCGACCAGGCCGGCGACGATGCTGATCCCGTAGGCGGCGCCGAGCACCACGGCCGTGAGAAGGGCGAGAACGGGAGAGCGCACGATGGCCGTGATCACCGAGAACAGCACGCCCAGCAGCATCACCGACATGCCGGCCACGAGTGCCTGCCCGCCGGTGACCCGGTTGATGCGGGCCACCTGCGGCTGCACGAGGGCGCCGGTGCCGAGGGTGACTACGGTGAGGAGCGTCGCATAGGCCAGGTTGAAGTCGCCCAGCCGGTCTTCCACGAGCTTGGGCATGATCGCATAGGCGATTCCGGCGGCACCGAAGACCCAGGGCGCGGAGGGCGCGATCAGCCGCAGGAACCGGCGGTGACCGGCGAGCGGAACAGCGAGGTCCTGCCAGAACGGGCGGTGTGCCCGGTGGTGAGGAACGGTTTCGGGGGCCCGGGCGAGCCAGGGGAGAACCAGCAGGCTTAGAACGATGTGCACCAGGTACGGGGTCAGCGTCGGCAGCGGCCCCCACTGGGCCAGACCGCCGGCCACCCCCGCGCCGAGCCCGAAGCCGAGCGTGAGAGTGAGTGCGGGCCGCCGGGCGCCGGCGGTGCGGCCGGCTCGGCGGTCGAACGGCGGGCCGGAGAGCTCCTTGAGCCAGGCGGTTCCCACGCTCATGGCGACGCCCACGCTCAGGCCGGCCAGCAACCGTCCCAGCGAGAGCATGATGCCGCTCGTGAAGCCGAGGCCGAGAAGGATGCTGGCCGCGATTCCGATCAGCACGCCGGCAACCGACAGCGGTTTGCGGCCGTACCGGTCCGACAGCGCCCCCGCCAGCAGTAGTCCGGGGATCAGGCCGACCACGTAGAAACCGAGGAAGAGATCGGCCATCACGGCGGAGTAGTGGCCGAGCGACTCGTACATGTGCAGAAGGGGGGTGAAATGGTTCCCGCCCCAGGCCATGACGAAGAGGGCGGGTGCGGCGAGTTGCCAAGGTGGAACGGTACGGCGGGAAGTCATGAATCTTTCTGGAACGTGTGCTGCGGGGATGCGGAGGAAGATGCGGATGGACGGCGCGGAGGATCAGGGCGCGAGGTGCGCGTGATGACCGTCCTCCACGTGCTGGCGGAGGGCGATCTCGTAGGACGGGGTGTCACCGGCGCGCAGGTGCCCGGCCAGCACCCTGTGCTCGGCGACGAGTCGGTCGAGGTTGCGGGGATCCCGGCTGGCGGCCCGGTGGATGAGGCGCTCGAGCCGCGGCCCCAGCCGCGTGTACATGTCGTCGATGACCCGGTTGCGGGTCTCGTCGACGATGCGGGTGTGGAATCGGTGGTCTGCGCGGGCGAACGTGAGCAGGTCGCCGGCGGCGGCGGCATCCAGCTGCACCCCGATCAGGTCCTGCAGCTCGGCGTCCACGGCCGGGATGTCCTGCGGCCGCTCGGCCAGGCGGGGGACAGCGGCGGTCTCGAGCATCACGCGCACCTGAAGCAGCTCGGCCGTCTCTGCGTCGTCCACCGCGGTGACGACCGCGCCCTTCTTGGGGAAGAGCGTGAGCAGACCGTGCGCCTGGAGGGTGAGGAAGGCCTCTCGCACGGGGGTGCGGCTGACGGAGAGCGCCTCGGCGACCTCGCCTTCGGTGATGAAGGAGCTCGCCGGCAGTGCCCCCGAGATGATCCCCTCGGCCACCTTCGCGTAGACGCGGCCCACGGCGGAGGCACCCGCGGTGGAGGAGCCGGCCGTCGCCGAACCGGCGCCGGGCGCGCGGGACTCCAGGAGGAAACTCATAACTCGATTCTAGTCATAAATACATCAATAGATGCAAAGTTTTACGCAGTTTCGAGTTGTTTCGGGCACTTATCGGGACCCGGATCGGGAGTGGCCATCCTTTTAACCGCGCGCGTGCGTGGCACGCGAAAAAGCGCGGAAGAGCCAGAACGCGAGGAATACGCTGCCGGGCACCTCGACGGGAGTAGGGTTGAGACAGAGGGCAAGTCACGGTGCATCGTCGCATTAGCCGGAGCCTCGTGATCCTGCTCTCTGCGCCCGACCGCGGGAGAGACACTTCCGCGGAGGGCGTGTCTCGATCCCACGAGGAGAGCAATCTAGATGACGATTACTGACGGTGTTCGCAGCGACAAGGGAACGACGGAGACCGGCCTGCCGGCTTTCGTCTCCGGTCCCTGGCAGGACTCGATCGACCTGCGCGATTTCATTCAGCGCAATTACACGCCCTACACGGGCGACGCGAGCTTCCTTGCCGGAGCAACCGCCCGTACGACGGGGATCTGGGCCAAGCTGTCCGAGATGTTCCCCGAGGAACGCCGTAAGGGCGTCTACGACGTAGACGCGACCACGCCGTCCTCCATTACCGCTCACGCCCCGGGATACATCGACCAGGCAAACGAGGTCATCGTGGGCCTGCAGACGGATGCGCCGCTCAAGCGCGCGATCATGCCCTTCGGCGGCTGGCGCATGGTCGCCACCTCGCTCGAGACCTACGGCTATCCCGTGTCTCCCGAACTCGAGAAGATCTTCACCGACTACCGCAAGACGCACAACACCGCCGTCTTCGACGCCTACACTCCCGCGGTCCGCCGTGCGCGCAGCAGCCACCTGATCACGGGTCTGCCCGACGCGTACGGCCGTGGCCGGATCATCGGCGACTACCGCCGCGTTGCCCTCTACGGTGTCGACGCCCTGATCGCCGGCAAGAAGAACGACCGCGCCGAGATCGACATGGAGCCCTCGACCGAAGACGTCATCCGCGCCCGCGAGGAGAACTCGGAGCAGATCCGGGCCCTCAAGGAACTCGTGCAGATGGCGGCCACCTACGGCTCCGACATCTCCAAGCCCGCCGCCACCGCGCGCGAAGCTGTGCAGTGGCTCTACTTCGCCTACCTCGGTGCCGTCAAGGAGCAGAACGGTGCAGCCATGTCGTTCGGTCGCAACGCGGCCTTCCTCGACGCCTACATCGAGCGCGACCTCGCCGCCGGCACCCTGACCGAGGAAACGGCCCAGGAGCTCATCGACGACCTCGTGATCAAGCTCCGGATCGTGCGCTTCCTGCGCACCCCGGAATATGACGAGATCTTCGCCGGCGACCCGACCTGGGTGACCGAGTCCCTCGCCGGCATCGGTGAAGACGGGCGCCCGCTCGTCACCAAGACGACCTTCCGGTTCCTGCAGACGCTGTACAACATCGGCGCCGCACCCGAGCCGAACCTCACCGTTCTCTGGAGCGACGCCCTGCCCGACGGCTTCAAGCGTTTCTGCGCCCAGGTGTCGATCGACACCTCGGCCATCCAGTTCGAGTCCGACGAGATCATCCGCGCCGAGATGGGTGACGACGCCGCGATCGCCTGCTGTGTCTCGCCGATGCGCGTCGGCAAGCAGATGCAGTTCTTCGGTGCCCGCGTCAACGCCGTCAAGGCGCTGCTGTACTCGATCAACGGCGGAAAAGACGAGGTGTCCGGTAAGCAGATCGCCCCGGCCACCACGCCGAACGACGAAGAGATCCTGTCCTACGACACCGTCTTCCCGGCCTACCTGGAAACGCTCGAATGGCTCGCCGAGACCTACGTCACGGCCTTGAACTGCATTCACTACATGCACGACAAGTACGCCTACGAGCGTCTCGAAATGGCGCTGCACGACAAGGAGATCATTCGCACGCTGGCCTGCGGCATCGCCGGCCTGAGCGTGGTCGCCGACTCCCTGTCGGCCATCAAGTACGCCAAGGTCCGCCCGGTGCGCGACGAGACCGGCCTGGTTGTCGACTACACGATCGAGGGCGAATTCCCCCAGTTCGGTAACGACGACGACCGTGTCGACACCATCGCCGTCGACGTGATGGAGCGGTTCATGAAGATGATCCGCAAGCACCCGACCTACCGTGGCGCCATCCACACCCAGTCGATCCTGACGATCACGTCTAACGTGGTCTACGGCAAGGCCACCGGCAACACGCCGGACGGCCGCCGTGCGGGCGAGTCGTTCGCTCCGGGTGCCAACCCGATGAACGGCCGCGACACCCACGGAATGCTCGCGTCGGCGCTCAGCGTCGCCAAGCTTCCCTACAGTGAAGCGCAGGACGGCATCTCGCTGACCAACACGGTCATTCCCAGTGGTCTCGGCCACACCAAGGAAGAGCAGATCACCAGCCTGGTCGGCCTCATCGACGCGTTCACGTCGGCAACCGGCTACCACATCAACGTGAATGTGCTCAACCGCGACACGCTTGAAGACGCCATGGCACACCCGGAGAACTACCCGCAGCTGACGATTCGCGTCTCCGGCTACGCGGTGAACTTCGTTCGACTGACCCGCGAGCAGCAGATGGATGTCATCAGCCGCACGTTCCACTCGCACTAATTTCCACCGATCACACACCCGCGGCGACGCTGAGTAGGACGAGACAATGGCAGCAGTAAACCTCGGCCTACCCGGCGCCGGCCCGGCGATCGACCTGGTGGACGGTTCATCCGTCAGCAGTGAGCAGGCCGAACTGGCTGAACTCCACCACCTCGAGATGGAAGCGATCCACAACGGTTCCGTTGCCAGTGTCCACTCGTGGGAACTGGTCACGGCCGTTGACGGTCCTGGCACGCGCATGACACTCTTCCTGTCGGGGTGCCTGTTGCGTTGCCAGTACTGCCACAACCCGGACACCTGGAAAATGAAGGACGGGTTGCTCACTACCCTCGACGACCTCGTCACGCGGGTCGAGCGCTACAAAGGCGTCTTCGACGCGACCGGCGGCGGTCTGACCATCTCCGGTGGTGAACCGTTGATGCAGCCGGCGTTCGTGACGCGGATGTTCGAGGAGTGCCACAAGCTGGGCGTGCACACCACCTTGGACACCTCCGGGTTCCTGGGCAAGAGCGCGTCCGACAAGCTGTTGGACAACCTCGACCTCGTGTTGCTCGACGTCAAGTCGGGCATCCCGGAGACCTATAAAGAGGTGACCGGGCGCGAGCTCGCACCGACGATCGCTTTCGGTGACCGGCTGGCAGAACGCAATATTCCCGTCTGGGTTCGTTTCGTGCTCGTGCCGGGGCTGACGGATGCCGTCGACAATGTCGACGCCGTCGCCGAGATCGTGTCGCGCTGGCCGAATGTCGAGCGAGTCGAGGTCCTGCCCTTCCACCAGATGGGGGAAGACAAGTGGGACCGGCTGAAAATCCCGTATCCGCTGCACGGGGCCCATCCGCCGGATGAGGACCTGCTGGAACGAGTGCGGGGCCAGTTCGAGGCCCGGGGCCTGACGGTCTTCTGACCCGAAGGGGTCGTCCAACCTGAACGACACAGAAAAGGCGCGGAATCTTACAGATGCTGCGCCTTTTCTGTGTCCCCAGTCAGGGGGCAAAGTGCATGCGTATCGATGAAAACGCTTGCAGGATTTCTAAACTGAGATCGGAACAGTGACACGGCTTTCGTGCCACGACGAGAGGCAAAACGATGACAACGTCAACGATCCCGGCAACATTCGGCCTGAGCACCGGGAAGGCGGGAATGGTCCGGCTGGTCGGCGTGCTCGGCATCATCGGCGGCATCCTTCTCCTCGTCGTCGGCGGACTCGGTTACGGCACGGTCAGCAGCCAACTCGGCGAAGAGAACATTACAGTCGCCGAAGACGCATCCTTCCTGGCCGGCGCTCCCGTCGTCGGGCCCTTCTCCGCGTTCGCGCAGGCCGACATCATCAACCACCGCGCCATGAAGGCCAGCGGCGGCAAGACCTACGCCCAGCTCGAGCAGGACGATCCGACCCGCCCCACGGTCATGACCGCCTCGCTCCTGCGCGCTTCGCTCTTCACCTCCATCCTCGCGTTCGGCGTCTCCGTCTTCGCAACGGCCATCGGCGTCCTGGTCGGCCTGTTCGGCTGGTCCATCCTGACCCTGGTCCCGGCCCGGTCGAAGACCACCACGGTCTAGTCAGCGTCCATCCGTCTCGAAAGGCCTGGCAGCATTCGCTGCCGGGCCTTTCGTCTGCCACCGATGGAGGGCGCCTGCAACCCCCTAGCGCCCCTCCGGCTCCCGCGGTTCCATGATCGGAGATTCGTGCACGCGTGGAACTGGGGTGGTGGAATGGGTAAGTCCGGCTTCGCGGAGCGGCGGACGGCAGGCGGAATCATCGGGGGCATCCTCGGCCTCGTGGCCATCAGCGTATCGGGGGGTCTGCTCGTCGGCGCCGCCGTCACGCCCGTCGTGGCCCTCACCGGCATCGCCACCAGCGACACCATCAACGTGTTCGAGAATCTGCCGAATTACCTCGCCATCGACCGGCTGTCCCAGAAGAGCAACATCTACGCCACGCACAGCGACGGCTCACCGGTGCTGCTCGCCTCCTTCTACGAGCAGAACCGGATCGAGGTCGCCTGGGAGAACATCAGCCCGTACGTCAAAGACGCCACCATCGCCAGCGAGGACCCGCGCTTCTACGACCACGGCGGTGTCGACGCGCAGGGCACCGCCCGGGCGGCCGTCAAGACCTTCCTCGGCGGTGAGACACAGGGCGGGTCGTCGATCACCCAGCAATTCGTCAAGAACGTGCGGGTGCAGAAGTGCGAGGTGATGACCGACCAGAGGATCCGTCAGCGGTGTTACGACGCGGTCACCGAGACCAGTCCGGACCGTAAGATCAAGGAGATGCGCCTGGCCATCGGGGTGGAGAAGAAGTACGCCAAGAACGACATCCTGCGCCAGTACCTCAACATCATCGGGTTCGGCGGCACCGTGTACGGGATCGAGGCGGCCGCGGAGTACTACTACAACACGAGCGCGGCCGCGCTGACCCTGCCGCAGGCGGCCAGCCTCGTGGCCATCGTGAACAACCCGGTCAAGTTCCAGCTCGACCTGCCGGCGAGCGCGACGAACGGCGTGGCCAACGGGTACGCCGCCAACAAGGAACGCCGCGACTACATCCTGCGGGAGATGCAGAAGTACAAGAAGATCACGCCGGCCGAATACCAGGCCGCGATCGCCGCTCCGATTGAGCCGGTGATCACTGAGCCGAGCACCGGCTGCCAGACCGCCGGCGGCAGCGCCTATTTCTGCGACTACGTGACGCACCTGCTCAGGAACGACCCGACGTTCGGGGAGGATGAGGACGCGCGCCTGCTCAACTTCCGCCGTGGCGGCTTCAACATCTACACCACCCTCGACCTGGACCTGCAGAACGCGGCCGAGACGACTCTGAAGGCCAATGTGCCGATGACCTACCCGGGCTGGGACCTCGGCGCCGTCATCACCAGTGTGGAGGTCGGCACCGGGCGGGTGCTGGCCATGACTCAGAACAAGCAGTACAGCCAGGATCCCGCCGTGACCGAGACCAGCGCCACCTACAGCGGCATCAACTACAACACCGACTACAACGAGGGTGGGTCGAGCGGTTTCCAGCCCGGATCCACCTACAAGGTCTTCACGCTGGCGGAGTGGCTGGCCACCGGACACCGGCTGGAGAACCGCGTCGCTTCGGCGCCGAGGTCGAACTGGGGCACCTTCGCCGACCACTGCCGCGGCCCACAGAACTACGATTCCCAGGGCTGGAACCCGAGGAACGACGAGGGGGAGAGCGGCGCCAACTACAGCGCACTCGAAGCCACGCTCGGCTCCATCAACACGGGCTTCATCGGGATGGCGAAGCAGCTCGACCTGTGCAACATCCGGCAGCGGGCCGAAGCCTTCGACGTGCACGGCGCCGACGGTGGCCCCCTGGAACAGACCGCGGCATCCGTCATCGGCACGAACGAACTGGCGCCGTTGACCATGGCCGTCGCTTTCGCGGGCATCGCGAACCGCGGCACGACGTGTTCGCCGATTGCGATCGACCGGATCGTCGACTCCTACGGCAAAGAATTGCCCGTGCCGGCGTCGCGGTGCACCGAATCCGTGACCCCGGCCGTGGCCGCGGGCATGGTCTTCGCCATGAAGCGGGTGATGACGGGCGGCACCGCCACCGCGTCGTACGGCACCACCGTGCCGAAGGTCTCGATGATCGGCAAGACGGGAACCACGGACGGCGCCAAGGACACCTGGATGGCGGGCGCCAGTTCCCGGGTCGCGACCGTTGCGGCCGTGGTCAGTGTGACCGGGGACGCGAACCAGCGCGGCATCACCTTCGACAGCGGCTCGGCGGCCACCGCCCGGCACCGGATGTGGCCGGCCGTCATGTCGGTCGCCAACGCGAAGTACGGCGGGGTGGACATGCCCGAATCCGGTCCGGCCCCGGCCCCGCCGCCGCCCGCCCGCTAGCCTTCCGAGTCTGTGTCTGTGTCTGTGCCTGTTCCTGTGCCTGTGCCGGTGTCGGCGACGGCGACGAGCGCCTCATTGTGCTTGAGAAAGCCCGGCTTCCACGGCGGATCGAAGCGGGCGAAATGGGGGCGGCCGACCGGAGTCAGGCCCTCCCGGCGCACGGCGGCGAGAAGGGCGCCGCCGTTGTTCCCAAACCGGGCCTCGCTCCAGCCGCCGCTGAAACGGAGCGCGGCGGCCCGGTGTGCGGGAACCTGTTTGGTGCTGACCCGGCCGTCGCGGGGCACGGGGACGGCGGCCGGATCCATCCCGTCGGGCAGAACGAAGCTGACCGTGTGGCTGACCGGGGACGTCGCCTCCTGGAGCACCGGCGCGGTCATCGCGATGCGGGTCGCGGTCTGGTTGTTGCCGCTGATGTACTGGAACAACGGGCCGAACCCGCGATTACCGGCCCGCGCGAAATCGCCCTCGATCTCCATCTGGACCAGCACGTACTCGGGATAACGGCGGAGCTCGAAGTCCGGGAATCGGCGGAGCACCTCGTAGGGCTGGTGCTCTGTCATGAGCCGTTCTCTGTCATAAGCCGTTCCCTGTCATACGCCAGTGTAGGCACGGGTTTCCGGAGTGTCCTAGGCCCTCAGGCGAGGCCACAGGTGGTGCACATTCGTGGCGGACAGGGCCGCCAGCTCGGCGGCCAGTTCGCTCGCCCGATCGACGCGCTGTGCGGCCGCCTCGGCGGCGTGGCGGGTGCGCACCGTGCGGGCCACCTCCGTCAAATCCCACAGGTTCTCCCCGGTGACCGAGACTCCCTTCGTTCCCGAACGACGGGTGCGGCCGCGCACGAGCATCAGGCCGGCGTGGAAGACCGGGCCGCCGATCCGCTCCTGCGCGTCGTGGAAGAACACGACGTTCGACACCGGTCCGGTGCCGTCGTCGAGGCTGACGAACACCACCCGGCGCCCGCCCCGCATCGGCGGGGTGTTCGTCGCCCGGCGCACCCCGGCCAGCAGAACCTCGGTGCCGCCGGGGAGGTTGATCAGTTCGGAGGCCGGGGTGACGCCCAACTCGCTGAAGAGGGGGTAGAAGCGGGCCATCTGGTGCCCGGACACGGCCAGGGCCAGGTCTCGGAGCTCCAGGTCGGTCTGGCTGCGACCGCGTAGCTCGAGGGACGTCACCGCGTCGAAGCGGGCGCCCGCGTATTCGAGCACCGGCAGCTCGACCTCGAAGGCGAGCTGGTCGTCGGCGATGCTCACGGCCGTGCCGCGCAGCGACTGGATGTGGGCGAGCAGTTCATGCCGGCGGGTGCGGTCGTAGCCGATGAAGCTGTCGAGCGCCCCGACCCGGGCGAGCGCCTCGAACGTGCTGCGGCGCGGGCGCACGCGGTCGCGGAAGTCCTGCAGAGAAGTGAACGGCTGGTGCCGCACGATGCGGCCTCGCTCGGCGGCGGTCGAGCCGGAGAGCTCCGGCAGGGGCAGGCGGATGCCGCGGCGTTCGTGCTCGAGGTCTTCCACCCGGTAGATCAGGGTGCTTCGCTGCACGTCCAGGCCGAGGACCGGCACGCCGAGCAGTCGGGCCTCGGCCACGATCAGGTCTTTCGGCCACATGCCGGGGGCGTGCGTCAACAGTCCGGCCAGGAAGACCGCCGGATGATGCGTCTTCAGCCAGGCGGACTGGTACGTGGGCAGGGCGAACGCTGCCCCGTGCGCCTTCGCGAACCCGAAGCTGCCGAAGCCGGCGAGGACCTGCCAGATGCGGTCGATGGTCGGGGTGTCGAAACCGCGTTCGAGCGCGGCCTCCCGCAGGTAGGCCTCGATCCGGGGGAGTTGGTCCGGCTTGCCCAGGTGGCGGCGGAAGACATCCGCTTTGCCCAGGCCGCACCCGGTCAGCTCGTCGAAGAGACGCATCACCTGCTCGTGGAAGATGACGACGCCCCGCGTTTCGCGCAGGATCGGTTCGAAGCGCGGATGGATGTAGTCGGGCATCACCTCCCCGTGCCGGGCCTGGAGGTACTTCAGGGGCATGTTGTTCTGCATCGGCCCGGGCCGGAACAGTGAGATTTCGACGGTCAGGTCGTTGAAGACCTCGGGTTGCAGCTTGCCGACCAGTTCCATCTGGCCGGGGGACTCGATCTGGAAGATGCCGAGGGTGCGGGTGGAGCGGATCAGCTCGAACGTGGCCGGGTCGTCGAGGGGGATGCGGTCCAGGTCGATGCTCTCGCCCGAGAGGCGGCGGTGCTCCTCGACCGCGTGGGCCATCGCCGACTGCATCCGAACGCCGAGGATATCGAGCTTGATCAGGCCCATCGGGTCCATGTCGTGCTTGTCGAACTGCGACATGGGCAGGCCCATGCCGGACGTCTGCACCGGGGTGCGGTCCAGCAGGGACAGATCGGAGAGGATCACTCCGCAGGGGTGCACGGAGATGTGGCGGGGGAGCCGGTCGAGTTTGGCGGTCAGGTCGACCAGCAGATCGAGCTGGGCCGACCCGCGCACCTCGGCCGCGAGCGGCCCCAGCTCGGGCTTCTCCTCCAGCGCCCGGCGCAGGTCGCGGGCGTTGAACCGCCAGATCTGCTTGGCTACTGCGGCCACCTGGTCTCGGTCCATGCCGAGGGCCAGGCCGGCGTCGCGCACGGCGCCGCGGCCGCGGTAGGCATTCGTCATCGACATCAGGGAGACCCGGTCGCTGCCGAAGGTGTCGAACAGGGTGCGGTAGATGTCGTGTCGGCGGGCGGACTCCACGTCGAGGTCGATGTCGGGCAGGGTCTGCCGTTCGGGGGAGAGGAACCGCTCCCAGAGCAGACCGTTGGCGATGGGTTCGACGGAGGAGGTGTGCAGCGCGTAGTTGAGCACCGAGCCCACGCCCGACCCGCGCGCCTGGATGCGTACCCCCATCTCGCGCACGATGTCGGCCACCCGCGCCACCGTGAGGAAGTAGCCGGCGAAGCCGAGGTGCTCCACCGTCTTCATCTCGTGGGCGAGCCGGGCGTGCGCCGCCTCTCCCAGAGCGGTGCCGGCGTAGCGGTCGTCGACGCCGGCACGGGCCCGCTTCCAGAGTTCGGCGAAGGGGTCGCCGCTGATGCCGATGATGCGCGCTTCCGGCATGCGCGGACGGCCGAGACCGATGTCGGAATCCGGGTCGAGGCTGCACTGGTCGGCCAGGCGCCAGGTGTCGCGGAAGAGTCGCTCGAGGGCGTCATCGTCGTGGAGCCCGGCGTCGACGACCATGCGGGCCACCTGCCGCATGCCGCTTTCGGGTTTCAGCCAGGCCTGCCCGTTGGTCTGCGGCTGGTCCAGCCGGGCCAGCGGGGTCAGGGTGCGGGCGGCGTCGGCCAGGTCGGCGGTGACGGCCTCCTCGGGGGTGCCGTAGCGCACGGCGTTCGTGAGCACGGCCGGCAGCGCGGCGTACTCGGCGAGGGCGAGCATGCGGGTGGCGGGCGTCACACTGCCCGGCGTGCCCGGTTCCGACAGGTGGCAGACGACCTCGCAGGCCACGGACTGGGGCGGCATGGCGCGCTGCCAGGCCGCCAGTCGCGTTCTGGCGCCGTCATTGTCGCGGAGGCCGATCGCCAGCCCCACATCGCTGGCCGGCCCGATCAGCACGGTGAGGGAGTCGAGCCCCGCCAGCTCGGCCAGCCGGGAGCGGGCGATGCTGGGGAAGGCGGCGCTGCCGTGAGCGGAACCGGCGTGAACGGAACCGGCGTGAGCGGAACTGACGGCGCGGCAGAGTGCGGCGTAGCCTCGTCCATCCGTGTGGCCGTGCGCGAGCACCACCACCCGCCCGAGCGGGTAGAGATCGTCATCGTGCACGGCGAGGTCGGCGCCGAGCCCCGGCCGGATTCCGGCCTGGGCGCAGGCGCGCACGTGCTTGACCGCGCCGTAGAGGCCGTCCCGGTCGGTGACGGCGAGGAAGGAGCTGCTCGGCGCCGCGGCCTGGGCCGCGCTCTGCTGGGCGGCCGTCTGCTCGGCCAGCGCCTCGGGCAGGGTGACGCCGTAGTGGGTCGAGTAGGCGCTGGCGACGTGAAGGTGGGGGAAACTCATCCGTCACCCCCAGTCGAGGGCGAGTACCCACGACCCGTCGACGTCGCGTCGCAGGTCGTAGCGGTGCTGTTCCTCGTCCCCGCGGGACGCGTCCACCCGCCACAGCTCGGTGTCGATGCGCGCGGGGGTTCGGGCGTTTTCCCACCAGCTGGTGCGGGTGAAGACCGCCTGCGGCTGCCCGATGATCGTGTGCTCGAAGCGGTTCCAGATGAACGCGCGCGGGTCGCCGTCGGCCGAGAGCTCGACGTCGACGGGGGTGTCGATGATCTGGGGCATGTGTTCTCCTTCGATCGTTGGATCAAGTGCGATACTTAGAACAGATGTTCGATATCAGGAGTGTACGTCACGGGGCCGACACTCGGCAACGGGTGCCCGTACTGACCGTCGAACTCGCCGTCGTCTGGTTAGCTAGGTCGATGAAACCCTCAACTTCGTCCTGGACGGACTACCTCGGCCGGTCCGCCATCCGTTCGGGCCAGGCCCTGCTGGTGCTCGCACTGACCGTGGTGGCCATCTTCGGCATGACGCAGCTCAAGCTGGTCTTCATCCCGATGCTGCTCGCCCTCATCATCGCGTCGGCCCTGCGGCCGTTCGTTCGGCTGCTCCTGGCCCGGGGCGCGAACGACACGGTGGCCGCGACGATCGCCCTGATCTGCGGCGTGGGCGTCTTCGGCGGCATCGTCACCCTCGTCGTCTTCGGCATCCGGGGGGAGTGGGCCAGCCTCTTCAGCTCGGCGAGCGAGGGACTGGACCACCTGCAGGAACTGCTCAGCAGCGGGGCACTGCCGATCGATCCCGCCCAGTTCGACTCCGTGCGCGAGTCGGTCATTTCCTTCGCCACGAGCAGCCAGTTCGGCACCGGCGCCCTCGCGGGGGTATCCGTGGCCGCCGAGATCGTGGCCGGACTGGTGCTCGGGCTGGTCGTGCTGTTCTACTTCCTGAAGGACGGCCCCCGGATCTGGACCTTCCTGATCCAGCCGCTCTCCGGCAGACGGCACGAGCGGGCCGTTCGCATCGGAGCGAGTAGCGTCGGCGTCTTCGGCAGCTATGTCCGCGGCACGGCGATCGTTGCGTTCGTGGACGCGCTGTTCATCGGGATCGGCCTCTGGGTGCTGCAGGTGCCGCTGGCGCTGCCGCTGGCAGTCATCGTCTTCCTCGGCGCCTTCATCCCGATCGTGGGCGCGACGGCCGCCGGCATCCTCGCGGCGCTGGTGGCCCTGGTCACCAACGACCTGACCACCGCCGTGATCGTCGTCGCCATCGTGATCGCGGTCAACCAGCTTGAGGGCAACTTCCTCTCGCCGGTGGTGCTCGGCAAATCGCTGCAGCTGCACGGCCTGGTGATCCTCCTCGCCCTCACGGCGGGAACGATCCTCGGCGGAATCGTCGGAGCGATCATCTCCGTGCCCATCGCCGCGGTCGGCTGGGCCGTGATCAAAGCCTGGAACGCGCCGCTGGAGCCGACCCCGCCGCTTCCCGCGGCCGCGGACGGCCTGGCCGAGCCGACCGGCCTGGCCGAGCCGACCGGCCTGGCCGAGCCGACCGGCCTGGCCCAGCCGACCGGTGCGGCCCTGCCGGCGGCGGTCTAGGCGCAGCCCGCACCTCACCCGCGCCTCGCTCTGAACGAATTCGACGGAGATTTTGCCCGAAACGGGCCAAAACAGTCCGGAATCGGGTTTTTAGAGCAAAATCTCCGTCGAATTGGTTAGGGTCCCGCGCGTCTAGGTGAAGGCGGATACGCCGGTCACGGCCCGCCCGACCAGTAGCGAATTGATCTCGTAGCTGCCCTCGTAGGAGTAGATCGCCTCCGCGTCCGCGAAAATCTTCGCCATCTCGAACCGGGTGTCGATGCCGTTGCCGCCGAGCAGGCCCCGACCCAGGGCCACGGTTTCGCGCATCCGGGTGGTGCAGGTCGCCTTGGCGAGGGCCGCCTGGTCCATCGTGAGGCGCCCGCTCTCCTGCAGCCGCGCCAGCTGGACCATCAGCGACAGCGACAGGGTCGCGTTGCCGATCATCCGGGAGAGCTGCTCCTGCACCAGCTGGAAGGATGCGATCGGCTGGCCGAACTGGCGACGCTCCAGGGCGTAGGCGCGGGCCACGTCGAAAGCGGCGAACTGCTGGCCGACCGCCTGCCAGGCTACCCAGACCCGCGAGTTGCGCAGGAGCACGTTCGTGTCCTCGAAGCTCCGGCTGCCGGGCAGCCAGTTCCCGGCCGGGATCCGCACGTCCCGGAGGGTGATATCGGCGTTCTGCACGATCCGCACGGCAATCTTGTTCTCGATCGTGGTGGCGCTGAAGCCGGCACGCTCCTTCTCCACGATGAAGCCCTTGATCTCCCGGTCGGCGGTGTCCCGGGCCCAGACCAGCACGTAGTCCGCCATGGCGCCGTTGCCGATCCAGCGCTTCCGGCCGTTCAGCACCCACTCGTCCCCGCTGCGGGTGGCGGTCGTCTCCATCTCCCGGGAGATGTCGGAGCCGTGGCCCGGCTCGGTCAGGGCGAAGGCGCCGATCTTCTGCAGTGACAGGAGTCCCGGCAGCAGGCGTTCCCGCTGTTCGGGGGAGCCGAGCGTGTCGACGGCCGTGGCGAACAGTTCGTGGTGCACGCCGTAGAACGTGGAGATGGAGGTGTCGGCCCGGGTCAGTTCCATCTGCAGCAGTCCGGTCAGCAGGTGTCCGGTGGCCGCCGGGCCGACCCCGCCGAGGTTCTGTGCCGCCAGGCGGGGCAGCAGCTCGAAGGGGAACTCCGCCCGGTTCCAGTACTCCACCGCGAGGGGGCGCACCTCGGCCTGGAAGAACGCGCGAGCGGATGCGAGGCGGCCCTGCTCGTCCGGGGTCAGCAAGTCCGTGACGAAGATCAGGTCGGCATCGGGGTAGGGCGTGCAATCGAGGTGTGTCATTCCGCCGCCCGTCATTGGTGCGTTCCGAAGTTGAGAGAGTACGATTTTGAGTACGAGCGTACAGTAGAAAGGGCATTTCATGTCGGCTTCCCTGCCCCCGACGGTCCCGCGACGGCGGTGGACGGCACGCCAGGACGAGCTCTTCGGCCAACTGGTGGCGCTCTTCCTCCGGGAGGGGTTCGCCTTCGTCACCCTCGACGACGCCGCATCCCGACTGCGCTGCTCGAAGTCCACCATCTATTCCCTGGCCAGCAGCCGTGAACAACTCGTGCGCACGGCCGTCGTCCACTTCTTCCGTGAGGCGGCGGAACGGGTGGAGCACAAGCTCGCCGAGATCGACGACCCGACCGACCGGATCGCCGCCTACCTGCGCGCGGTCGGGGACGAACTGCGGCCGGCATCCGTCGCGTTCATCGACGACGTCGCAGCGTTCCCGCCGGCCAACGAGATCTACGAACGCAACACCGAGATCGCCGCCGCCCGGGTGCGCGAGCTCATCTCGGAGGGGGTGAAGAGCGGTGCGTTCCGCGAGGTTCCCGCCGCCTTCATCGCCGAGGCGGTATCTTCGGTGATGGTGAGCATTCAGAAACGACGGATGTCCGCGGGCACGGGCCTGTCCGACGCGCAGGCGTACGACGAACTCGCCGCGCTCATCGTCAACGGCATCCGGGCGCAATAGCCGGCGGCAGAGGAGAAGAACGGTGTCAACACCCTTACCCCTGCCGGGGGACCCGATCGCGGAGGCGCACCGCCAGTGGGTCGAGCACGGCTGGCCGGAAGCGGCCGACGGCATGGCTGCGGTGACCTCGATCATGCGCGCGCAGCAGATCATGCTCGCGCGGATCGAGGCCGTGCTGAAACCGTTCGGCGTGACCTTCGCCCGCTACGAACTGCTGACCCTGCTCAGCTTCACCCGCAGCGGGGCCCTGCCGATGAAGAACGCGAGCGTCCGGCTCCAGGTGCATCCGACCAGCGTGACGAATGCCGTGGACCGCCTCGAGGCGGCCGGCTACGTGCGCCGCCTCGCCCATCCGACCGACCGGCGCACCACCCTGGTCGAGATCACGGCGACCGGACAGACGATCGTGCGGGATGCGACTGCCCGACTGAACGATGAGGTGTTCGCCCGCCCCGGCCTGAGCCAGGACGACATCCACAGCCTGATCCGCGTGCTCAGCGGGTTCCGCCACGATGCCGGCGACTTCGCCGACCCCGGCTCCCGCTAGGCACGACGGGCCCGCCTGAGTCGTTCTGTCCCTGCGCCGTTTCGCCGTTCGGTCGCGCCGCCGTTCAGCCGCCCCACGCTGAACGAATTCGACGGAGATTTTGGCCGAAACGGGCCGGAAACGGCCTGAAAAGCACATTTACGGCAGAATCTCCGTCGAATTGGTTCGCCGCCGACACAGGTTAGGGGCGCGCGGGCGGTCAGCGGTTCTCGAAGCGGGGGGCGCGCTTCTCCAGGAAGGCCGCCATTCCCTCCTTCTGGTCGGCCAGGGCGAAGGTGGAGTGGAAAAGCCGGCGCTCGACGTGCACGCCCTCGGCGAGGGTGGTCTCGAAGGCGGCGTTGACCGCCTCCTTGGCCAGCATCGCCACCGGGGCGGACATGCCCGCGATCGTCGCCGCCGTGGCGAGGGCCTCGTCGAGCAGCCGCGTGGCGGGGACGACCCGGGCGACGAGGCCGCAGCGCTCGGCCTCCGCGGCATCCATCGTTCGCCCGGTCAGCACCATCTCCATCGCCTTGGCCTTGCCGATGGCCCGGGTCAGGCGTTGCGAACCGCCGATGCCGGGGATGACGCCGAGCCTGATTTCCGGCTGGCCGAAGACGGCCGTGTCGGCGGCGAGGATGAAGTCGCACATCATCGCGAGCTCGCAGCCGCCGCCGAGCGCGTGGCCGGCAACGGCGGCGATCAGGGGGGTGCGGAGGCGGGTGAGCGCATTCCAGCCGGCGAACCAGTCGGCCGCGTACATGTCCTGGTAGGTCTGCGGGGCCATTTCACGGATGTCGGCCCCGGCGGCGAACGCGCGCTCGGACCCGGTGAGCACGATCGCGCCGATCTCCGGGTCCCGGTCGAGCCCCGTTGCCGCGTCGACGACCTCGTGCATCAGGGCGTCGTTCAGGGCGTTGAGGGCCTTCGGCCGGTTGAGGGTGATCAGGCCCACCCGGCCCCGGCGCTCCAGGATGATGTGCTCGTACCCGGTCTCGCGGATGCCGTCGGTGCCGCTCATGCGCCGGCCGTCCGGTCGGATTTCGCCCTGATGTCGTTGATGATCGCCGAGAAGTCCAGGCCGGCGCCGCCCTCGTCGGCGAAGCGGCGGTACACGCCCGCCGCGACCGGGCCGAGCTCGGCCGCCACGCCGGTGGCGTCGAGGGCGTTCAGGGCCAGGCCGAGGTCCTTGGCCATCAGGGCGCCGGCGAAGCCCGGCTGGTAGTCGCGGTTGGCGGGGCTGGTCGGTACGGGCCCGGGAACCGGGCAGTTCGTGGTGAGGGCCCAGCACTGGCCGGACGCGGCGGAGGCCACGTTGAAGAGCGCCTGGTGGGTCAGCCCGAGCTTCTCGCCGAGCACGAAGGCCTCGCTCACGGCGATCATCGAGATGCCGAGGATCAGGTTGTTGCAGATCTTGGCCGCCTGCCCGCTGCCCGGTCCGCCGCAGTGAACGATCCGGGCGCCCATCACCTCCAGCACGGATGTCGCCGCGGCGAAGTCCGCGTCCTCGGCGCCCACCATGAAGGTCAGGGTTCCCGCCTCGGCCCCGGCGACTCCGCCGGAGACCGGGGCGTCGAGGCCCCGTCGGCCGGCGCTGACGACGAGGTCGTGGGCCGCGCGGGCATCCGCGACGTCGACCGTGGAACAGTCGATGAAGAGCGTGCCGGCGTCCGACGCGGCGAGCAGGCCGCCGCCCGCAGCCGAACCGGCACCGTCGCCCTGACCCTCGTTCTCATCCTCGTAGGCGCCGAGCAGGTGCCGCCCGTCGGGCAGCATGGTGATCACGATGCGGGCGCCCCGGGCCGCGTCGGCGGCCGAGTCGGCGACCCGGATTCCCTTCGCCCTGGCCTGGGCGAGGGCCTCGGGCACCAGGTCGAACCCGGTGACGGTGTAGCCGGCCCCGACGAGGTTGGCGGCCATGGGACCGCCCATGTGGCCGAGCCCGATGAAGGCGATGCGTGTGCTCATGAGGCGCTTCTCCTGGTGCTGTCGGTGGTGCGGGTGCTGGTGCTGGTTCGGGTGCGGGGTGTGTCGTGCGGGTGCGGCCGGCCCCGGGCGGACAGGTGCAGCCCGGCCAGGTGATCTTCGTGGGCGGTGAGGGGGGCGAAGCAGGCGGCGACGGCATCCGTGCTGACCTCGTCCAGCGTGGCCGGCGACCATCGGGGGCGGCGGTCCTTGTCGATCACCTGGGCCCGGATGCCCTCCTGCATCTCGGTGCCCTCGAGGAAGCGCAGGGAGACCCGGTATTCCTGCTCCAGCACCGCCTCGAGGCTGGGGAGAGCGCGCGCCCGGCGCAGCGACACCAGGGTGACGGCGAGCGCGGTCGGCGACTTGGTGCGGATGAGCGCGGCGGCCGCCTGCGCCGCTTCCACGGGGGAGCGCTGCAGCGCGGCCAGGATCTGCCGGACGTCGTCGAAGGCGTAGCACTCGTCGATCCAGTCCCGCTCGGCGAGCAGCGGCGCGGGCGGGGGAGTGTCGGCGACCGCGGCAACCGCCTCGGCGGCTCCCCGGCCGGACAGCGAGCGGATCAGCTCCGGCAGCCGGTCGCTCGGCACGAAATGGTCCGCCAGCCCCAGCATGATGGCATCGGCGCCGGTGGCGAAGGCGGCGGTCAGGGCCAGGTGGGTGCCGAGCTCACCGGGCGCGCGGGAGAGCAGGTACGTTCCGCCGACGTCGGGCACGAAACCGATGCCGGTCTCCGGCATCCCGAGCCTGGTGCGCTCGGTGACGACACGGATGCCGCCGTGGCCGGAGACGCCGACCCCGCCGCCCAGCACGATTCCGTCCATCACCGCCAGGTACGGCTTCGGATAGCGGTGGATCTGCGCGTTCATCCGGTACTCGTCGGCGAAGAACCGGGCGGCGTCGGCGCCGCTGCCCTGGGCGCCGCGGTAGATCGACACGATGTCACCCCCGGCGCAGAGACCCCGCTCGCCGCTGCCGGTCAGCAGCACCGTCTGAACCTCGTCGTCGTCGGTCCAGCCGGTGAGCACGGCCGAGATCCGGGTGATCATCGCGTGCGTGAGGGCGTTCATCGCGGCCGGGCGGTTCAGGATGATCTGCCCGACCCGCCCGGAGCGGCGCAGCAGGATCTCCGGCTCACTCACCTCCGGCTCGCTCAGGACCGGCCCGCTCACGACCGGCCCGCCTGCTGTGGCGCGGGCTTCGGCGCGGCCGGCTGTTCTGTGAGGGCCCGGCCGATGATCAGACGCATGATTTCATTGCTGCCTTCGAGGATCTGGTGCACGCGCAGGTCGCGGACAACCTTTTCAATGCCGTAGTCGGCGAGATAACCGTAGCCGCCGTGCAGCTGGAGGGCGCGGTTCGCCACCGAGAAACCGGCATCCGTGGCGACGCGCTTGGCCATGGCGCAGAGCCGCACCCGGTCGGGCGCGCCCCGGTCGAGGGCGTCGGCGGCCCGCCAGAGAAGGGTGCGGGCGGTCTCCAGCTCGGTGTCCATGTCCGCGAGCTCGAACAGGAGGGCCTGCCGCTCGATCAGCGGCGCGCCGAAGGCCGAGCGCTCGGTGAGATAGCGCACGGCCTGGTTCAGGGCCCACTGGGCGCCGCCGAGTGAGCAGGCGCCCATATTGATGCGGCCGCCGTTGAGGCCCTTCATGGCGATTCCGAAGCCATCGCCCTCGGCGCCGAGCCGATTGCCCACCGGCACCCGCACGTTGTCGAGGATGACCTGCCGGGTGGGCTGCGCGTTCCAGCCCATCTTCTTCTCGTTGGCGCCGAAAGACAGCCCCGGGGTGCCGGCCGGCACCACGATCGCCGAGATCCCGCCGCTGCCGGGGTCGCCGGTGCGCGCCATCACGATGTAGACGCTGGATGCGCCCGCGCCCGACACGAATTGCTTCACCCCGTTCAGCACGTACTCGTCGCCGTCCCGGTCGGCGCGGGTGCGCAGGGCGGCGGCGTCGGATCCGGCGTCCGGCTCGGTCAGGCAGTAGCTGCCCAGCGACTCCATCGACGCCAGGCCGGGCACCCACCGGCGGCGCTGGTCGTCGGTGCCGAAGGTGTCGATCATCCAGGCGACCATGTTGTGGATGGACATATAGGCGGCGATCGAGGGGTCGCCGTGGGCGAGCTCCTCGAAGATCAGGACGGCGTCCCGGCGGGAGAGCCCGGAGCCGCCGACATCCTCCCGCACGTAGATGCCGCCCATGCCCAGGGCGCCGGCCGCCGCGAACACGTCGAGCGGGAAGTGCTTGGTCTCGTCCCGGGTCACGGCCTGCGGCGCCAGCGACTCCGCGGCGAAGGACCGCACCATGTCCACGATGGCATGCTGTTCATCCGTCAGCTCGAACATGTTCAACCCATCTGGGGGATGACGAAGCTGGCGCCGGCCCCCGTCTCGGCGGTCCGGCTCCCGGGGTCCCCGGGGGTTGCTGTGCCGGGGCCCGCTGCGCCGGAGCGCAGGGCCCCCGCGGGCCAGCGGGAGGTGACGGTCTTGGTCTTCGTGTAGAAGCGGAACGAATCCGGGCCGTGCTGGTTCAGGTCGCCGAACACCGACCTCTTCCAGCCGCCGAACGTGTGGTACGCGATGGGCACGGGGATGGGCACGTTCACGCCCACCATGCCGGTGTTCACCCGGGTGGTGAAATTCCGGGCGACGTCGCCGTCGGCGGTGTAGATGGACACGCCGTTGCCGTACTCGTGCTCGCTCGGCAGCCGCAGGGCCTCCTCGTACGTGTCCGCCCGGGTCACGATCAGCACCGGCCCGAAGATCTCCTCCCGGTAGATGCGCATCTTCGGGGTCACCCGGTCGAAGAGGGTCGGGCCCATGAAGAAGCCGTTCGGGAAGCCGTCCGGGCGGAAGCCGCGGCCGTCCACGAGCAGTTCGGCGCCCTCCTCGACCCCGATCCGCACGTACTCCTCGACCCGGTCGAGCGCCGGGCCGTTGACGAGGGGGCCGTAGTCGCTCGTAGCGTCGAGGCTATGCCCGACCTTCAGCGCCCCGATCCGCTCCGTGAGCTTCGCCACCAGGGCGTCGGCGGTGTCCCGGCCGACCGGCACGGCCACGGAGATGGCCATGCAGCGTTCGCCGGCCGCGCCGTAGCCCGCCCCGATCAGGGCGTCTGCGACCAGGTCCAGATCGGCGTCCGGCATGATGATCATGTGGTTCTTGGCGCCGCCGAAGCACTGGGCGCGCTTGCCGTTGGCCGCGGCCTGGGTGTAGATGTGCTGGGCGATCGGGGTCGAGCCGACGAAGCCCAGGGCCTTGACTCGGGGGTCTTCCAGGAGCGTGTCGACGCTCTCCTTGCCGCCGTTGACGACATTGAAGACGCCCGCCGGCAGCCCCGCCGCCAGGAACAGCTCGGCGAGCCGGAGCGGCACGGAGGGGTCGCGCTCCGACGGCTTCAGGATGAACGCGTTGCCGCTGGCCAGGGCGGGTCCCGCCTTCCAGAGCGGGATCATCGCCGGGAAGTTGAACGGGGTGATGCCGGCGACCACGCCGAGGGGCTGGCGCATCGAGTACACGTCGATGCCGGTTCCGGCGCCGACGCTGTACTCGCCCTTGAGCAGGTGCGGGCCGCCGGCCGCGAACTCGATCACCTCCAGTCCGCGCTGGATGTCGCCGAGGGCATCCGCCACCGTCTTGCCGTGTTCGGAGGAGAGCACTCGCGCCAGCGAGTCCATCTCCTTGTCGATCAGTTCGAGGAAGCGCAGCAGCACCCGGGCCCGGCGCTGCGGAGTCCAGGAACCCCACTCGAGCTGCGCCTCCTCCGCGACGGCGATCGCGGCCTCGGTCTCGGCCCGGTTCGCGAGCGGAACCCGCGCCTGCACCTGCCCGGTGTTCGGGTCGAACACGTCGGAGAAGAGCCCCGAGGTGCCGCGAACATGCCGGCCACCGATGAAATGCGTCAATTCGCGAACCATGAAAAACCTGCTCTCCCTGCGACGGATCGTGCTGCCGTCACCAAGGTACTAGGAAGTCCTAGCATTTACTAGGGCTTCCTAGTATGTTGGGGCGATGACCACCGATTCGATCCGGAACACGGCGCAGGACACGGGGCGGCGAGAGCTCCTCGCCCTCCTGGTGCAGGCCGTCGGAGCCGCCCATGTGCTGACCGACCCGGACGTGACCGAGCAGTACCGCCGGGACATGCAGCCGCTGGTGGGAGCCGGGCGTCCCCTGGCCGTGGTGCGGCCGGCCTGCACCAGCGAGGTGGCCGCGGTGATCGCCGCCTGCACCCGCCACGGGGTGCCCGTCGTGCCGCGCGGCGCCGGTTCCGGGATGACCGGTGCCGCGAACGCGCAGGACGGCGCCGTCACCATCCTGACCTCGCGGATGACCGCGATCCTGACCATCGACGCCGCGGCCGGGTACGCCGTGGTGCAGCCCGGCGTGATCACCCTCGACCTGATCCGGGCGGCCGAGGCGGCGGGCATGTTCTACGCGCCCGACCCCACCTCCAGCGACTGGTGCACCATCGGCGGCAATCTCGCCAACGGGTCCGGCGGTCCACACGGCTCCAAATACGGGGTGACGGCGGATGCCGTGCTCGCCCTCGAGGTCGTGCTCGCCTCCGGGCGGGTGCTCGCCACCGGCCGCCACACCCTCAAGGGCGTCACCGGCTACGACCTCAACCGGCTCTTCGTGGGCTCCGAGGGGACCCTGGGCTTCATCACGCAGGCCACCCTGCGGCTGACCCGCCGCCGCCCCGCGCTGACCACCGCCGTGGCGGCGTTCGCGAGCGTCGAGGAGGCCGGCCGGGCAGTCACCGACTTCATCGCCACCGGCCAATCCCTGGCCCTGCTGGAAATCATGGACCAGTCCTGCTTCGCCGCCGTCGAGACGCACCTGGGCAGCCGGCTCCTGGACGAGGGCGGTACCCCGGCCGCCGTGCTCTTCGCCCAGAGCGACAGCGGCACCAGGGCCGAACTCGCCGCCTTCGAAGACGCGGCCCGCGCCAACGGCGCCATCCTCTCGTTCCAGACCGACGACCCCGCGGAGGGTGAGATGATCATGGGCTACTGGCGCGGGCTCGAGGCGGCGCTGGAACCCCTGGGCACCTGGATCCTGCACGAGGTGACCGTGCCCCGGGACCGGCTGGCGGCGCTGATCCTCTCCGCCGCGGACATCGCCGCGGAGACCGGCGTCTTCGTGGGCGTGCACGGCCATGCCCAGGACGGCACCGTGCACCCGATGATCGTCTACCGGCCCGACGCCGAGAGCGCGAGCGAGCGGGCCGGGCAGGCGTACCGGCTCATCCTCCAGGCCGCCCTCGACCTCGGCGGCCCGGTCACCGGCGAACACGGCATCGGCCGGATGAAGACCGAGTACCTGGCGGATGCCCTCGGCGAGGTGGGCCTCGAGGTGCACCGGGCGATCAAGGCCGCCCTCGACCCCGGCGGCACCTTCAACCCCGGGTCGATGTTCAGTTTCGGCCCGGAAGAGCGGAGAACGTCATGAATATCGTCGTGCTGGTCAAGCAGGTCCCGGACACCTACGGGGAGCGGACGCTGCGGGAGGACGGCCGGATCGACCGCGAGAGGGGCACCCCGGCCCTGGATGAGATCGATGAGCGCGCCCTCGAGGTTGCCCTGCGACTGCGGGAAACCGCCGGGGGTGAGGTGACCGTGCTCACGATGGGACCGCCGGAAGCCGTCGTGGCGCTGCGGAAAGCCCTCGCGATGGGTGCCGACCGGGCCGTGCACGTCTGCGACGAGGCCCTGGCCGGCTCGGATGCGCTGCAGACCGCCGCCGTGCTGGCCGCGGCCGTGCGGGCCACAGCCGCCCCTGGCGCCGCCACGTTCGACCTGGTCGTCGCCGGCAATGAATCGACCGACGGGCGCACCGCCGCGGTGCCCGCCATGCTCGCCGAACGGTTGGGCCTGCCGCAGCTGACCTTCCTCGGCTCGGTGGCCGTCGACGCGGGAATCGTCACCGGCCTCCGCATCACGCCGGAGGGCACGACGGAACTGTGCGCGGCTCTGCCCGCGGTGATCTCGGTGACGGAGGGCAGCGCCCAGCCGCGCTTCCCCAATTTCAAGGGCATCATGAGCGCCAGGTCCAAGCCGCTGACGACCCTCACCCTCGCCGACCTCGCCGACCACGGCCTGGTCGAGGCCGAGGCCGGCGGTGCGAACTCCTGGTCGCTCGTCTGCACGGTGACCGCCCGGCCGGCCCGCGCGGGCGGCACCGTCATCAGCGATGACGGCACCGGCGGCAGCCGCATCGCCGCCTTCCTGGCCGCGGCCAACCTGATCTGACTGATCTGACACGGACGGAAGACACGCCGATGGGACGAATTCTGGTGCTCGCCGAGCACAACACGGGCACGCTGGACACGGTGACCCGCGAACTGCTCGCCGCCGCGGCCCGGCTCGGTGAACCGGCCGTCGTGCTGCTGACCGGGCCGGGAGCCGGCCCGGCGCTGGCCGGCCAGCTGGCAGGGTGGGGTGTCACGGATGTCTACCTCGCCGAGAGCACGTACGCCGGCACCCGGCTGACCACTCCCGCCGTCGCGGCGCTCGAGGCGGCGGTGCGCCTGGCCCGGGCCGCCGGCGCCGAGGTCTCCGGGGTGCTGATCGCCGGGACCATCGACGGGCGGGAGGTCGCGGCACGGCTGTGCGTGCGGCTGACCGCCGGTCTGATCAGCGACGCGGTCGACGCCCGGCTGCGGGACGGTGTGATCGTGGCCACCGTGCCGGTGCTCGGCGGCGCGTACACCGTGGAGGCCGTGGCCAAGGGGCTGGCGGTCGTGACGGTCCGTCCCCACAGCATTGTCGCCGACGGCATTCCCGGCAGCGTTCCCGACCGTGATGTTCCGGGTGGCACAGTGACAGCCCCGATCCGGCTTGAGATCGACGCCGAACTGGAACGCGGGCGCGGAGCGGAAATCGTCGCCGTGCATCCGCGTCCGGCCTCCGGCATCCGGCCCGGCCTGACCGAGGCGAGTGTCGTGGTCTCCGGCGGGCGCGGCCTGGGCTCGGACGAGGGCTTCGGCCTGGCCGGCGACCTGGCTGACCTCTTCGGCGGCGCCGTCGGGGCATCGCGGGCCGCCGTGGAGGCCGGGCTCTGCGAGCCCGGCCTGCAGGTCGGCCAGACCGGCGCGACCGTGACCCCGGAGCTCTACATCGCCCTGGGCATCTCCGGGGCCATCCAGCACCGTGCCGGCATGCAGGGGGCGGGCACGATCATCGCCGTCAACAAGGACGCGGACGCGCCGATCTTCGCGGTAGCGGATTTCGGGGTCGTCGGGGACGTCTTCACCGTCGTGCCGCAGCTGATCGAGGCCGTCGTGGCCCACCGGGCCGCCGCAGGGTGACCTAGAATCTGGCGAGCAGCTCCATTTTCTTGGTTTCGAACTCGGCGTCGGTGACGACCCCGGCGTCCCGGAGCTGCCCCAGCTGGAGGAGGTGGCCGGCGGCCGCGCCGGAGGCGAGGACGCGGGCATCCGTCACCGACCGCGGGGCGGCGTCGAGCGCGAGCGGCGCGGGACCGGGTACCAGCGGGGCGGGGGTGAGCGCTGCGCCGGCCGGTACCGGGGCAGGGCCGTGCGGGGTGCCCTGGGACATCCGGTCGATCCAGGCCAGGGCGATGGCCGAGACGATGAAGACCATGTGGATGACGACCTGCCAGAGCACGCCGTCCCAGGTGTAGACGTCGCCGGTGATGCTCTCCTGGCCGTCGGTGGACGTCGAACCGCGGGCGGCGAGGTCGCCGACCTCAATGAAGGTCTTCAGCAGGTGGATGGACGAGATGCCCACGATGGCCATCGCGAGCTTGACCTTGAGCACGTTCGCGTTGACGTGGGAAAGCCACTCGGGCTGGTCGGGGTGGCCGTCGATGGCGATGCGCGAGACGAACGTCTCGTAGCCGCCGATGATGACCATGATCAGGAGGTTGGCGATCATGACCACGTCGATCAGGCCCAGCACGCCGAGCATGATCGTTGCCTCTTCGATCACGATGCCGTCCGGTCCCGGGTGTGTGAATGCGTGGATGACGCCCTCACCGAGGTGGATGAGTTCGACCATGAAGACGATCACGTAGATGATCTGGGCAACGATCAGGCCGATGTAGAGCGGGGCCTGGAGCCAGCGGCTGAAGAAGATCATCAGGCCGACGCTCTTCACCCACTGGGATTGCTGGCGGAAAGGGAGCTGGCTGGAGGTTTCAGTCACCGAACCATCGTAGGGGGAGGCCGGATGGGAGATCCCTGTATCCAGTAGCGTTGGTCGGGTGAGCGGGAAGCCAGCGCGGGCCGGAACGACCGAGGGTGCCCCCGGCGCCCCCGGCCGGCGACCGCACCGCGCCGGCCGCCGCCCCGGGCCGCGGCGGCCGATGCTGTCCGTGCGGGTGCGCATCCTCGCTGCGATCCTGCTCGTCGCGGCGGCCGGCCTGTTCGCCTCGGGTGCGGCCGCGTCGCTCGTGCAGCGCGAACGCACCCTCGACTCCGTCGACAGCGCGCTGACCGCCGAAGTCGGCGAGGCCCGGTTCATCGCCACCGAGTCCGGCTCCACCTCCCTGGACGCGGTGCTGGCGGCCGTCGTGCAGCAGGTGCGCCCCGGCACGAACGAAACCACCCTCGCGATCATCGACGGCGCCGCGGCGCTCGCCCCGGGCGGAGACGTCGACTTCCGGCTGGAGGACGACCGGGCCTTCGTCGACCGGGTGACGGCCGAGACCTCGTCCGGACAGGTCGTTCGTGGCACGCTGGTTCTGCCGGGCCAGACCGTGCGCTACGTGGCCGCCCCCGTGACCGTGGCGGGGGACGCCGCCCGGGGGATCTTCGTGGCCGCCTTCGACGTCGATGCAGAACTCGAGCCGGTGACGGATGCCCTGGGCACTTACGTCCGCGTGGGTCTTGCCGCCTTCGTCGTGCTGGGCCTCGTCGGCTGGCTGGTGTCGGGGAGGCTGCTCCGGCCGATCCGTTCCCTGCGCGAGGCCGCGGCGAGGATCACGGCCTCCGACGTGAGCGAACGGATCCCCGTGAACGGCCACGACGACGTGTCCGACCTGACCCGCACCGTCAACGGCATGCTCGACCGCCTGGAGGGGGCCCTGGTCGCGCAGCGCCGTTTGCTCGAGGACGTGGGCCACGAACTCAAGACCCCGATCACGATCGTGCGCGGCCACCTGGAGCTGATGGACCCGGCAGACACGGCCGACGTGATCGGCACCCGGGTGCTGGCCATCGACGAGCTCGACCGGATGAACGTCCTGGTGCGGGACATCTCGGTCCTGGCTGAGGTGCAGCGGCCGGCCGGCCTGACCCGCGCGCCCGTCGACATCGCCGCCCTCACCGAGCAGGTGCGCACCAAGGCCTCCGCGCTCTCCGGCCATCGCTGGGCGACCCCTGAGGCGGCGCACGTCGTCGCGTCGGTCGACGCCGGCAAGCTCACCCAGGCGCTCCTGCAGCTGGCGGCCAACGCCGTCAGCCACGGCGCCGTCGACGGCACCATCGAGATCGGCAGCGCCGTCGGCCGGGGCACCGGGGGCGAGTCCCGCCTCCGTCTGTGGGTGCGGGGCGGCGGGCCGGGGATCGAGGCCGAGGCGCAGGAGCAGATCTTCGAGCGCTTCCGCCGCGGCAGCGCCGGGCGCGGTGAGGCCGGCTCGGGACTGGGTCTCGCCATCGTGCTGGCCATCGCCGAGGCCCACGGCGGGACCGCCACCGTGGCCTCCCGGCCCGGGCACGGAGCCACTTTCACGATCGACCTGCCCATCCCGCCGGCCGAAGCCGGCCACGCACCGACGGAGACCAGCCCGTGAGCCGCATCCTGATCGCCGAAGACGAACTCCGGATCTCATCCTTCATCGAGAAGGGCCTCGCCGCGGCCGGCCTGGCCACCGTGACGGTCAGGTGCGGCACCGACGCCCTCGATTTCGCCCTGACCGGCGACTTCGACCTGCTGCTGCTGGATATCGGGCTGCCAGGAATCGACGGCTACGAGGTGCTGCGGCGCCTGCGGGCCGAGGAGTGCACCCTGCCGGTGATCGTGCTCACGGCCCGGGACTCGGGGGAGGACGTACTCGCGAGCCTGGGTGGTGGAGCGAACGACTACATGGCCAAGCCGTTCCGGTTCGACGAGTTGCTCGCCCGGGTGCGGCTGCGCATGACGGATGCCGTGCGGGCGACCGGTGCCGTGCCGGTGGTCGAGGCGGCACTGGAGGTCACGGGACTCCGGCTCGATCTGCGCACGCGACGCGCGGCCGTCGGCGATCGGCAGGTCGACCTGTCGGCGAGGGAGTTCGCTCTGGCCGAGGAATTCCTGCGCAATCACGACCAGGTGCTCAGCCGGGTGTGGGGCTACGACTTCGACCCCGGGTCGAACATCGTGGACGTGTACGTCGGGTACCTCCGGGCCAAGTTCGGCGCCGGGAGGATCGAAACGGTCAGAGGAATGGGCTACCGGCTGCGCTGAGAGAAGCGCGGGCCGATAGCCCAACCGGGGTGCCTGGCTAGTCGTCGGTGTCGCTGCTGTGGCCCGAGTCGTCGCCCTCGTCTGAACCGTGGTCTGCACTGTCGTCTGCACTGTCGTGTGCGGAGTCGTCGGAGTCGTCGCTGTGACCGGCTTCGTCGGTCGCGTCGTCGGTCGTGTCTTCGGTGGTGTCGCTGTCATCGGACTCGTTTTCGGACTCGTCGTCGGTGCCGACCGCGGCGTCGCCGTCGTCATCCGTCGCGGACTCGTTCTCGGTCTCTCCGACCTCGGTCGTTTCCTCGTTCGTATCGTCGCCCGAGTCGCCGATTACGGCGTCGCTCGCGTCAGCGCCGAGTTCGCCGATGGAGTTGTCGTCGAGGAGATCAATGGTCTCGACGACCGAGGTGTCGTCCGAGACGCTCGAGGTCGGTACGGGGTCGCTGCCGGCTCCCGGGTCGGCCTGGGCGGCAACGATGCCGATGGACATGAGCCCGGCGAGTCCGAGGGTTGCCAGAATGATGGACTTCTTCTTCGTCATCTGCGGCATGCGCTGACCTTTCGTTTGCGTCGGTAAACCGACGTTCGGTGCGTGGCGGGGTGCGTCTCCACCCCTTCACTGTGGGGTGCCGGGATGAGGCGGGCACGAGAGGGCTGTGAGAGCTCTCTTAGATTCGGGGGTCGTCAGTCCTCGGGGGAGGAACCGTCATCGTCGCCGTCCTCGGACACGACCACCGGGGCGGGGGCAGGCACGAGTTCAGGCTCCGCGGCATCCGTGTCGGAGTCGGTGTCAGTGCCGCTGCCGGTGTCGCTGGCGCTGGCGCTGGCGCTGCCGGCGCCGGCGCCGGCGCCGAGGTCGGTCGACTCGGGGACGTCGCTCGGGCCCGGCGTCGTTCCGGGGGCGGCAACCGGTGGCGCGGCGGGGTCGGTGCCCAGGTCAGCATTGCCCGGGACCGCGCCGACCTCGACCGTGCTCACCTCGACCGTGCTCACCTCGACCGTGCTCACCTCGACCGTGACGGGCGGAACCCCGAGCGGGGTACCCGGCAGGTCGGGCAGGACCAGGGCGCTGACCATCGACGCCGAGGCAGCGGCGGCGACGAGAACGGCCAGTCCGACGCCGCCGAAGAGCAGGAACCGTGAGCGCCGCGGTGTCCGGGCATGCGTTGTCATCGTGCCTCCACGGCTGTGCGACGGTTGTGCTGAGGCTGTGCCATCGGCTGTGTCTTGATCCTACGAGGCCGGGCCCCGGACCCGGGTGAGAATGCTCTTAGACCCGACTCCCCGGTGGTCGGGGTGGGCGTCGCACATGACTCCTGCAGAACCCAGTCGGCCGCACCGCACCCTGATTTCGGGCCGTTTCGCGGAATCTGCAGAAGTTATGCTCGGGGCTCCTCCGGCCCGGGGCTCCGGCTGGGGGCCGCGCCCTACCCCGGGGGGGGTAACTCAGGAAGATCCGGCGGGACCACCCGCTGCACCCGCTGCGTGCCTGGCGGAGGCGGCTCGCGGCATCCGTTTCTCCTGAGTTAGCCACACAGAGCAACGCGCACCCTCTGCATAACTCCTGCAATCTGGTCGCCCAGGGCCCAGTCCGGCCAGTCATTGCGCGGATGTCCCCGAGCGGCATCACGATTTGCAGGAGTTATGCCCGGGCAAGAGCGGAGACCGAGCTGCGGGACCGCACCAGCAGGTTCACCGAGCGCCCGGCGATGCTGCCGATGATCACGGTCACCAGGGTCAGCGACAGGTATCCCCAGAACGGTTGGGCGGGGCCCCCGGCCAGCTTCAGCCAGTGCAGCGCGTAGGTGCCGCTGGACGCGACCGTGAACGTGAAGGCCCAGAAACCGAGTGTGAACGGCAGCCGCCAGTAGGTGCCGATCAGGGCCGCCTGCACCGCGATCAGCAGCACGAAGGTGCCCAGCAGCAGGTACTGAATCGTGTCGAGCCGGCCACCGGTGAACGCGAACCACGCGTTGCCGGCCACCGCCGGGGGAGCGGAGAAGATCGCGAACGTCGGCACCAGGGCCGCGGGCAACGCCGGCCGGAACACCATCCGGGCCGGCACGATCGTGCCGAGGAGAAGCCAGAAGAGCACCCCGACGCCGATGCCGGCCACGGAGAGCCCGGTCCAGCCCGCGCCTGCGGCGGACTGGCCGAGGATCAGGAAGACGGCGACGGTGGGCAGCAGGTACCCGGCGTGCACCGCGTCGATGTTGCGGTTCCCCGCGGCCAGCCCGGCCACGAAGCGCGCGCCCAGAACCACCGCGAGCCCCATGCATGCCACAACGAGAATATGACCGGCGAGAGGCGTGGATGCCGCGAAATGTGTCCCGATCAGCATCCCACTGACGGCGCGAGGGTCGCGAACGCGCCCTGAACCGGGTGGTCGAGGTCGGCCCGGATGCCGCCGCCCCGGTTCCGGCTCCGCAGCAGGTAGTTGCCGATCACACCGGTCCAGGCGGCCAGCGCCACGAACCAGAGCACGTCGCCGATCAGGGCCGGAGTGCCCAGGGTGTCCCCGGCCATCGTCCAGGTGCCGGCGAGGCCGGACAGGCCGAAGGGGATGCCGAGGCTCGACAGCGGGGCGCGGCCGACGGGCAGCCCCCGGGTCTGGCCTGAAGGGATCGGATCGGCATCCTGGGGGCCTGATTGTGCGATCACGTGCGCGAGCTCCTCGGTCGGTTCGCCGTGCAGCCGACGGCCTCACGAACATCCTCGATGCTTCGTGAACGGATGCCAGGGCACGGCGGCCGCCGACCGGGTCCCGGCCCCGGGCTACTCTGGACCTGTGAATTCAGGACGCACGAACGACGCCCCCGCAACTCCGCCCGCCGCCGCGACCCCCGCCGAGAACGGGTTCGCCCGGGTCACCGAGGCCCCCCTCGACGTGGCTGAACACGTGCGGGTCGTCTCGACCGGCTCGTGCGGGGCCGTCGTCACTTTCATCGGCCAGGTGCGCGACCACGACCCCGACGCGGCCGGGCAGGTGACCGGGCTCGATTACAGCGCGCATCCGGATGCCGGCCGCATCCTGTCCGAGATCGTCGCCCGGTTCCGCGCCGAATACCCGCAGGTGAACCTGGCGCTCAGCCACCGGATCGGTCACCTCGATGTGGGCGACCTGGCCCTGGTCGCGGCCGCGGCGAGCGCCCATCGCGGCGACGCCTTCACGGCGTGCGAGCGGCTGGTCGAGTGCGTCAAGGCCGAGGTGCCGATCTGGAAGAAGCAGTACGAGGCCGACGGGTCGACCGGCTGGGTCGGCCTGGCCTGATTCCGCGTTCGATTTATTAAAACGGACGTGTATCCTCTTTATTAGAGCGCGGCGTGGTCGTGCCACCGAGGAGGATGCTTCCCATGACTGCCGAACCCATTGCCCTGAGCTCCGCGCACACCTGCACCTGCAACCACGATGACGCCGCCGAGGCCATCGTGCTCGACGGCCGCACCATCCCGCATGCGGTGCGCCACGCGGCGATCTTCGGTGCGCTGGACGCGATCCAGATCGGTTTCGCACTCGACCTGATCGCCCCGCACGACCCGCTGCCCCTGCTGGCTCAGTTGGAGAATACCCGTCCCGGCGCGTTCTCGGTGTCGTACCTGGAACGCGGTCCGGAGGCCTGGCGCATCCGTTTCACCCGCGTCGCCTGACCGCCGCGTACCCTACGTCAGACCGAGCACCCGATACCCGTCGTGAATCGACACCCGCGCCGCGCCGGCTGGCGGATGGCCCTTCTCCTGCTGGGCGGCATCGCCCTTTTGGCGGGGCTTGACGGGGCGCTGCTGCTGCTGGGCCTGCCGGCTCCGGTCGTCACCGCGCGGCTGGCCGATGTGCACGGACCCCTGATGGTCTTCGGCTTCGTGGGAAGCGTGGTCGTGCTCGAGCGGGCCGTCGCGATCCGGCGCGCCTGGGCCTTCCTGTCCCCGGCCTTCCTGGGCCTCGGCGGGCTGGCCCTCCTGTCGCCGCTGCCCGTCGTGATCGGGCAGCTCGCCTTCCTGGCCGGGTCGGCCATGCTGCTGCCGATCTACCGGGAGATCTGGCGGCGTCAGGCATCGACCGCCACGGCGGTGCAGTCGCTCGGGGCGCTGCTGGGCGTGAGCGCCACCGTGCTCTGGCTGGTGGGGGGTGCCCCGGTCCCGCACCTGGTGCCGGCCATGACGCTGTTCCTGGTGCTCACAATCGCGGGCGAACGCCTCGAACTCGCTCGCATCTCGCCCTCCGTCGACGAGCGGGCCGAATCCTGGCTGCTGGCCTCCGCACTCGTCCTGACCGGGGGCGTTCTCGTGGCGCTGGTCTGGCCCGGGATCGGCTATCCGATCCTCGGGCTCGGGATGCTGGCGGTCGTGGCCTGGCTGTTCCGGCACGATGTGGCGACCCGGCTCGTGCGCGGCGTGGGCCTGCCGCGCTACATTGCCGTGTGCCTCCTGGCCGGCTACGCCTGGCTGTTCGTGGTCGGCGCCGTCTGGGTTCTCGCCGGGCCGGCCTATTCCGGCCCGGCCTACGACGCCGTGCTGCATGCCGTCTTCCTGGGCTTCGTGATGTCGATGATCATGGCGCACGCGCCCACGATCCTGCCCGCGGTGCTGCGCCGGCCGCTGCCGTACCGGCCGGTGCTGTACGCGCCGGCACTGTTGCTGCACGCCTCGCTGGTGGTGCGCATCCTGCTCGGCGACGCGCGCGGCCTGCCTGAACTGGTGCAGTGGGGCGGCGTGGCCAACATCGCGGCGGTGCTGCTGTTCGTGGTGCTGGCCGTGGTGTCGGTGCTGCTCGGCGTGCCCGCCCGAAAGACAACAACGAAAGTGATCAGATGAGCCGTCGATTGTGGCACCTTCTCACCGGGCTGCTGGTGCCGGCCTGGCTGGTCCTCACCGTCGTGGCGGTGCTGTTCCACCGCTTCCTGCCGGTCGCGCCCTGGCTGATGGTGCACCTGTTGCTGCTGGGCGCGGTCAGCACCGCCATCCTCACCTGGAGCCAGCACTTCGCCGACACCCTGCTGCGGCGGAGCGCCCCGGGCGGCCGGGCCTCGATGGGCGTCCGGCTCCTGACCCACACCGTGGGCGCGGCGCTCGTCGTGGCCGGCATGGTCGGCGGCTGGTGGCCGCTCGTACTGGTCGGCGGCAGCCTGGTCGGGGCCAACGCCCTGCTGCATGCGGGCATCCTGTTCGCCCAGTCGCGCGGGTCGTTGCCGGCCCGCTTCGCGCCGCTCGTGCGCTACTACCTGGCGGCCGGCGTCGCCCTGTCGATCGGGGTGACCCTGGGCGTGCTGATGGCGCGCACCGACGAGGGGGAGCCCTTCGAGCGCCTCTTCGTCGCCCACATCGGTCTCAACCTGCTCGGCTGGGTCGGCCTGACCGTCATCGGCACGGTCGCCCTGCTCTGGCCGACCGTGCTGCACGCCCGGGTGCAGACCACGCGGGCATCGGCCCGCGGCACACTGCCGCTGCTCCTCGCCGGGCTCGCGGTGCTCGGCCTCGGCGCGCTGGCCGATCAACGTCTGGTCACCGCCCTCGGCGCCCTGCTCTACCTGGTCGGCCTCGGGCTGGTCCTGGTCGAGGCCGTGCGCCTGGGCCGCACGTCCCCGCCGACCACCTTCGCAAGCTGGAGCATCGGTGCCGCCCTGGCCTGGTTCTTCCTCTGCGTGGCCGGGTTCGGACTGCTCGTGGCGTTCGCTCCCAGCTGGGTCGCCGCGGCGGACCGGCTCGAGCAGCTCGTCCCCGTGTTCGCGGTCGGTTTCGCCGCGCAGATCCTGCTCGGTGCGCTGAGCTACCTGCTGCCGGTGGTGCTCGGCGGCGGCCCCCGGGTATCCCGCCCCACGGCCCGGGAGCTCGACCGTGGCGCGCTGTTCCGGGTGATCGTCGTCAACGGCGGCCTGGTGCTCTACCTGCTGCCGGTGCCCAGCCTGGTCAGGGTCACCCTCTCCCTGCTCGTCGTCGGCACCCTCGCATCCTTCCTGGTCTTGATGACCCGGGCGATGCGGGTGAACCGGCGCGTGCGCCGAGCCACGGATGCCTCGGCCTCGCCGATCCGACCGGCCGGCGGCCCCGCCGCGACCGGCGCGGAGCAGCCGCGCCGGACCGGCGCGACCGTCACGGCCGTCGGCGCCCTGCTCCTCGTCGTCACCCTCGGCGTCGCGATGGACCCGGCCGCCGCGGGGATGGCGAGCGGGGCGGCATCCGCCGGGGTCTCGGCCAGCGGCCACGCGACCGGGCACACGACCCGAGTGGACGTCAGGATGAAAGACACCCGTTTCAGCCCGGACCGGATCGAGATTCCGGCCGGCGACACCCTGGTGATCACCCTGACCAACGCCGACGACATGGTGCACAACCTCGTGCTCGCCACCGGCGTGGTCTCCGGTTCCGTCGCTCCGGGAACGAGCAAGGATGTCACCATCGGCGTCGTCGGAACGGATATCGACGGCTGGTGCTCGATCGCCGGGCACAAGCTGCTCGGCATGACCCTCACCGTCGTGGCCGTCGGCGCGGACCCTGCCGGGGACGCGGCCATGCCGGCGGGCCACGCCTCCGCCGGCGGGGAATCGTCGGCGGCGGACGACCTCGACCTGATGAAGAAGCCCGCGGCCGACTTCACGGCACGCGACGCCGTGCTGCCGCCGGTATCCGTGCAGACCGGGTCCACGCCGAACGGGTCCACGCCGACCGTGCACACACTGACCATGCGGGTGAAGAACGTCACCACCGAGGTGTCGCCCGGCGTCACCCAATCACTCTGGACGTTCAACGGCACGGCCCCCGGACCGACCCTGCACGGCCGGGTCGGCGACGTCTTCGACATCACGTTCGTCAACGACGGCTCGATCGAGCACTCGATCGACTTCCACGCCGGCGCTCTGGCGCCCGACAAGGCAATGCGCAGCATCGCACCGGGGCAGAGCCTGAGCTACCGGTTCACCGCCACCAGCTCGGGAATCTGGCTCTACCACTGCTCCACCATGCCCATGTCGGTGCACATCGCGAACGGCATGTTCGGTGCCGTCGTCATCGACCCGGCCGGACTGACCCCGGTCGACCGGGAATACGTCCTGGTGCAGTCCGAGCTCTACCTCGGCGCGCAGGGCGGCGAGGCCGACGCCGACAAGGTGGCGGCCCAGTTCCCCGATCTGGTGGTCTTCAACGGCATCGCCAACCAGTACGGTGCCCGGCCGCTGACCGCGAAAGTCGGGGAGCGGGTGCGCGTCTGGGTGCTCGACGCCGGCCCGAACGTGGGCAGCTCCTTCCACGTCGTCGGCGGCCAGTTCGACACCGTGTTCAAGGAGGGGGACTACCTGCTGCGCGACGGCGGCAGCACCGGAACCGGCGGTTCGCAGGTGCTCGACCTGGCCGCCGCCCAGGGTGGCTTCGTCGAGCTGACCTTCCCCGAGGCCGGCAGCTATCCCTTCGTCAGCCACGTCATGTCCGACGCCGAAAAGGGCGCTCGTGGCGTCTTCCAGGTCACGCCGTGAACGAATTCGACGGAGATTTTGGTCCCACAAGCGCAAAGCGGGCGGTTTCGGGCCCAAATCGGCAAAATCTCCGTCGAATTGGTTCAGGGGCGACCCGCGGGCACCGAGTTTGCGCCCAGGGGTATCGGTTTTGCCGGGTGGACAGGAGACTGGGCCGATGACGCCGTCGTCGAAACGCACGTCGAGCTACCGCACGCTCGCTTCGTTCAGCAGGATCAAACTGCTGCACTTTCTGCAGCAACGCGGAACCATGACGGTGGGCGACCTGGCCGAAGCCACCGGACTGCACCACAACACGGCCCGCGAGCACCTGCAGCGCCTGATCGGCGATGGTTTCGTCACCTGCCAGCCGGAAAGCAAGGACTCAAAGGGCCGTCCGCGGATGCTGTACAGCGCCGCCGCCGGCCCGGACCGCGCCGAGGGTTCGATCCGGGCGGCCAAGGCCCAGGCAGCCGAGCGCCACGGCGATCAGGTGCGACGGATGCTGCGGGTCGAGGCCGTCATCCACTCGCCGCTGCAACGGCAACTGGACGCCCTCGACGACCACCTCGACGGCACCGGCTTCGACGCGCGGCTCGCGATCGACGACGCCGACGGTGACCACGTTCACCTGCACGAGTGCCCGTACAGGGACATGGTCAAGGCACACCCCGAGGTCTGTCGGGTGCACTTCGGGCTGCTGAAGACACTGCTGGAGATGACCGAGGGCCCGCTAAGCGCCGACGCGCTGCACCCGCTGGTCGAACCGAACACCTGCATTCTCGACCTACACCGGTCCGACACTGAACCCGCCGAAGACGCACAGCCCCAGGAGCAGCACCGGCCCGCAATCATTTATCACGGCGTTTCTGACTTGTAGCGCCTTTTCCCGCCGGTGAGACTGGGCTGCGAGGGTGGTCGCTGACCGCAGTGACCCCGGGCAGTGCAAGGGGTACAGTGTGAAATCGCTCAAGAATTCCGCCTTTTCGAAGCCGGCCGCCACACCCGCGAAGCCCGGCATCGACGGCCCGATCGACGACACGATCCTGAAACTCGGGCGCTTCCTGCGCCGCGGCAAGGCCTCGCCCGACCTCCGCTCGGTGTTCCTCGAGGGCGGCCGCGACGCCGACTCGTTCTACCGCGACCGCTGGACCCACGACAAGGAGGTGCGGTCCACCCACGGCGTGAACTGCACCGGCTCCTGCTCCTGGAAGGTGTACGTCAAGGACGGCATCATCACCTGGGAGACCCAGCAGACCGACTACCCCTCCGTCGGCCCCGACTCGCCCGAATACGAGCCCCGCGGCTGCCCCCGCGGCGCCGCCTTCAGCTGGTACACCTACTCGCCGACCCGGGTGAAATACCCCTACGTGCGCGGCGTGCTGCTCGACCTCTACCGCCAGGCGAAGGCCCGCACCGGCGACCCGGTGCTCGCCTGGGCCGACGTCACCGGCAACCCCGAGTCCGCCCGCGCCTATAAGAGCGCCCGCGGCCAGGGCGGCCTGGTGCGCACCAGCTGGGACGAGGCATCCGAGATCGTCGCCGCCGCCCACGTGCACACCATCAAGAAGTACGGCCCGGATCGCATCGCCGGCTTCTCGCCGATCCCCGCCATGTCGATCGTCTCGCAGGGGGTGGGCAACCGGTTCATCTCCATGCTCGGCGGCACCATGCTCTCCTTCTACGACTGGTACGCCGACCTGCCCGTCGCCTCCCCGCAGGTGTTCGGCGACCAGACCGACGTGCCGGAGTCGGCCGACTGGTGGAACTCGTCCTACCTGATCATGTGGGGCTCCAACGTGCCGGTCACCCGCACCCCCGACGCGCACTTCATGGTCGAAGCCCGCTACAAGGGCCAGAAGGTCATCACCGTCTCGCCCGACTACGCCGACAACTCCAAGTTCGCCGACGAGTGGCTGGCGGTGCACCCCGGCACCGACGGCGCCCTCGCGCTGGCCATGGGCCACGTCGTGCTCAGGGAATTCCTGGTCGACCGCCGCACCCCCCGCTTCGTCGACTACATGAAGCGCTACAGCGACTCCGCCTACCTGATCGGTCTCACCAAGCGCGGCGACGCGTACGTTCCCGGCAAGTTCATGACCGCGGATGCCCTGCCCGGCCTGGCACCGACCGTCGCCAGCGCCGCGTTCAAGCCGGTGCTTCTGGGCCAGGACGGCCAGGTTGTCGTGCCCAACGGTTCGATCGGGCACCGGTTCTCCGAGACCGACGTGGGCAAGTGGAACCTCGACCTGGAGGGCGTCGACCCGCTGCTGTCGATCGCGGACGCACCCGACTACGACCAGGCATCCGTGGCCATCGACATGCCGCGGTTCGACGTGGCACCGGAGACCGACGAGGTCGGCGAGCAGCACGCGGGAGGCGCGGGCATCATCCGTCGCGGCGTGCCCGTGCGGATGGTGGCCGGCCAGCTGGTCACCACCGTGTTCGACCTGCTGCTCGCCCAGTACGGCGTCGGCCGGCCCGGCCTGCCGGGCGTCTGGCCCACCGGCTACGACGACGCGTCCTCGCCGGGCACCCCGGCCTGGCAGGAGGGCATCACGTCGGTGCCGATGCAGGCCGCCGAGCGGATCGGGCGGGAGTTCGCGCAGAACGCCGAGGACTCCGGTGGGCGCTCGATGATCCTGATGGGCGCCGGCACCAACCACTGGTTCCACTCCGACACCATCTACCGGGCCTTCCTCGCCCTGACCACCATGACCGGCTGCCAGGGCGTGAACGGCGGCGGCTGGGCGCACTACGTCGGCCAGGAGAAGGTACGCCCGCTCACCGGCTACGGCCAGTACGCGTTTGGCCTGGACTGGGTGCGGCCGCCCCGCCAGATGATCGGCACCGGCTTCTTCTACCTCGCCACCGACCAGTGGCGCTACGACGGACTGTCCGCCGACACCCTGTCCAGCCCGCTCGGGGCCGGCACGTTCAAGGACCGCACCACGGCCGACTGCCTGGTCGAGTCGACCAAGCGCGGCTGGATGCCCGGCTACCCCACCTTCAACCGCAATTCGCTCGACCTGGTCGACGACGCGGTCGCCGCGGGTGTGGACCCGGCCCAGTACGTGGTCGAGTCCCTCGGCGACGGCACGCTCGAATACGCGGTCGAAGACCCGGATGCGCCGGAGAACTTCCCGCGCATCCTGGACATCTGGCGGGCCAACGTGATCGGCTCCTCCGGCAAGGGCAACGAGTACTTCCTCAAGCATCTGCTCGGCACGAAGTCCGCGGTGCGGGCGCCCGAGTCGCCGCCGGAGAAGCGGCCGAAGACCATGAAATGGCACGAGACCGCGCCCGAGGGCAAGCTCGACCTGATGGTGACCAGCGACTTCCGCATGACGAGCACCACCATCTTCAGCGACGTGGTGCTGCCCCCGGCCACCTGGTATGAGAAGAACGACCTGTCCACGACGGACATGCACCCGTTCATCCACTCCTTCAACCCCGCGATCGCCCCGCCCTGGCAGGCCAAGACCGACTTCGACATCTTCCACCTCCTGGCGGAGAAGATCTCCGAAATGTCGGTCGAGCACCTCGGAGTTCGGAAGGACCTCGTCGCCGTGCCGCTGCTGCACGACACCCCGGATGCGATGAGCGCCCCCCACGGCATCGTCGAGTACGACCAGGTGCTGGTGCCCGGCGTGACCATGCCCAAGCTGGTCGTGGTCGAACGCGACTACCCGGCCTTCGCGGCCCGGCTCGGGGCCCTCGGGCCGCTGACCGAGAAGCTCGGGATGGTCACCAAGGGCGTCAAGTTCAACCCGGACGTCGAGGTCGCCTACCTCGGCCAGAAGAACGGCCTGGTCCAGAGCGGCCCCACCGCGGGACGGCCGCAGCTGAAGACCGCCATCCAGGCCTGTGAAATGGTGCTGGCCCTCTCCGGCACCACTAACGGCCGCCTCGGCACGCAGGGCTTCCGCCAGATGGAGGAGCGCACCGGAATGAAGCTGGCGCACCTGGCCAGCGACAACGAGGGCCGCCGCTTCTCCTACCCGGATGTCCAGGGCGCGCCGGTCCCGGTGCTCACCTCCCCGGAATGGTCCGGCAGCGAGCACGGCGGCCGACGCTACAGCGCGTTCACGATCAACGTGGAGCACCTCAAGCCGTGGCACACCCTGACCGGGCGGCAGCACTTCTACCTCGACCATGACTGGATGATCGAACTGGGGGAGCAGCTGCCGATCTTCCGGCCGCCGCTGGACATGCACCGCCTGTTCGACGACTCGATCGTGGGCTCGACCGCCGCGACCGGGGCGACCGGCTCGAAGGGCCGGGCCGAGGTGGCGGTGCGCTACCTGACGCCGCACTCGAAGTGGTCGATCCACTCCGAGTACCAGGACAACCTGATGATGCTCTCGCTGTCCCGCGGCGGCCCGACCATCTGGATGTCTCCGCTCGACGCCGACAAGATCGGCGTGCGCGACAACGAGTGGATCGAGTCCTACAACCGCAACGGCGTCGTCGTGGCCCGCGCCATCGTGTCGCACCGGATGCCGGAGGGCACCGTGTACATGTACCACGCGAAGGACCGCACCATCAACGTGCCGATCGCCGAGACCAGCGGCATGCGCGGTGGCACCAACAACTCCCTCACCCGCATCCTGCTCAAACCCAGCCACCTGATTGGCGGCTACGCCCAGCTGTCCTTCGCTTTCAACTACCTCGGCCCGACCGGGAACCAACGCGACGAGGTCACCGTGATCCGTCGACGCAGCCAGGAGGTTGAGTACTAAATGCGCGTAATGGCTCAAATGTCGATGATCATGAATCTCGACAAGTGCATCGGCTGCCACACCTGCTCGGTCACCTGCAAGCAGGTCTGGACCAACCGCACCGGCGTCGAGTACGTCTGGTTCAACAACGTGGAGACCAAGCCCGGCGTGGGCTACCCGCGCCGCTACGAGGACCAGGAGAAGTGGAAGGGCGGCTGGACGCGCAACAAGCGCGGACGCCTGAAGCTGCGCTCCGGCGGCCGGATCAAGCGCCTGGCCACCATCTTCAACAACCCGGACCTGCCCGTCATCGACGACTACTACGAGCCGTGGACCTACGACTACGACATGCTCACCAAGGCCCCGCTGAGCACCCAGAGCCCGGTGGCCCGGCCCAAATCCCTGCTGACCGGCCAGAACATGGACATCAAGTGGTCCGGCAACTGGGACGACAACCTCGGCGGCTCGCAGGAGACCGCGGCCGACGACCCCATCCTCGCCACCATGAGCGAGCACGTGAAGATGGAGTTCGAGAACACCTTCATGTTCTACCTGCCGCGCATCTGCGAGCACTGTCTGAACCCCGCCTGCGTCGCCGCCTGCCCCTCGGGCGCGATGTACAAGCGCGAAGAAGACGGCATCGTGCTCGTCGATGAAGACGGATGCCGCGGCTGGCGCATGTGCGTCTCCGCCTGCCCCTACAAGAAGGTCTACTTCAACCACAAGACCGGCAAAGCGGAGAAGTGCACTCTCTGCTACCCGTTGATCGAGCAGGGCAAGCCCACCATCTGCTCCGAGACCTGCGTCGGCCGGCTGCGCTACCTGGGCCTGATGCTCTACGACGCCGACGCGGTCCTCGCGCAGGCCTCGGTCGAGAACGAGCACGACCTGCTGGATGCCCAGCGCGCCTGCTTCCTCGACCCGTTTGACCCGGAGGTGATCGCCGCGGCGAAGGCGGAGGGCATGGAGGACGACTGGATCCTCGCCGCCCAGAACAGCCCCATCTACAAGCTCATCTCCGAGTACAAGGTGGCCCTGCCGCTGCACCCGGAGTACCGCACCATGCCCATGGTCTGGTACATCCCGCCGCTGTCCCCGGTGGTCGACGTCATCTCGACCACCAACAACGACGGCGAGGATGCCCGCACCCTGTTCGCCGCCATCGACAAGCTCCGCATCCCGGTGGAGTACCTGGCCGGCCTGTTCTCGGCCGGGGACGTCGTTCCGGTCGAGTCCTCCCTGCGCAAGCTCGCCGCGATGCGGTCCTACATGCGCGACATCAACCTGGGGCGCCCCCGCGACGAGTCGATCCCGGCCGCGGTCGGCATGACCGGCACCGAGATCGAGGCGATGTACCGCCTGCTGGCGATCGCCAAGTACGAGGACCGCTACGTCATCCCGAAGGCGCACGTCGAGACGGCGCGCGAGCTGGAGGAACTCGCCTGCTCGCTCGACACCGACGGCGGCCCCGGCATGGGCGGGCCCACCGCGGCCACGGCGGCGGGCCCCTACGGGAAGACCCCGGGCATGCCTTTGAACGCGACCGTCGACAACTACAACGAGATGGTCGGCAAGGGCGGGGAACGCACCCGGCCCACCACGCCGGGCCGGGTCAACCTGCTCAACTGGACCGGCGGAGGCGTGCCGAAGGGCATGTTCCCGCCCAGAACCGCCGACGGCGCCCCCGGGAGCCCCGCATGAGGCTGCCGAAGCTGCCGGTCCGCAAGGTGACAGCCCTGCCGTTGTCCGCGGAGGACGGCCGGATGGCGCACATGGCGGCGTCGATCCTGCTGGACTACCCCAGCGAGGAGCGCCGGGCGCGCTTTTCGGCCGTGGCCGCGTCGGTGACGCTGCTGCCGGATCCGCTCCGCCACGCCTTCGAGGCGTTCCTGACGGCGGCGGATGCGATGAGCCAGCAGGAGCTGGAGATCCACTTCACGGCCACGTTCGACCTCAAGCGCAAGTGCTGTCCGTACCTGAGCTACTACGCGGCGGGGGACACTCGCCGGCGCGGAATGGCGCTGGTGCGCTTCGTCGAGGCCTACCGCGCGGCCGGCTGGGAGGTGGCGGCGGACGAACTGCCCGACTACCTGCCGATGGTGCTGGAATTCTCGGCCCTCAGCGAGTCGCCGATCGCCCAGGAGTTGCTCGCCGCCCACCGCGACGGCATCGAGGTGCTCCGCACGGCCCTCGAGGCGGTGCCGAGCCCCTACGCGCACGTCGTGGAGGTGGTGTCCCTGTCGCTGCCGAAGATCGACGAGGAAACCCGTCAGCGCTACCTGGACCTCGTCAACGAGGGACCGCCCACCGAGACGGTCGGCATGACCTTTCTCGGCAATCTCAAACCGTTCTCGCCGTCCGCCGCGAACAGTGAGGACGTACGGGTATGACCCCGCTCGACATTCTGCTCTGGGTGGCGTTCCCCTACGCCGCGGCCGTCGTCTTCATCGTCGGCCACCTGCTGCGCTACCGGTTCGACCAGTTCGGCTGGACGTCCCGGTCGAGCCAGACCTACGAGAACAAGTGGCTGCGCTGGGGCTCGCCGATGTTCCACTACGGCATCCTGATGGTCTTCGGCGGCCACCTCGTGGGCCTGTTCATCCCCAAGCCCTGGCTCGAGTTATTCGGCGTCACCGAGCATTTGTACCACCTGGGGGCCACCTGGCTGGGCAGCATCGCGGCGGTGCTGACCATCGCGGGCCTGGTCATCCTGCTGGTTCGTCGGCGCCTGGTCGCCCGGGTCAAACTGGTCACGACCGCGATGGACAAGGTGATGTACCTCTTCCTCGCCGGCACCATCGCCTTCGGCACCACGGCCACGGTGCTCTACCAGGTGCTCGGCGCCGGCTACGACTACCGCGGGTCGATCTCGCCCTGGCTCCGCAGCCTCTACGGTTTCCAGCCGGACCCGTCGCTGATGAGCGGCGTGCCGTTCTTCTTCCAGCTGCACGTGCTCTCGGCGACGGCCCTGTTCCTGCTGTGGCCGTTCAGTCGCCTGGTGCACGTCTTCTCGGCGCCGCTCGGCTACTTCGTGCGGCCCTACATCGTCTACCGTTCGCGGGACGGCCACCGCGGCGCGGGTGCAGTGAAGGCCCGCCGCGGCTGGGAGAAGAGCGAGCTGCCACGCGGCACCCGCCATCGGGAGGGCAGTCGCCGTTAGCCGCCCGGCCCGGAGACATTGACGCCGGCGCGCGGCCGGGCAATCGTGGAGATGTTCTCACCCGCCGATTGCAGTGCAGCCGAAAGGTCTCCGATCATGACCGCGCCCAAAGCGCAGCACCTCAGCGTCGAGGAGCGGAAAGCCCGCGGCAGGAGCGCGCGGGAGCGCACGCCCCTCACCAGTCATCGGGGCTGGGTTCCCGCCGCCGACCGGCCGGACCCGCCGTCGCTGCTCGAGGCTCAGAACACCACCAGGGAGCAGGACCTGGTGCCGGTTCGGCACGACCGGATGCTGGTTTCCCCCTTCACCTTCTACCGCGGTGCGGCCAAGATCATGGCGACCGACCTCACGGACACGCCCCGGGCGGGCCTGATCGCCCAGCAATGCGGTGACGCCCACCTCTCCAATTTCGGCGTGTTCGTGTCACCCGAGCGGCTGCTCCTCTTCGACCTCAACGACTTCGATGAGACGCTCCCCGGTCCGTTCGAGTACGACGTGCTGCGGATGACCGCCAGTTTCACGATCGCAGCCCGAAACAACGGCTTCAGCGCGTCCGGCGCCCGGGATGTGACCCTCGCGGCGGTCCGTGCGTATCGAGAGGCCATGGCCTCGTTCGCCCAGATGCGCACCATGGACATCTGGTACGCCCGGTTGTCACAGGAGGACCTGACGAAGGTCCTCCAACAGTCCGTGGGCGCCGGGACAGGCAAGCAGCGGAAACTGAACCGGACCATCGAGAAGACAATGCAGCGCAACTCGGCGAAGGCCCGCACCAGGGATAGCCTGCAGGCTCTCTCCAAACTCGCCGAGTTCGACAACGGGCAGTACCGGATCGTGAGTCAGCCGCCGATCGTCATCCCCGCCCGAGGGCTCCTCGACGCGTTCGGGATGTCAGCCGAGGAGACCCGGCGCGCTATCCTCGACCAGTTGCGCGCCTACCGGGTCACCCTTCCGGACGACCGCCGTCATCTGCTCGAGCAGTTCCAGCTGGTCGACGTGGCCCGCAAGGTGGTGGGTGTCGGCAGTGTCGGCACCCGCTCCTTCATCGCCCTGCTCCAGGGGCGAGATGAACAGGACCCGCTCTTCCTGCAGATCAAGGAGGCCACGGCATCCGTTCTGGAAGACCACCTGCCGAAGAGTCGTTACAAGCAACCGGGGGAGCGGGTCGTGCAGGGCCAACGGCTGATGCAGGCCGCCAGTGACATCTACCTGGGCTGGACGAAGGGCGTGCAGGAGAACCGCTTCATGTACTGGCGGCAGCTGCGCGACATGAAGGGGTCTGCCGAGGTCGAATCGCTGAAACCGGCCGGCCTGTCGCTGTACGCCCACGCCTGCGGCTGGACGCTCGCCCGGGCGTACGCCCGCTCGGGCGTACGCCCGCTCGGGCGACCCGATCGCGATCGCGGCCTACCTCGGCAAGAGCGACAAGTTCGATAAATCGGTCACCGATTTCTCCGAGCGCTACGCCGACCAGAACGACCGGGACTACGCCCTGTTCGCCGGGGCGGTCGGTTCCGGCCGCCTGCAGGCAATCGAAGGCGTCTAGTTCTTCGCCGAACCGTGAGAAAAGACCCGGTAAATCGAAAAAATAGGGGCGAGACTCACGGTTCGGCGCGATAGCGGACGAAGACGACGCCGTTGCCGAAACGGCGGTCGGCGAGCAGCTGCAGCGGCACGCGCACTCCGTTCGGGAAGTGGGAGTGGCCGCCGCCGAGCATGATCGGCGAGACGAGCAGCCGGAACTCGTCCACCAGGCCGGCCCGGATCATCCGTGCGGCCAGGTCGGGCCCCCCACGTAGCCGTCGAGCGACGTGATCCCGGTGTAGACGAGTCTGGCCAAGATGCTGTCCCTTCGTTTCGACCCGTTGTGCAGCGACCCGCCGCGCGGGCTACTGAGGGAAGGCTGCACGTCGTGGCGAGGTACGGCTCCCCGTGCTTAGCATTGCGAGAGTACGGGCTCACACACGTGCCTGCCCGGTGACGCCCACAAGGAGAACCATGTTCGAAGCGCTGCTCGACACCATCGCCGGTCTGCCCGTTCACCCCCTCATCGTGCACGCCACCGAGGTCGTCGTTCCCACTGCAGCCCTTGTCATCGTCGTTGCCGCCCTGTGGCCCCGCTTCCGCAAGTGGGCCAGATTCCTTCCGCTGCTGCTGGCCCTGGCCGCCGTCGTTCTCGTGCCGTTGTCGACCCAGTCCGGCGAAGCACTCGAGGAGCGGGTCTCCGAGAGCGCCCTGATCGAGACGCACGCCGACCTGGCCGAGGGCCTGCTGCCGTGGGTGATCGGTCTGGCCGTGGTCGCCGGCGTGCTGCTCTGGTGGAACTACCGGGAGATCTTCGGCCGGGGCTCCACGCGCCGCGCCCCGAGGTGGGTCGCCATCGTCCTGGCCGCGGCCGCCCTGCTCGCCTCCACCGGCACCACCGTGCAGGCCATCCGCATCGGCCACAGCGGCGCGACCGCCGTCTGGTCCGATGACATGGGCACACCGGCGCCCGCCGGCAACAAGGACTGAGCCGGCACTGGCCGTTCCGCGGCCGTCAGACGTTCCCCAGCCTCCAGCGGCGACCGGGTCATCCGTTCGCCGCTGGAGGCTTCTTTCCAGGTACTCAGACACCCATGTGCTCTGAGACTTACTGGGTGTCCGCGGAGGTGAGGCCGCTGGAGACTTCGTGCGCCCACTCGACGGCCCGCTCGAGCTCGCCGTCCACGAGCGGGCCGGCGTAGCCGTGCACGTGGAAGCTCATCTGCTTGACCACGATCTCGAAGCCGAGGCTCTTCAACTCCTGCTTCGCCGCCCGGGCCGCTGAGCCCGGCAGGCGCGGCGCGTTCGCGCGGGTGTCGAAGGTCGCGGCCTTGACACCCGTCACCGGGGCGAGGCCGTCCAGCCATTCCCGGATGCCTCGAGTCGGCAACCGGGGCGCCTCATGCTGGTTCACGGCATCCTGCCGGGTGTTCGGCCGGCTCATCGAGAAGGCGTGCGTCGGGCCGCCGACCAGCAGGAGGTCGTAGCCGTCGGCCGACGCTGGAGCGCTGTCGGTGTCGACGACCTCCACCTCCATGGTGGTGCCGAGTTCGGCGGCGATCGCACGCGCGACCTGCTCGGTGTTGCCCCATTGGGATTCGTAGACCACGAGTGCTCGCATGACGTCCTCCGTTTTTTGCCCAGAATACGTCGATGGTGCCGCCGAGGGAACCGCGGCAGCCGGCCGCCCCCGGCCGCCGCCCCCGGCGCGGAACCAATTCGACGGAGATTTTGCTGTAAAAGCGCGTCTTCGGGGTATCTGGGGCCGATTCGGGCAGAATCTCCGTCGAATTCGTTAGGGCGCGGCGCGGCGCGGTCAGCTGGGGAAGGGAGCGCCCTTGCGGGCGTAGTAGAACCAAACGAGCCAGGTGCAGAAGACGCAGAACACGGTGCAGCCGATGAAGAACGCGGTCGGGCTGATGGCCGTGAGCGAGATGCCGACGATGAACGGGCCGAAGGCCGCGATCGCGGAGGTCCAGGCGATGGCGCCGCCGGCCTGTCGCTTAGGGAAGATCATCGGCATCTGCTTGAACGTGCCGGCGTTGGCCAGTCCCGCGAAGAAGAAGATCACGATCATGCCGGCGAGGAAGCCCCAGAACTCGTCCACGCTGGTCGGGGTGAGGAAGAAGGACGTGAACGCGGTTCCCGCCACCATGCCGAGGCCGCCGACGAAGGTGAAGATCGCGCCGCCCCACCGGTCGCAGAACGGCCCGCTGGCCGCGCGCACCAGGGCGCCCACGACGGGGCCGATGAACGCGAACGCGAGCGGGTTCGGGGCATCCGGGAAGTCGCCGTAGACGTTGAGGATGATCAGGCCCATCTGGGCGGCCAGGCCGCTGTAGGCGCCGAAGCTCATCAGGTAGATGGCCGTCATGATCCAGGTGTGCTTGACCCCGAAGATGTCCATCTGCTGGCGGAAGTTGGCCGTGACCGGCACCCGCCGCAGGTACACGACCGAGAGCACGACGGCGAGCAGCGCCCAGGGGATGAGCACCAGGCCGCCGTTGTGCAGCCAGACCAGGTCGCCCGCGGCGCTGCTCTGCGGGGTGAGGGCCGCCGTGCCGAGGAGGCCGAAGCCCACGACCCAGGGCAGCAGCAGCTGCATCAGGCCGATGCCGAAGTTGCCGAGGCCGGCCTGCAGGCCGAGCGCGGTGCCGGCGAGGCGTTTGGGAAAGAAATAGCTGGTGGATGCCATGAAGCCGGAGAACGTGCCGCCGCCGATTCCGGCCGAGAAGGACAGCGCGAGCAGCACCCAGTACGGGGTGGAGGTGTCGCGGGCGGCGAGGGTCCAGCCGATCATGGGCAGTACGAGCAGGGCCGAGGACATGGCCACGAGGGCCCGGGTGCCCATCATCGGCGGCAGGAACATGAAGACCAGGCGCAGCAGGCCGCCGGCGAGTCCGGGCAGGGCCACCAGCCAGTACAGCTGGCCGGGAGTCAGCGAGTAGCCGATGTCGTTCAGGCGCGGGGCGATCGCGCTGACGAGGTACCAGGTGGCGAAACTGAGCGTCAGGCTGAAGGTGGTGATCCAGAGGGTGCGCCAGGCGAGCTTCGGATCCCAGGTCTCGTCGTGTTCCGGGTCCCAGTTCGACAGGTCCGGTTGGAGGTTCGCGGCGTACTGCGTGGGCGGTGCGACAGACATGTTCTTCCTTCGTCCGAGTGCGCTGCCGGGCGCCAAAGGCCCGCATAGCTACCACCTTGACCGGCCGGCCGGGATGCGACAACGCGCGAACACCGTGAAAAATGATTCCGATCCGGTCCGGCTCGAACCTCGTCCCGGCGGTAGCCGAACGGTGGCGGGCCGGGTCAGCCGCCGGCGAAGGGCGGCAGCACGTCGACGGCGTCGCTGCCGGCGAGCGGCACCGCGTCATCCGTGGCCCGGGTGCCGTTCACCAGCAGCGAGCACCGGTTCAGGATGCGTTCGAACTCGGCCCCGTAGCGGGCCACGAGCCGGGCGCGCAGGTCGCCGATCGTGGCCGCGTCGAGGGCGGTGCCGTCGGTGGCGGCGGCCTCGGCGGCGGCCGCGAAGAAGCGCACCGTGGCCATCAGCGGGTCGTGTCCGGGTAGTCGGCCGGCCATGCCAGGGCGAGCTCGGTGGCCAGGGCGGAGGCGCGTTCAATGTCGGCGGCGGTACCCCCGGCGCGGGCGGCGGCCAGCCCGACCAGGAACGTGCTCAGCGGCGCGGCGGGCCGGGCCACATTGTGGGCCACGTCGCGGGCCACGTCGAGCAGGGTGCCCACCGGGACGTCGGCCGGGTCGAGGCCCAGCCGCGCGGCGAGGGCCGCCAGCCAGTCGTCGAGGGCCTCGGGGGGAAGCGGGGCGGAGGTGCTCATTCGGTTTCACTCCTCATCGGATTGCTCCGCGACGGGGTCGGCCTCGGTGAGCAGGAGTGCGGAGCTCCTCTCCACATCCTGCCACGTGTCCACGTCGCTGCCCGCGCCGGCGGCGTCCCGGATGCCGCGCAGGGTGAGCGGGGCCAGCAGGTCACGCATGCTCGAACCGTGCGCGTCGGCGCCGAGCCGGCCCGCGGCCGCCCGCAGGGGAGCCAGACGGTAGATCGCGGCGAGCCACTGCGCCCGGCCGCCCTCGTCGGTGAGGTGCAGGCCGTGAACGGATGCCGGCAGCCCCGGGTCGGTCGCCGCCGGCACCAGCAGGCGCGCGGCATCCGCGGCCCAGGGCAGGTCACAGGCCAGCACCAGCACCCACTCGGCCGCGACAACGGATGCCGCGGGCCGGTCCAGCGCAGCCAGCCCGGCGACGATCCCGGCGACGGGCCCGCCGAACGGTGGGTCCTCCAGGGTCCAGGCCGCCGCGGGCACGGCCTCGCCCGCGGCGGGGCGGGCCGAGTCCGGCCCCACCACGACGACCCGTCGCGCCAGCCCGCGGGCGTCCAGCACCCGGGACAGCAGGGAACGGCCGGCCACCTCCACTGCGGGCTTGAGCGCGCCGTCGAGCCGGCTGCCGCGGCCGCCGGCGAGCACGATCAGGTCGACGCTCATGGCTAGTCGCCCGACGACCCCGCCGGGCGGTGCCAGTCGCCGGACTTGCCGCCGGTCTTGGTGATCAGCCGCACGTTCTCGATCATGACCGACTTGTCGAGTCCCTTGACCATGTCGACGACGGCCAGCGCCGCCACCGACACCGCGGTCAGCGCTTCCATCTCGACGCCGGTGCGGTCGGCCGTGCGCACCGTGGCGATGATCCGCACGCCCGCATCCTCGACCACGAGGTCGACGGCGGCGCCGTGCACCCCGATCACGTGCGCGAGGGGGAGCAGGTCGGCGCATTTCTTGGCGCCCTGGATGCCGGCGATGCGGGCCACGGCCAGCACGTCGCCTTTCGGGGTGCTGCCGTCGCGGAGGGCGGCGACGACCTTCGGGCCGCAGGCCACGAAACCGCCCGCGGTCGCGCTGCGCACGGTGGGCACCTTGTCGGTGACGTCGACCATTCGGGCCTGGCCGGCGGAATCGAGGTGGGTGAAGGGGTGTGCGGGCGTGTCGCGTGCGGTCATGTCACCAGCATGACAGTGACGGGCCCACCCTCGTCAATCCGGGTGACGTCCTCCGGCACGATGGCAAGTCCCTGGGCCTGGCCGAGACCGGCCACGAGGTGCGAGCCGGACCCGCCGGCCGCGGCGCGGCGGGCGAGTGTGCGCGTGCCGTCCCGGCGGAGCATGACGGGCATGTACTGGGCGCGGCCGGCCGGGGAAGCCCAGCTTTCGGCGGCGACGGCGTCCACGGTGGGCCGGAACAGCTCGCTGTGCCCGCCCATCCGGCGCAGGGCCGGTCGCACGAACGCCTCGAACGAGACGAAGGCGCTCACCGGGTTGCCGGGGAGGGCGAAGATGACCGGGCCGTCGGTTCCGTCCGCGTCGGCGGGCCACCGGCCGAAGCCCTGCGGCTTGCCGGGCTGCATCTTCACCGGGCCGAACCGCACCGTGCCGAGCGGGGCCAGCACGGCCTTCACCACGTCGTACGCGCCCACGCTCACGCCGCCCGACAGCACGATCGCGTCGACGGTGCCGGCGAGGCTGGTGAGCAGGCTGCGGAGGGTGTTCTCGTCGTCGGGCACCGCGCCCAGCCGGATCGGCACCCCGCCGGCCTCGGCGACGGCAGCGGCGAGCAGGTACGAATTGGAATCGGGGATCTGGCCGCGCCGGGTCGGTTCGCCCGGCGTGACGAGTTCGCTGCCGGTGGAGATCACGGCCACGCGCGGGGCGGGGTGGGCCCGCAGGCCGGACGTGCCGGCACTCGCGGCGGCGGCGATCCGGGTGGGCCAGAGCTCGGACCCGCGGGTCAGCACGGTGTCGCCCGCGTGCGCGTCCTCGCCGGCGCGACGGATGTGCGCGGCCGGGCCGGGCGGGCGCATAACCTGGACCGTCTGTGTGCCCTGGTCGGTGTCCTCGATCGGCACCACGGCATCCGCCCCGTCAGGGATCGGCGCCCCGGTCATGATGCGCGCGACCTGGCCGGTTTCCAGGCGCGGATTCTGCGCCGTGCCGGCGGCGAGGTCGGCGACCACCGGCAGGGAGACCGGGGTCTGTTCCGTGGCCCCGAGCAGGTCCGCGCGTCGCACGGCATAGCCGTCCATGGCCGAGTTGTCGAACGGCGGGGTGTCCGTGGCGCTCCGGATGTCCTCGGCGAGCACGAGCCCGAGGGCCTCGTCCAGGGACACCAGCGCCGGCGGCAGCGGGGCGACCGCGGCGAGCACGGCGGCCAGCTGCTCGGCCACGGTGCGGGCCGAGGCGGGGACGGAGCAGCCGTCGGCGACGTGCTCGTGGGTGTGCCTGCCGCCGTGATCGTGCCGGTGCGTTCCCTCGGCCACGGTCAGCTCCTGGCCTCGGTGGACCATTCCGGCGACCAGGTGGCCGACCACTCCCTGGACCACTTGCTGCCGAGGCCGGGGGCGGTGCGGGCGGCGACGGCGGCGTCCCAGGCGACGATTCCGCCGTCGAGCAGGGTGAGGTCGGTGAAGCCGGCCGCTTGGAGCGCGGTCGCGGCGCGGGCCGCACGCGTGCCGGTGTGGCAGTGCAGCACCAGCGGCACGTCGCGGGGAAGGGTGGCCATTCCCTCGGCGGTGAGCAGTTCGGCGAGGGGGAGCAGTACGGCATCCGGGATGGCGCTCTCGGTGTGTTCGTCCGGTTCGCGCACGTCGACGACCAGGAACGCGTCGGTGCTCTTCGCCCGGGCGCCCAGACGGGCGACGAGCTCGACCGGGGTGATCGTCGGCCAGGCGTTGGGCGCGGCGGCGGCTGTCGCGGGCGGGTTCGGGTCGGCCGCGGCGATGCCGGTGCCGAGCAGGGGAACCTCGGTGAACCGCCCCGACAGGGCGTCGATGACGAGGATGCGCCCGATCAGCGGGGTGCCGATCCCGGCGATGAGCTTGATGGCCTCGGTGGCCATCAGCGAACCGACCTGGCCGCAGAGCGCGCCGAGAACGCCGGCCTCCGCGCAGTTGGGCACCTCGCCCTCGGCGGGCGGGGTCGGGAAGAGGTCGCGCAGGTGAACCCCGGTGAGGCCGCTCCCTGCCGGCGGGGTGGCCCAGAACACCGACAGCTGCGCGTCGAAGCGCAGCACGGATGCCCACACCAGCGGCAGGCCCAGGGCCGCGCAGGTGTCGTTGACCAGGAACCGGGTCGGGAAGTTGTCGGTGCCGTCGATGATGACGTCGTAGCCGCCGAGGATGATGGCGGCGTTGCCGGCGTCGAGCCGCTCGCCGTGCTGCACGACCACGGTCTCCGGCGCGATGGCCGCGATCGACTCGGCCGCGCTGACCACCTTGGGCCGGCCGACATCCGCCTGGCCGTGCACGATCTGGCGCTGCAGGTTGCTGGGTTCGACGTCGTCGCTGTCGACGATGCCGATGGTGCCGACCCCGGCCGCGGCCAGGTAGACCAGCGCGGGGGAACCGAGACCGCCGGCGCCGAGCACCAGCACCCGGGCGTTGGCGAGCCGGCGCTGGCCGAGCTCGTTCAGCTGGGGCAGGCGACGCTGGCGTGCGGTGCGGACGGATTCGGCGGCGCTGAGCCGGGCGACCGGCTCGACGAGGGGAGGTATGGCCATGACTACCACGGTAGGCGCTGGGGGCGTGCGGTGAATACCCATCCGGGCGAACTCCGGCAAACACCTTGAATTCTCAGGCCATCTGTAGTCACCTAGGGATCGCACCACGAAAAGGAATCCAACTAGAGACACCCATGCACTCTCGCGCGACCGCAGTGGCCGCGCCACGAGGAAAGCAATCAGGAACTAGGAAGGTACTTCATGACTGGAAACAGAGCAGTTGCCTACAAGAGCCCAGGCGTCGTCGAGGTCATCGACATCGACTACCCCACCTTCGAGCTGAAGGACGGGCCGGGCGTGAACCCGGCCAACGTCGGCCGGAAGGTGCCGCACGGGGTCATCCTCAAGACCGTCACGACGAACATCTGCGGCTCGGACCAGCACATGGTCCGCGGGCGCACGACCGCACCGATGGACCTGGTGCTCGGCCACGAGATCACCGGCGAGGTGGTCGAGTGCGGGCCCGACGTCGAGTTCATCAAGGTCGGCGACATCGTCTCGGTGCCGTTCAACATCTCCTGCGGCCGTTGTCGCAACTGTAAGGAGCGCAAGACCGGGATCTGCCTCAACGTCAACCCGGACCGCCCGGGCAGCGCCTACGGCTACGTCGACATGGGCGGCTGGGTCGGCGGCCAGGCCGAGTACGTGCTGGTGCCGTATGCGGACTGGAACCTGCTGAAGTTCCCGGACCGGGACCAGGCGCTGGAGAAGATCATGGACCTCACCATGCTCTCCGACATCTTCCCGACCGGATTCCACGGCGCGTACAGCGCCGGAGTCGGGGTCGGGTCGACCGTCTACGTCGCCGGCGCCGGACCGGTGGGCCTGGCTGCGGCGGCATCCGCTCAGCTGCTCGGGGCCGCCGTCGTGATCGTCGCCGATCTCAACGAAGAGCGGCTGGCCCAGGCCCGCAGCTTCGGCTGTGAGACCATCGACCTGCGGAAGGGCGAACCACAGGACCAGATCGAGCAGATTTTGGGTGAACCCACGGTCGACTGCGGTGTGGATGCCGTCGGGTTCGAGGCCCGTGGCCACGGCAAGGACGCGGGCACGGAGCGCCCGGCCACGGTGCTCAACTCGCTGATGACGGTCACCGCCGCCGGTGGCGGCCTGAGCATCCCGGGGCTCTACGTCACCGGTGACCCGGGCGGGGTGGACGAGGCGGCGAAGGTCGGCTCGCTGTCCATCCGGCTGGGCCTGGGCTGGGCCAAGTCCCTCTCCTTCACCACCGGTCAGTGCCCGGTGATGAAGTACAACCGGGGGCTGATGATGGCGATCCTGCATGACAAGGTGCAGATCGCCAAGGCCGTGAACGCCCAGGCGATCAGCCTGGACGATGCCCCGCGCGGGTACGCCGAGTTCGACGCCGGCAAGTCTGTCAAGTACGTGCTGAACCCGAACCAGTACATCAAGTAACCGCGCCCCACCAAACGGGAAACCCGGCCGGCGGTTCGCCCCGGCCGGGTTTCGCGTCCCGGGGATTTCTCACCGTCCCGGCGACCTTTTGCCGCTCGGGGCGGCAGTTAGTGTGGAGACATGACCGGAGTCGACATCACCGCACTCGTTCCCCGCTACTTCAGTGCCCTCACCGACATCCCGGTCGCCGTGGAACAGCCGACCGGTCTGGTCACCGACCGGTACGCCCGCCCGCTGCACGACCTGCGCATCTCGGTCACCGACCGGTGCAACTTCCGCTGCGTCTACTGCATGCCCAAAGAGGTCTTCGGCAAGGACTTCGCGTTCATGGACCGCGATGAGCTGCTCTCCTTCGAGGAGATCACCCGGCTGGCCCGGATCAGCGTCGCTCACGGGGTCGAGAAGATCCGCCTGACCGGCGGCGAACCGCTGCTGCGCAAGGGGCTCGAAGAACTCGTCGCGATGCTGGCCGCGCTGCGCACCCCGGACGGCCGCGAAGTCGACATCGCCCTGACCACCAACGGTTCCGTGCTGGCGCTGAAGGCCCAGGCGCTGAAGGATGCCGGGCTGCGGCGGGTGACGGTGTCCCTGGACTCGCTCGACGACGCCACCTTCAAGGCCATGAACGACGTGAAGTTCCCGGTCGCCAAGGTGCTGCACGGCCTCGACGTGGCCCACTCGGTGGGCCTCGGGCCGATCAAGATCAACATGGTGCTGAAACGCGGCCAGAACGACCAGGACATCGTGGCCATGGCCCGCCATTTCAAGGACACGCCCTACATCCTGCGTTTCATCGAGTTCATGGATGTCGGCTCCAGCAACGGCTGGGAGATGGGCGCGGTGGTGCCCTCCTCCGAGGTCGTGGCACGCATCAACGCCGAGCTGCCCCTGGAGGAGGTCTCGCCCAACTACAGCGGCGAGACCAGCCGGCGCTGGCGGTACCGCGACGGCGGTGGCGAGATCGGGGTCATCTCCAGCGTCACCCAGTCGTTTTGCCACTCCTGCTCGCGGGCGCGGGTCTCCACCGACGGTAAGCTCTTCACCTGTCTGTTCGCGACCGAAGGGCACGACCTGCGGGCCCTGATGCGCGGCGGCTGCACCGACGAGCAGCTGTCCACCGTGATGGCGCAGATCTGGCGTGAGCGCACCGACCGCTACTCGGAGCTGCGCAGCTCGCAGACCGGGGGCCTGCGGGCATCCGGCAAGAAAAGAATCGAAATGTCCTACATTGGCGGGTGACTGATTTGAGCAGAATCACGGTGCGGCGCAAGGTCGTGCGGCTGACGGTGGGCCAGAACCCCACCACCAGGGAAGACGTGCTGGCGGCCGAAGAACCGTTGGAGATCCGCGTGAACGGCCGTTCGCTCGCCGTCACGATGCGCACCCCCGGCAACGACTACGACCTGGCCGCCGGGTTCCTGGTGTCGGAGGGCGTGATCACTCGGGGCGAGCACTTCTTCACCGCGCGGTACTGCGCCGGCGCCACCGACGACGAGGGCGAGAACACCTACAACGTGCTCGATGTGTCGCTCGCACCGGGTGTGCGGCCGCCGGACCCGAGCCTGGAACGCTCGTTCCTCACGACCAGCTCCTGCGGGCTGTGCGGCAAGGCCAGCATCGACGCCGTGCGCACGAAATCGTCGTTCCCGGTGGCGGAGGACCCCCTGCGGGTCAGCGCGGAACTGCTCATCACCTTCCCCGACGCGCTGCGGGAAGCGCAGGCCGTGTTCGAGAAGACCGGCGGCATCCACGCGGCGGCCCTCTTCGACGGCGCCACCGGGCGGATGCTGGTGCTGCGCGAGGACGTCGGCCGTCACAATGCGGTCGACAAGGTCATCGGCTGGGCGCTCAAGGAGAACCTGCTGCCGCTCTCCGGCACGGTGCTGATGGTGTCGAGCCGGGCCAGTTTCGAGCTTGCGCAGAAGGCGATGATGGCCGGAATCCCGGTGCTCGCCGCCGTCTCCGCGCCATCGTCGCTGGCCGCGGAGTTCGCGGCCGAGGTCGGGATGACCCTGGTCGGGTTCCTGCGTGGCGACTCGATGGTGATCTACGCCGGGGCCGAGCGGATCGACAGCGAAAGCGCCGCGCGCAGCCGGGCGGTCATCGCGGGCTGAGTCGGCTCGAAGCTCAGCGCACGACCGAATAGCGCTCCTGGATCATGCCCCCGCTGATCTGCCCAGCCGAGAGGGTCTGCAGCCGGATGTCCGCCGGGAGCGCCCCGGGAAGAGCGCCGAAAAGCGGGATGCCGTCGCCCAGCAGCACCGGGATCCGGGTGATGACCAGGTCGTCGACGAGGTCGGCGGCCAAACAGGCCCGCACGACCTTGCCGCCGTCGAGGTAGACACGGGCGGCTCCCGCCTCGTTGAGCACGGACACCGCCTCCGCGAGCGTGCGCACGACGCGGATGCTCTGGCCGTCGGTCGCTGCCTGGGTGGCCGGCATCAGCGTGCTGCTGAGCACCAGCACCGGTGTGCTGCCGTAGGGCCACCGGTCGAAGCTGAGTACCTTCTCGTAGGTCGCCCTCCCCATCAGGAGATGGTCGACGGATGCGAAGAACTCGTCGTCGCCGGGCGTCTCGCCGGGCGTGTCGGTGAGCCAGTTGATGTCGCCGTTGCTGCGGGCGATGAAACCGTCCACGCTCGTCGCGATGAAGACGTGGCCGGACCAGCTGCGTTGCTCCATGGGCACCTCCGTGTGCGGTCAGTCCAGCCAACCTAGCCTCGGTCGGGCCAACCTGGCCTCGGTCGGGCCAACCTGGCCTCGGTCGGGGCGCCCTGTGTTCGGCCGGGCCCCCACCCGTAAGGTGTTGCCGCCCCGCGTCCCGAACGAATTCGACGGAGATTTTGGCCAAATCGGCCCTGGCAACCCCAGAACAGCGGTTTTAGCCGAGAATCTCCGTCGAATTGGTTCAGCAGCAGCACCGCGCTGTGACGGTGAAGGGCGCGCTCGGCTAGGCGGGCACGGTTTCGTGCGGGATGAACCGCACCGACATGGCCTTGTAGCCGGGGGTGTTCGACTCGCGCGCCACGAGCTCGCGGTGCACCAGGGCGTTCGCCTCGGGGAAGTACGCCGCCGCGCAGCCCCGCGGAGTGGGGTAGACCACCAGGCGGAACTCGTTGGCGCGGCGTTCCTCGCCCCGGAAGGTGCTGATCACGTCGACCATGTCGCGGTCCGTGAACCCCAGCTCGGTCACGTCGTCCTCGTGGATCAGGATGACGCGGCGGCCGCCGGAGATGCCGCGGTACCGATCGTCCAGGCCGTAGAAGGTGGTGTTGTACTGGTCGTGGCTGCGCATCGTCTGCAGGATCAGGTGCCCGGGAGGCGGGGTCAGGTACTCGAGCGGGCTGACCGTGAACCGGGCCCGGCCGATGTCCGTGGCGAAGCTGCGGGTGTCCCGCGGCGGGTTGGGCAGCACGAACCCGTTCTTGGTCTTGAGGCGCGTGTTGAAGTCCTGGAAGCCGGGGATCACCCGGGAGATGCGGTCACGGATGACGTCGTAGTCGTCGGCCATGGCCTTCCAGTCGATCACGTGGTCCTCTCCGAGGGTGGCGCTGGCCATCCGGGCGACGATGACCGGCTCGGCGAGCAGGTGTTCGGAGACCGGGTCGAGGCGCCCCTGCGTGGTGCGCACGACCGACATCGAGTCCTCGACCGAGAGCACCTGGCGTCCGCCCGGATGCTTGTCGTCGGTGTCGGTGCGCCCGAGCGTCGGCAGGATCAGCGAGGTCCGGCCGTGCATGATGTGCGACCGGTTCGGCTTGGTCGACACGTGCACGGTGAGCCCGACCCGCTGCATCGCGGTCTCCAGGGCCACGGTGTCGGAGCCGGCGAGGACGAAGTTGCCGCCCATGGCGACGAACACGTCGACGTCGTCGTTCTCGAACGCCGCAATCGTGTCCACCGAGTCGAGGCCGTGCTCGCGCGGGGCGTTGATGCCGAATTCCGTGTCCAAAGCGGCGAGCATCGCCTCCTTCGGCTTCTCCCAGACGCCCATGGTGCGGTCGCCCTGCACATTGGAGTGGCCGCGCACCGGGCAGGCGCCGGCGCCGGGCTTGCCGAAGTTGCCCTGCAGCAGCAGCAGGTTGATGATCTCCTTGAGCGTGTTCACCGAGTGCGGCTGCTGGGTCAGGCCCAGCGCCCAGCAGATGATCGTGGCCTTGGAGTCCGCCATCATGCGCGCCACGGTGGTGATCTGCAGCACGTTCAGGCCGGTGGCCTTTTCGGTCTCGGCCCAGTCGATGCTCTTGCGGGCCGCGCGGTAGTCCTCGAGGCCCTGCGTGTTCGCCGCCACGAACTCAGCGTCCACGACGGATCCGGGCACGCGCTCTTCCTCTTCGAGCAGCAGGTGGCCGAGGGCCTGGAACAGGGCCAGGTCGCCGCCGACCTTGATCTGCAGGTACTCGTCGGAGAGGGCGGTGCCGTCGCCGATCAGTCCGGACACCGACTGCGGGTCCTTGAAGTTGAACAGCCCGGCCTCCGGCAGCGGGTTGACGGCGACGATCTTGCCGCCGTTGTCCTTGCACTCTTTCAGGGCCGACAGCATCCGTGGATGGTTGGTGCCGGGGTTCTGGCCGACGACCAGGATCAGCTGGGCCTGGTGGAGGTCCTCGAGGGACACGGTTCCCTTGCCGATGCCGATGGTCGGGTTCAGTGCGCTTCCGGAGGATTCGTGGCACATGTTGGAGCAGTCGGGCAGGTTGTTCGTGCCGATCGAGCGGGCGAACAGCTGGTACAGGAACGCCGACTCGTTCGCGGTGCGGCCCGAGGTGTAGAAGACGGTGCGGTCGGGCACGGTGGCGCGGATCTGCTCGCCGATGAGTTCGAACGCGGCGTTCCAGGAGATCTGCGAGTAGTGCGTGTCGCCGGGACGGATGACCATCGGATGCGTGATGCGGCCCTGGTTGCCCAGCCAGTACTCGGTCTTGGTGGCGAGTTCCTCGATCGAGTGCTCGGCCCAGAACGCCGGGGTCACGGTACGCAGGGTGCTCTCCTCGGCGACGGCCTTCGCGCCGTTCTCGCAGAACTCCGCCGTCTTGCGGTGGCCCTGCGACTCCGGCCAGGCGCAGCCGGGGCAGTCGGTGCCGTCGCGCTGGTTCAGCCGGAGCAGCGCCTTGGCCGTGCGGCCGACGCCGGCCTGCGCGATGCCGCGTTCGAGGGCGACGGCGACGGCCTCGACGCCGGCCGCGGACTTCTTCGGCTTCTTGACGACCAGGTTGTCTTCGTTGATGTCGTCGATCGGAGCGCGTCGTGTCATTCCTCCATCCTGCTCCCTCCGGCTCGCGCTGCCGGCAAGGGTCCCGGGTGATTCCCAGCCGGATCAGCAGCAACTGGTCAGGGATATGGCGTTTGATGGGTTCGTGGAATGATGCTGGTCTGCATCCGGTTAGACACGTAGGTGCCCGGCCAGGCCTGGGAAGACAGCCCAGGGGAGCTCGACAGCCGACAGCTCGACAGCCCAACAGACTCGACAGCCCAACAGAGAGGCAACCGTGGGGACTCATACGACGTTGGACACGATGCGGCAGAGCAGGTCGATCCTCGACGGCATCCGCTGCGCGGACAACCTGACCATCGCCGCGAGCCGGGACGGCGGCGTGCGCGCGGTGCGCCTGCTCGCCCAGGCCGCCCTCGATGCCGGAGACCAGCTCACCGCCATCGCCGCCATCCACTCGCTCGGCCAGGTGTTCGACGAATCCGCCGACGAAGTCCTGGTGTCCCTGCTCCTGCACGACTCGCCCTTCATCCGGGAACACGCGGCCTGGGCGTTCGGTGCCCGCCTGCCCCGCTTCGACGCGCTCGCCGGGCTCCTGACCATGGTCGTTTCCGGCGGATTCTCCGGCATGATCGCGCAGCGCACCCTGGAACAGTGGAGCTCGTCGGTTCCCGAGCATGTGGCTCTCGCCCTGGAGGGCGCCCTGATCGGAGTGCACGAGCCCGCCGCCCGGGCCCGGCTGGTCGAGACGATGGGACTCACGGCCGGCCGCATCGCCGAGCGCCTGCTGCGCCGCGTCGCCGTGGACCGCGCCGAATCGGTGCCCGTGCGTGCGACCGCGATCGCCGCCCTCGGCGACCTCGGGCCGAACGAGGCCAGCATCCGGATCGTCAGCGAGCTGTCCCAGGGGTCCGACGAGCTCGCGGATGTCGCCAGGCTCGCCCTGGTCGACCTGACCGTGCCCACCTATCCCCGCCCGCCCTGGAGTCAGGGCCTCACGGTGGCACAGCTCTTCCTGCACGCCGACATCGACCGGGAGCTCAGCCAGGTCGGGTCCGGTGATAACGGCGGCATCGCGACCCTGCTGGTGCGCCTCGGCGACGCCCTGGTCGCCGGGCCGGCCGGGTCGCCCGTCGAACGCGTGCTCACCCTCTCGCGGGGTGACCACGCCGCCGGGCTCTCCTGCCTGTCCGAGGTCGGCTCGACCCTCGCCGGCCACGCGTTCGCGACCGTTCCGTTCCTGGGTGACCCGGTGGCATCCGTGGACGCCTGGCCCCGGCGGATCGAGACGCAGCGGGGCATCCGTCGCATTCTGCGTGCGGCGGGTTCCGTCGACGCGATCCACCTGCGGATGGCGGACATCGGCACCCTGGCGGCGTCCACCGTCGCCCGGGAACTCGACATCCCGATCGTGTTCACGGTCGCGCCGGACCCGCACAGCGTCATCCATTCCCTGGACACGTCCGGGGTGCTGACCCGGGCCAACTTTGGCACGGTCGACGAGACGGAGCACTTCTGGTTCCGGGCGCGGCTCGTGCAGAGGCTGGCCGCGGATGCCGCGCACACCGTGCTCTTCCCCCGGCCCGACCTGCAGCGCGACATGCGCGACCTCGTGGGCATCGACATCTCGCAGCATCCCGAGCGTCACTCCGTGATCGCGGAGGGCATCGACCTCGCGGTGATCGAGCGGTCCCTGGCGGATGCTGCGGGTGCTGCGGGCGCTGCTGTGGCGGCCGCGGATGTGGCGGGCGCGGCATCCGTATCGGACGGCGCCCCGGCGGTGGCCGAGCTCGACGCCCTGCTGGCCACCCTGCCGACCAGCCGACAGGGCCTGCCCCTCGCCGTCACCGTCGGCCGGCTGCACCGGGTGAAGGGCATGGCGACGCTGGTGGAGGCCTGGGCTGCCGACGCGGGCCTCCGAGCGAGCTGCAACCTGCTCGTGCTCGGCGGCGACCTGAACGCGCCCTCGTTCGACGAGCAGGGGCAGCTGGACTCGATGGCCGCCGTCGTGCCGCTGGCGGACGCGGCCGGGCACGGGCTGCTGCTGGCCGGGCACCGCACCAACGACACGGTCGCCCGCTGGCTGGCCGCCGCGCGCTACGGCCGTCCGGGCCTGGCTGCGCCCGGCGGCGTGTACGTCTGCGCGAGCATGAAGGAGGAGTTCGGCATCGCCCTGCTCGAGGCGATGGCGTCCGGGCTCACTGTCGTGGCCCCGAACTCCGGCGGACCGGCCACCTACGTCGAGGAGGGAGTGACGGGGTACCTCGTCGACACCGGCAACCGGGCGGCCCTCTCCGCCGGGATCACCGCGGCGCTGGTGCTGGCCTCCGGGCCGTTCGGGCCGGAGTACGCGGATCGCGCCGGGGCGATGGTGGCCGGCTCGTTCACCATCCAGGCCATGGCCGCGACCCTGTCCCGCGTCTACCGGGACGTCTCCGATGCGTCCGACGCGGACGAGCCGACTGACTGGGCGCTGAGCGCCTCATGACGCTGCTCATCATCAGCCCGGACTACGCGTCCCACCTGTTTCCGCTCGCCACGCTCGGCACAGCCTGGTTGGAGGCGGGCGAACGCGTGGTGGTGGCCAGCGGCCCCGCCACGGCCGACATCGTGACGGCCTTCGGCTTCGAACGGGTGAACTTGCAGCTGGGCCGCGGCTCCAACCCCGGCACGATCCGCGCCGAAGAACAGCCCAAGGGCGAGGACGACGCCCTGCGCGGGTTCTTCGACGCCACCCGCCGCGGCATGGTCGACACCCTCCGCTTCCAGGCCGAGGCCCGCAGCAGCGACCTGCTCTGGAACCCGGTGGAGGTGGCGAGGGAGGTGCAGCGGATCGTCGCCGAGGTGCGCCCGGACCACGTGATCGTCGACCACCTGGCGTTCAGCGCCCGGCTGGCCCTGCTCAGTGCGGGGGTGCGGCATGCGGACGTCGTGATCGGGCATCCGTCTGCCCTGCCCGTCGGCGACGAGGTCTACGGCTACCCGCCCGAGTGGCCGGACGCCTTCTCGCCCGAGCCCGCCGAGCTCGACGCGCTGCACCACACCTGCGAGGACGTGCGCGACTCGTTCACCCGCCAGTGGAACGACGCCCTCCTCGCCCTCGACCCGTCGATGATCCCGAGCACGGATGCGTTCCAGGAGGCCGGCGACATCCTGCTGCTGAACTATCCGGCCGAGTTGCACGACCCGAAGCGGGCGGACCTGTTGCCTCCGCACGCGTTCCTCGGCTCCGCCGTGCGCGCGGAGGCCGTGGACGACGAGGTGGAACGGTGGCTGGCGGTGGAGAGCGACCGGCCGATCGTGTACGTCAGCTTCGGCAGCTTCCTGTCGGTGCGGGCCGACGTGCTGGCCCGCGTGGCCGAGGCGCTGGCCGCCCTCGACGTGCGGGTCGCCCTCGCGACCGGGGCCTCCGACCCGGCCGAGCTCGGCCCCGTGCCGGACTCGTGGCTGGTGCGAGGCTTCCTCCCGCAGGTGACGGTGCTGCGGCACTCCGCCCTGGCGGTGACGCACGGCGGCAACAACAGCGTCACCGAGGCCATGACCTCGGCCGTGCCGCTGCTGGTGCTGCCCTTCTCAACGGATCAGTTCGCCGGGGGGGCGGCGATCGAGCGGGCCGGTTTCGGGCTCGCCCTGGCGCCCAACACGGCGACGGCCGAGGAGATCCGGGTTGCGGCGGCGGCGCTGCTCGCCCTCCACGGCGACGCCCGGCTGCGGCTGGACCGGCTCGGCGAGTCCCTTGCGTGCGGGGCCGGGCCGCGGCGCGCGTATGCCGCGCTGCGGGCGGTGCCCGCGCTCTGAGCCGCCAACGCGCTGGCCGCGCTGGCCGGGCTGGCCGGGCTGTGCTCCCGCCCGCGCCCCTAACGAATTCGACGGAGTTTTTGCCGGAATCGGGCTGAAACAGTCCGGATCCGGGTTTTTAGAGCAGTATCTCCGTCGAATTGGTTCGGCACGGGAGTCAGACGGGAGTCACACGGGAGCTAGACGTCGATGGCGTAGACCAGGGACTCCTGCACCATGCCGAGCCACTCGTAGATGCCGTGCAGGAAGGGCGCCTCGTCCTCGGCGAGGTGAACGACCCCGTCGGGCGAGATCTCCAGGCGTTCGGCCAGGGTCAGGCGCAGATCGGTCAGCGTGCGGAGCCAGGACTGCACGTCGTCCCGGTCGAGGGTGATCGTCGTCGCCGGCTCGTCGAAGTCGTCGTCGTTGAGCGTCTCGGGCGCGTCGTCGGCGATCTCGTCCGCCAACTCCTCTCCGAGTGTGGCGATCACGACGCGAGCATTCCGCACCTTGCGTTCGAGCAGGTCGCCGGCCGTGAACCGGCGGAATTCCGCGGCGGCCTCCGGGTCGTCGGTGTAGGCATCCGGCAGCAGCCGTCGCAGGGCAGGGTCGACCGATGTCCCGAGCGCGTGGGACTCCGCGGCCTCCAGCAGCTCGATCAGCTGGCGTGCGGCCATGCGGAGCAGCCCGACCTCGGCCGGTTCGAACTGCGCGGTCACGCTGCCGGCGCTCTCGCCGGTGGGGCTGGCACGGCCGGCCTGACCGGCCTGACCGGCCTGACCGGCCTGGCCGTCCTGACCGGCATGGCCGCCCTTGCCGGCCTGGCCGTCCTGACCGGCATGGCCGCCCTTGCCGGCCTGGCTGTCCTTGCCGGCCCGGCCGTTCGAGCGGTCCCGACCGGTTTCCCCTCCTGCGGGCAGGAATTCCATCAGGTCTCGTCCTTGGCGAGGGTGGCCCAGAGCCCGTAGCCGTGCATCGCTTCCACGTGGCGTTCCATCGCTTCCCGGTTGCCGGTCGCGACCACGGCCCGGCCGTTGTTGTGTACCTGCAGCATCAGACGTTCGGCTTCCTCGGCGGAGACGCCGAAGTAGCTGCGGAACACGTAGGAGACATAGCTCATCAGGTTCACTGGGTCGTCCCAGACGATGGTGATCCAGGGGCGGTCGAGGACGACGGCTTCTCGCAGATCGACGCGTTCATCTGTTTTCGGCACCCCTTAAGCCTCACACGGAGTGGGGCGCAATTCCACCCGGTGCGGCGACCGGTGCGGCGACCGGATTCGGCGACCGGATTCCGGGGCTGAGGTCACGGCGCGTGGTGCGGCCGTCCGGCGGCGTGGCCGATGGCGGTCACGGTGAGGGTGATCAGCGCCGACAGGGCGACGCCCCAGGCGATGTTGAACGTCAGCAGCAGCGCCCCGACGCCCGCCCCGAGCAGGATCAGCACGATCGCGGCCAGGCGCCGAAACCACGGCTGGCCTTTGCCGCCGCCGAGCCGCGAGTCCGCCGCGAACCCGGTGATCGTGGACGTGACCACCACGGTCGTGACATCCTTGACCCCGATATGCCGGGCGACGGATGCCTGCAGCCCCATCACGGCGGCCAGAGAACCAGTGATCAGGAGGCCGAACGGGTGCGGCGGCACGCCGCCGCCGGCGAAGAGCACCATTGCCAGGACCAGCATGATCAGGCCCTGCGCGCCGAACAGGACAGTGGCGTGGGTGGTCCAGCCGATGGCGACCGGGCGCAGCACCCGTCCGCCGACGGCGGCGCCGAGCATGAAGGTGAACAGGGCCAGCAGGGGCCCGGCCACGGGAAGTCCCGGGGCGCCCGCGATGGCCATCCCGAGGATGACGACGTTGCCGGTCATGTTGCCGGTGAAGACCTTGTCCAGGCCGAGGTATCCGACCGCGTCCGCCACGCCCGTGGAAAATGTCAGGGCCAGCATCAGCCCCAGGTGCAGATTCGCGGGGTGGCGGCGGAGTTTCTCAAGCACGGGGGTCCTATCGGAGAGCGCGACTGCGGGCTGGCGGCGGGCTGGCTGCGGGGGTGGGACCGGGGCCGAATCTAGGTCTCATGATTCCACGGATGCCGGGCGCATCGGCGCAGGTCGGCGCAGGTCGGCGCAGGTCGGCGCAGGTCGGCGCAGGTCGGCGCAGGTCGGCGCAGCTGCGGCGCGTGGCTGGGCGAGGTCGGCGCGGCGAGCAGCCTGCTGACGAGCGGTCGGTCCGGCCGGTGTTCTCTCCGGTCAGTCTCTCCGGTGGTCTTTCCGGTCAGTCTCTCCGGTCAATGTCGAGACCGGTCTCGAGGTCGGAGCACTCGACCAGGTGGGCGTGGTGGGCCTGCAGATAGGGTCGGGCTCCGGTGTCGGCGCCACTTGATCGGATCAGCTCGGGCCAATGCGCGCGCCCGATCACCACGGGATGCCCCGGTCGTCCGAGGAAACCGGCCTGCCGGAGCGTGTCCGGACCGACGGATGCCTCCGATCCCGTCTTGCCGGCCCTGGTGCCGGGCAGCGGCGCGATGAGGCGTGCCACCGTGCTCGAGCGGAGCCCCGGGACGTCGACCGGCACGATCGCCACGGCTTCGGGCTCCGGCGCAAGCGACGTCGCGGCCCGGAGGCCCGCGCGGAGCGACGCGGAGAGTCCTTCCGCCCAGTCTTCGGCCTGCACCACGAGGACCGGCGGGGTCGGGGCGCCGGTCCTCGTGGCGGTGCCGGGGACATCCGTTGCCCCGGTCAGGGCGAATTCGACCAGGAGCGCCCTGGCGTCGTCGGCTCGGGCGCCGAGCACGACGATCACGGGCGAGCAGCAGGCGTCGGCGAGCGTGCGGATCGTGCGAACCAGCCAGGGGACGCCGTCGCCGCCGCCCGCAAGGGCTTTCGGCAGGCCGTACCGCGAGCCGGCGCCGGCCGCCAGCACGAGGCCGGCGATCGATGTGGGGGAGGAGAGGGGCATGCCTGCCATCGTAGGGCGCGGGCCGGTGGGGAGCCCGGTCGGCACGTCCGGCCCCTCGAACACCCGAGCCTCAGGCTTCCGCACCTCAGGTACCCGAGCCCCTAACGAATTCGACGGAGATTTTGACGATTTCGGGCCGAAACGGATGCTACGGGTCTTTTTAAAGCAGAATCTCCGTCGAATTCGTTGGGTCGCCGCCGGGACGGGACGGGGACGGGACGGGGACGGGACGGGGACGGGACGGGGACGGTGAGGGTGCCCGGGGCGGGGCCAATTCCGGGGCGAGCACCCGGCGGCCGCGCACGTAGACGCCGGTGATCGCCGGCTGGCGGAGAGCCAGCAGCAGCGCGAACAGGGTCTGTTCGGTGGCCATCGCCTCGTCGTCGGCACGGATGCCGCGTTCCAGCACGCTGGCGAGCGGCTCCCAGCGGTCCGGCTCGATCAGCAGGAAGTCGGCGTCCTTGCCCACGTCGAAGTTGCCGAACCGGGTCTCCATGTCCAGCGCGCGCGCCCCGGCCAGTGTGCCCGTGAAGAGCAGAGCGGCGGGGTCGATCGACAGGCCCGCGTCACCGGGCTCGGACAGGTGCACCTTGAAGCAGTCGTTGAGCACCCGCGACACCAGCCACTCGTCGCCGGCGCCGATGTCCGAGCCGATGGCCACGTTCACGCCGAACGACGTGGTGCGCAGCCACGGCATGGTGCCCGAGCCGAGGAACTGCTGCGAGGTCGGGCAGTGCGCCACCGAGGTGCCGGTCTCGGCCAGCCGGGCGAGCTCTTCGTCCTCGCAGTGCACGGCGTGGGCGAGGATGCTGCGCCGCCCCAGCAGGCTCGACCCGCCCCGGGCGGACCCCGGCAGGAACCGGCCGTCGTACGTGTCCAGGTACGTGTCGACCTGGTAGACCGACTTCACGGCGTCGATCTCGCCGGTGCCGGGCCGGTTGTTCTCGTTCAGGTGGCTGTGGAAGTAGACGCCGCGGCCGCGCACCCCGTCGTAGAGATCGCCGAGGCCGGCCAGGGTCGTCGGCGTAACCGACAGGCTGAACCGGGGCACCACGGCCACCTGCAGCAGTGCGGTCGCCGGGTCGCCGGTGTCCACGGCGTGCCAGCGGTCGATCTCGGCCGAGACCAGGTCGAGCGCCTCGGTCTCGCCCGTGAGCAGGGCCCGGGAGGGCTCCGAGCCCACGGTCTGGATGCCGCGGCCGCTGACCAGGCGCAGGCCGGCCCGCTGCGACTCGGCGAACAGGGCGTCCTGGGCGTGGGGGAAGGCCGAGCCGAAGACGAGGGCGCTGGTCGTGCCCGCGGCGATGCGGCGCCGGGTGAAGTCCCGGGCGATGCGCTCACCGAACGCGGGGTCGCCGAGCCGGGCCTCCGCCGGGAAGACGCAGTTGTCGAGCCACTCCAGCAGTTGGCCGCCGCCGTAGGCATCCGTGGAGTAGGTCTGCGGAAAGTGCAGGTGCGTGTCCACGAAGCCGGGCAGGATGAAGCCGCCGCGATTGTCGGTCACCGGCAGGCCCGCGAAGGCCGCGGGCAGGTCGGCGAAGCTGCCCACCCAGGCGATCCGGCCCGTCTTGGTCGTGACCAGGGCGCCGTCCGGCAGGGACACCAGGTTCTCGCGGGCGGTGGCGACCGTGGGGGAGCCGGCGACGTGGAAGATGTGGCCGCGGTAGACCCGGCTGGAGGGTGTCACGGAGGGGTCCGTTCTGGCTGGTGCTGCGGGTATGGCCGGTGGCGGTGCCGCGGGTGACCGCGGGCGGGACGCCCCCAGTGTATTGGGCGACGGCCGGGAGAAACGGCTCCGGCTCAGCCTGCAGCCCGCTCGGGGTGCAGCAGCCGCCAGATCCGGTCGCGGGACATGGGCAGCTCGGTGGGACGGATGCCGATCGCGTCGCGCACCGCATTCGCCAGTGCCGGCGCCACCGGGTTGTACGGCGACTCGCTCATCGACTTGGCGCCGAACGGGCCGAGGACGTCCGACGTGTCCGCGAAGTACACCTCGGTCAGCGGCAGGTCGGCCAGCAGGGGGATGTGGTAGTTGCGCAGCACGCTGGTGGTGACGGTGCCCGCGCCGTCGAGGACGACCTCCTCGTAGAGTGCGGTGCCGATCGCCTGCGCGACCCCACCCTCGATCTGGCCGCGGCACTGCTCCGGGTTCATCACGACCCCGGCATCCGCGGCCTGGATGGACTGCAGGATGCGAACCTCGCCGGTCAGGGTGCTCACGGCCACCCGGAAGGCGTGCACGTTGAACGCCACCGAGCGGCGGGCGCCATCTTCCGCGCCGGTACCGCGCAGAACGGATGCTCCGGCGTGCTCGGCCAGCTCGGCCAGCGGCACGAACGCCGTCCCGCTGCGCAGCCCGTCGGGTTCCAGGGTCCACTCGGCGGAGGCGATCGGCGGGCGTCGCTCGCTGGCGGCCGACCGCAGCCGGGCGGCCAGGTCGTTCGCCGCGGCCAGCACGGCCTTGCCTGCGATGACGATCCCGGCCGACCCGAACGCGCCGGTGTCGTAACCGATGGCATCCGTGTCCGACTGCAGGATCTCGATCCGGTCAGGCGTCGTGCCCAGGGCGGTGGCTGCGAGCTGCGCGTGCACGGTGGTCGTGCCGTTGCCGAACTCGGCCGTGCCCACCCGCACGGTGTAGCGGCCCGGGTTGGCGGCCGTCACGTCACCGAACGTGTCGCCGAACGTGTCGCCGAGCGTGACGGATGCCTGTGCGTAGTGACCACGCGGCGGGGTGGTCGCGATCATGGCGGTGGCCATGCCCTCGCCGACCTTCCACTCCGCGCCGGCGGGGACGGCCTGGCCGTTGCCGCGGGCCAGCGCCGCCTGGGCCAGGTCGAGGCACTGGTCGAGGCCGTAGCTGCCGAAGATCAGGTCCTCGCCCTCCACATGCGTCACCACGAGGGGGTCGGCCGGGCCGACCGAGTTCAGCCGACGCAGGTCGAACGGGTTCAGCCCCACGGTGCGGGCGAGCTCGTCCAGGGCGGACTCGACGCCGAAGATGACCTGGCCGAGGCCGTAACCGCGGAAGGCGCCGGACGGGAGGTTGTTCGTGTAGACGCTCTGCGCATCCACCCGCTTGTTGGGCACCCGGTAGAGGCTGACCGATTCGGAGCTGCCGTGGTACATCACGCCGGGGCCGTGATTGCCGTAGGCGCCGGTGTCGGCGAGCACGCCCAGCTTGAGAGCGGTGAGGCGGCCGGTGTCGTCGGCGCCGAGGGTGACGTAGATGCGCATGGGGTGCCGGGCCGGGGACAGGGTGAACTCGTCGGAGCGGCTGAACTCGTACTGCACCGGGCGCCGGGTCTTCAGCACGGCGAGGGTGACGATGTCCTCGGTCAGGATCTCCTGCTTGCCGCCGAAGCCGCCGCCGACCCGGGCGGTGAACACGCGCAGGCGGGAGGGTTCGAGGTCGAACAGGCGGCAGATCTCGCGGTGCACCAGGAACGGCACCTGGGAGCTGGTGCGCAGGATCAGGCGCTCGCCGGTGCCCTCGTTCTCGCCGTCGGGTCCGGGCTCGAGCCAGCCGATGGTGGCGTGCGTCTCCAGGTGCGTGTGCGCCACCCGCTGGGTCTGCCAGCTGCCGCTCACGGTGTGGGCGGCGCCGGCCAGGCCGGCCGCGATGTCGCCGTACTCGCCGTGCAGCTCGGCCACCAGGTTATGCTGCGGGTCGGCGAGGCGGCTGGCCGCGGCATCCTTGTCGCCGTGCACCAGGGCAGCGCCGGGCCGGAGCGCCTCGGCCGGGTCGAAGACGGCCGGGAGCGGCTCGTAGTCGACCTCGATCAGCCGGCAGGCGGCTTCGGCGATGGCGACCGTGTCCGCCACGACGGCCGCGACCCGCTGGCCGCGGAACCGCACGATCGGGTCGAGCACGAGGGTGTCGTCCGGGTCGTCGAGGCGGTCCTCGTGCCGGGCGGTGGAGTAGAGCGTTGCGGGGGAGTCGGCGTGGGTGAGCACGGCGTGCACCCCGGGCAGGGCGGCCGCCGCGTCGGTCCGGATCGAACGGATGCGCGCATGCGCCTGCGTGCTCGGCAGCACACTGAGGTGCAGCAGCCCGGGCACCGTGACGTCCAGCGTGTACGGTTCCCGCCCGCTCACCACGCGCTCGCCGGCCGGGGCGCCCAGGGAGGTGCCGACGGTGCCGGGGCGACGGCCGGTCTGGACCACCGGACCCAGACCGGTGCGGCCAGAGCCGTCGGCGGGGGTGTGCGTGCCACGGATCGCGTCCTCGATGGCGCGGTAGCCGGTGCAGCGGCAGAGGTTGCCCTTGAGCAGGCGAGGGAGGTCGTCCAGGTCTGGTTCGGTCAGGGTGGAGGCGGTCACGATCAGGCCCGCGGTGCAGAACCCGCACTGGAAGCCGGCGGCGTCCACGAAGCGCTGCTGGAGCGGGGCGAGGTCGCCGGGCCGGCCGAGCCCGGCGACCGTGGTGACGTCGGCGCCCTCGGCGCGGAACGCGGGGTAGATGCAGGAATGCACGGGGGTGCCGTCGACCAGCACGGAGCAGGCGCCGCAGTCCCCGGTATCGCAGCCCTTCTTGACCTCGAAGTGCTCCTGGTCGCGGATGAAGGAGCGCAGGCACTGGCCGGGCGCCGGAGTGGCGTCGACCGGTTCACCGTTGATCTGGAACCTCATGGGTGCTCTCCGTTTTCGAGTGCGGCGCCTTCGAGTTCCGCGCGGATCTCCTCGCCCAGCACCCCGCTCACCGCGCGTCGCCAGTCGGCGGCGCCGTGGGCATCCGTGAACCAGTAGTCGATGGCGGCGATATCGCGGGCGAGCGCGCTCGCCGCGGGCAGTGACGGGTAGCGCAGCTGCACCGGGCGCACCGTGCCGGCGGTGACGGTGAGCACGAAACCGCCGGCCGGGTCGAGGCGACCCACGAGCACGGCGCCGGAGCGGCCGAGCGGGGAGAGGGCGATCTTGCGGTACACGGTGCGGGACGCCAGCGAGGAGGCCGGAACGTGAATGGACCGCAGCACGTCGCCGGTGCCGAGCACGTTGGTGGTGTTGCCGGTCACGAAGGCGGCGGCCGGCATCCGTTCGTCGCTGCCGTCGGCGCGCCAGATCAGCACCTCGGCCTCGAGGGCGGCCGCGAGGGTGGTCATCGGGCCGGCGGGCAGGGAGGCGCAGAGGTTGCCGCCGACGGTGGCGACATTCCAGATCTTGAAGGAGCCGTAGAGGGCGGTGCAGCACTGGAACAACAACGGATGCGCCGTCCAGCCGGGCGCGGCCGGCAGCCGGGACAGCTCCGCGAGGGTGCACGTTGCCGCAATCTCGAGGCCGCTCACGCCGCCGGTGTCACCCGGGTCGGTGCCTGCCACCCCGTCGGCCACCGTGCCGGTCACCCCGTCGGCCACGGCGTCGGTGGTCACCGTGAGCGCCGGCCAGCGCAGGGTCTGCAGGTCGACGAGCCCGGTGAGGTGCACCTGCGGGTCGGCGAACAGGTCGGACCCGCCGGCCAGGGGAGCCACTTGGGGGCTCAGGGCGCGCAGGTCTTCGCGGCTGCGCGCCGGGGTGATCGTCAGTACGGTGTTCAGGTCCATCGTTCCCCCTGCAGGGCAGTGTGTCGCGCGGTGCGTGCCCGGTGCCGGGCGGGTGCCGGGTGTCACGCGCTGGATACCTGAGATTATCCGCGCGGAGCCCGCCGCCCGCGAGTCGACGCGCACGCTCGCGGCATCCTCACGGCCAGGGCAGCGGGTCTGCACCCCGGGGCCTCCACCCCGTGCCGCCGTGAACCAGCTTCCCCGCTGTGAACCAATTCGACGGAGATTTTGATCTAAAACGCGAGTTTTCAACGTTCTGGCGCCGATTCGGGCAAAATCTCCGTCGAATTCGTTCGGGGGCTAGTGGTCCAGACCGTGCAACTGGTCCAGGATGTGGTCGAGCACGTCGTCGAGCAGGCCCAGGCCGTCTTTCACGCCGCCCGGGGATCCCGGCAGGTTGATGATCAGGGTGCGGCCCCGGCAGATTCCGGCGTAACCGCGGGAGAGCACGGCCAGGGGAGTCGAGGACGAGCCGCGGCGGCGCATTTCCTCCATCAGGCCGGGGAGTTGCCGGTCGAGGAACGGCAGCGTCTGCTCGGGCGTGTGGTCATGGGGGCTGACACCCGTTCCGCCGGTGGTGACGACCAGGTCGCAGCCGGCATCCACGGCCGCGGCGAGGGCCGCGCCGACCGCGTCGCCGTCGGGAACCACGCGGCGCTCCCGCAGCGTCCAGCCGCGCTCGCCGAGCCAGGCGTCGATGCTGGGGCCGGTGCGGTCGGGGTAGACGCCGCCCGCCGCCCGGGTCGACGCCACGATCACCTGCGCGATGCGCGCGGTCCGAGGGTGCGCCGGGGCCCGAAGCGGGGGCTGCGACGGATGCTGCGGCGGGGGCTGCGACGGATGCTCGGACCGCTGCCGGGCAGGAGGCGGCGACGCGGCCGGCGTCATCGCATTGCCCGTCGCCTCGCCCGTCGACTTGCTCGCTGGATTGCTCGCTGCTGCGTTCACGTGCTCCATCCTGCCCCACTCCCGTCCGACCGCAGCCTCACCCCCGTCTACGCGCTCTGCCTCGCTCCCGACCGACCGCTGCGTTGCTCCCGTCCGACCGCTGCGTCGCTCCCGTCCACGACCGCTGCCTCGCTCCTCGGTCGGGCCGGTGGGCATTGCCGGGAGGAGGGAATACGCTGGAAGGATGACGTCTTCCGTTCCACCGTCCCCCCGTGCGAACGCTCGCCCGCTGACGGACGAGGAAGTCGATCGCATCCGCAACGATTTCCCCATCCTCGCCCAGCAGGTGAACGGGCATCCGCTCAACTACCTCGACTCGGGTGCCACCTCGCAGAACCCGCTCAGCGTGATGGAGGCCGAGCAGGAGTTCTACGAGCAGCGCAACGCCGCCGTGCACCGCGGGGCGCATACCCTCGCGTTCGGCGCCACCGAGACGTTCGAGGCCGCCCGGACGACCGTCGCGGCCTTCATCGGGGCCCGGGACGACGAGGTGGTCTGGACCTCCAACGCGACTGAGGCCGTGAACCTCGTGGCGTACTCGTTCTCGAACGCGTCGCTCGGCCTCGGCGGTGCGGCGGCCCGGCGCTTCCGGCTCGGTGCGGGCGATGAGATCGTCGTCACCGAGATGGAGCACCACGCCAACCTCATCCCCTGGCAGCAGCTCGCCCTGCGCACCGGCGCGACCCTGCGGTTCATTCCGGTTCTGGACGACGGCACCCTGGACCTGGCCGCCGCGGCCGGAGTCGTCGGGCCCCGCACCCGGGTGCTGGCGTTCACTCACGCCTCGAACGTGGTCGGCACGGTCAACCCGGTCGACGAGCTCGTCGCCCTGGCCCGCTCGGTCGGCGCGCTCGTGCTGCTCGACGCCTGCCAATCGGTGCCGCACATGCCCGTGGACGTGGCCGCGCTCGACGTGGACTTCGCCGTCTTCTCCGGCCACAAAATGCTCGGCCCGACCGGGATCGGCGTGCTCTTCGGCAAGTACGAGCTGCTCGCCGACATGCCGCCGTTCCTCACCGGCGGGTCCATGATCACCACCGTCGACATGCACACCGCCGAGTTCCTGGCACCGCCGCAGCGGTTCGAGGCCGGCACCCAGCGCATCTCGCAGGCGATCGCCCTCGCCGCCGCCGTGGACTACCTGACCGAGACGGGCATGGAGCGCATCGCGGCCAGGGAGGCCGAGTTGGGCCAGCGTCTCGTCACCGGGCTCACCGACATCCCCGGCGTGCGCCTGCTGGGGCCTCCCCTCGGGGTGGAGCGCATCGGGCTGGCCAGCTTCGACCTGGCCGGCGTGCACGCCCACGACGTGGGACAGTACCTCGACGAGGCGGGCATCGCCGTGCGGATCGGGCACCATTGCGCCCAGCCGCTGCACCGCCGTCTCGGCGTGACCGCGTCGACCCGCGCGAGCACCTACCTGTACACCACCACCGACGAGGTGGACCAGTTCCTGGCGACCCTGCGCGAGGTTGCGCCTTTCTTCGGAGTGCACTCATGACCAACAGCGCCATGCAGCAGCTGTACCAGCAGATCATCCTCGACCACGCCAAGTCCCGGCACGGCGCCTCGCCGGACGAGCTGCCTCCCCTGGCGGAGGCTGCGGCCGCAGCGGATGCCCGGGGGCTGCACCTGACCGAGTCGCACCAGGTCAACACGACCTGCGGCGACGAGGTGACGGTGCGCATGGGCGTGCGCGCCGATCCGGATCGGGCCGACGGTGATGCGGATGGCGATGCGGTGATCGACGAGCTCGTCTGGCGCGGCGACGGATGCTCGATCTCGATGGCATCCGCCTCCGTGCTCAGCGACAGCGTGCGCGGGACCACCGTGGCGGAGTCGCGTGCCCTGCTCGACACCTTCCGGGAGATGCTGCGTTCCCGCGGCACCATCGAACCCGACGAAGAGGTGCTCGGCGACGCCGCCGCCTTCGGGGGAGTCTCCCGCTACCCGGCCAGGGTCAAGTGCGCCATGCTGGCCTGGGTCGCGTTCGAGGCGGCCCTGCTCGGTCCGTAGGACCCGTGCGTCAGCGGCTTGACGCGCGTGGACCGAACGAATTCGACGGAGATTCTGCCCAAATCAGGCTCCAACGGTCGGAATGTCTGTTTTTAGAGCAGAATCTCCGTCGAATTGGTTGGGCGCCGGACCTGCGTCGGGGCGGGCGCACCGCCCGCGCGGTGAGTGAACAACCAGCTGACGTGGGCGGCCCCGCAATTTCGTGCGGGACCCCTTTATCGACGCCGACGGGCGGCGTATTATGAGTAGTCGAAATGCGATAGCCAACGCTCGCCTGGCCGGGATTACAGCCCGGCGAACGAAGAGTACCGGCCACGATTCGCGCCAGCGGCTGTACTGCAGCCGGCACTCTCACCCAGGGAAGCACGCCGCCGTCGGCATCCGATCCGGCGCGGGATCCGTGACCAGTTCGATTGAGGAGCGCTTCCGCCGAATACCTCCAGATGCGCCAAGGAGGCGTTGAACATGCTGAAGGAACTCCACACCGTATTGCCGGCCGCCGATCTCAGACGCGCTCAAGCGTTCTATCACGATGCTCTCGAACTTGACCCCGCCGAGGCCCACGAGGAAAGCCGAACCCTCGTGTACCGCACGGGGGCCGGAGGCACGTTCGAGATCTATGAGACGAGCAACGCCGGCACCGCCCGGAACACCCAGATGTGCTGGACCACCGACGATCTCGATGCCGAAATGAGCCGGCTCCGCGAACGCGGCGTCGTGTTCGAGGACTACGACGTCCCGGGACTGAAGACCGTCAACGGTGTCGCCGCGACGGACGAGATGAAGTCGGCCTGGTTCAGGGACACCGAAGGCAATTTCATCTGCATCTTCCAGATGCTCTAGCCGGGATCGCTCAGTGCTCGCAGAGACCGCCGCAGGCAGGACGCCCTGCACGAGGTGAAGGGCCCGGCAGCGTCCGGGCCCCTCACCGGTCTGTTCCGCTACCAGCCGATGCGGCCTACAGCCCGTCTCGCTGGTGCGCCAGCTCGCGAAGCACCACGGCCACGCGCTCGGCGAAACCCTCGGGGACCTGCTCGGGCAGCGCATCCGTCGGCCACCACCGCACGTCTTCGCTTTCCGGGCTGACCACGGGCGTGGCATCCGTGGGCGCAATGGCCACATAGCCGACGTCCCAGTGCGTGGTGCAGCGGCCGAATCGTGAACTCAGCGCGTGCCGGTGCACGTCGACCGGCGGCGGGCCCGCCGGGCCCGCCGGGCGGAGGCCGGTGATGCCGCCCTCCTCCCGGGCCTCGCGGAGGGCCGCGGCGGCCACGGATGCGTCGGCCGGCTCGACATGGCCGCCCAGTTGCACCCAGAACCGGCCCTTCTTGTGGAAGCAGAGCAGCAGGTGGCTGAGGTGCGGGTTGAAGACGAAGCAACTGGCAGTGACATGCTCGGCGCCGCCATCCCGGTCCAGGGCGGCGTCGCCTCCCGCGCGCACGAACGACAGGTACTCGGCTCGGAGGCTCGCCTGGGCGGGGTCGACGGGCAGCCAGGTGGCCAGGGACGTCTCGAAGGCCTGCGCGGTGTTCGAGTGGATGGCAGTACTCATAGAGGAAGGCTAGCCCTGCGCGGAGGCCACCCGGTCGCGCAGCGCGCTCTCCGTGCCCAGGCGGGCGAGGAGTGCCGCACCGTCGAGGCCGTTCCCGGCCGGCTCACGCAGGTCCAGGTGCGGGTAGAGCGCGCGCAGGCCCGCTTCGAAGGGGGCGGCGATCTCGGGCGCCTGCAACACGGCGCCGAGACCGCAGACGACCGGTGCCCCGAGGGGCCCTTCGCCCACGATTCGCAGCCCGGTCGAGACGGAGAGCACGAGTTCGGCGGCGGCGGCGGCGCAGATTGCGGCGGCGACGGCATCCGTCGGGGCGAGGGCCGTGACGTGGCGGGAGTAGGCGGCGATGCGGCTCACCCGGGCGGGGTCGGCCTGCAGCTGGGTGTAGGCGGTCTCGAGGTTCGGGAAGTCGCCGCGCACGAGTTCGGTCAGGGCGGTGCGGGCGCCGCGGCCGTCGTAGTCGCGCATGACCGCGTCCAGGGCGGCGCGGCCGATCCAGTACCCGCTGCCCGCGTCACCGAGCAGGTAGCCCCAGCCGTCGATGCGGGTCACCCGGTGTGAGCCGACGGCGAGGGTGACGACGCCGGTGCCGACCGCGATCACGGCCCCGAGGGTGTCGCCGAGGGCGCCGAGGTAGGAGGTCACCGAATCGTGGGCGAGTTGCACCTCCCGCACCCCGAATGCGCCCGTCGCGGCCTGCATCTGCACGGCCTGGTCGGTGGAGTTGGTGTAACCGGAGATGCCGGCGCTCACCGTGTGGATCGGCGCCCCGCAGGCCTGGGCGACCTGGGCCACCACGGCGACGAGCTGGGGGATCAGGGCAGAGTCGGTACGGATGCCGTCGAAGTCATAGAGGTCGCCGCGCCTGTCCTCGCGTCGCAGCCGGGCCCGGATGCCGGTCTGGCCGGCATCGATCGCGAGGTGGGAGGCGAGCGGTTGGACAGAGGACATGAACATGCTCCCAAGGTGGCACGACGACGGACGACTCGGCTGCGCGTCCATGAACCTGAGCTTATCTTAGGTGGATTAAGAAAGCATCCGTTCGGGGGACGGGTCGGCGGCGCCTCACCCGCTCCGCCTGGCGTAGTAATCCCGCCAGACCAGGCGATGCACCGGTATCCACCGCGGGATGTCGCGGAGTACCGGGATGAAGGACACCAGCATGAGCAGCAGGCTGAGGACCAGCATCAGGAGCACGATGAGGAGGTCCGCATTCTCGGCGGAGGCGAAGGGTTCCACCTGGTACCAGAAGGAGAACAGCCACAGCCAGGACTGGCCGGGGGTGTTTCCGGTCTCGTTCATCATTCCCCACTGATCCCCGGTCAGATGCGCCGCGGCAGCCAGATCGGGGAAGTAGGTGCCGTCCCCGAGGAAGAGCGTGCCGCGGGTGTAGTCGAAGTTGTAGAACGCGTCCTTCGCCTGCAGCACCCCGTCCAGCGCGCCCTGCTGCGCCATGGTGAGCAGGGCGCCGGTCAGCTCCGGCACGGGGCCGTAGGAGCCCCCGGCCACCCTGGCCGGGTCGTTGTCGGGCGCTTTCGCCAGCGCATCCGTGTAGGCCGTGGCCCAGTCGCCGCGTTGGGTGTCGGACGCGCTGTCCCAGATCGCCAAACCGGCCGGGGGATCGTTCAGCGTCGACAGCGGGCCGGTCACGAGATCTGTGGCCGTGTCGATCGGGATCTGCACGCCGGACAGGCTCTGGAGGTCAAGTGGGCCGATGGTCTGGGTGGCGTCGGGGGTCGAATTGTACGGTGGTCCGTAGCCGGCGGTCTCGCTGGTGCCGGCGAGCTCGGCGGTCGCGGTGGTGACGAAGTCGTCCGGCGCCGCCGCCCAGGATTTCATGGTGATGCTCTTCTCGTCCGGCGACCCGAACACGGCCGACAGGGTGAGGGTGACCAGGCCCACCACGACGAGGGCGACGGTCAGTTCCTTGAACAGGTCGTATTCGCGCACCGCGCCACGCCACGGACGGCGGGCGAGGTCGTCGCTGTCCGTGCCGCGACGGGGTGGGCGTGCCGGCGCGGCGCTCATCGGCCGGCCTCCCCGGGGGTCGCGGTCGTGGCACCGGGTGTCAGCTGGGCATCCGTCTCGGCCGCATCGATCGGCGGGACGACGCCGTGCATGCGCACCTGCAGCACGTGCAGAGCCACGATCGCGCCGACCAGAAGCGGCAGCAGCATGATGTGGAAGCCCAAGATCTGACCGAGGTCGGCCACGTTGAACCAGGCCCCGATACCGGCGGCGTTCAACGCATCCTTGCCTTCGAAGGCGATCCACTGCGAGTCGAAGTTGGTCTGCAGCAGGTAGCCCGTCAAGGCGGCGACGATCGAGATCAGGAATGACACCACGCCCGTGATCCAGGTGAGCGCGCGCCCGCCACGCCAGGCCGCCATCCAGTACTTGCCCCAGAGGTGAACGACCATGGTCATGAAGAAGAGCTCGACGTTCCACAGGTGGGTGCTGTTCACAAACCGGCCCAGGTCCGACACGTGGTACCAGGACGGTCCGTTCAGTGACAGGACGATCCCCGAGACGAAGATGTAGACGAGGGAGACGAGCGCGGCCATGCCGAAGACGTAGATCCAGGATGCGATGTAGCTGGGCTGGTCTTCCGGCAGCAGCTTGTCGGCGGGCAGGTGGCGCAGCAGCCAGCCGCGGGCCTTGCCGGTCCAGGTGTGGTACTCGGCCTCGTCCGGATCCGTGTTCTCCGCTGACGTGCGGGTCGGCTCCTCGCGGAGGCTCGTCGGCGTTTCTTCCCGCTCGGGAACGGCAGGACCAGGGCCAGGGCCAGGACGAACAGAAGGATCATGACGAGGATCACGATCAGATTGCCGAGCTGGATTTGGAAGGCCCCCCAGCCGAGGTAGATGCTCGGACTGTCCAGGCTGGCGAATATGCTGACGAGCACATGCATGAGCAGCTCCGTAACTTGGACGACCTTCGTCGGGGAGATGTCCATCGACGGGCGGTGCTGTACCCGCAAACGTATTCCCCGGGGGCGGATTGGTCGCCATGGTTGACACGGAAGAATTATGAGAATACGTACAGGAATGGAGTCGGCTGGTGGGTCCCAGGCAGCCGACTGGCCGGGCCGGACGGAGCGGGGCCCGGCGGAGCGGCTAGGCGGAGCGGTCGCCGAGCTCCGCGCGGAGCGGCCAGTTCTGGCCCTCCAGGATGATCTGGGCGCAGCAACCGGTGCGGGCGTTAACCACGATCGGGGCCATCAGGTTGACGGTCGTGCCACCCTCGCCCGGGTTGGTCACCACGAGAATCAAGGCGTCGTCGGGTCCGGCGAGTTCGAGCGCCGACGCGTTGTCGTCGCTGATCACGGGGGAGTAGTCGGGCAGGTAGACGGAGGCGTCGAGCACGAACAGGCGGGTGTGGGCATCCGCTGCCGCCTGCAGGGTGAACAGACCGGCCGCCCCGGGGATCTCGGTCAGCGCGAACTCGGTCAGCGGTGCGAGGCCGGGCGGAGGGGAGACGAAAGTCAGCCTGGCGCTCAGTGTGGGCGCATCCGTCGGGTCTGCGGACTGCGGGGCGGCTGTTTTCAGTGCAGTTTTCATCGGAGGAAATCCATCAGGGTCGGCTGGAGCACCTTGGCGGTGACGGCGAGAGCCGACTGGTAGGTGACTTCCTGCAATTTGAGATCGAGGATGGCCTGACCGAGGTCGACGTCTTCGATCGAGGAACGTTGGGCTTCGAGGGCGCCGGTGCGCTGCACGAGGGTGTCTCCTGCCTTCTGAATCTGGGCCTGGCGCACACCGACATCCGCCTGCGCGGAGAGCACGGTCTTCATTCGCGAATCCACGGCGGTGAGGAACGGACCCACGTTGGCCGGTGGCGTCGTGGCCGTGCCACGCAGTGCTGCGCTGATGTTCGTGAGCAGGTCGAACACGGAGACGGGGTTCTCCGCCGTCGCCCCGAAGATCGCGGCGCCGTCTGCGTTCACCGCGACGGTCGTGTCGGCTCCGATGCGACGTTCGACGGTCGCCCCGGCAACACCCGTGAAGCTGAAGTCGGACTTGAACGCGACGCCGGCATCCGAGCTGCCGGCGAAGACGGTGCGGCCGAGGTAGGCCGTGTTGGCCTGCGCGAGCAGATCCTGTTTGAGACTGTCCAGTTCCGCCGCGATCGCTTCCTTCGCGGTGGGCGAGAGGATGTCGTTGACGCCCTGGAGGGTAAGGTCGCGCACCCGGTTCAGCAGGTCGGTGGTCGCACCGAGGGCGGTGTCTGCGCTGGTCAGCCAGCCGTTCCCGTTGTCGGCGTTGCGGCTGTACTGGGTGACGGCGCGCTGCTCGGCCCGCACGGCCAGGGCGTCGGCTGCCCTGGCCGGGTCGTCGGAGGGCCGCTCGATGGCCTTGAGCGAGGATGCCCGCTCCTGGAGCTGGGCCATCCGGGCAAGGTTGGTCTGCAGGTTGCTCTGCGCGGAGCGCATCTGGGTCGACGTGGTGACGCGGGCGATCATGGCTTACCTTCCCACCAGTCCGGTGCGGTTGATCAGGGTGTCGAGCATCTCGTCCACGGCCGTCATCACCCGGGCGGCGCCCTGGTAGGCGTGCTGGAACATGAGCAGGTTCACGTTCTCTTCGTCGAGGTCGACGGAGGCGTTCGAGAGTTGTGCGCTGACCGCGGCGGTCGAGGTGAGGTCGGCCAGCGAGGCGTGCTGCAGCTCGGTTTTGGTCTTGACCGCGAACCCGGTGACGAAGTTCGACCAGTCGGTCGTGGGGGACTGGATCGAGGTTCCGGCCGTCGTGACGGCCTTGCCGGCGCCGAGTTGGGCGATCTGATCGGCGACCGAGCCGTCGAGCTTGCCCTTCGAGAGGTCACCCGTCGCCAGCTCTGCCGCCGTTTTCGGAATCACGCTCAGGCCCGTCGCTGCCGGGACACCGGCCGTGACCTTGAAGAAGTCCCCGGGGGTCGGCAGGCTCGAGTTCGTGCCTGTCTTGTAGATCGTGTTGACCTTGTCGGTCAGGTTCCGGGCGAACGTGTTGTACGACTCGCCAGCCTCGGCGAGGGCGCCGCCGGTACCCGCGCCGGTACCCGAGGTCACGGCCGGGGCAAGCAGGGAGAGTGCGCCGGCGAGTTCGCCACCGTCGACGGCCACGGCGCCGGCGGGCTTCCCGGCCCACTCGAGGTGCACGGTTCCGGTGCCCGCCATGCTCGTGGCGCCGACCGCCACGAGTTTCTGGGCAGAGTCCCCGGTGACGAGCCCGTTGCCGCCGACGAGCACGTCGACGGTGCCGTCACCGCGGTCGACGACCGTGCCCCCGGTGAGGGCGGCGAGGGTCGTGGTGAGCTGGCTGCGCCGGTCGAGGAGCTCATTGGCGCTTCCGCCGCCGGCCAGCTCCGAACGGATCTGGCCGTTGAGCGCGGCCACCTGGCTTGCCGCCCCGTTGATCTCGGCGACCATGCCGTCGACACTGCCGCGCACGCTCGACCACTCGGTGGCTACGGCCTGGTAGCCCTGTGCGATCTGCGTGGTGAGCGCTGCGGCCTGGCTGAGTAGGACGCCGGCGGGGGCGGTGCTTCCGCCGGCGTTCGACACGTCCTGCCAGCCGGCCCAGAACTCCTGCAACTGGGCGGACAGCCCGTTCTCACCCGGTTCGTGCATCGAAGCTTCGACGGCGCTCAGAGCGTTGGAGCGCACCGCTGAGTAACCGGCAGCCGCGGCGGATGACCGCACCTGGGCATCCAGCTGGGCGCTGCCAAGGCGGGCGATGCCGTCGACGCTGACGCCCTGGCCGGCCTGCAGGCCGGCGCTCATCAGGCCGACCCGGGTGGCCGCGTCAACGGCAGAGGTCGAGATGCGCTGGCGGGTGTAGCCCTCTGTGTTGGCGTTGGCGATGTTCTGCCCCACGACCTCGAGCCCTTGTCGGGCGGCGATCAGGCCGGTGTACGCGGTGTTGAGTCCTCCGAACGTGCTCATCGCGGCATCCTCACAAAATCTGGTCGAACAGTCGGGAGCCGGCGGCGCTGGCGTCAGCCGTGCCGCGGGCGTCGTAGGTGCGGGTCGCGGTGCGCACGTCGGCGAGCGTTTCCTGGCTCGAGCGGGCGGCGGCGCGCAGCAACACTTCGTTCGCGTCGCGCAGTTCCTTGATCTGGGTCGTGAGGTCGCCCATGGCCTTGAGGTGCGCGGCCATGATCTCGCTCCAGGGGCCGGCGGGTGCGTGAACGACGAGTTCGCGCAGAGTGGCATCTTCGGCGGTGCCCCACTCGAGGGCGACTGCGGCCACCTCGACCGATCGGGCCAGGCCGGCATCGCGCACGTGTCCCAGCACCTGCTCGACCTCACGGGTGCCCTGTTGCAGCCAGCGGGTCCGGCCGTTGGTCAGGAGGAGTTGCTCCTCGTCGAGCTTGAAGACGAGCAGCTCGAGAAGTTCCCGCTCGCGCCACAGCAACGCTGAAAGTTCATTGGCCCCCACGTCTCCTCCAACTGCCTTTCGATGTCGATTCAGGCTCGGCTCACGCTGGGTCGCATGTCCAGTGCCTCTATTGGTCACTATCGGCAGGGCCGCTCGCACGGTAAGCCGAGACCTTCGATTCAGACTGCCAGTCAGCCGGTGCGGTGTCCACTAAAGAGAGGACACAGTGAGCATCCGTTCTCTGCGACCCCACCCCGTTGAGGGGTGATCTGCCCCGTTGTGGGGGTATTTTCCCCCGTTGTGGGGGGTGCTGCCGGTGGTTGGCCGGGAAAGCGCTCGCCTACGTTTTAAAACAAAGAAAATGTTTTTTCTGGGGGCCCCGAAACCCTGATTCCTTCACTAGTCCTCGTGCTCACCCGGCAAAAGCGAATCAGCTGGCCCAGCCAGTCGATTAGCTCCTCATCCGAAGCAAGCACTCAGGGAGATTCACTGTGAATCGGGCAGAACGCAACAAGCTGGTGATCGACAATCTCCCCCTGGTCGGCTACCTCGTCTCCGAGGTCTGGGCCAAGGCCCGCCACCTCTCGCGCGACGACCTGGCCTCGGCCGGAGCCCTCGCCCTGATCACCTCCGCCGACGCCTTCGATCCCGACCTCGGGGTGCCGTTCGGAGCTTTCGCCCGTCGCCGCATCATCGGCTCCTTCGCTGACGAGATGCGCTCCAACGACTGGGCCACCCGGATGGCGCGCCGCCGCATTAAGGAGACCCGCGCCGTTCAAGAGACGCTGGCTGCGGCTCTCGGCCGCGCGGCATCCGTCGACGAGGTGGCCGCGGCGCTCGGCGTCGACCGGGAGACCGCCCTGGCCGGCCTGTCCGACTCCGAGCGCACCGTGTCCACGCTCGACGACGCCACCGCCGAGTTCCTGGTGTCGGGCACCGAGCTGCCGGAGGATTCCCTACTGTCGGCCGAGCGCCTCTCCTATTTGCGCGCGGCCATCGACGTACTGCCGGACAAGATGCGCGACATCATCCAGCAGGTCTACTTCGACGACCGCTCCGTGAAGGAGATCGCGGCCGATCTCGGCATCACGCACTCCGCCGTCTCGCAGCAGCGGGCCGAAGCCATCCGTCTGCTCCGCGACGGCCTGGGCACGCACTACTCGGACGACGCCGAGGTCGAGTACGTGCCGGAGTCCCGCATCGCGCCGGCCCGTCGCAGCGCTTACCTGGCCCGCCTCGCGGACCAGGCGATGCTCGGCCTGGCGACGGCGTCGGGCACGGCCTATGCGGCGGATACCGGCGATTCTCCGGATTTAGCGCCGCGCGAAGTTTTTTCGGTCAACGGCTAACGCGCTACTTAGCGGGGCCGATAGCTCAAGGTGTCAGGCCATGGATGGCCTGGCTAACACCACCCAATCACGGAGGATTTCATCATGGGTATGCAGGTCAACACCAACCTCGCGGCAAACAACACGTACCGCAACCTCGCCGCAACACAGAACGACATGTCCAAGTCGCTGGAGAAGCTGTCCAGCGGCCTCCGCATCAACCGTGCTTCGGATGACGCGGCAGGCCTCACCATCTCGGAGGGCCTCAAGTCGCAGGTCGGTGGCCTCACGGTCGCCAGCCGCAACGCCCAGGACGGCATCTCGGTTGTCCAGACCGCTGAAGGTTCCTTGAGCGAGGTGCAGTCCATTCTGCAGCGCGTTCGTGACCTCGCCGTTCAGGCCGGTAACGACTCGAACAACACCGACTCACGCACCGCGATCAAGACCGAGGTGACTGCGCTTACTTCGGAACTGACGAGGATCGCGGGTTCGACCAACTTCAACGGTACTCAGCTCCTGGATGGCAAAAAGGGCTCCTTGAGCTTTCAGATCGGAGCGAATGCAGGCAACAGCAGCCAGATCGTCGTTGACCTGTCCAAGGTCGACGTCTCAAAGGTTGCGTCCGCGCTCACGACTTCGTCCGGATCGTCGGGCTCGGCTTTCGCGATCTCGAGCTTCAGCGCTCTGGACGGTTCTGCAGCCAAGTTCAAGAGCACTACTGCGGGTGGAGTTGTGACGTCCGTCACCACGCTGGCGCTGACGGACGCAACAGGTGCCGCTCAGACATCCTTCGCGAGTGTCGACGATTACGCATCAGCCCTCGGTCGGGATGCGGCGTTCTCGGCCAACTTCAGCGTCAGCGTCACGAAAGACACAAACGGCGCGGGAACTGGACTTGTGGTCACCGCTCTGAATGGTGGAACAGTGTCCACCGCTGTAGCAGATTCGGCGGCTGTAGGTCTGGCCAACGGCGGCGCGACGAACGCACCGGCTGCAGCAGGACTTGACTTCTCGACCGCCGCGGGTGCCAAGGCCGCAATCGCGACCATTGACACACAGCTCAACTACGTATCCACCGCTCGCGCCAACCTCGGCGCCGTCCAGAACCGGTTCGAGTCCGTCGTCAAGACGCTCGCCGTCTCGACGGAGAACCTGACCGCTGCCGGTTCGCGAATCCGCGACACCGACATGGCCGCCGAAATGGTCAAGTACACCCGTTCCAGCATCCTGACCCAGGCCGGTACCGCCATGCTCGCGCAGGCGAACCAGTCCAACCAGGGCGTGCTCTCGCTTCTCCGCTAACCCGGAGTAGCAGAACCTTTCGGGAAACCGCACGGTGAACTATGGCTGGTGGTGACCGAGAGATGAACTGGACCTCATCCCTCGGCCGCCACCAGCCATTCACTGTTTCACTCGCTCAATAATCGTCACGATCACAGCCGGAACGGAGATGCGATGACGAACGCAATTGACGGCCTCGTCAGTGGGCTCGACACTACCTCTCTCATCAACTCCCTGATGAAGGTCGAAGCCGCACCGCAGGCGCTGCTGAAGGCAAAGGTCGCCACCTCCCAGACCTTCATCTCAGCGCTCCAGGGACTCAACAGCCAGGTAGCGGCCCTCGGAACCCTCGCCGCGAACGCCGCGAAGCCCGCCGCCCTCGACCTCTACTCCTCGACCAGTAGCTCGCCGACCATCACGACATCCGTCTCGGCCGGAGCCAGCGCCGGCCAACTCGACGTCGTCGTCGGCGCCCTCGCCTCCAGCCAGGTCGAAGTCTCCGCCGCCCTGACCGTCTGGCCTGCCACGCCGCCCGTGCTCACAATCGTGTCGGGCGGGGTGAGCACCGAAATCACCGCAGCGTCGACCTCGCTTGACGACGTCGTCACCGCCATCAACGCTGCCAACACCGGGGTGACAGCGACCAGGGTCGCATCCGGTGTTGATGCTCTCGGGGCCCCGCAGTACCGCCTGCAGTTCACCGGGACGGCCACCGGTGCCGCAAAATCCTTCGAGGTGCACCAGGGAGCCAAAGCCGATGTGGCCCCGGCCAACGATCTTCTCGCCGCCCCCGGTTCCGCGGTCATTCGCACAGCCAAGGATGCGAGCGTCACCCTCTGGGCCGGCACCGGCGCCGCGCAGACCATCACCTCAGCGACCAACACGTTCTCCAACCTGCTCCCCGGCGTTGCGGTGACCGTATCCGCCATCTCGGTCGACCCGGTGACGATCAAGGTCGCCCGCGACGACGCCCAAATCGGCTCCCTGGCTTCGGGGCTGGTCAGTTCCGTCAACGGCATCTTCGCCCTGATCTCGACGAAGTCCGTGGTCGTCAACAGCACCAACGCCGCGGGTGCCGCTGTGATGTCGCCCGGCGTCTTCACCGGCAAGAGCAGTGTGCGGGACGTCAACCAGAAGATCCTCACGGCCGCGTCGGCTCCGGTCAACGGGCACTCCCCGTCCGAGTACGGCATCAGCATTACGAAGTCCGGCACGATGGAGTTCGACGCGGCCAAGTTCGCCACCGTACTGGCCAAGGACCCGACCACCGTCAAAGCTGCCGTGCAGGAGATCGCCGCCCGGGTCGCCGCCGTGGCCACCGCGGCATCCGACAAGTACACCGGGCAGATCACGTCCCAGATCACCGGCCAGCAGTCCACGGTCAAAGACCTCGGCAACCGGATCGATGCCTGGGACATCAGCCTGGCCACCCGCCGGGCGACCCTGCAGAGCACCTACACCGCGCTGGAGACCCAGCTCAGCAAGCTGAAGGCGCAATCGACCTGGCTGACCGCGCAACTCCCGACCACGACCTCGACCACAGGATGATGATGGCTGTTATGAGCATGATGGGCGGGGCGGCAGCCCGACGCGCACAATTCAACCGCGACGCGATCCTCTCGGCCACCCCGGTGCGCCTGCTGACGATGCTGTACGACCGCCTGCTGCTCGACCTGAACCGCGCTGAGGCCGCGCAGGTGGTCGAGAACTGGCAGATCGCATCCGACAACCTGCAGCACGCCCAGGCGATCGTCTCCGAGCTGATGTCGTCGCTCAAGGTGGACGCGTGGGAGGGCGGCGAAGGACTCTTCGCGATCTACACCTACGTGTCGAACGCGCTGATGAGCGCCAACATCCATCGGGATGTCGACCGTACAAGGGAGAGCATCGCCCTGCTCGATCCGCTGCGCCAGACCTGGCATGAAGCCGCCGACCAGCTTCCCGCGCAGACCACGTCGGCACAATTCGGCGGGGAGTACGGCATTGCCTAGGCCGGCGGGAGCCCGCGAGGAATGGCTGCACGTGCTCGACCAGCTCGAAACGAGCCTGGGCTCCGGGGCACGTGACGCCGTGCTCGCCGTGGAGGGGGAGCGCCTCTCCACCGGGGTGCAGTGGCGCGCCCCCGAACACCTCGGCCAGCTGCCGGCCGACCTCGAGAAACGCGCGAGGCGTCTCATCGCCGGCCAGCTCGAACTCATCCGCGAGATCGAGGATGCCCGCCGTTCGGCCGGCATGCACCTCGCCGCCGTCCGCACGATCCTCTCGGCCCAGCGTACCGACCAGTCCGTCTACCTCGACGTCGCCGGCTAGGCATCCGCCCAGTTGCTCACGGCTCGGCGAGGTCGACGGCGGATTCGGCGCGGATGGGCGAGTGTCAGTGCAATGCGCGAGCAGGGCAGACGACCGGCGACCCCGATGGAGTCGGTCCCATCAGTAACATCGGCATCATTCGTCACTACTTTCTAGAATCAGGCACAAATATGTGAATAACTCTCGATAATGCGTTCATATTTTGCTAAAATCGTCGCATGGCAGGAGCATCCGCACCGCAGTCACCAGTCGCCTCGGCCGAGGCGGCAGATTCGCCCGCGCAGCTTGTACGGCAGGCTCGCTTGGCCGTGGCCGCCGCGCTGGATTCGATCTCCTTCTCTCTGCTGGGCGACACGGACGCCCTGGCTGTCCTCGCCGAAGTCGAGCAGCTCGGTCGCCGGGTTGACGCGGCGCGGGTGTCGACGGCGACGGATGTCGCGGACCGCTCGCGGAACATCCTCGGCCACGACTCCCTCGCCTGGAAGCAGGGGGCGCGCAACGACGTCGACCTGATAACCCGACTGACCCGGGTGTCGGCCCGGGAAACGAACCGCCGGGTTCGCCTCGGCCGAAACGTCAGCCAACGCCGGGCCGGCGCCGGCATGCTACCGCCCTACTATCCGGCGGTCGCCGGGGGACTGACCCGCGGCGACCTCGGCGTCGACGCGGCGGAGGCCATCGTCACGACCCTCGACAAGGTCAGCCCGAGCGTCGCGCCCGACGACGTCCTCACCGCCGAACGGGCTCTGGTTGCAGCGGCGACCGGCGCGATCACCGAAGAGACCCAGGGGTTGCCCGGGGAGGGGTTCGCGTTCTCCGCAGACCTGATCCGGGGCATGGCCGTGCAGTGGCAGGCGCGGCTGGACCCCGACGGCACAGCCCCGAACGAAGACGTCGCCGAACCGCGCAGCACCGTCGGTTTCGGCGTCCTCCGGGACGGCCTTTACCCCTTGCGGGGCGCGGTCACGGCGGAGCTGCGCGGCATCATGAACGGCATTTTCGACACGTACCTGTCCGCGCACGCCGCTCCGGCGTTCCCCACGGAGGAGGAGCAGGCACGGATGGACTCGGGGGCGTTCATCCCCGGGGCAGAGGCCGCCGCTCTCGGCGACGACCGCAACGGCGGCGAGAAGCGCGCAGACATCCTCCGCGGCATCTTCGAGGCAGCGTCCCGCGACCCGGGCACCCCGTCCATGGGCGGCGCGGCCCCGACCGTGATGGTGCACGTGAACGCCGTCGACCTCGCCGACGGGCACGGCGTCGGTTGGATCGACGGGGTCGAGGCCCCGATCTCGATGCGCACCGTGAACCGGCTGATCTGCGCGGGCGGGTACCGCAAGATCGCGTTCGGTGAGCATGGCGAGGTCCTCCACCTGGGCGTCAGGCAACGATTCTTCAACCGGGCCCAACGCCGGGCGATCGCCGCCCGTGACGGCGGCTGCATCATCCCGGGCTGCCCGGTCAGCGCGGCCTGGGCCGAGGTACACCATGTGATCCCGTGGCTACAGCACGGCCCGACGAATATCGACAACGGAGTTCTCTTGTGCTGGCTGCACCACCACAGCATCGAGACCTCCGGGTGGCTCATCCGCATGGTCCGTGGCAAACCCGAGGTCATGGCACCGGTCTGCTACGACTCAGCACGAGTCTGGGTCCCCGCCCAGCAACACCGGGCCACGGCCAAAGCGAAATAGTCCCGCCGATTCGAGCCCGCACGTTGGCGAAGGCGACGGCGAGACCCCCCCCCTTACGAGTCGAGTTCAGATTCCTGCTTACGAGTGCTCGTCGCCGGCCGATAGCTAGGCACGAGCAGGGATAGCTCACCCACAGGCCACGGATCGGCCGTCATGTCTTCACTGACGACGAATCGGGTAACCGTGCTTGAATCCGTGACCGCCACCGCGTTGACCAGCGCACTGGACGGGCTGGCCCTCCGTCAGCGCACCATCGCGAATAACATCGCCAACGTCAACACCCCGGGCTACCACGCCAAGCGCGTCGCCTTCGAGAGCGCCCTGGCGAAGTCGGTCGCGGCCGGCGACGGCCACACCGCCGCCACCACGGCCAGCTCCCTCGAGCCCACCCGGCTCGACGGCAACAACGTGAACCTCGACACCGAGACCCTCTCCAACACCGAGACCGTGCTGCGCTACCAGTTCGCGGCTCAGGCCGTCAACGGACCGTTCACGGCCATCCGCTCCGCGATGCGCACCAACTGAGGGGCGGCCAGTAATGAGCATCGACGCGATCGGCATCGCCGGTACCGGCCTCACCCTGCACCGCAAATGGCTCGACGCGGTCGCCGACAACATCGCCAACATCAACACCGTCACCCCCACCAGCGGCAAGGCCTTCCAGGCCCGCTACATCGTCGCCCAGGAGGGGCAGGGCACGACCGGTGCCTACGTCTCCGGCACGGCTCTCGGTTCCGAGACCGGCATCCTCACCTACGAGCCCAGCAACCCGCTCGCGGATGCGACCGGTTACGTGCGCCACCCCGACATCGACCTCGGCGAGCAGATGGGCGAGCTGATCATGGCCCAGCGCGGCTACCAGGCCAACGCGGCCGTCGTCGACCGCGCCAAGACCACCTACGAAGCAGCACTGCAGATCGGACGCGGCTGATGACCATCGGATCGATCCCCTCCGTGCAGGCCGTGGCCGGCACCGGCTACCTGTCCGGCATTCAGAACACAGGGAACACGCAGGCGACGGACGGCTCCGGCTTCGGCACCGCACTCGCCGGGGCGGTCGACAACCTCCAGGCCCTGCAGTCCACCTCTAACACCCTCGCGGTGCAGGCGGTCACCGGCAACCTGAACGACATCCACTCCGCCACCATCGCTGCCACCCGCGCCCAGGTCACGCTCGAGCTCGTGGCTGCCGTGCGCAACAAGGGCATTGACGCGTTCAACGAGATCATGAGGATGCAGGCCTGATGCCCCGCCCAGTCACCAATGCCCTGCAGAGCCTGGGCCGCGGCATCCAGAGCTTCAGCGTCGCCCAGCGCACGGTCGCCATCATCGGCATCGCTGTTCTCGTTCTCGGCATCTCGGCGCTCACGATGTGGGCGTCGAAGCCGGCCTACACACCCCTTTTCTCGGGGCTGAGCGGCGCCGACGCGAGTTCGATCGTCGACCAATTGCGCACCGACAGCATCGACTACCAACTGAGCGACGGCGGGGCCACGATCCTCGTTCCCGAGGCGAGCGTCTACGACGAACGCCTCAAGGCCGCCGCGGCAGGTCTGCCCACCTCGAGCACGGGCGGCTACGCCCTCCTCGACAAGATGGGCGTCACGTCCTCCGAGTTTCAGCAGTCGGTCACGTACAAGAGGGCGATCGAAGGAGAACTGGCCAACACGATCGGCGCCATGAAGGGCGTCAAGACCGCGTCCGTGCGGCTGGCCATCCCCAAGGACAGCGTCTTCGTCTCGGAGAAAAGCGACCCGACGGCATCCGTCTTCGTGGCAACCGAGAATGGCGTGAACCTCAGCTCCGACCAGGTTCAGGCCATCGTCCATCTCACCAGCGCATCGATTGAGGGAATGAAGCCCGCCGATGTCGCCGTGATCGACGCGAAGGGCATCGTGCTCTCCGCGGTCGGCACCGGCACCACCGGCGGCGCCGACCAGCAGGCGAGCGATTACGAACAGCGCGTCCGCGGTGCCGTACAGGCGATGCTCGACCGTGTCGTCGGCCCCGGCAACGCCACCGTCGTTGTCGCCGCCGACATGAGCGCCCAGTCCGCCCAGCGGGTCGAGGAATCGTTCACCACGCCCACGAACGCCCCCTCGCTCAACGAAGCCGTAAAAACCGAGACGTACAGCGGAACGGGCGGCGCCGCCGGTTCGGCCGCGGGCGTCCTCGGCCCCGACAACATCGCGGTGCCCGCCGGCGCCGGCAAGGACGGCACGTTCACCTCCTCCGACACCACCAAGAACAATGCCGTGAACAAGGTCACCGAGACCCGGACGATCCCGGCCGGGTCCATGAACCGGCAGACCGTGTCCGTGGCCCTCAATAAGGATGCCGCCGCCAAGCTCAACATTTCCGACGTCACCTCCCTGGTCTCCTCCGCCGCCGGCATCGACACGAAACGCGGGGACGCGGTCACGGTGCAGGTTGTCAGCTTCAACGGTGCCGGGGCCGCCGACGCAGCGACAGCCCTCGCCGCCGCGGACGCCTCTGCCGCGGCCGACCGGTTTGCCGGCATCCTGCGGGTCGCCATCATCACCGTGGGCACCGTGCTCACGTTCATGCTCGGCCTCTTGCTGTATGCGCGCCGCTCACGCCGCCAGAGCCGGGAAGCCATCGAGCTTGACGAGATGATCGAGGCACGGCCTGTCCTGACCGCCCCGGTGGTCCCGTTTCCGATGCCGGCGGCAGCCACTCCGCTCTACATCGACCCGACTCCCACGGTCGCGTTCGCCGGCCTTCCCGACGCCGATCGCATGCGCGTGGAGATCGACGCCCTTGCCCAGCGCGACCCGGGAAAGACGGCCGAATACCTGCGCAGCCTGATGGATGATCGGCAGCCCGTATGATCGACGCGTCCACGGTGCTGACCGGAACCCAGAAGGTCGCCGTGCTGCTGATGAGCATGGAGCGCCAGCACGCGACGGAGGTGATGAAGCAATTCACCGAGAGTGAAGCCGCGGATATCACCGCCGAGATCGTGCAGATGCGCCGGGTCGACCCCGACGTCACCGAAACGGCCGTCCTGGAATTCCACGACCTGACCCAGAAGGGCACGCGCAACTCACGCGGCGGTCACGCCTACGCGGTCGGCCTGCTCGAGGCCTCCTTCGGCGCCGATAAGGCCGCCGGCGTCATGAGCAAGGTGGCGTCCTCGATGGCCGGCAAGGCGTTCGAATTTCTCGACACGGCCGAACCGATCCAGGTACTCACCCTGCTCGACGGGGAACTGCCGCAGACGATCGCACTGGTGCTCGCGCACCTGCGACCCGAGCACGCCTCTGCGGTGCTCGGCGGGCTGGACAGCCCGATCCGCACCCAGGTCGCGCAGTGCATCGCCGGAATGGGCACGGCTACGCCCGAAGGGATCCGAGTCGTCACGGAAACCCTCAAGGCCCGGGTCGGGACCGTCTCGACGACCCGCGACGCGGTGCAGGTCGTCGGTGGTATTGAGCCTCTCGTCGAGATCATCAACCGTTCTGACGTGGCGACCGAGCGGGCGCTGCTCGAGGCGCTCGACGCCAGCGACCCGGTGCTCGCCGAAGAGGTGCGCTCACGGATGCTCACCTTCGGCGACATCATCAAACTGGAGAACCGCGACGTGCAGCAGGTCCTGCGCGGGATCGATGCCGCGATCCTCGCCATTGCGATGAAGGGCTCTACCGACGGGGTGGTCGAGATCATCCGCACCAACCTCTCCGAGCGCAACCGGGAGATCCTCGACGACGAGGTCAAGGCCATGGCGCCCGTGCGGGTGTCCCAGGTCGAGGAGGCCCGCGCCACGATCGTGCGCGCGATCCGCGACCTCGAGGCCCAGGGGACCATCACCGTCAAACGGGCGGACGAGGACGACTATGTCGTCTGAGGCGCGGTCGTCTGAGGCGCGATTCTCGACGGTGTCGTTCCCGAATCTGCGCGACGTGAACCGTGACCGGGTCGACGAACAGTCCCGCGCCCGCGGCCACGCCGCCGGCTACGCCGAGGGACTGCGCGCCGCCGCCCAGGCGGTCGACGCCCGGATGGCCCGGCTCGACGCCGAACACGCCGCCGTCGTGTTGAGAGGGCAGGCCGAGATCGACCGCGCCATCGTCCTGCTCGGAGCCGCCGCCGCGGCGCTCGACGAGCGCACGGTACCCGTGTTGCGGGAGGCCGAAGCCACCCTGGTCGCGACAGCACTCGAACTGGCCGAGGCGATTCTCGGGCACGAGCTCAGCGACGCCGGCAATTCCTCCCGGTTCGCTCTCGGCCGGGCCCTCGACCACGCGGCCGACGACACCCCCCACACGGTGCGGATGAACCCCGAGGACCTCGACGTGATCGACCGGGCCACCCGGGAGCGGGCCGGCGTCCGTTTCACGGCGGACCCGAGCCTGGTTCGCGGCGACGCGATCACCGAATTCGCGGACGGTTTCCTCGACGCCCGCATCAGCACCGCCCTCGAGCGGGCGAAGGCCGCGCTGCAGGGTGAGACAGCATGAGCCTGGCCACCGCCATCCGTCTGGCTCGCCCTCAACGGGTCGGCGTCGTCTCCTCGATCGTCGGCCTCGGGCTCGAAGTTCGCGGCTTGAACTCGGCGATCGGCGACCTCGTCACGATCGGCGAACTCCGCGAGGTGGACGCCGAAGTGGTGGCCACGACTCGGGACGGCATCCGGTGCATGCCCCTGGGCCGGATGACCGGGATCCGCATCGGGGCCCCGGTCCGTTCCGACGGAACGCCGCACCTCGTGCCCACCGGCACCGGGCTCTTCGGCCGCGTCATCGACGGGCTCGGCCGCCCGATCGACGGCAAGGGTCCGCTCGCCGTTGATTCCTTCGTCTCGATCGACCACGACAGCCCCTCCGCGATGCAGCGCTCGCGCATCACGACCCCGCTGCAGCTCGGTGTGCGCGTGCTCGACACGCTGACGACCGTCGGCAAAGGCCAGCGGATGGGCCTGTTCGCCGGGTCGGGAGTGGGCAAGTCCTCGCTCCTCTCCATGATCGCCCGTGGCACCGACGCCGAAGTCTCCGTGATCGCCCTGGTGGGGGAGCGCGGCCGGGAAGTGCGCGAGTTCCTCGAGGACGACCTCGGTCCGGAGGGCCTCGCACGGTCCATCGTGGTGGTCTCCACGTCGGACGAGCCGGCCATGATGCGGCTGCGCGCCGCCTTCGTCGCCACCCGCATCGCGGAATCCTTCCGCGACACGGGTGCCGACGTGATGCTGATGATGGACTCGCTCACCCGCGTGGCCATGGCCCAGCGCGAAATCGGCCTCTCCGTCGGCGAACCGCCGGCCACCCGCGGGTACCCGCCGTCGACCTTCTCCCTGCTGGCGCGGCTGCTCGAACGGGCCGGCACCGACGAAGCCGGTTCAATCACGGGCGTCTACACCGTCCTCGTCGACGGGGACGACCACAACGAACCGATCGCGGATGCCGCACGGTCCATTCTGGACGGCCACGTCGTGCTCGACCGCAAACTCGCCGTTCTCGGCCACTTCCCCTCCATCGACGCCCTCGCCTCGATCTCCCGGGTCGCCTCCCGGGTCAACGACCCGCACCAGAACCAGATCGCGGGCACGCTGCGCACGGTGCTCGCCGCCCGGCGCAACGCGCAGGACCTGCTGGACGTGGGTGCCTACCGGCAGGGCACGAATCCGCTCGTCGACGCTGCCGTCGCCAACGAGGGCGCGATCAACGCCTTCCTGCAGCAGCGGATGGACGACCAGACCCCGGCATCCGAAGCCTGGGCCCAGCTCGACACAATCAACCGAATCCTGGGGGTCCACTGATGGCACGCGCCTTCGCTCTGGCCGGATTGTTGCGCCTGCGGCACCTGCAACAGGACCAGGCCGCCGCCGACCTCGCCGCGGCCAATGCCCTGTCCCAGGCGAACCTGGCCCGGCGGGACCAGGCCCGGACCGCCCTGGCCGGCCTCCCCAGCCTGGCCAGCGGGGCCGAAACGCTGTCCGCGATCGCCGCTGCACGGGCCTCGGCCCGCAGCATGCTGGCTGAGATGGAGACCCACGGCCGCAACTACCAGTTCGCGGTCGGCGAGGCGCAGCACGTCTTCGACGCCAGGCGCGCCGAATCCGTCGGCCTCGAGAAGCTCTCCGACCGGCATGCGGTCATCGCCCGGGCCGAGGAACTCCACGCCGAGCAAACGGTCCTCGACGAGATCGCGTCCAGCGGCTGGCACCGGGCCCGGCGTGGGGGCCGCTCATGAGCATGGTCGACGCCCTCAGCCGGATCGGCCAGATCCAGGCCGCCCTCGAACAGTTCAACACCGTGCAAGGCACCAAGGCTGCGGCGGCGACCGCCGCTTCGGCCGGCGCGTCGACGTTCGCCAGCGCGCTCGCCTCCGCGACCGGCACGTCCGCGACGGGCTCCGCCAGAGCGACACCGGCAACGGGAAGCGCCACCGGCACCGACATCGTCGCCGCCGCAGAGAAGTACCTCGGGGTGCCCTACGTCTTCGGTGGGGAGGACGGGAGCGGGATGGACTGCTCCGGACTCGTGCAGACGGTATATGCCGACATGGGCATAACCGTCCCGCGCCTCGTGTCCGGGCAGATGAAGATCGGCACCGAGGTCGGTTCCCTCGCCCAGGCCAAGCCGGGCGACCTCATCGTCACCGGCGGCGGTGAGCACATCCTGATCTACGCCGGAAACCACAAGGTCATTCACGCGCCTTACGAGGGGCGCACCGTCTGCCTCGTCGAGGCCTACATGGACGACTCGGACATCGACACCATCCGGCGGGTCATCCCGGATGCGCCGGCGGCCCCAGCCTCGGCTGCCGGCACCACCGACCTCGTCGGCGCGGCCCTGGCCTCCCTGATGAACGGCAGGTCCTGATGAGTGGCGCCGTCGGGCGTCTTCTGTCAGCACTCACACCGGCCACCACGCCTCGTGGCGTCCCGGATGTGCGCGTGGGGCAGGGTGCGGGCGCCTTCGCATCCGTTTTTGAGGGCACCCTGGCCGCTGCGTCCGCACCGGCCAGCGCGCTGGCAACGTCCGGGGATCAATTGCCCTCCACGCCCCATCAGGCAACGGATGCCGCGGACTCCACGTCAGCGGACTCGGATCCGACTGCTGCTCAGCCGGCCATACCCATCGGCATGGCCGTACCGGTGCCCACACCTCTGCCCGCGCCGGTGCCTGTGCCGGTGCCTGTGCCGGTGCCTGTGCCGCTCGCGCCTTCGACGGCCGTCCAGTCGGCCGTCCAGCCGGCGGGGGAGACCGAGGGGGGAACGACCGGCACCGCTCCGACCGAGCCGTCGCCACTCCCTCCGGCGGCGTCCGATGCCGATTCGCCGACCGCGGAGTCCACGCCGGCCGCCGGCCCGGCTCACGGCAGCGGCTCAGCACCGGGCTTTCCGGTCCCGGCCGCACCGGCGGCCGCGGCCGCTCCTCCCGCACCGGCTCCTCCCGCACCCGCTCCTCCCGCACCGGCTCCTCCCGCACCGGCTCCTCCCGCACCGGCTCCTCCCGCACCCGCCTCCACCCCCGCGGCGGCTGATCTTGCCTCGGTCGCCGCACCGTCCGGCCCGACAGCCAACACCCCCGCGTCCGGGCCTACATCTGCTGCGGTCGACGCGTCCGCGTTCGCTGCGGTCGCCGCTGCGGTCGCGGCGACGGACGCCCCCGCAGCGGCGGAGCCACGCCGCAACCTCGATCCGGACCTGAACTCCGCCGCGACCCTACTCCCCGTCGTCGTGGGCAGCGCCACGACACCGAGCACGCCCGCGGCAGCGTCGGCCGTCCCGTCCAACGTGCCCGCGGCATCCGTGCCGGTCGTGCCACTGACGACCCAGGTCGCCCGCACCCTGTTCACCCTCGCCGGCGCCGCGGCCGGCGACCACGTGATGACGATCCAGGTCAGCCCCGACAACCTCGGCCCGGTGACCGTGCGGGCCCACCTGGGCGCCGACGGCATCCGGGTCGAACTCTTCGTTCCCACCGACCTCGCCCGCGACGCGCTGCGCGCCATTCTGCCTGACCTGCGCCGAGACCTCGCGAGCGGCGGGCTGAATGCCCAGCTCGACCTCTCGAACCGCGACCAGGCATCCGGCGACGGGGCCGCCCGCCAGTTCGCTGCGACGCCCGTCCGTCCGGCTCAGGCCCGCGAACCGGCCGAACCGGCCGTGTTCCACGCGGTTCGGTTCAGCAACTCCCACACCATCGACGTACTGGCCTAGAGAAGAAGAAACGAGATCCCGTGACCATCGACGCAGTCGCCGCCACCACCGCCACCACCGGCATGTACACCACGACCCCCACCCGCACGCCGAAGCAGGCCCTGGACTCCGAGGCGTTCATGGCGCTCCTCGTGACGCAACTGCGCAACCAGGACCCCAGCTCGCCGATGGACACCAACCAGATGATCTCCCAGACCACGCAGCTCGCCATGATGGAGAAGCTCTCTGCCCTGTCCACCACCGCGGACGAGAACTTCTCCCTGCAGATGCGGGTCGCGGCGGCTGCCCTCGTCGGCCAGGACGTCACCTACACGAAGGCCGACGGCACCAGCGCCACCGGCACCGCGTCGGCCGTGTCCTACACCGGCACCGTGCCCCAGGTCACGATCAACGGCACGAGCGTCGCCCTCGACGCGATCTCCGGCGTCACCGCCGGACCCGTCGCGGCGCCCGCCATCTGACCGGCTCGTTCCCACCCCACCGACTCCACCGTTTTCGTCCGACTCCCGCTCTTCTCCTGACGTTTTCCTCCTGAAAGGCAGCACCCATGCTTCGTTCCCTGTACTCCGGTATCTCCGGCCTCCGATCGCACCAGACCATGCTCGACGTCACCGGCAACAACATCGCCAACGTCAACACCACGGCGTTCAAGGCATCCGCGACCCAGTTCCAGGACACCCTGTCGCAGCTCAGCCAGGGCGCCGGCGGCCCGCAGGCCGAGGTCGGCGGCACCAACCCGGCGCAGGTCGGACTCGGAGTCAAGGTCGCCGGCATCTCCACCAACTTCGCGCAGGGCTCGTCCCAGGCCACCGGCAAGGCCACCGACATCATGATCTCCGGCGACGGATTCTTCGTCACCCAGCTTGGCGGCGAAACCCTGTACAGCCGCGCCGGAGCCTTCGACTTCGACGCCCAGGGGCGGCTCGTCACCCCGGCAGGCGCCATCGTGCAGGGTTGGAACGCCGTCGGCGGCGTCATCAACCAGGGTGGAACGACGGGGAACATCACGTTGCCGCTGCAGACCGTCTCGGCAGCCACGGCAACCACGACTGCATCCGTCGGCGGCAACCTCCCGTCCGACGCCGCTGCCGGCACCGTGTTCAGCCGAGACGTGAAGGTCTATGACGGATCCGGCACGGCCCGCTCCCTCGACCTGACATTCACGTCCACCGGCCCGGGCGCCTGGACGGTCACGGGACTCGATGGCGCGACCGCATCGACATCCGCCGCTCTGACCTTCGCCGATGGCAAGCAGACCTCCGCGACCACCAACATCACGTTCGGCAGCGGCGCCATCACGGTGGACCTGTCCGCCGTCGAGGGATTCGCCGGCCTCTCCACCGTTGCCGTCAACGACCAGAACGGCAAAGCCGCCGGCACGCTGAAGTCCTTCACCCTGGGCAAGGACGGCACCCTGGTCGGTTTGTTCAGCAACGGCGGCCAGGAAGCCATCGGCCGGATCGCCCTCGCGACCTTCTCCAACCCCGGCGGGCTCGAGAAGGCCGGCTCCTCGGAGTACCGGTCCACCTTCAACTCCGGCAATGCGGCCCTGGGCGCCCCCGGCACCGGCGGACTCGGCTCGCTGACCGGGGGAGCGCTCGAGATGTCCAACGTGGACCTCTCCCAGGAGTTCACCAACCTCATCGTCGCGCAGCGCGGCTTCCAAGCCAACGCGCGCATCATCACCACGTCCGACGAGGTACTCCAGGAACTGACGAACCTGAAGCGCTAGGCGTCTAACCAATTCGACGGAGATTCTGCCTGAAAAGTACCCTTTTCGGGGTGTGCGGGCCCGATTCCGGCAAAATCTCCGTCGAATTCGCTCGCCAGCTGCCCGACGTCGGAGCCCGCGGCGGCCGGGACGGGGTCCTGGGGCCCCGTGAACGTCGTCCCGGCCGAAACAGCTAACCCTGCGGTCGGGGCGGCCGACAGTGCAGCGTGACGGTCACACGGGTCGTCAACTGGCAGGGACGGTTCCCATGATCGTAGTGACTCGGCTGAATGACAGTCAGTTCGCGATCAATCCCGACCTGATCGAACGCATCCATGCCAGCCCCGACACCACGCTCGTGATGGTCGACGGCGCCAAGTTCATCGTCACGGAGAGCCTCGAGGACGTGATCGAGAAGATCGCCCGCTTCCGGGCGCACGTGATCTCTCTCGCGTACCTCACCGAGGACTCCCAGTACAGCAGTGGGGCCAGGACCCTGGAAATCGTCGGCGGGCCGCATGCCATCGCGCACGTCATCGAACCGGGCAGCACCGTTCCCTCCCGGCCCCGGAGAATCTGATGGATCCGGCAACCCTGGTCGGGATCGCCCTCGCCTTCGGCTCCCTGTTCGCCATGATCACGATCGAGGGCGGCCATCTCTCCTCGATTCTCCTGCCCGCGCCGATGGTGCTCGTCTTCGGGGCGACGATTGCGGTCGGCATCGCCGGCGGCACGATCAGGGACGCGATTTCCGCGTTCAAGGCCATCCCCGGCGCCTTCATCGGCAAGACCACCCCGCCGCAACAGGTCATCGACCAGGTCGTCGGCCTGGCGGAAAAGGCCCGCAGTGCCGGACTTCTGGCCCTTGAGCAGGAGGCCGACAACGTCAATGACCCCTTTCTGCGCGGCGCCCTGCAGAACATCGCCGACGGCACTGACGGCGATGAACTGCGCATCCTGCTCGAAGACGAACTCGCGACCGCCACCAAGGCCAGCCGCAATGCGTCCAAGTTCTTCACCAGCCTCGGCGGATACGCCCCGACCGTCGGCATCATCGGCACCGTCATCTCACTCACCCACGTGCTCGAGAACCTCGACACTCCCTCGACCCTGGGCCCGATGATCGCGGCCGCGTTCGTGGCGACCCTGTGGGGGCTGCTCTCGGCCAACTTCCTCTGGCTGCCGATCGGTAACCGGCTCAAGCGATTGAGCGACATCGAGGTCGAACGGATGACCCTGCTGCTGGAGGGCGCCCTCGCCGTGCAGGCCGGGAGCCAGCCACGGCTGCTCGGAGAGCGGTTGCGGGCCATGGTCCCGGCGACCCCCGCCAAGACGGCCAGGTCCGCGAAATCCGGGAAGCCCGACAAAGCCGGCAAGGCTGACAAACCTCTGCCCAAGGCCGCATGAGCGGGCATGGCCGCGGTAGCGGTCGCGGTCGCAGCCGCGGCCTCGAAGAAGAGCACGTCGAACACGTCGACGAGCGCTGGATGGCGTCCTACATGGACATGGTCACCGTGCTGATGTGCATGTTCATCGTGCTTTTCGCGATGTCCACCGTCGACCAGGCGAAATTCCTCCAGCTGAAGAACTCCCTCGCGACCGGATTCGGTGTCGTCGACGTGGGCAAGGTGGACACCGCCAAGGGGGTCGTCGTCACCAAGGACAAGGCGAACCAGGGCGAGGTGACCGGGTTCACGAAGCTGGATCTCGCCGTGGCGGAGGTCGCGGATCTCACGGCGGCGCAGAAGGCACTGCAGGATGCCGTCGACGCCAAGGGCCTCGGCCAGCTGGTGCAGTTCACGATCGACTCACGGGGACTCACGATCGGCCTGGTCGGCTCGGAGGCGTTCTTCGCCCCCAACCTTGCCAACTTCAGCCCGCAAGCCGAACAGGTGCTCGACGCGATCGCACCGGTCCTGGCCTCGAACACCCGCGAGGTGAAGATCGAGGGGCACGCCGATCGGCACGGCGTCACCCTCAACTACCCGACCGACTGGGAGCTGTCCTCCGCCCGCGCAACTGCGGTGCTCAGACGTCTGGTCGAGTCGGGCGGCGTCGCCCAGGAACGGATCTCCGCGGTCGGCTTCGGGTCGGCACGGCCTGTCGCCGACGGGGGGGACCTGGCAGCGATGGCCCAGAATCGGCGGGTGGACGTCGTGCTGCTCTCGAACCAGCCCGACGACATCCGTGCACTCATCCCCTCGGTCCTGGACGGCACGGCCACCGAAACCGGGGTTCCGGCAAACGGAACGACAACGACCGGGGCCGAAACATCCGTGGCGGTCACTGCTAACTGATTGCCGTCGCCGGTCGATAGTCACCGACGTGACGGTCCAGGAACAGGTGAAAATTGGCGTGCCCGCTTCTGCGACGCGCCCGGTCGAGGTGTACGACTTCCGTCGGCCGACGACCCTCGCACGCGAGCACTCCCGCGTGCTCGAGCTTGCCTTCGAGACGTTCGCCCGCCAGTGGGGCACCCAGCTGACCGCGAAGGTTCGCGTCATGTCCCAGGTCAAGTGCGACGGCGTCATCATGCGCACCTACGACGATTACGCGGCATCGCTCCCATCGACGACCGCCATGGTGCTGTGCTCGGTCGAGGGCATTATGGCCAAGGTCGTCATCCAATTCCCTACCTCGGCGGCCCTGTCCTGGGTCAGCCACATGCTCGGCGGCACCAGCAATGCGCCCCTCCCGGAGCGGGCGTTCACCCAGATCGAGCAGGCCATCGTGCGCCGGCTCGTGGACGATGCGCTCGAGGATCTGCGCTACTCGCTCGGGTCCCTGCTCGTGCACCAGATCTCCGTGGGCACCATCCAGTACAACTCCCAGTTCGCCCAGGCGGCCGCCACCGCCGACCTGATGATCGTGGCCACGTTCTCGATGCGGATCGGGGAGGGCAGCGCCGTTGCGACGCTGGCCATCCCCGCCGACGCACTACTGCCGCAGCTCGTCGAGTCGAACCCCGCCGGTGCCTCAGAGGACCCGGAGCAGCTTCTGCAGGCCCAACTGGCCTGGGTGCCGGTGGACGTTTCGCTGCAGCTGGCCCCGATCCGGGTGCTGCCGAGCGTCATCCTCGGCCTCGCGGTCGGCGATCTTCTGGCCGTGCCGCACTCCACTCACCGTCCCCTCGACGTCGTCGTCGACGGTCTGCCGCTGGCCCGCGCGGCCCTCGGTTCCAACGGTTCCCGCCTGGCCTGCATCGTCATCGATACCGAGGAATGAACATGAGCCCTACCTCCACCACCCTGCACATGGCGGCCGTTGACGCCCTCCTCGGTGTCCTGCCGACCCCGAGCCGGCTGCGAGCCGAGCCCTGCTCCGGCGCCGCCCTCGCGGGCCGGCTCGGTGCCGCGGTCGTCGCCTCCTTCGTCGGGGCGACATCGGCCGACCTCGCGGTGGTCCTGGCCGATCCGGCCTCACTCGACGCGGCCGGCGGCCAGGAGTCCTCGCTCGTCTCCCGCCAGGATGTGCTCCGTCCCGCCCTCGAAAACGCGGCAGCCGTGCTCGGCGTCGGCGTGCTCGGCGACACGAGGGTCGAAGACGCGACCGCGCTCGTCTCCGACGCCAACACGGTCGTCTACGAGCTCACCGGCGACGGGGCCGTCACCGGCTGGTTCGCGATCCGCCTGCGCGACAACGGGCCGGCCGGGCAGAACGGCCGTGCATCCCAGTCCGTCGTCGGCAAGCTCGGCCGCATCAACAGCGTCGAAATGGCGCTCACGGTCGAGATCGGCCGCACCCGGATGTCGGTGCGGGACGTGCTCGCCCTCGAGCCGGGCGCCGTCATCGAGCTCGACCGTTCCGCCGGGGCACCCGCCGACATCCTCCTCAACGGCCGCCTGATCGCCCATGGGGAGATCGTCGTCGTCGACCAGGACTACGCCGTGCGCATCACCCAGATCCTCGACGTGGCCGAGAGCCTCACCTAAATGGACACCGTCGTCGTTGCCCTTCGGGTCGCCCTGTCCCTGGCCGCTGTGCTCGGGCTGCTCTGGGTGCTGCAGCGACGGCTGACCAAATCCGCGCGCGGCGGCCGCAGCGCCAACCTCGTGACCGTGGTCGGACGCCAGGGCCTCGGCCAGAAGGCATCCGTGGTGGTCGTCGACATCGAGGGGCGCAGGTTCGTGCTCGGCGTGACCGAACAGTCCGTGAGCGTGCTCCATACGGGCGAGCAGACGGATGCCCCGGCCGACTTCGCCCGCGAACTCGCCGATGCCGGGCGAGGCGACGCCGAGCTGGCCCCGCCCTTCATCCTTCGTCCCCGCCGCGACCGGCCGGCACCCGGCCGCCTGGCCGGCTCGATCCTGTCCCCGGCGACCTGGCAGCATACCGCCGCCGCGCTGCGGCAGAACCGGTGACCTGGGTAACCGTGACCAGCACAGGCCGGCGCCGGGACATCGCCCGGTACCTGGTGATGGCGGCCCTCGTTCTCGTGATCGTCGCGGCCATCGTCATGCTGGTCACGACCGCGGGCCACGCCGCACCGATCGACCCCGTCACCCCGACCGCTCCGGCCACGCCCGCCCCGCCGAGCGGCGGCGGACTCAACGTGCAGATCAACGGCCCGGACGGCGCCCCCTCCTCGGCGATCGTCACCCTGATCGGCATCACGCTGTTGTCGGTCGCGCCGGCCCTGCTGCTGATGATGACGAGCTTCACAAAGATCTTCGTCGTGCTCGCCATGACCCGCAACGCGCTCGCTCTGCCGTCGATCCCGCCCAACCAGGTTCTCGCCGGACTGGCGCTCTTCCTGTCGCTGTTCATCATGGCGCCCATCCTCACCGACATCAACGACCACGCCTTGCAGCCCTACCTGAACGGCGCGATGTCCTTCGACGACGCCGTCACGCTCGGGTCCGGGCCGCTGCGCACGTTCATGCTCGCGCACACCCGCGAGGAAGACCTGGCCCTGATGACTCGGGCCGCCGACCAGGCCAACCCTGTGAGCCGGGACGCGGTGTCGTTGCTCACCCTGATCCCCGCCTTCATGATCTCCGAGCTGCGCGCCGCGTTCATCATCGGTTTCGTCATCTTCATCCCGTTCCTCGTGATCGACCTGGTCGTGTCCGCGGCGCTGATGTCGATGGGCATGATGATGCTGCCGCCGGTGATGATCTCGCTGCCGTTCAAGATCCTGCTCTTCGTGCTCGTCGACGGCTGGGGGCTCATCATCACGACCCTGATCACCAGTTACCGGGGTGGCTGAGTGGACACCAACGCCGTCCTGGACATCGGGATGCAGGCCATCATCATCGCCGGCAAGCTGTCCGCCCCGATCCTGATCACCGCCCTCGTCGTCGGGTTCGCCATTTCCCTTCTCCAGTCGATCACCCAGATCCAGGAGGTGACGCTGTCCTTCGTGCCCAAGGCGATCGCGGTCTGCCTGGCCCTGCTCATCTCCGGGCACTGGATGATCTCCGAGATCGTCGCCTTCACCAACGCTCTCTTCGAGAAGATCCCCTCACTCATCGGCGGCGGCTGACGTGGATCTCACCCTCGACTTCGCCTGGATCGAAGCGGTCACCCTCGCGGGCGTGCGAATGGTGGCCTTCATAGTCGTAGCGCCGCCGTTCTCCTATAACGCGTTTCCGCTGCGCGTGAAGGGAATGCTGGCGCTCGGCCTCGCCCTGGCCGTCTCCCCGCGGGTCACCCCCGGGTACGTCTCGCCTGACACCGCCGGTTTCATCGTCGCGCTCCTGCTGGAGCTCCTGGTCGGCGGAGTGCTGGGTTTCCTCGTGCTCGTGATTTTCTCGGCGCTGCAGTCCGCGGGCAACCTGATCGACATGTTCGGGGGCTTCCAGCTGGCCCAGGGCTTCGACCCGCAGGCCATGGTCAACGGCGCCATGTTCACCCGGCTCTACCAGATGACGGCCCTCGCACTCCTGTTCGCGTCGGGCGGGTACCAGCTCATCATCGGCGGCCTCAGCCGCACCTTCGACGCGCTCCCGCTCGGGGGAGGGCTCGACCTCGCCGTGCCGATGCAGGCCGTCACCGCCGCCGTGGGCCAGATGGTCCTCGCGGCCGTTCAGATCGCCGGCCCGCTCATCGTCGTCCTGTTCCTCGCCGACGCCGGCCTCGGCCTGCTCACCCGGGTCGCCCCGGCCCTGAACGCCTTCGCCCTCGGCTTCCCGCTCAAGATCCTGATCACCCTCACCCTCGGCGCGGCCGGTTTCGTCGCGCTTCCGCGGATCGTCTCCTCGCTCACCGGCGACGCCGTGAGCACGATGCTGGGGGTGAAATAGATGTCCGACTCCGGTGAGAAGACCGAACAGGCGACCGAGAAACGGATGCGCGAGGTCCGGTCCAAGGGTCAACTCTCCAAGTCCCAGGACCTGACTGCATGGCTCGGGATCGGTGCGGCGGCGGTGATGACCCCGGTGACCGTCGGACTGGCCGCGCAGGCGGGAACCGGTCAGATGCTGAACATCCGGATGCTCATCGCCCGCCCGGACCCGGACCTCGCCGTGCAGATGCTCGGGGAATCGCTCGGCTCGATGGCGGGCATCCTCACGCCGATGCTGGCGACCGTCTTCGTCGTCGTGTTGGGCGGGGCCGTCGCACAGGGCGGGGTGCACTTCAAAAGGGTGGCCGGCAAGTATGAGCAGTTCAACCTGGTCACCGGCCTCGGGCGCACGTTCGGCGGTCAGGCCGTGTGGCAGGGGGTCAAAGCCCTGCTCAAGACCATCGCCGTCGGCGTGGTGCTCACCCTGGTGATCCAGGGGCTCACCCCCGTTCTGATGACCGCCGGCGGTCTGCCGGTGACAGCCCTGATCGACGCGGCGACGGGCGGGGCGGTCTCGCTGGTGCAGTCGGCCGTCATCGCCGGCCTCGTGCTCGCCGCGGCCGACGTCTTCGTCGTCATGAAGCGCAACCGCAAACGCACCCGGATGACCAAGAAGGAGGTCACCGACGAGAACAAGAGTTCCGAGGGTGACCCGCAGGTCAAGTCCCAGCGTCGATCGCGCCAGCTGGCGATGAGCCGCAATCGGATGATCGCCTCGGTCGCGACCGCCGACGTCGTGCTCGTCAATCCCACCCACTTCGCCGTCGCGCTCAGATACGAGCCGGGCAAGTCCGCGCCCCGCGTGGTCGCCAAGGGGGCCGGCGTGATCGCCGCCCGCATCCGCGAGCAGGCGGAAACCGACGGGGTGCCGATCGTGCGGGACATCCCGCTCGCCCGCGCCCTGCACAGCGCCTGCGACCTCGGCCAGGAGATCCCGATCGAGCTTTACAACGCGGTCGCCCGGGTGCTCGCCTTCGTGCTCGCCCTGAAGGCGCGCGGCTCCGGCGCCTCGACCGGCGTGCACACCATGAACGACCTTGCCCCGGCTTCAGGAGGCCTCCGATGAAAAGCACGTTCGCCAAGCTCGCCGTCCCGATCGGCGTCGTCGGCATCATCCTTCTGCTGGTCGTTCCGGTGCCGGCCGTGCTCCTGGACGTGCTGATCATCATCAACATCCTGCTCGGGCTGGTGGTGCTGCTGACGACCATGTTCGTCAAGAAACCCCTCGATTTCTCCGTGTTCCCCTCTCTGCTGCTGGTGGCCACCCTGTTCCGCCTGGGCCTGAACGTGGCCTCGACCCGGCTCGTCCTGGGCGACGGCTACGCCGGGCAGGTCATCGCCTCCTTCGGCCAGGTCGCGGTCGGCGGCTCGATCATCATCGGTGCCGTGATCTTCCTGATCCTGGTCGTGATCCAGTTCGTCGTCGTCACCAAGGGAGCTGAGCGGGTGGCGGAGGTCGGGGCGCGCTTCACCCTGGACGCCATGCCGGGCAAGCAGATGGCGATCGACGCGGACCTGAACGCCGGCCTGATCACCGACATCCAGGCCCGGGAACGCCGAGCCGAGGTGTCCGCCGAAGCCGACTTCTACGGCGCCATGGACGGCGCGTCCAAGTTCGTGAAGGGCGACGCGATCGCCGGGATCATCATCATCATCATCAACCTGGTCGGCGGTATCGCGATCGGCATGGTGCAGCGCGGCCTGTCGATCACCGATGCCATGAGCACCTACTCGCTCCTCACCATCGGCGACGGCCTCGTCACCCAGATCCCGGCCTTGCTGATGGCGGTCTCCACCGGCATGATCGTGACGCGTTCCAACGTGGAATCCGACATCGGCGCCACCGCATCCGCGCAGCTCACCCAATCCCGCAACGCCCTGATGATCGCCGGCGCCGCCGCGCTGCTGATGTCCCTCATCCCGGGCATGCCGATCATCCCCTTCGTCGTGATCGGGGTGGGCCTGATCGTGTTCTCCCAGCGGATCAAGGCGGGCGAGGCCCGCGAGCAGGCGGGGCGTGAGGCCGCTGTGAGCCTGGAGAGCCAGGCACCCCGGTCGGACACCCCTGAAGACCTGATCGAGACGATGCGGGTGCACGCCCTCGAGATCCTGCTCGCCCCCGACCTCGTGGACCTGGTCTCCGGCGCGCAGGATGACCTGCTCGCGCGGGTGCGCGCGCTGCGCCGCAAAATCGCGATGGACCTGGGCGTGGTCGTACCCCCCGTGCGCACCCGGGACAGTGTTGAACTGCCCTCGTCGACGTATGTGATCCGGATCGCGGGGGTCGAGGCCGGGCGCGGACTCGCCCCGGCCGGCAAGGTCCTCGCCCTCGGCGACTTCCTCGACGGGCTGCCCGGCACCGCAACGGTCGAGCCCGTCTTCGGGCTGGCCGGCAAGTGGGTGCCGAGCGAGATGCGGCACAGCGCCGAGATGGTCGGCGCGACGGTCATCGACCGGGTCTCGGTGCTGATCACCCACCTGTCCTCGATCATCACCGGCAACGCGGCGCGGCTCCTCACCCGGGAAGACGTGCGCGTGCTCACCGACGGCGTGCGGCAGGTCAATCCCGCCGCCGTCGACGACCTCATCCCCGGGATGCTCTCCCTCGCCGAGGTGCAGCGTGTGCTGCAGGGTCTGCTCGTCGAGCTCATCCCGATCAACGACCTTCCCCGCATTTACGAGGCGCTCTCCCTCCGGGCCAAGGTCTCGGCCGACCCGGAGGGGCTGATCGAGGCTGCCAGGCAGGCGCTCGGCCCGGCGCTCACCGCCCAGTACCTCGACGAGGGACTGCTCCGCGTGATCATGATCGAACCCGCTCTCGAGCAGTCCATGCTCGAAGGCATGCGCCCCTCCGAGCAGGGCTCCCAGATCATGCTGGAGCCGCACCGGATCGACGCCATCCTCGGTTCGCTCAAGTCCTCCCTGGCCGCGGTCGAGGAGAGCGGCCTGACCGCCGTACTGGTCTGCGCTCCCGCCCTGCGACCGGCGATCCGGCGCATGGTGTCGGCCCAGGCCGGCGGGCTGCCCGTGCTGTCCTACCTCGAGGTGACGAGCGCGAACGTCGGCATCGAGACCGTGGGGGTGGTCCGTGGAACGGAAACGATTTCAGCTTGAGGGTGCCAGCCTGCCGGAGCTGAAGGCTCGCGTGTTCTTGGAGCACGGAGCGGATGCCCGCATCGTCGCGGCCGAGCGGGTCACCGTGGGCGGCATCCATGGATTCTTCGCCCGCCGTCATCTCGAGGTGACGGTCGAGGTGCCCGTGCCCACGCGCCGGCGACGTGCAGCCCATGTGCAGCCGGATCGGCAGACGCGACTCGGGCTCGCGGCACTGCTGGACGAGGCGGACGAGGCCGAAGCCCGCCTGCAGGCGGTGGCGGAACCGCGCCTGTCGACCGCCTCCGACGACTTCGCCCACCTGATGGACGAACTCACTTTCACGACGGCCGGTCCGGTGACGGATGAGCGCGGCCCGGGGCCTCAGATCGTACCCGTACCGGCCACACGGGTGCCGGCAGCAGCCGCCCCCGCCACGCCGCCGCGTCCGTTGGCCGGGCACGGTGATCTCGTGCTGATCATCGGTCGGGCCGACGCGGCGTTCCCGGTCGCGCGGGCGATGGCGTCCCGGAGCGGCGCCGGATCATCCCCTCTGGTCGCCGGTGTGCTGTCTACGGCGAGGAGCGGACGGGTCACGGACCGGCGCACGGCCCTGGCGGCCCGAGCCCGCGCGGTGGATCAGGGCGAGACGGTCTTCGTGGCCTTCGGCCTGGAGTCCGATGACGAAGCCGGGGAGGCGGCTGCGGACGAGGCCGCGATCCTGGCTGCGGTGGGCGCAGACCAGGTCTGGGTGGTCGTGGATGCCGGCCGCAAGGCCGAGGACACCGCCGCCTGGGTATCGCGCCTGTCCGCGCACCTCTCCCTCGACGCGGTCGCCGTGATCGAGGCCGGGTCCACAGCGTCGCCGGAGACGATCGACGAGTTGGGACTGCCGGTGGGGTGGATCGACGGTTCCGAGGCGACCTCGGCGACGATGGCGGGTTTGAGGCCGAGCCTCACCGACCGGGCCAACCGGTCAAGCTAGGCTGAACAGGTGCTGGTTCTAACACGCAAACAGGGGGAGAAGATCCTCATCGGTGATGACATCGTCATCACCGTCCTTGATGTGCGCGGTGACAGCATCCGCATCGGCGTCGATGCCCCGCGCGGGGTCAAGATCCAGCGCGACGAGGTACTGCGTGCCGTCACCGAGGCGAACATCACGGCGAGCCAGGCCGGTCAGGCCGACCCGGATGCCGAGGCCCGACTGAAGGCCACCCTCGGCCTCCTCACCCCGCCGCCCACACCGGCCGGCTAGCACCCACGGCCGGCTAGCGCACGTCTAGCTGACCCACGTCTCCTCGCAGCCTGCGCCAGTGCGCGTGCGCTCGCCTGCACCAGCGCGCGTTCCCCCAACGAATTCGACGGAGATTTTGCCCGGACCGGCGCGAACGGGGCCGAAACGGACCGGAATCGCACTTCGGCGACAAAATCTCCGTCGAATTGGTTCCACGCCGTGCCGGGGGCGACGGATGAGACGGACGAGACGCGAACGGCCTCAGTACGGCGACGTTTCCGTCGCCGTACTGAGGCCGTTCGCGAGGCTGTCCCTGTCGTTACGCCGGGACGTGGTCCAGGCGTGCAACGCCGATCTTCGAGTCAGCCATGCCGTAGAACACGAACAGCTGCCCGTCGATCTCCTCGATCGCGGTCGGGAAGACGACGTTCGGCACGATGCCGCTGATCTCGTCGGGCGTCTCCGCCTTGAGAAGCGGCTCGCTGGTGCGCTGCAGAATGATCGTGGGGTCGTCGGCGTCGAGGATCATCGCGCCGGCGGCGTAGTTGACCTTCTGCTGCTGCGAGAACGCTCCGTCGATCGTGCCGGTGACACCGTGGTGCATCAGCAGCCAGCCCTCCGGTACGCGCAGGGGGGCCGGTCCGCCGCCGATCTTGAGCGCTTCGAACGGGAATTCCGGGCCGGCCAGGAACTTGTGGCCGCCCCAGAAGGTGAGCCTCGTCAGGTCGGCGAGCACGTCGGCGACGGGCACGTAGCTGATCCAGATGCTCTGCCTGGTGTCGGTGACGCCGGCCGGGACCCGCACGCCCTCGCCGGGCTTGACCTCGCTGAGGTCCCACATCGGGCGGTGCAGTACGGCGAAGCTTTCCACGCCGTTCGGGCCGGAGACGGGCTCCGGGAAGAACACGGTGTCCTTGTTGTGGAACAGGTTCAGGTCCATGTCCAGCGCGTCGTCGTAGGCGAAGAGAGCCGGGCCAAGCCGGCGCCATTCGCGCAGGTCCGATGACACGGCGACGGCCGTGCGCGGGCCGAGGGGGCCGTAGGCGACGTAGGTCATGACGTGCAAACCGAGGCGGGGGATGAACGTGACCCGGGGGTCTTCGACGCCGGCGTTGTTCGCGCCGCGCTCCCAGCCCCGGTCGGGCTCGAGGACGATGCCCTCGCGTTCGACGCCCGTGGGGACGCCGTCCGTGATGATGACCCGGGCCAGGCCGACCCGGGAGACGTTGCCCGTCGCGACGAGGCGGGGGAGCAGGTACAGGGTCCCATCCGCGGTGTGGCCGGTCCCGGGGTTCAGGACTCCTTCGGCCTCGAGGGCGTTGCCCTTTTCCGGCGTCATGATGATGCCCATGCGGGTCAGTCGGTAGGGGAATTCTGTGGGGGTGGGCATGTCTAACCTTTCACGCCGGAGCCGATATTGTTCGACACGAAGTGCCGTTGGAAGAGGATGAACAGAAGCACAGCAGGACCGGCGAGGACGCAGGCCCCGGCAAGGACCGCCCCGAACGGGTTCGCCGCGGTGGCCGCGACGTTGCTGAGGTAGTTGGCGAGTGAAACCGCGAGCGGCTGGAGGGACGCCTCCTTGGTGATCAGGAATGGCCAGAGGAATTCGTTCCACGGGCCGATGAAGGTCAGGAGCACGACGGTCAGCAGGGCGGGCCGAACGAGAGGCAGCGCGATCCGGCGGAGAATGCGCAGCTCGCCGGCCCCGTCGATCCGCGCGGCATCGAAGAGTTCCTTCGGGATCTGCAAGAAGTACTGTCTGAAGATGATCACGGCCGTGGAGCTGATGGCGAACGGCAGGATCATGCCCACGTAGTTGTCCGCGAGACCGTAGTCCCTGGCGATCATCACGTACAGCGGGATCATCAGGAGCTGGAACGGGACCACCTGCACCAGCAGGGCGAGCGCGAAGGTGACCCCGCGGCCGCGCCACTGGAGCTGGGCGAGGGCGTAGCCCACGAGCACCCCGAACACCACGGTGCAGAGGATCACACCGCCGGTGAAGATGCCCGAGTTGAGCAGCCCCTGCATCAGGTTGATCCGGCTGTTGATGTCGCCGTAGTTGGCCAGGGTGAGGTTCGCCGGATTCGGGAAGGCGCCGGCGACCGACGGGTCGGGCGTCTCCTGCAGCGAGCCGATGACCATGTAGTAGAACGGGAACAGAAACACGAGTGCCCCCACGGCCAGGACCACGCCGCGCAGGATGTTCTGCTTGCGGGTCATGATTCGTCACCTCCCGCGAGCTTGCGCTGGATGAACGCGAGGATGAGGACTCCGATCACGAGGATGACTCCGATCGCGGCCGCCGTGTCGGGCGACCCCTGTTCGATTCCGCGCTGGTACATCATCAGTACGGGTGAGGAGGATGCCCCGTTGGGGCCGCCGCCGCCGGTGAGGAGGTACGGCTCCGTGAAGAGATTCGCCCCCGTGACGGTGGAGAGCAGCAGCACGAGCACGGTGGCGGGACGCACGCCCGGCACGGTGACCGAGAAGAAGCTGCGGATCTTGCCGGCACCATCGGTCGCGGCGGCCTCGTAGAGTTCCTCCGACACGTTCTGCAGGGCGGCCAGGTAGAGCAGGATGAAGAATCCGAGGCCCTTCCAGGTCACGAAGATCGCGATGGTGGGCATCGCCCAGGTCTCGTTGATCAGCCAGGGCGGGTCGGGTGCGAGCGGCCCGAGAATCTGGTTGACCAGGCCGTTGCCGCTGAACAGGAAGATCCAGACGCCCACGACCGCGACGCTCGCGGTCACATACGGCACGTAGTACGACACCCGCAGGAACGTGCGGAATCGCACGGCCTTGTTCAGGGCGTTGGCGAGCACGAGGGAGAGGACGACCGTCAGTGGGACGTTGATCAGCAGGAAGATCCCCACGTTGCCGAACGAACGGATGATGGCCGGGTCGCTGAGCACTTCCCGGAAATTGTCGAGGCCGACGAAGGGCCGGTCGACCTGGGCGCCTGGAGCGGCGAAGAAGTAGTCGTGGAAGGACATCCAGAAGGCGAACACGAGTGGGTACGCGAAGACCGCCAGGACGAAAATGAGGTAGGGCGTGCTGAGCAGGAGCCCGAAGGGGTTCTTTCCCAGTAAGGGGCGCCTGCGGCGCCGACGGGCGCCCCCGCCGGGAGGTGTTTGTGACCTCCCGGCGGCGGGCCGTTGTGCTGTCGAAGTGGACATTGTCGGGTTACGGCTGGGCGATCAGTTTGTCGATCTTGGCTGCCGCGCCGTCCAGGGCTGCGGGGATCTCACCCTCGCCGCTGATGACCGTCTTGGTGTACATGTCACGGAATGCCTGCCATGCGGCCACGGAGTTGGGGACGTTGGGCACCTCGACCGTGCGGGACGCCTGGTCACCGAACTGCTCGTAGGCCGGGTTGGCCGCGAAGTACTCGGGGAACACCGTGGTCAGGTCCTGGCGCAGCGGCATCTGGCCGGTCAGGTCGAGCAGCTGGCCGTCCTGTTCCTCGCTGGTCGCGAATTTCAGCACGTCCCAGGCGGTCGCCTGGTTCTTGCAGGCCGTGAACATGCCCACGTTCTTCGCATCGCTGAACGTGAAGGTCTCCTGAGCGGGTGTGCCCTCACTGGTGGGAACGGGAACCGCGCCCCAGTTGACGGCATCCTTGTACACCGACACGGCCCACGGGCCGACGATGGACATGGCCGCCTGGCCATCGGCGAAGGAGTCGCCCTGGTACTGCTCCTTGCCGGCGAGACCCTCGGCGTACAGGGTCTTCCAGAACTCCGCCACCTTGGCGCCGTCGGGGGTGTTGAAGGTGGACTTGCCGTCTTCGATCAGCTGCGTGCCACCCGTCTCGGCGGCGTACAGCGGGTAGAAGTCGAACCAGCTCTGGAAGAACTGGCTGGTGGGCGCCGGGTAGATGGCGTTGGGTGCTGCGCCGCTCTCGACCAGGGTGCGCGAGGTGGCGAGGAACTCGTCGTAGGTGGCGAGCTTCGGGTTCTCCGGGTCGAGGCCGGCTTTGGCGAACATGTCCTTGTTGTAGAAGATCATGACGGGGTTGGATTTCCACGGCATCTGGTAGAACTTGCCGTCGGCGCTCTTGTACTGCGCGGCAGCGTCGCCGGTGCGCTTCTCGATGTACGCGGTACCGTCCTTGAAGCTGGACAGGTTGACGAGACCACCCTGCTTCTCGAATTGCGGCACGGCGACGGGCGCCGTGTTGAAGACCAGGCACGGGGCGTTGCCGGCCGTGATGGCGGCTCCGATGACTTCCTCGCTGCTCTTGCCGGCCGGAATCTCCTGTGCCTTCACCTTTTCATCCGGGTTCTTGGTGTTCCAGGCCTCCACCATCTGTTTGCCCCAGGCGATTTCGGACTCGTTGTTCGAGTACCAGATGGTGATCGGTCCACGACTCGTGGCGGCATCCCCGGATGCCCCACCGGACGCGCAGGCGCTGAGCGCCAGGATCGCGGTGGCCGAAGCCGCCGTGACGGTAAGCAGACGCCTCGCCATTCGATTGTTGTGCATTTCGTTCTCCATTTCTGCTCCGCAGCAGCCTTGCTGCGGGAGGTCTATGTGGGCTACCAGGGATTGAGTGGTGGTGCGGTGGAGCCGCGGATCACGAGCCGGGCGGCGGGGAGGTCGACGTCGTCGGCCGTTCCGTTCTCCATCAGGGCGAGCAGCGTGGTCGCCGCGGCCCGGCCCCAGACCATGGGCGCGGCACTGACGGTCGTCAGCGGCGGGTACACGTAGCGGGAGAAATCGATGTCATCGTAGCCCGTGATCGACAGGTCCTCGGGAACCCGGATGCCGAGCTCGTGGGCGACTCCGAGGCCCGCGATGGCCATCGGGTCGTTGGCGAAGACGATCGCGGTCGGCGGCCGGTCCTGGGTGAGGAGCCGGCGGGTGGCGTCCGAGCCGTCCGCCATGGAGAAGTCCGTTTCGACGGTCTGGCCCTCGGGCAGTCCCGCGTCCCGGAGCGCCGCGGCGAAAGCCTCCCGGCGCCTGCTGCCGTGCAGCAGGGCCGAGTTGCCCGCGACGTGCGCGATGCGGCGGTGGCCGAGGGTGACCAGGTGCGCCACCGAGGCGGTGATCCCCGGGCTGTCGTCCACGGATACGGCGGGAAACGGGCTGTCGCCGTCTGGGCGGCCGAGCGTGACGGCCGGGAGGCCCAGTTCGGACAGGAGCGGAATGCGGGGGTCGTTGTGTCGCAGGTCGCTGAGGAAGACGCCGTCGACCCGGCCGTCGGCGACGAGTGAGCGGTAGGTCTTCACTTCCCTCGCCTCGTCGGGCACGACGCTGAGCACGAGGGTGCGGCCCTGGTCGGTGAGGATGCTCTCGACGCCCGCGATGAAGGAGGTGAAGAACGGGTCGGAGGCGAGCACATCGGGGTTCCGGGCGATGACGAAGCCCAGGGCGAAGGAGCGCTGGGTGGAGAGCGACCGGGCGCGGAGGGAGGGCTTCCAGCCGAGTTCGGTGGCAACCTGCAGGATGCGGGCGCGGGTCTCGGCCGCGACGCCGGGGCGGTCGTTCAGGGCGAAGGACACGAGCCCCTTGCTGACGCCGGCCTGCTTGGCGACGACGGCGATCGTGACTTTCTCGCGGTTCACGGGTGGCCTCCTCATTGACAGCCGATCCAACTGAACCGGTTTAGAGGAAGGCTATACCGGTTTAGTCCGCCTCGTCAAGGTCCGGCCCGGATCCGCCCCGCACCCCGGGCGGCGGTTTCCGTGTCCCGGGTCCCCGCCCCATTGAAGGCCCGTCTCCCGCGGCCTATCGTGAGGGCACCATGGAATGGTTCGATGCGGGAGACTATGAGGTCGCGCGGCAGGTACTGCAGCGCGGCGTTGCGGCGTGCTATCTGATCGGCTTCGTCTCGGCAATCAACCAGTTCCCCGTGCTGCTGGGCGACCGAGGTCTGCTCCCGGTGGCCCGGTTCACCCGGCAGGTGCGATTCCGCCAGTCCCCGAGCCTGTTCCACTGGCGCTACTCCGACCGGATGCTGCGCGTGCTTGCGTGGTCGGGGGCCGGTCTGGCGGCGGCCCTGGTGGCCGGCCTGCCCCAACTCGCACCGCCCTGGCTGCCGATGGCGTGCTTCCTCCTGCTCTTCGCCGCCTACCTGTCGATCGTCAACGTGGGCCAGACGTTCTACTCGTTCGGCTGGGAGAGCCTGCTGCTGGAGGCCGGCTTCGTGGTGGCGTTCCTCGGCTCCAACGACGTGGCTCCTCCGCTGGTCGTGATCCTGTTCTGCCGCTGGCTCCTGTTCCGCCTGGAGTTCGGCGCCGGCCTGATCAAGATCCGCGGCGGCCAGGAGTGGCGCGACCTGACCGCTTTGTACTACCACCACGAGACCCAGCCGATGCCGAACCCGGTCAGCTGGTTCGTGCACCACCTGCCGAAGTGGTTCCACCGCGGCGAGGTCCTGGGCAACCACTTCGCCCAGCTCGTCGTGCCGTTCTTCCTGTTCGCGCCCCAGCCCCTCGCATCCGTTGCCGGCCTGATCGTGATCCTGACCCAGGGCTGGCTCGTGCTCACCGGCAACTTCGCCTGGCTCAACTGGATCACCATCGTGCTCGCCTTCTCCGCGATCGACGACACCAGCATCCGGTTCGTGCTCGGCCTGGCCCCGCCGGCGCCGGCGGGGGAGACGCCGCTCTGGTTCGTCGTCGTGGTGCTCGCCGCGACCGGGTTCCTGCTGGTGCTGAGCTGGTGGCCGCTGCGCAACCTGTTCGCCCGCCGCCAGCTGATGAACGCGAGTTTCAACCGCTACCACCTGGTGAACGCCTACGGCGCTTTCGGCACGGTCACGAAGGAGCGCTTCGAGGTGGTCGTGGAGGGCAGCGACGCCGCCGACCCCGGCGACGAGTCCGGGTGGCTGGCCTACGAGTTCCGAGGCAAACCGGGCGATCCGGCGCGGATGCCCCGCCAGTTCGCGCCGTACCACCTCCGGCTCGACTGGCTGATGTGGTTCCTGGCGCTCGGAACCCGCGACACCCGGTGGTTCGAGATGCTCCTGGCCCGGCTGCTCGAGGGGGACCGGGCGACACTGCGGATGCTGCGCGCGAACCCCTTCCCGTCCGGCCCGCCCCGGTACGTGCGTGCCCGGGTCTTCCTGTACCGGTTCTCCACCCCAGCCGAGCGTCGCGCGACCGGCGACTGGTGGGTGCGCTCCGAGGTCGGAATGCTCGTGCCCCCCGTCTCCCTTCCCGGAGGGACCCGTGCCTGACGTCAACGTGGTCGGTGCCGGACCCAACGGCCTCGCAGCCGCGGTCGTGCTGGCCCGGGCCGGCCTGTCGGTGCAGGTGATCGAGCAGTCCGGGGCGGCGGGCGGGGCCCTGCGCACGCAGGAGCTGACCCTGCCGGGATTCCGGCACGACGTCGGCTCCGCCGTGCACCCCGCCGCCCTGGCCTCCCCGTTCTTCCGGGAATTCGGCTTGACCGGGCGGGTGCCGTTCATCGTCCCCGAGATCTCCTACGCGCATCCGCTGGACGGCGGGCAGGCCGCGGTCGCCTGGCTGAACCTCGACCGCACGGCCGACGCCCTGGGCCGGGACTCGCGTGCTTGGGCGCGGGTGTTCCAGCCCCTGCTGAACCGCCTCGACGGCGTGGTGGGCTTCACCGGCAATCAGCTGCTCCGCTGGCCCGACGACCCCGTGGCCGCGGCCGCCTTCGGCGCACGGGTGCTCCTGCTCGGCACGGCGGCCCGGCGCCTCGTGTTCCGGACAGAGGCGGCGGCGGCGCTCTTCGCCGGCGTGGCCGCCCACACCCCCGGCCGGCAGCCGTCCCCGGCCTCGGCGGGCGCGGGGCTGCTGCTCGCCGCGCACGCCCACGGCCGCGGCTGGGGGTACCCGGTCGGCGGTTCCCAGGCCATCGCCGACGCGCTCGTCGCCGATCTGCTCGCGCACGGCGGCAGCCTGCGGCTGGACACCGAGGTGCGTTCCCCGTCCGACCTGGAGCCCGCCCGGGTCACCCTGCTCGACACGTCGCCGGGCTTCCTCGCCCGGTTCGCCGGCCCCCGCCTGCCCGATCGGTACCGCCGGGCACTGGCGCGCTTCCGCTACGGCGCCGGGGTGGCGAAGGTCGACTTCGCCCTCTCCGGCCCGGTCCCGTGGACGAATCCGGATGTGGCCCGGTCGCCCACGGTGCACGTCGGCGGCACCCGGGCCGAGGTGGTCGGCGCCGAACGCGAGGTGGCCCGGGGGCGGTCGGCGGAGCATCCGTTCGTGCTGGTCACCCAGCCCAGCGTGCTCGATCCCACGCGGGCGCCGGCGGGCTGCCACGTGCTGTGGGCCTACGCCCACGTGCCGCCCGGCTCGGACGAGGACCTGACCGAGGCGATCGTGTTGCAGATCGAGCGCTTCGCGCCCGGATTCCGGGACACGATCCTGGCCAGCACCGCCCGGTCCGCCCGGGGGATGGCCGCGCAGGACCCGAACCTCGTCGGCGGCGACATCCTCGGCGGCGTGGTGTCGCTCCGCCAGCTCGTCAAACGCCCGGTGGTGTCATCCCGGCCCTGGCGGACGCCGGTCCCCGGCCTCTACCTCTGCTCGGCGTCGACCCCGCCCGGTCCCGCCGTGCACGGCATGAACGGATGGTACGCGGCCACCCTGGTCCTGCGGCACGAGTTCGGCCTCGACGCGTTCCCGTCGCTCGCGCCCGACAGCACGGCACCCGACAGCGCCCGCGCCTGAGCAGCGCCACGGCTCGGGGTCAGTCCTCATCCGTCTCGTACCGGGCCGGCTGTTCGGGTGCGCGGAGGCGGTCGATCTCCCGGCGTTCCCGCTTGGTCGGGCGCCCGGCGCCGCGATCGCGCATCGGGAGCAGCGCCACCTCCTCCCGGGGCGGGGGCGGCGGGGTCATGTCGACGAAGCACTCCGCCGCGACCGGCGCGCCGACGCGCTTGGTGACGATCTTCGCCACCACCAGCACCCGGTCGAAGCCGCTGCTGCGCACCCGCACCTCGTCGCCCACGCGCACGGGCTGGGCCGACTTGGCCCGTTCGCCGTTGACCTTGACGTGACCGGCCCGGCAGGCCGCGGTGGCCTGGGAGCGGGTCTTGAACATCCGCACGCCCCAGGTCCAGCTGTCGACGCGGGCTGAGCCCAGAGGTTCCATGCCTCGACTCTAGGCCAGGCGGCTAGAACGGTCCGAGCATCACCCAGGCGATGAGCAGCATCGTGACCAGGAAACCGGTCAGGAAGTTGAGCCAGAGAAACCGCTTCCAGCCCGCGTTCGCGGTCTCCGCGCGCTCGTCCGTGACCGAGCGGAACGGCCAGGCCGCACCGATGTACGGCAGCGCGAGCACCGCGCCGAGCAGTCCGGGCCAGCCGGTGAAGAGCATCAGCAGCCCGGCGAGGGCCCAGAACGCGATCGCCAGGCGAACGGTGCGCGCCGCGCCGAGTGCGGTCGCGATCGAGGCGATCCCGCCTTCCCGGTCCGGCACGATGTCCTGCACCGCGCCGAACGCGTGGCTCGCCATGCCCCAGAGGAAGAACGCGAGGAGCAGGGCCACCAGCCCGGGCGTGAAGACGGCGCCGGCCACGACCAGGCCGTAGACCGCGGGGCTGACGAAGTGCGTGCTCGACGTCGCCGAGTCGATGAACGGGCGTTCCTTGAACCGGAGGCCGGGCACCGAATAGGCGGCGACGGCGAACAGGCTGATCGCGAGCACGAGCCAGGACAACGGATGCCCCGTGCCGGCCAGCAGGAGCATCGCCGCGAGCACGGGAACCGCGGTCACCACCCCGGCGACCAGCACCAGCCGGTGCAGGCCCGGGTCGAGCATGGCGCCCTCGACGCCGCCCTTGCGCGGGTTGCGGAGGTCGGACTCGTAGTCGAAGACGTCGTTGATGCCGTACATCAGCAGGTTGTAGGGAATCAGGAAGAACAGCGTTCCCACGATGAGCAGGGCGTCGACCCGGCCCGTGGTCACGATGTAGGCGGCCGCGAACGGGTAGGCCGTGTTGACCCAACTCAGCGGCCGCGACGAGAGCAACACCTGGCGGGTCTTCCACAGCGTGGGGGTGGGGGTCTCAGTCATCGGTCTCAGTCATTCGTTTTCTTTCCAGCAGCGCCCAGACCGCGGGCAGCAGGAGCGCTGCCCCCACAGGATAGGCGAAGTCTTCGATCGGGGCCACACCGATGCGCAGCCCGGAGATCCGGTTCGGATCGTAGTCGACCAGCCCGATCGCGATCATGATGTTGTCGAAAATGGCCGTCAGCACGATCACGACGGCCAGAGCTATCAGGGTGGCGGCGATCCCGCGCCGGGAGAGCGCGCCGCGGCGAACGGCCACGAGGTACACGGCCGCCGCGAGCACGAGGAAGACACTGTTCAGGAGCAGGTACGTCATCCGTGTGTCCCGTCGTCGACGCCGGGGCGGGCCGGCCGGGCGCCCCGCCGCCCCAGGAGGAGGCGCGCGCCCTGCACCGCGTTCAGGGTGAGGTAGCAGAGGAAGGTGAGGAAGACGAGTTCCTCCACCGGCAGCTCCGGGGCCAGCTGCAGGCCCGTCATCAGGTCGGTCTCGCCGCGATAGAAGATGCCCAGACCGATCCCGAAAAGGTCCCAGAGCAGGAAATACGCCACCCCCGCGCCGAGCACCACGGATGCCCGCACCGGGTTCTGCCAGAAGGACAGCCGGAAGCGCGCGTCGAGCAGCACCATCGCGCCCAGGCTCGCCAGCAGGGTCAGCAGGTAGGCGACCTGCACCGCTACCGGGCTTCCGGCCGGGCGTGCCGCACGGAGTTCGGCAGCGGTTTGTCGGGCAGCGGCTCCGGCAGCGGTCCGGTGGACGTGTCCGCGTTGATGCGTTTGAGCAGGATCTCAGCGCTGATCAGGCACATCGGAAGCCCGATACCCGGAATGGTGGTGCCGCCGGCGTAGAACAGGCCCTCGACCTTCGCGGAGGCGTTGGAGCCGCGCAGGAACGCGCTCTGACGCAGGGTGTGCGCCGGGCCAAGGGCCCCGCCGCGCCAGGAATTCAGGTCGTCGGCGAAGTCGCTTGGGCCCACGGTGCGGCGCACCACGATCCGATCGAACAGGTCGGGGATGCCGGCCCACTCGCTGAGCTGACGGATGGTGTCGTCCGCGATCTTCTCGATCGTCGGCGAACCGGCGCCGTTGATCCCGCCGTGGCCGAGGCCCGGGTCGGCGGGGATCGGCACCAGCAGGAACATGTTCGTGTGCCCCTCGGGGGCGACGCCCGGGTCGGTGGCGCTGGGCATGCACGCGTAGAAGGAGGCCGGCGAGGGCACGCTGGTCGTCTTGCCGAAAATGCGGCCGAAGTTCTCGGCCCAGTCCTCGGTGAAGAAGAGGGTGTGGTGCTTCAGCTCGGGAAGGTCGCCCCTGATCCCGAGCATCACCAGCACGGCGCCGGGTCCGGAGACCTTTTTGCGCCACCAGCTCTCCGGGTAGGTCCGGGAGGCGGCCGGGAGCAGCTCGGTTTCGGTGTGGTGCAGGTCGGCGGCCGAGACGACGGTGTCGGCGTCGAGGGTGACCAGGGTGCCGTCCTCCGTGCGGTAGCTGACGCCGGCGACGGCGGTCCCGGCGCCCGGGGTGGTGCGGATGGCCGTGACTCTCGCCCCGGTGATCACGGTCACGCCCTGGGCGCGGGCGATGTCGGCGATGCTGTCGATCAGCCGTGTGAACCCGCCCTGGGGATAGAGCACGCCGTCGGCCATGTCGAGGTGACTCATCAGGTGGTACATCGAGGGGGTCTGGTCCGGGGAGGAGCCGAGGAACACGGCCGGGTAGCCGAGGATCTGGCGCAGCCGGTTGTCCTTCACATAGCCGGCGGCGAACCGGTCCAGCGGCTGCAGGAGCAGGCGCGCCAGCCGACCGAGCCGGCGGAGGACATCCGGAACCAGCAGCGGCCGGAAGCTCGCGAAGCTCGTGTACAGGAAGCGCTTGACGGCCATGTCGTACGTCTCTTTGGCGGAAACGAGGTAGCGGTCGAGGGCGGCACCCGCGCCGGGTTCCAGGCTTTCGAACAGGGCGATGTTGTCGGCCCGCTCGGCCGCGATGTCCACCGGCTCGCGGGTGTTCTCGAAGAACACGCGGTAGCCGGGGTCCAGCCGGGTCAGGTCGAGCTGTTCGGCGGAGGACGTGCCGAACAGACGGTAGAAGTGGTCGAACACCTCCGGCATCAGGTACCACGACGGACCGGTTTCGAATCGGAACCCGTCCACCTCCCAGGAGCCGGCCCGGCCGCCGAGGGTCGCGTGCGCCTCGAGCAGGGTGACCCGGTGGCCGTCCCTGGCCAGCAGGGCGGCGCTGGCCAGCCCGGCGATGCCGCCGCCGATGACGACGGTGTGCCCAGCGGCGTGTCCAGCCGTGCTGCTCATCGCTTCCACGCTCCCGGGCCGAACGATGCGGCGAGTGCAATCATGATTTTCTCCGGATCCGGCACCCGTACCCGGGCGCTCATCAGTGCTCGCGCGGGGGTGACGCGCAGCTTCGCCGACAGGCGGGCGAAGAGGCGGTGTGCGGCGGCGACCGCGCGGCGGCTCCCCACCGGAAGCATGGGCAGCACGCGTGCGGCTGCGTCGAGGTCGGCGTCCATATCGTCGAGGAGCTCGTTCTTCTGTGTCTCGGTCAGGGTGAGCAGGTTCACGCCGGGGAAGTAGTTGCGTCCGAGGGCGTCCCGATCGGCGGCCAGGTCGCGCAGGAAATTGACCTTCTGGAACGCGGCGCCGAGGCTGCGGGCGCCGGTCTCGAGCACCTCGAGCTCGGCGGCCGTGCGCGGGGTGTCCTGAACGAAACAGCGCAGGCACATCAGCCCGATCACCTCGGCCGAACCGTAGATGTACTCCGCCACGCCGGCGGCATCGAACGGCGACGGGTCGAGGTCGCGGCGCATCGAGGCGAAGAAGGGCGCGGTCAGGCTCGTCCCGATCCCGGCCTCCCGGGCGGTCGCGGCGAAGGCGTGCACGACCAGATTGGTGCTGAAGCCCGTCTCGATGGCCCGGCCGGTCTCCCGTTCGAGCCCGTCCAGCAGCTCCCGCTGGCCGCCCACGCTGACCCCGGCCTGACTAGCGGCGCCGTCCACGATTTCGTCGGCGATCCTAACGAGGGCGTAGATGGTGCGCACCTGGCTGCGCACGCGCGGCTCCAGGAGCCGGGCCGCGAGGCCGAACGAGGTGGAGTAATGGCCGATAACCGTGGCCGAACTGGCCCGGGCGGCGGCGTTGTACTTGGCGATGCCGGTGTGCTCGGCGGGGGTGTCCCGGATCATCGGCTGCGATTCACTGCGGTGCCGGCCAGGGTGGTGAGCAGCGCCCGGAGCGCCGCCGGGATGGCGGGGGTGTCCAGCGCCCGGGCGGCGCGGTCGGCGTGGTCCGCGGCGAGCTCGGTCGCCGACTGCAGGGCGCCGCAGTCCCGGATGCTGGCACGAACGGCCTCGGCCTCCGCCTCGGTGAGGTCTGCCTTTCCGATGAAGGGGGCGATGCCGGTCCAGGCCGGTGTGGTGCCCGCATGGGCGATCAGGGCCGTCTGCTTGCCTTCACGCAGATCGGTGAGCACGCTCTTGCCGGTCACCGCCGGGTCCCCGAACACGCCGAGGATGTCGTCGGTGAGCTGGAAGGCCACCCCGATCAGCCGGCCAAACGCACCGAGGGCGTCGATCGCTTCGGCCGAGGCGCCGGCGAGGACCGCGCCGGCCTGCAGGGGTGCTTCGAAGGAGTACACGGCCGTCTTCTGCTCCAGCGTCGACACCACCCGGTCCACCGACAGGGGATGCTTCGAGGCGGTGTTGGTCACGTCCGCCAGCTCCCCGGCAGCGGACACGAACACGGCCCGGTCGAGAAGGTCGAGCAGTCGCCCGCGCAGTTCGAGCTCCACCGGAAGCAGGGCGAGGGCGCGGTGCGCTTCGCTGAGGGCCAGGTCGCCGGCCAGGATGGCGGCGGTCGCCGCCCAGGCATCCGCCTGGTCTTCGGCTCCGTGGGCGTGCGCCCGCTCGGCGAACGTGCCGGCGATGTTGGCCACGCCGCGTCGGGCCAGGTCCCGGTCGATCACGTCGTCGTGGATGACGAATGCGGTGTGCAGCAGCTCGAAGCTCACGGCGACGGGGGTTGCCAGGGTGAGGTCGGTGCCGCCGAGGCCCGAGAACGCGGCCAGCACGAGGGCGGGGCGCACCCGTTTTCCGCCCGTGCTGGCCCGCTCGAGGCAGTCCCAGAGGGCGACATAGTGGTCCCCGTAGTCACTGGCCCGCAGGCGTGCCGCCGCGAAGAAGCGTCCCAGTTCCGTTTCCACCCCGACGGTCTGGATTTCATGCATCGAAGCTCGTCAGTTCGGCCAGCTGCAGGCCGAGCCAGGGGCTGAAGGCCCAGGGGGCGTCGCGCACGGCACGCTGGAGGGTGGCAGGGTCGACCCAGGCGAACTCCATCACCTCGTCGGGGTTGGGAACCGGGTCGGCGTCCGCGCGGGCCAGGTAGACCGGGCAGATCTCGTTCTCGACGATGCCGCTGCTGTCGACGGCCCGGTAGCGGAAGTCCGGCAGCGTGACGGCCAGGTCCGTGACCTCGAGGCCGAGTTCGAAGCGGGCACGGCGCGTGATGGCCTCCGTCATCGGCTCGTCGGGCAGAGGGTGGCCGCAGAAGGAGTTGGTCCAGACGCCCGGCCAGGTCTTCTTGGCCAGGGCTCTCCGGGTGACGAGCACGTCGCCGGCCGGATTGAGCACGTGGCAGGAGAACGCGAGGTGCAACGCCGTGTTCGTGTCGTGCACGATGAGCTTGGGGGCAGTGCCGATTTCATGCCCCGCTTCATCCAGCAGAACCACGAGTTCCTCTAGCACTTCGACCCCTGCATAGCTGCCCTTTCTGGCGTTCCAGCAAAGATACCGGAAAAAGTGTCTAACTTTGTTAGCTAAATCTGAGGCTAGCACGCAGCACCGTGCGGACGCGTCATCCGGGGGACTGGCGGGGCGGGTCAGGGCGAGCCGGAGAACGCTTAAACTGAGGGGGTGAACACCCCCGCAGCAGACCATGTGCACGCCCTCCTCGCCTCGTACCCCGATTTCCCGCAAGCGGGCATCCTGTTCCGCGACCTCAACCCGGTGTTCGCCGACGCCAAGGCGTTCCGGTCCCTGATCGACGAACTGGCCGGCCGGTTCGACGGCCAGTTCGACGCCGTCGCGGGCATTGAGGCTCGCGGCTTCCTGCTGGCCGCCGCCGTCGGCTACGCGGCGGATGTCGCCGTGCTCGCCGTGCGCAAGGGCGGCAAACTGCCCGGCTCGGTGCTGAGCGAGGAGTACGACCTGGAATACGGATCGGCGTGCCTCGAGCTCGAGATCGGCCAGCTGGCCGCCGGCTCGCGTGTGCTCGTCCTCGACGACGTCCTGGCCACCGGCGGAACCATCGCCGCCACCTCGCGCCTGGTCGAGCGGGCCGGTTACCACCTGGCCGGGGTCGGCGTCGTGCTCGAGCTGACCGACCTGGTCGGCCGGTCCCGCCTCGGCGACGCCCCCGTGCACGCCATCGTGGCCCTTTAGTAGTTCCCGTTCCGGTCGAGAGTGGCCGCTGTGCCGGGCACTCTCGACCGGAACGGGCACGGTCGCCCGACGACCGGGTGACACCGGGCAACACGAAGGGTTTTCACGGCCGGGGTGCCCCATGCTTGTGCCATGAGCAGTAACGGCGACAGGTGGGTGTACGGGCCCGATGGCGGCAAGTTCTGGGGGCTGTTCGGCGCTGCCGGCCTGCTGGTGCACCACCTCGAGCTGGGGGTGCTGCTGCAACACCGCGCTCTCTGGAGCCATCAAGGTGACACCTGGGGGCTGCCCGGGGGAGCGCGGCACGAACACGAGACCGCCCTCGAGGCGGCGCTGCGCGAGGCCGGGGAAGAGGCCGGCGTCCCGGCCGACCTGGTCACGGTGCAGTTCAGTTCGGTCCTGGACCTCGGGTTCTGGTCGTACACCACGGTGGTGGTCCGGGCCACGGAGCCCTTCGACCCGGTGATCAGCGACCAGGAGAGCATTGCGCTCCGCTGGGTCCCCACCGAACAGGTCGGGGATCTTCCGCTGCATCCGGGATTCGCCGCCAGCTGGCCCGCCCTGCGCGCCCGTCTCGCCTGAGCCGCGCTACGGCGCTTCCCTGACCACGTCCGCCGGCGTTTTGTCCGGGCGCCACCCGCGCCAGGACGGATGCCGGAGGCGGCCGGCCGCGGTCCAGTCCGCGAACTCGACCTCGCCGACGAGCACCGGACGAACCCAGCGGGCGTCCCGGGCGTCGGCGACGGGCACGTCCGCGAACGGGCCGTCCGCCGTTTCGAGGGGGTCCAGCCGGGCCCGGAGGTCGTCCAGGTCCCGGTCCCGGAAGCCCGTACCCACCCGGCCGATATAGCGAAGCCGGCCCCCATCCGGGATTCCCATCAGCAGAGACCCCGCCGAGCCCGACCGCCGGCCGTTGCCGGGCCGCCACCCGCCGATGACGACCTCCTGGCTGAGATGATGCCTGATCTTGATCCACGACCGGGAGCGGCGCCCGGCCTGGTAGCGGCCGTCGAGGGTCTTGGCGACCACGCCCTCCAGACCGAGGTTCCGGCTGGATCGCATGGCCTCGGCGGAGTCGCCGTCGAAAGCCGGCGGAACCTGCACCGCGCCGGTCACCTCCAGGATGTCCGCGAGGACGGCCCGGCGTACGGCGTAGGTGCGGTCCAGGAGCGGCTCCCCGTCGCGTTCGAGCACATCGAAGGCCATGAACCGCACCGGCGTCGCCGCGACGGCGGCGTCGATCTGGCGTCGGTCGGTCAGGCCCATCCGGGTCTGGAGCAGGCCGAAATCCGGCCGCCCGGCGCGGTCGAGGGCGACGATCTCCCCGTCGAGCACGGCCGAATCGGCCCGGAGGGCGCCGGGCAGCGTCGCCACCAGCTCCGGATAGGCCGGCGTGACGTCGTTGCCGTTTCGGGTCAGCAGGCGCACCTCCGCGGCGGGATCGTCCTCCGCCCGGACATAGGCCAGGGCACGGATCCCGTCCCACTTCATCTCGAAGGCCCAGGCGTCGTCCTCCGGCAGATCGGTCACCGAGCCGAGGGTGGCGAGCATGGGCCGGTAACGGATGCGCCGGTCGGCCCCGGCGGAGGAACCGACGCTCCCCGAACGCGCCGGCGGATACGACCCGGACGAGGGCCGGGGCTTCATCAGGTGGATCAGCCAGTTCTTGCCGCCGGTGCGGATCAGCGCGAACCGGGCCGATCCGTTCAATCCTCCGCGCGGCTCGCCGTTCAGGGTGGCGATCACCTCGTCGTCCCGCCATTTCTCCAGGTCGTACGCGCCTCGGTCCCAGATGCTGACCGTGCCGGCACCGTACTCACCTGCCGGGATGACGCCCTCGTACGCGCCGTATTCGAGCGGGTGGTCCTCCGTCCTGACGGCGAGCCGGTTCTTCGCCGGATCAGTCGGCACGCCGCGCGGCAGGGCCCAGGAGGCCAGCACCCCCTCGTGCTCGAGGCGCAGGTCGTAGTGCAGATTGCGGGCATGGTGCTCCTGGATCACGAAGGACCGGCCGTCGCCCGCCGTCACGACGCCGGCCGGCATCGGCTCCGGGGTCGTGGACGCGTCTCGCTTGCTGCGGTAGACGGCCAGGGCATCCGCCCCCGGCCCGCCGACGGCGGCGACACCGGCCGGGTCCCCGCCACCCGAGTGCGCGGTGAGCAGGCCGGCCAGCGGATCGCCCCCGCGCTCGACCCGGTGCATGGCCTGCCGAAAATCGACCTGCGCGAGGCCGGGGGAGGCCAGCTCGCGCCAGGTGCGGGGCATCGCGACCATGGGGCGCAGCGTCCCGCGCAGGGAATACGGCGTGATGGTCGTTTTGGAACTGTTGTTCTGGCTCCAGTCCACGAACACCCGGCCAGGGCGCTTCGCCTTCTGCATATCGCTGACCACCTGGTCCGGGTGGTCGGCCTCGAGTGCCCGCGCCAGTTCGTGGGCGACCTGCGAGACCTGCTCGGACGTGTGGCTCAGGTCCAGGGCCGCATACAGATGGATGCCCTTGCTTCCGCTGGTAACGGGCAGCGGGTCGAGACCCATGTCCCGCAGGATCGCCCGGGCCAGGCGGGCGACCTCCGCGCACTCGGACAGGCTCACCCCCTCGCCCGGGTCGAGGTCGAGCACGAGCCGGTCGGGATTGCGCGGACTGCCGTCCGGCCCGAACTGCCACTGCGGCACGTGGATCTCGAGGGCGGAGATCTGGCCCAGCCAGGTCAGCGTGGCCAGGTCGTTCACCAGCGGGTACTCGTTCACGTGGTGAGTGTGCTGCAGCCGGCCGCGCCTGACCCAATCCGGGGTGGAACTGTCGAGGTTTTTCTGGAAGAAGACGTGGCCCGGTCCCTCCGCGGTCCCGACGCCGTGCACCCACCGCTTGCGGGTGGCGGGCCGGTTGGCGGCGTGCGGGATCAGCACGTCGGCCACGGCGGCGTAGTAGCCGAGCACATCCGCTTTGGTCGTGCCCGTCTCCGGGTACAGCACCTTGTCGAGGTGGGTGAGCGTGATCCGGCGCCCCCCGACCATCACGACCTGCCTCGAACCCCCGTGTTCCGGCACCTCGCTCATGAGGTCAGCATGCTCTCCGGTCCCCGGCGCCGCTAGGCCGTGCAGGCTAGCCCCGGGCCCGTGACCGGTGTCTACTGAGGGAATGAGATCGTTCTGGAAAGGCGCGATCACCTTCGGACTCGTCAATGTGCCCGTCAAGGTGTACAGCGCGACCGAAGACCACGACGTGGCGCTGCACCAGGTGCACGACGCGGACGGCGGGCGCATCCGGTACCAGCGGCGGTGTGAGAAGTGCGGCCGCGTGGTCGACTACGCCCATATCGGCAAGGCCTGGGACAGCGGCGACAGGACGGTGATCATCTCGGATGAGGACCTGAGCCGGCTGCCGGCCGAGCGAAGCCACGAGATCGAGGTGGTCGAATTCGTGCCCAGCGAACAGCTCGACCCGATCATGTTCGAGCGCAGCTACTACCTCGAACCGGACGGGTCGTCGGCCAAGGCGTACGTGCTGCTGCGCCGGGCGCTCGAGGCCACGGATCGCACCGCGATCACGCGGTTCGCGCTGCGCCAGAAGACGCGCCTCGGGGCGCTCCGGGTGCGCGATGACGTCCTGCTGCTGCAATCACTGCTCTGGAGCGACGAGGTGAGGGACGCCCGCTTTCCCGCCCTCGACGAGCCGGTGCGCATCTCGGCCCAGGAACTCGAGCTCTCGGCCGCCCTCGTGGAATCGTTCGCCTCCGACTTCTCCCCGGAGGATTTCCGGGATGACTACCAGGACCAGCTGCGGGAACTCCTCGACGCGAAACTCGCGGCCGGGGACGCGGTGGACACCGAGGCCACCCTCGGCCGTCCGACCGGCGAGGAGGGCGGGGGAGAGGTCCTCGATCTGATGGAGGCCCTGCGCCGCAGCGTGGAGCGGAGCCGCAGCGGGCAGCAGGACCGTGGTTCGGAGCAGAAGAAGCCGGAACACGGACGGGCCCAAAAACGCGGGTCGGTCGGCTGACGGGATGGCGCAGACCGATCCGGCGGTGCCTCGGTAGACTCGGGATCGTGGCCGGGTCAGAGGGAACCAACGTCAGTACGAAGGTCATCACGCTGCCCAATCTGCTCAGCATGCTCCGACTGGCCCTGGTGCCGGTCTTCCTGGTCCTGCTGATCCAAGGTGAGGATGCCTGGGCTCTCCTCGTCCTGGCCGTCGCCAGCTTCACCGATTTCCTCGACGGTTTCCTGGCCAGGCGGTTCAGTCAGATCACCCGACTGGGACAACTGCTCGACCCCGCGGCCGACCGGTTGTACATCTTCGCCGCGCTGCTCGGGCTGGCCTCGCGCGACCTCGTGCCGTGGTGGATCGTGCTGGTCGTGGTGGGGCGGGACATCTTCCTGCTCGGGCTCGGCGTGATCCTGGCGAACTTCGGGTTCGGGCCCCTCCCGGTGCACCTGCTCGGCAAAGTGGCCACGTTCTGCCTCTTCTACGCCCTGCCCATGATCATGCTGGGCGAGGCCTTCCCGGCGGTGGCCTGGTGGTCGATGCCCGTGGGCTGGGCCTTCGGGCTGTGGGGAGCTTTTCTTTACTGGTGGGCGGGCATTATCTACGCAATCGAGACGGCCAGGGTGATTCGCCTTCCGCGGGTAAATCCGGCCCTCCGATCCGATACGCTGGAGGACTAGGAGGTGTACGGTGATTGATTCCAAAAAGACGAATGAACCCCAGCGCAAGGCTGCGCCGCAAAACTTTGCCAACACCGACACGACCATGACCTTCGGGCAGGAGTTCGCGGCGCAGTTGGCCGCGATCGACGGCGTAGTGACGGCCGAGGAGCAGGAAGCCATCGCGGCTCTGCCCTCAGGGTCCGCCCTGCTCGTGGTGCGTCGGGGTCCCAACGCCGGCGCGCGTTTCCTGCTGGACGCGGACGTGACGACGGTCGGTCGCCACCCCAACGCGGACATCTTCCTCGACGACGTCACCGTCTCGCGGCGGCATGCGGAATTCCTGCGGCACGGAACCGCCTTCGAGGTCAAGGACCTCGTCTCCCTCAACGGCACCTACTTCGACGGCGTGCGGATCGACTCCGCGCTGCTCCACGACGGAGCCGAAGTCCAGGTCGGCAAATTCCGCCTCACCTTCTACGCCTCCCGGCACGACCTCAAGCTCCTGGCGAGCGACTAGTGTCGGCGTCCTCCGCCCAGGCCAGAGCGCCGGGCGCGACGTCACTCTTGAGCATCGGACAGGTGCTGGCCCGGCTGACGCCGGAATTCCCGGACCTGACTCCGTCGAAGCTGCGGTTCCTCGAGGAACAGCGGCTGGTTTCGCCTGCCCGCACCGAATCCGGGTATCGCAAGTTCTGCGCGGGCGACCTGGATCGCCTCCGCCTGGTGCTCTCCATGCAACGGGACAACTACCTCCCGTTGAAGGTCATCCGCGCCTACCTCGACGATCTCGATGCCGGGCTGTCGCCGGTCCTCCCCGGCGGGGTGACGCCGGGCCCCTCGATGCTGACCACGGCGCGCCGGCTCAGCCGGGACGAGCTCGCTCGCGAGGCCGGGGCCTCCGCCTCCCTGCTCCACGACGCCGTGTCAGCGTCGATCATCCTGCCGGCCGACGTCTACGGCGACGATGCACTGAGTGTGCTCCGCGCCCTGGTGGAACTGCAACGCAGCGGCATCGAGCCTCGCCACCTCCGCAGTTTCCGCGGGGCGGCCGAACGCGAACTCGGCCTGATCGAGAGCGCCCTCGTTCCGCTGTCCCGTCGCAAGGACGCCTCCAGCCGCGCCAAGGCCGCCGAGATGGCGGTGGAAATCGCCGGACAGCTCGAGGTGATTCGCGGCAGCCTGATACGCTCCGCCCTGGGCCGACTGACCAAGTAAGTCCTACACTGGGCCTGACCCGACCTTTTCGGCCCGACACGCAAAGTGTTCGACCGGATGTCGTTGATCAGGGCCGCCCACCTCGGTAGCGTTGATCCAGCGATCATCTGCGTCGCAGTCCCACCCCGAGAGGCAAAACGTATGAGCGAGCTCCATCAGCGTGACGAGGGCTCTCGCTACAGCGAGGGTCTGCTCTTCACCGACGGGATGCCGGAGCTCGACGACAAATCGGGTTACCGCGGCGCTGTGGCGGCTCGGGCCGCCGGGATCAGTTACCGCCAACTGGACTACTGGGCCCGCACCGAACTGGTCCAGCCCACCGTGCGCGGCGCTGCCGGGTCCGGCACCCAACGTCTCTACGGATTCCGCGACATCCTGGTTCTGAAGCTGGTCAAACGACTGCTCGACACCGGAATCTCCCTCCAGCAGATTCGCACCGCCGTGAACCAGCTGCGCGAATCCGGCGTCAGCGACCTGGCCCAGACGACGCTCATGAGCGACGGGGCCAGCGTCTACCTGTGCACGTCCAACGACGAGGTCATCGACCTGGTCAGCCGCGGCCAGGGCGTCTTCGGCATCGCCGTCGGCAAGGTGCTCCGCGAGGTCGAGACGACCCTCGTCGAGCTGGACACCCAGGCGGTCGACCCCGCGGACGAACTCGCCGTCCGCCGTGGCAGCCGCAAGGTCTCTTGAGAACAGCCGAGACCAGCTGAGACCACCCGGCCGGCTCACGCCAGGCCGGTGCCCGCTCGGGCGCCGTCCTCAAGACAGGGCGCGCTCAGGTCAGCGCGGCTCCGCGTACTCGGCGATGCGGGCCGTGCGCAGAATCCGCTCCAGCAGCTGGTCGAAGTAGCGCGCCATCTCCTGGGCGCTGTCTCCGGGCCACGTGTGCAGCGGCTTCGCCGCGCCCTGAGCCTGCTGCAGGGAGGTGCGCTCGGGAAGCTGGGGGCTGAGCACGAGCGGACCGAACATGTCCCGCAGCTCCTTGATCCGGAACTGGTGTTCGAGGGAGGCGACTCGGGCCCGGTTGACGATGATGCCGAGCGGCTGGAGTCTGGGGCTGAGTCCGCGCCGGATCTCCTCGATCGCGCGCAGGGCGCGGTCGGCGGCGGCCACGGAAAAGAGGCCGGGTTCTGTCACTACGGCCACCCGGTCACTCGCTGCCCACGCCGTGCGCGTGAGCGCGTTCAGGGACGGGGCGCAGTCGATCAGCACCAGGTCGTAGTCCTTCTCGACCGTGGAGAGAGCCTCCTCGAGCTTCCAGATGTCCCGGATGCTGGGGTGCGGGCCGTCGAAGTTGATGGCGGACGGGCTGCCGATCATCACGTCGACGGTGCCGGGCCGGCCGCGGGTCCACCCGCTGGGAACGATGGCCGCGCGAACGACCTTTTCCTTGGGAGAGGCGAGCACATCGGCGATGTTGAGGTGGCCGGCGACCTCGATATCCATCCCCGTCGACACATCCGACTGTGGATCAATGTCCACAACCAGGGTTCGCACGCCGCGGGCGAAGGCAGCAGACGCCAGACCCAGGGTCACTGTGGTCTTGCCTACTCCTCCCTTGAGGGAGCTAACGCTTAGTACGTGCACAAGTAGATACGTTACCTTCACTAGTCTTGGAGAACCTAACCGTTGGCTGTGTGCGGCTCCGCGCTTGAGAGGTCCTGATGTTCACGAAAATCCTTGTTGCCAACCGCGGTGAAATCGCGATCAGGGCCTTCCGGGCCGCCTACGAGCTCGGCGCGAAAACGGTCGCGGTGTTCCCGTTCGAGGACCGCAACTCCCTGCACCGGCTGAAGGCCGACGAGGCGTACCAGATCGGCGAACCGGGTCACCCGGTGCGTGCCTACCTCACGGTGAGCGAGATCATCCGGGTGGCCAAGGAGAGCGGCGCCGACGCGATCTACCCCGGTTACGGCTTCCTGTCCGAGAACCCGGAGCTGGCCCTCGCCGCCCGGCAGGCCGGCATCACGTTCATCGGCCCGGGCGAGCATGTGCTCGAAATGGCCGGCAACAAGGTCACCGCCAAGGAGCACGCGATCGCCGCCGGGGTGCCCGTGCTCAAGTCCAGCGCGCCCTCCCGCGACGTCGACGAGCTGATCGCCGCGGCAGAGGAGATCGGCTTCCCGATCTTCGCGAAGGCCGTCGCGGGCGGCGGCGGGCGCGGCATGCGCCGGGTCGCCCAGATGAGCGAGCTGCGCGGGTCCCTCGAAGAGGCCATGCGCGAGGCGAACAGTGCCTTCGGCGACCCGACGATGTTCCTGGAGCAGGCGGTCCTCCGGCCCCGCCACATCGAGGTGCAGATCCTGGCCGACTCCACCGGCGAGACCGTGCACCTGTTCGAGCGGGACTGCTCCGTGCAGCGTCGCCACCAGAAAGTGATCGAGATCGCTCCCGCGCCGAACCTGTCCGACGAGATCCGCCAGCGGCTCTACGCCGACGCGGTCGCCTTCGCCCGGTCGATCGGCTACGTCAACGCCGGCACCGTCGAGTTCCTGCTCGACACGGTCGGCGAACGTGAGGGCCAGCACGTGTTCATCGAGATGAACCCGCGCATCCAGGTCGAGCACACCGTGACGGAAGAGGTGACGGATGTCGACCTCGTGCAGTCCCAGATCCGCATCGCGGCGGGCGAGAGCCTTCGCGACCTCGAACTGACCCAGGACAAGATCCAGCTTCGCGGGGCCGCGCTGCAGTGCCGCATCACGACGGAGGACCCGACCATGGGTTTCCGCCCGGACACCGGCAAGATCACCACGTACCGCTCGCCCGGCGGCGCCGGGATCCGGCTCGACGGCGGCACGATCAACCCCGGCGCCCACATCAGCCCCCACTTCGACTCGATGCTCGCCAAGCTCACCTGCCGTGGCCGTGACTTCCCGTCCGCGGTCACCCGCTCCAAGCGCGCCCTGGCCGAGTTCCGCATCCGCGGCGTGTCCACGAACGTCTCGTTCCTGCAGGCCGTCCTCGACGACCCCGACTTCGCGGCCGGCAACCTCAGCACCTCCTTCATCGACGAGCGGCCGGAGCTCCTGCGCGGTCGGGCATCCAAGGACCGCGGGACCAAGATCCTGAACTGGCTCGCCGACGTCACGGTGAACAAGCCCAACGGGGTGCCGATCACCCTGCTGAACCCGGCCGAGAAGCTGCCGAAGCTCGACCTGGCCGAGCCGGCACCTTCCGGCTCGCGCCAGCGACTCCAGCTGCTGGGCCCGGCCGGCTTTGCCGCCGCGTTGCGCGCCCAGACGGCCCTGGCCGTGACCGATACCACGTTCCGCGACGCTCACCAGTCGCTGCTGGCGACCCGGGTGCGCACCCGCGATCTCGTCGCCGTGGCGCCGTACGTGGCACGGATGACCCCGCAGCTACTTTCGGTCGAGGCCTGGGGCGGCGCCACCTACGACGTGGCCCTGCGTTTCCTCGGCGAAGACCCGTGGGAGCGGCTCGCGTCGTTGCGGGAGGCTCTGCCCAACATCAACCTGCAGATGCTGCTGCGCGGGCGGAACACGGTCGGATACACGCCGTACCCGACCGAGGTGACCGACGCGTTCGTGCGGGAGGCCGCCGCGACCGGTGTCGACATCTTCCGCATCTTCGACGCCCTCAACGACGTCTCCCAGATGCGCCCGGCCATCGATGCCGTGCTCGCGACCGGATCATCCGTCGCCGAGGTCGCGCTCTGTTACACCGGCGACCTGCTCGACCCGGCGGAGAAGCTGTACACCCTCGACTACTACCTGCGGCTCGCCGAGCAGATCGTCGAGTCGGGCGCGCACGTCCTCGCGATCAAGGACATGGCCGGCCTGCTCCGGCCCGCGGCCGCGGAGAAGCTCGTCACCGCTCTCCGGGACCGGTTCGACCTCCCGGTCCATGTGCACACCCACGACACCCCGGGCGGCCAGCTGGCCACCCTGCTGGCGGCGGCACGCGCCGGCGCCGACGCGGTCGACGTGGCCAGCGCCCCGATGGCCGGCACCACCAGCCAGCCCTCGGCATCCTCTCTCGTCGCCGCGCTGGCCCATACCGAACGCGACACTGGCATCTCGCTCAAGGCCGTCTGTGACCTCGAACCGTACTGGGAAGACGTGCGCCGGGTCTACCACCCCTTCGAATCGGGCCTGCGGGCGCCGACCGGGCGGGTGTACACCCACGAGATCCCGGGCGGGCAGCTGTCCAACCTGCGCACGCAAGCGGTCGCCCTCGGCCTCGCCGACGACTTCGAACTGATCGAGGACATGTACGCCGCGGCCAACGACATCCTCGGCCGCGTGCCCAAGGTGACGCCGTCGTCCAAGGTGGTCGGCGACCTCGCCCTCTACCTGGCCGCGGTGCGCGCCGACCCCGCCGACTTCGCGGAGAACCCCGGCAACTACGACGTGCCCGACTCGGTCATCGGCTTCATGGCGGGGGAGCTGGGTGACCTGCCCGGCGGCTGGCCGGAGCCCTTTCGCAGCAAGGTGCTCGCCGGACGCACCGTCCGCATCGGCGTGACCGAGCTGACCGCGGACGAGCGCGGCGCCCTGAACGGCGACAGCCTCACCCGCCGCGCCATGCTCAACCAGCTGCTGTTCCCCGCTCCGACCAGGCAGTTCGAGCAGATCCGCGAACTGTTCGGCGACCTCTCCGTACTGGACACCGTCGACTACCTCAACGGGCTGCAGCAGGGCGTCGAGCATGCCGTCGAAATCGACAAGGGCGTGCGACTCTACGTCGGCCTCGAGGCCATCGGCGAGCCGGATGAGAAGGGCATGCGCACGGTCATGACGACCCTGAACGGCCAGCTGCGCCCGGTGTTCGTGCGTGACCGCAGCATCACCGTCAGCAGCAAGGCGGCGGAGAAGGCGGATGCGAACCGGCCGGGCCAGATCGCCGCGCCGTTCTCCGGAGTGGTGACCCTCAAGGTCGAGGAAGGCGCCTTCGTCGAGGCCGGTGAGAGTGTCGCCTCGATCGAGGCCATGAAGATGGAGGCCGCGATCACCTCGCCCATCGCGGGCGTCGTCGAGCGCGTCGCGATCCCGAAAACGCAGCAGGTCGACGCGGGGGATCTGCTCGTGGTGGTGCTGCCGCGCTAAGATTGGGGCCGATCTCCGACGAAGGGGCTGATCTTTTGTCCGAAAAGCGCACAGGCGCCGAGGGTTCCGGTCGGGAACCCTCGGCCGTGCCGCTCACCCAGCCGGGTGACGAGTACCACAGCGAGCTGCCGCCGCACACGATCGTGAACCTCGCGGCCGCTCTGCCGGCCTCGGCGCCGGTTGCCGCCCGCAGGGGACCTGTCGGCCTGTCCCGTCCCGCCGACGCACCCAGCCACCCGACGACCCACACGATCGAAATCAGCACCCCGGCCGTGCCCCGTGCCGAGCGCTCCTCGGCGGCCGTCACCGGCGCCGTGCGGGCCCTGTCCGCACCCGCCGCCGAGACCGCGACCCAGCAAACCCGCCGTGACCGGCTCCGCCCCGAAACGAGCTCCTCGCCCGAATCCGCCGCGATGCTCACCTCCGACCGCCTGCTGGCGGTCAACCGGCGCACCAAGCCGCCGCCCCGCGGCGCCTGGAACACCTTCGTCTTCGCGGCGACCCTGCACCTGGTGAACCTGGGCGATTCCGCCCGGGTGCGGGCGCAGAAGGAACTCGACGACCGCATCCGCAAGGAGTTCGACGGCGGCACCCGCTTCGTCCCGATCCTGACCCGCAAGGGCGGCGTGGGCAAGACGACGGTCACCGCACTCCTCGGCATGGCCCTGGCGGATGCCCGTGAAGACCGGATCATCGCCATCGACGCCAACCCGGACCGGGGCACGCTCTCCGAGCGCGTGACCAAGCAGACGCGTTCCACCGTGCGCGACGTGGTCACGAAGGCCGCATCCATCGGCGGCTTCACCGACTTCTCCGCCCTGGTGTCCCGGGACGCCACCCGGCTCGACATCCTCGCGTCCGACACCGACCCGCTCCTGTCGGAGGCCTTCGACGAGGACGACTACAACGTCGTCGCCGACCTGGCCGCCCGGTACTACTCGATCATGCTCACCGACTGCGGCACGGGAATCGTGCACTCCGTGATGCGGGCGACCCTACAGCGTGCCGATTCGATCGTCATTGTGTCCGGCGGCAGCGTCGACGAGGCCCGGCTGGCCTCGGAAACCCTGACCTGGCTCGAGGCGAACGGCTACGGCGACCTGGTGCAGAACGCCATCGTCGCGCTCAATACGGCGACCCAGGGCACCAACCTGGTCAAGCTCGAGGAGATCGAGTCGCACTTCCGGTCCCGGGTGCGGGAGATCGTGCGGATCCCCTGGGACCCGCAGCTGGCCGCGGGAAGTGTCATCTCGTTCGACGATCTGAAGCCGATCACGCGGCTCGCCGCCCGCACCCTGGCCGCCATGGTCGTGGAAGGCCTTCCGGCCGACCGCGGCGTGTGATCGCCACGGGCTGCTCTTCCCTCGCCCCTTGCATCCCCTGTACCAACGACTTGGAGTTCCACTGTGCCTGAGCGCCAGATCCGTCTCTTCGGAGATCCCGTCCTGAAGACCGTCTCCGACCCGATCGTCACCATCGACTCCCGGGTGGAGAGCCTGGTCGAGGACCTGCTCGACAGCGTGCTCCTGCCCGGGCGGGCGGGGGTCGCGGCGTCACAGATCGGCGTCAACCTGCGGGCGTTCAGCTACAACATCGACGGCAAGATCGGGTACATCCTGAACCCGGTCCTGGCCGAGGTCTCCGGCGAGCCCGAACTCGTGGAGGAGGGCTGCCTCTCCGTGCCCGGCCTGTGGTACCCGACCCGGCGCTACCCGTTCGCCCGGGTGACCGGTGTGGACCTGGACGGGGACGCCGTCGAACTCTCCGGCACCGGCATCATGGCGCAGGCGCTGCAGCACGAAACCGACCACCTCGACGGCTTCCTCTACCTCGACCGCCTCGACAAGGAGAACCGCCGGGCGGCCATGAAGGAAGTCCGCGAGTCCACCTGGTTCTGATCGATACCGGTCGGGTCCGGGCGGACCCGACCAGAACGCGTCCGGCTACCCGGCCTGGCTGTACACCTAGCCCTTGACCGGGGTCGTCCCGGTCACCGGGGCGCCGATATACATGGCCTCGATGGTGTCGGCGAAGTCCCGCAGGATGATGTCCCGCTTGATGCTGAGCTTCGGCGTGAGATAACCGTTGTCCTCGGTGAGCTCCGTCGAGAGCACCGTGAACTTACGGATCGACTCGGCCCGGGACACATGGTCGTTGGCGTGGTCGATCGCTCGCTGCACCTCGGCGAGAACCTTGGTGTTGACGGATGCCTCGGCGACCGACATGCCCGCATCCTCGCCGTTGTTGTTCAGCCAGACCGCAAGCATGTCCGGGTCGAGGGTGACGAGAGCGGCGATGAACGGCTTGCGATCGCCGACGACGACGACCTGGCCGATCAGCGGGTTCGAACGAATGGGGTCCTCGAGCGCGGCCGGGGCGACGTTCTTGCCACCCGCCGTGACGATGATCTCCTTCTTGCGCCCGGTGATGGTCAGGTAACCCTCACTGTCGAAGTCGCCGATGTCACCGGTGCGGAGCCATCCGTCGTTGAAGGTGGCCGCGGTCGCCTCCGGGTTCTTCCAATACTCCTTGAAGACGTTGACGCCCTTGACCTCGATCTCGCCGTCGTCCATGACCCGAACGGAGACGCCGGGCAGGGGCGGCCCCACGGTTCCGATCTTGAACTGGGCGGGGCGGCCCACGGTGGTTGGGGCGGTGGTCTCGGTCAGCCCGTAGCCTTCGAGGATCTTGATGCCCAGGCTGTGGTAGAAGTGGCCGAGGTGCATGCCGAGGGGGGCCGAACCGGACACGGCGTACTTCACGTTCCCGCCCATGGCGGCGCGCAGCTTGCTGTAGACGAGCCGGTCGAACAGGGTGAACCGGATCTTCATCATCAGGGGAACGGGCTTGCCCGCGTTGACCAGCATCGAGTGGTCGACGGCCGTTTGGGCCGCGGTCTCGAAGATCCTGCCGCGCCCGGCGGCGAGCGCCTTCTGTTCGGCGGAGTTGTAGACCTTCTCGAAGACCCGGGGCACCGCGAGCAGGAAGGTCGGTTTGAACGTGCCGAGGGATTCGAGCAGCTTCTTGGTGTCGGGCTGGTGGCCCACGCGCACACCGGCGTGCACGCAGAGCACGGAGATGAACCGGGCGAAGACGTGCGCGGTGGTGATGAACAGGAGCGTCGACGCGCCATGCTCGTCGGTGAGCACCTCGTCCAGCGCGACGGCCGCGTTGCGGCTGGTCTCGACGAAGTTGGCGTGGGTGAGCACGCAACCCTTGGGCCGGCCGGTGGAACCGGACGTGTAGATCAGGGTGGCCATGTCGGCGCCCACCGCGAGGGAGCGGCGTCGCTCGATTTCCTCGTCCGGCACGTCGACCCCGGCAGCCCCGAGCTTGTCGAGGTCGCCGAGATTGATCTGCCAGACGCGCTGCACGCTGGGGAGCTCGGGGTGCACCTCATCGAGGCGGGAGAAGTGCTCCGGGGTTTCCACGATCACGGCGACGGCGTCGGAATCGCCCAGGATCCACTGGATCTGGGTGGGGGAGCTGGTCTCATAGACGGGGACGAGCACGGCGCCGGCGAACCAGGCGGCGAAGTCGATCAGCGTCCACTCGTAGCGGGTCTTGCACATCAGCCCGATCTTGTCGCCGGGCTGGATGCCGGCGGCGACGAGGCCCTTGGCCAGGGCGATGACCTGTCCGTAGAACTGGCTGGTGGTCACCGGGAGCCAGGCGCCGTTCTGCGGCAGGGAGAACAGCACGGACTCCGGGGTTGCCGCGAGGCGGTCGACGAGCAGGTCGGTGACGTTGGCTGCGGGATCCGCAGGAACGATTGCGGGCAGATCGAACTGTTTCACGGTAACTCCTCTGGTACCGGGCGGGCATTTCCGACCACTCTATCCGCGTGGGACGAATGAGGCTGGTGTTTCGCCGTGCGGTGTGTTGACTCAGTACACTCTAAAGGGCATGCTTCGGCACTGCCGCTCGCTCGGGGGCCTGATTCCCCTGTTCCCCCTACGAAAGAAGAATGCTGTGCACGCCATTGGGATTGACATCGGCGGCACAAAAATCGCCGCGGCTCTCGTTGACGAGTCCGGTTCGATCATCCGTTCGGACCGTCGTCCGACGACCGCGAGCGATCCGCGCGGCATCGAGGATGCCGTCGTCGAGATGATCACGGAACTCGCCGCCGGTGAAGAGGTCGTCGCCGCCGGCATCGCCGCGGCCGGCTTCATCGACGCTGCCCAGTCCACCGTGTATTACGGGCCCAACGTCAATTGGCGCCACGAGCCGCTTAGAGCCACGCTCGAGGCGCGGCTCGACATGCCGATCCTGATCGAGAACGATGCGAACGCCGCGGGCTGGGCGGAATTCGTCTTCGGCGCCGGTCGCGGCTACAGCGATATGGTGACGCTCACCATCGGCACCGGCGTCGGCGGCGCGATCATCTCCGGCCACCGGCTCTTCCGCGGCGGCTTCGGCTGCGCGGCGGAGCTCGGGCACCTGCGAGTGGTGCCGAATGGGCGACTGTGCGGCTGCGGCGCGCACGGCTGTATCGAACAGTACGGCTCGGGCCGGGCCCTGCTCCGCATCGCCACCGAGCTGGCTGACGCCGGCGGAATCGGTCTCGGGCTCGCCGCCGCGCGGGAGCGCAAGGGCAAGCTCACCGGCAAGGAGGTCGGCCGGCTGATCCAGGAGGGCGACAACGGCGCCCTCGCCGCCCTGCGTCAGCTCGGCGGGTCCCTCGGCCAGGCGTGCGCCAGTCTCGCGGCCGTGCTCGACCCGCAGTTGTTCGTCTTCGGCGGCGGAGTCGCCGCTGCCGGTGAACTGTTGCTGGAGCCGATCCGCGCCGCGTACCTCGAAAACCTGCCGGCCCGGGGCTATCACCCCGAGGCGGAATTCGCCATCGCCCAACTCGTCAACGACGCCGGTGTCGTGGGCGCGGCCGACCTCGCGCGGAAACACGTCTTCGCGCAGTAGGCTGTGCCGGTCACCGAGGGAGGCAACGATGTTCTACTGGTTCATGAAAAACATTGTCATCGGCCCTCTGCTGCTGGCGATCTTCCGGCCCTGGGTGGTCGGTCTCGAGAACATCCCCAAAGAGGGCGGTGTCATCCTCGCGAGCAATCACCTGTCGTTCATCGACTCGGTTTTCCTCCCGCTGGTCGTACCCCGGCGGGTTGTCTTCCTGGCGAAAAGCGAGTACTTCACCGGCAAGGGACTCAATGGCTGGGCCACGCGCCAGTTCTTCAAGGCGACCGGCCAACTGCCGATCGACCGGTCCGGCGGCAAGGCGTCAGAGGATTCCCTGAACACCGGGCTGCGCATCCTCTCCGGCGGCGGCGTGCTCGGCATCTACCCGGAGGGAACCCGCAGCCCCGATGCCCGGATGTATCGGGGCCGCACGGGCGTTGCCCGGATGCTGCTCGAAGCCGAGGTGCCCGTGGTGCCCGTCGCGATGATCGACACGGAGAAGGCCATGCCCACCGGCACGCGCATCCCCAAGGTGCGCCGGATCGGCATCGTGATCGGCAAGCCCCTGGACTTCACCCGGTTCGCCGGCATGGAGGGTGACCGCTTCGTGCTCCGCTCCGTGACCGACGAGTTGATGTACGAGCTGCAGGCGCTGAGCAAGCAGGAGTACGTGGACGTGTATGCGACCAGCGTGAAGGAAAAGCGCGCGAGCCTTTCGCGATAAGATCGCTCCATTGCCTTGTGGCCGATTCCGGCCACCAAAGCCATCGTTCGGTGCGGAGTTGTGCGCGCCGGCCCAGAGAAAACAGGAATAGCCGCGTGGTAGACCCAACCGAACCAGTCGTCGTCGCAGATCGATCTGTGGTTGCCGGCCTGGACTATTGGCGCACGCTTCCGATCAAGCAGCAGCCGACCTGGCCGGATGCGGACGCGGTCGCCGCCGCGTCCGCCGAGCTGTCCGCGCAGCCGCCGCTGGTGTTCGCCGGTGAGGTCGACATCCTGCGGGATCGCCTCGCGGAGGCCGCCAGCGGCCACGCGTTCCTGCTCCAGGGCGGGGACTGTGCCGAGACCTTCAGCGGCGCGACCGCCGAGCAGATCCGCAACCGCGTCAAGACCGTGCTGCAGATGGCCGTCGTCCTGACGTACGGCGCCTCGATGCCCGTGATCAAGATGGGGCGGATGGCCGGCCAGTTCGCCAAGCCCCGCTCCAGTGACTTCGAAACCCGCGGCGGCGTCACCCTGCCCGCCTACCGCGGCGACATCGTCAACGGCTACGATTTCACCCCCGAATCGCGCGAGGCCGACCCGGCCCGCCTGGTCAAGGGCTACCACACCGCGGCATCCACCCTCAATCTGATCCGCGCCTTCACCCAGGGCGGTTTCGCAGACCTGCGCCAGGTGCACAGCTGGAACCAGGGCTTCGCCGCGAACCCGGCGAACCAGCGCTACGAGAAGGTGGCCAAGGAGATCGACCGTGCGATCAAGTTCATGATCGCCTGCGGGGCCGACTTCGAGGCGATGCGCCGCACCGAGTTCTACACCAGCCACGAGGGCCTGCTGATGGACTACGAGCGCCCGATGACCCGGATCGACTCCCGCACGGGCACGCCGTACAACACCTCGGCCCACTTCATCTGGATCGGCGAACGCACCCGCGACCTCGACGGCGCCCACGTGGACTTCCTCTCCCGGGTGCGGAACCCGATCGGGGTCAAGCTCGGCCCGACCACCTCCGCCGACGACATGCTGCGCCTGGTCGACAAGCTCGACCCCAACCGCGAGCCCGGCCGCCTCACTTTCATCACCCGGATGGGCGCCGGCAAGGTCAGGGATGCCCTTCCGCCCCTGCTCGAGGCGATCAAGGCGAGCGAGGCCAAGCCGCTGTGGGTCGCCGACCCGATGCACGGCAACGGCGTCACGACCCCCACCGGCTACAAGACCCGTCGCTTCGACGACGTCGTCGACGAGGTGCGCGGCTTCTTCGAGGCGCATCGCAGCGTCGGGACGCACCCGGGCGGCGTGCACGTGGAACTCACCGGCGACGACGTCACCGAGTGCCTCGGCGGTTCGGAGCACATCGACGAGGCCGCGCTGGCCACCCGGTATGAGTCGCTCTGCGACCCGCGCCTGAACCACATGCAGTCTCTGGAACTGGCCTTCCTGGTCGCCGAGGAACTCGCCGCCCGCTAGTCCCACCCCAACGCCGCGGCGCCACAGTGCCCGTTCCGGTCGAGAGTACCCGTTCAGCCGGGCACTCTCGACCGGAACGGGTGCTCTCGTTTGCCTGCGAACCGACCGGCTATGGCCGGTCCCGGACCCGCATCCACCGGTCCTGAGGCCGGAGTCGGCGAACGAATTCGACGGATATATCGCTCTAAAAAGGCACTTTTGGCCGGTTTCGGGCCGATTCGGGCAGAATCTCCGTCGAATTGGTTCAGGGCGGGCGGAGCAAGCGGCCGAGAACCGCGCCGGCTCGGCGGTGCGAGCGGTGCGAGCGGTGCGAGCGGGCGGACGGACCGTGAGGGCGAGCGGGCGGGTGACGAGGGGGAGAAGCCAGCAGGCTAGGCCAGGGAGCCAGCCAGGCTGATCGTTGATCCCTTGGGGGCCAGTGTGCCGGCCGCGGGGTCCGTCGACTGCACGACGATCGCGAAGCCGGGAGTGTCCCAGAGCGCGTTGTACTTGAGCTTGAAGCCCAGGTCGGTGAGGATCTTCTTGCCCTCGCCCCACGACTTGCCGACGACGTTGGGGACCTCGACCGGGGCCGGCCCCTTCGACGTGGTCAGCGTGAACGTGTCGCCCGCGCGCACCGGGCCGTCCTTGGTGGGGCGGGCGCTGATGACGTCACCGTCGGCGACCGAGTCGCTGAATTCCTCCCCGCCGGCGGTGACGAGCAGTCCCTTGTCGCCGAGGGCTGCCGTCGCGTCGTCGACCGACTTGCCCGACACGTCGGGTACGGCGCCGAGTGAGAGCACGAGGTTGACGTTCATACCCTCGAAGTAGCCTCCGCCCGGGGAGACGTCGCCGCCATCGCTTTCGCGGCTCGCGGAGATGACGAGGCCCGCATCGACGTCGGCGTCGAAAACGGAATCCGTGCTGCCGATCGCGGCCTTGAGGTCGGTGACGGCGGCGGTCGCGGCCTCCTGCGTGAGTCCGGCCAGCGCCGGAAGCGTGATGGGCTGCGGACCCTGGGAAACGCGGAGGGTCACCGTGCTGCCCTTGGCGATCCGGGTGCCCGGCTCCGGGTCGGTGCTGGAAACGAGGCCGGCGGCGATCGTGCCGCTGTATTCCACGTCGCGCGCGGCTTCCAGGCCGAGTTCGGCCAGTTGGGAGGTCGCATCCTCCGGGCTGGCCGAGGTGAGGCTCGGCACCGGAACCTGTGACCCGGGGCCGCTGCCGAAGTACCAGCCGCCGCCGCCGGCGAGGGCGGCGAGCAGCAGGACCAGCGTGAACAGCCAGTAACCCTTGCGCTTGCGCTTGCGGGCCTTGTCGGTCAGGACGACGGTGTTCGCCGGGCCGGAATCACCGGCCGAGGGGAATGCGGAGGCGTTATGGGGAGCCCCGGCCGCCGCGAGCACCGTGGTAGCGGCGAGCGGCGCCGCCCCGAGGATCTGAGTGTCGGCGTCGGCCACTCCGGCGGCCATGCCGGCCCCGCGGGGCATCACCATGGTCTCCGCCTGCCCGGACCCGGTCGCCGCGGGGCGCACCAGTTTGTCCAGGTCGAGCAGCTGGTCGAGCATGACCCGGGCATCACGGGGGCGCTGCTCCGGGTCGCGGGCGGTGGCCCAGAGCACCAGCTCGTCGAGCTCGTGTGGAATCGTCGGAATCCGCGTGCTCGGCATGGGGACCGTGTCATTGGCGTGCTGGTACGCGATCTGCATGGGCGCCTCGCCCACGTACGGCTGCTCTCCGGTGAGCATCTCGTAGGTCATGATGCCGAGGGCGTAGATGTCGCTGCGGGCGTCCGCGATTCCCCGGGTGACCAGCTCGGGGGAGAGGTAGGCGATGGTGCCGAGCAGGGCCTGGCCGGTGGCGGTGTTGTTGTTGACGGCGCGGGCCAGGCCGAAGTCGCCGATCTTGATTCGGCCGTCGTCGGCCAGTAGCACGTTCTCCGGCTTGAGGTCGCGGTGCACGATCCCGGCCTTGTGCGCGGCTGCGAGCCCGCTCAGTACTGCCTCGAGGATGTCCATGGTCTGCTCGCTGGTGAGCCGTCCGTAGTCTTTGAGCAGGTCACGCAGGGTGATGCCCGGTAGGTACTCCATCACCAGGTAGGCCATGTCGGCGTCCTGGCCCTGGTCGTACACGTTCACCACGTTCGGGTGCGCGAGCCGTGCGGCGGAACGGGCTTCCTGCACGAAGCGGGCCTTGAACGTATTGTCGTCAGCCAGATGTCCGTGCATGATCTTGAGCGCTACACGGCGTTCCAGTCTCAGGTCGGTGGCGACGTAGACGGTGGCCATGCCGCCGCGGGCGATCCGGGAGCGCACCTGATAGCGGCCGTCTATCAGACGGCCGATCATCGGATCGGCAGAGGTATCGCTCACTAGTCGAGTCTAGGGATCGTCCGGGGCCTCGGGCTGCCAGGACACCCGGTAGTCAGGGTTTTGGGGGGATGTTCCGGGTCAGCCGAGCTCGGCCAGCCAGGCCCGTGCGGATGTCTCCCACTTGGCGTAGTGGTCGGGGTAGGCCGAGATCTGCACGGCCTGGGCCGCCTGGGTCACGGTCATCGATTCCCAGCCGGCGATGTCGAGCAGACCGCGGGTGACGCCCGCGTTCGGGTTTCCGTCCCCGCCGAAGAAGGCGAGGCTGGCCCGGACGGGGTCCAGTACCTGCTCGGTCGTGCCCCAGCCCGAACTCGGGCGCTGTTGGAACAGCCCGAGAGAGTCCCGGTCGCCGTAGGCCACGTTCCGGAGGCCCGATTCCTGGGCGGCGGCAGCCAGGGCCACGACGAGGCCCGAGTCGCTGACTCCCGCCTGGCGACCGACGAGGATGATCGTCTCCGCGTTGCGGCGCATGTCATCGGTGAGCGGCGTCACCACGCCGAAGATCGCCGTCGGCTCCGGCAGGGTCGGGGCCGAGGGCGCCACGGCTTCGAGCGGGAGCGCCGACGCCGACGCCGACACCGACGGGGACGACGAGAAGGGGACGGCCAGGACCTGGCCGGGATAAATGATGCTGGACCAGCCCAGGCCGTTGGCGTCGAGGACCGCCTGCACCGACACGCCCGCCGCGGCAGCGATGGCCCCGATGGTGTCGCCGGCCGCGATGGTGTGCGAGCCCGGAGCCGTGGCGGCGGTGGCCGAAGGCGGGGGAGCGGCCACGGTGGCGGGCGCTGCCTCGCCGGGTCCGGGCAGCACGATCGCCTGGCCGGGGAAGATGGTGCTGTTGCCGTCGAGGCCGTTGGCGCTGAGGACGGCGCCGGTGGAGAGACCGTGCGCGGCGGCGACGCTGCTGATGGTGTCCCCGTCCCGGATCGAGTACTTCGCGATGTCGGCCGGGGCCGGTGCGGAAGCTGCCGGCTTCGCCTGGCCGAGGATCAGCGTCTGACCGGGGAAGATGCTGGCGGACCAGCCCAGGCCGTTGAGGGCGAGCACGGATGCCGTGGACAGCCCGAACCGACCGGCGACGCCGCTCACGGTGTCACCTTCGACCACCTGGTACTGGCCGGGGGCGGCCACGCCGGAGGTGCCGGGGGCCTGCCGCGCGAGGTCGGCGGGCGGCGAGGGCAGGTTGCTCCTGCTCTTGACGGGCTTCTTCGCCAGGGTCGCCGCGTCCGCGGGCGACGCCAGGTTCAGGCTGATCGCGATGGTGCTGATCAGAACGAGGGGAACGGTAGCCAGGATGCCCAGTCCCCGGCGGGTGCCGGACGATGCCTGGCGGTGCCGGCCTTCGGCGGGCGACGGCGGCGCGTTGGTGCTGATCCTGCTGGCTTTTGCCGACATGGGACTCCTCGTCCTGATTGCGTGCCCAGTCACGCTGACACAGATGACTATTAGAGTCAAACAGTGTGGCCCCTGTTATGGGCGTCAACACGCGCAAAAAACCGGCGCGGGGTTTGTCGAGTCCTGGGAATCATGGGAGGCTGGAACCGTGACCGAATCGTTTTCAGATCAACTGTGGCTGTCCATTCCCGACCTCGTACGGGAGCTCGGCGTCAGCCAGAGCCGCGTACGCCAGCTGATCGATGACAGGCAACTGCTCGCGGTCCGGCGGGACGGCGGCCCGCTCCAGGTTCCGGCCGCGTTCATCAAGGACGGCGCGCCGCTGCCCGAGCTGCGCGGAACGCTGATCGTGCTCGCGGACGACGGCTTCACCGACGAGCAGGCCATGGACTGGCTCCTCGAGGTCGACGCCAGCCTCGGAGTTCCCCCGATCCAGGCGCTGCTGGCCGGCCGCAAGGCCGAGGTGCGACGCGTCGCCCAGGCCCTCGCCTGACCCCTTTGTTTCTCTGACCCGGCCGGGTCAGAAGGCGCGCCGGGTCACCGTTTCCGCCAGCTCGACCAGGCGGCCGGTGACCTCGGCGCCGATCGGTGATCCCTCGAGGGCGGCGAGGGCCTCGGCGACGTGGGAGGCGATCAGATCCTCGATCGCTTCGACGGCGCCGCTGTCCGTGATGGCGGCCTGCAGCAGCGCGATCTGGGCGGGCTCCAGCAGGGAATCCCCGAGGAGCGCGTCCAGGTGCCGCCGGCCTGCGTCGGGCATGGCCTCGCGGGCCAGTGCGATCAGGACCGTGCGCTTTCCCTCGCGCAGGTCGTCGCCGCTCGGCTTGCCGGTCACGGATGCGTCCCCGAAGACCCCGAGGAGGTCGTCGCGCAGCTGGAACGCGATGCCCAGCGGCAGCCCGAAAGCCCGCAGGGCGTCCAGGTGATCCCGTCCGGCGCCGGCCAGGGCCGCGCCGATGACGAGGGGTGCCTGCACGCTGTACTTGGCGGACTTGAAGACGATGACCCGCAACGCCCGATCGAACAGCTCGGCTTCGGGCTGGGTCAGCCAGGCTCGCTCTTCGAGAATGTCGAGGTACTGGCCGGCGGTGACCTCGGTGCGCATCCGGTTGAATTCGTCCCGCGCGTTCCGGGCGGCCGACGAATCCGGCGCGAGCTCCAGACCCTCGTCGAGCAGCTCGTCGCTCCAGCCCAGGAGGAGGTCGCCCAGCAGGATGGCAGCGGCCCGGCCGAACTCGAACCGGCTGCCCGCCCAGCCGTTGTCGCTGTGCATCCCCTCGAAGAGTTTGTGGGCCGAGGCGGCTCCTCGACGGGTGTCCGAATTGTCGATGATGTCATCGTGCACCAGTGCGGCGGCGTGGAAGATCTCCAGGGCCGCGGCGGCGGAAATGACCGCTCCGAGCCGGCCCTCGTCCGGCACGGATGCGCCGGTCCCGGGGCCCCCCGCGCCGGTGCCGACACTCTGCCAGCCCCAGTAGCAGAACAGGGCCCGGAAGCGCTTGCCACCGCTGAGAAACTGCCGTGAGAAGTCCACCAGGGGCGTCAGATCCGGGCTGATGCTGGTCACAATTGGTTGACGGGTTTTGAGGAAATCGTCGATGCGAGAATGAACCAGATCGATCAGTTGATTGCTTTCAGCCACCTGCCTAGCCTAGCCATCCCGGCGGGGTTAGAATCGGGGAGTAAACCGCTCGATCCCAAATAGGAGGAATGAGATGCCGCTTTCTGAACAAGAGCAGCGACTCCTCGAAGAGATGGAGCGCGGCCTATACCACAACGACGCCGACTTCGTGGCGAACGTCGGAGGCTCATCCCTCCGGCCCAACTACCGCTCGATCGCTATCGGAGTTCTGGCTGCCGTCGCCGGAATCGGTGGCTTGATCGCCGGTGTGGCCCTGCAGCAGTTGTGGATCGGCATCTTGGGCTTCGTGGTCATGTTCGCCGGCGTCCTGATCGCGACCACCCCGGGCAAGTCGGGCCGCCGCATGACCGGTCCTCCCCGTCGCCAGCCGACGCAGCGCACCGCCGACCGCGGATTCATGGACCGCATGAACGACCGCTGGGACCGCCGCCAGGACGGCCAGCAGTAACACCAACCGCAGCAACGCCAACCGCAGCAACACAAACCGCAGAGAACAATCGGGCCGATCATCTGATCGGCCCTTTTTTTTGTGCCCGAAAACGGCCCGGGGATGGCGGGACCGGTGCCCAATGACAATTTTCCCTCCACCGGACCAGCCCAGTGTTTGTGCGGGTCAGTGGGGAAAATATCTCGAGTTTTCTCGGTTATTTCCGACTTTGTGGATGAAAGTGGAGTAAAGTGGAGCAAGACCTGGAACTTGGCCGGAAGAGAAGGGGTGATGAATGTTTCTCGGGACCTACGCACCCAAGCTCGACGAAAAGGGGCGCATCATCCTCCCCGCGAAGTTCCGCGACGAGTTGGCCACCGGGATCGTCATGACCCGTGGGCAGGAGAACTGCCTCTACGTCTTCACGACGCGCGAGTTCGAGGCGTTCCACGAGAAGCTCAGCCAGGCACCGCTCACGAGCAAGCCCGCCCGTGACTACGCCCGTGTGATGCTGTCGGGTGCGAGCGCCGAGATGCCGGACAAGCAGAACCGGGTGACCATCCCGGCCCACCTGCGCAGCTTCGCCGGACTCGACCGCGAGCTCACGGTCATCGGTGCGGGCACCCGGGTCGAAATCTGGGACAGCGCGGCGTGGGAGACCTACCTCGCCGAACAAGAAGCCTCATTCGCAAACATCACGGAGGAGGTGATTCCGGGACTCATCTAGCTCCTGGCGCCTGACTCCCAGCCGTTCTGCCTGACACACTTCCCCGGTGGCAGGAACGAATGGATGGGGATCAGGACTCAGGGTCTGACCCGGATTATGGCCATCAACGACATCCACACCCCAGTACTGCTCGAACGCTGCGTCGAGTTGCTCGGCCCGGCGCTGGAGCGCCCCGGCGCGGTCCTCGTCGACGCCACCCTCGGCATGGGCGGGCACGCCGAGGCGTTCCTGCAGCGCTTCCCCGGGCTGACCCTGGTCGGACTCGACCGGGACCTCGACGCCCTGGCCATCGCCGAGGAGCGGCTGAAGCCGTTCCGCGACCGGATCCACCTCGTGCACACCATCTACGACGGCATCCAGGACGCCCTGGCCGGCCTCGGCATCACGGAGGTGTCCGGTGTGCTCTTCGACCTGGGCGTGTCCTCCCTGCAGCTCGACCGGGTCGAGCGCGGGTTCTCCTACTCCAAGGACGCGCCCCTGGACATGCGCATGGACAACACCAGCGACCTGACCGCCGAGCGCATCCTCGCCACCTACAGCGAGCAGGAACTGCGCCGGATCTTCCACGAGTACGGCGAAGAGAAACTGGCCGCACGCTACGCCAAGGCCATCGTCGAAGCTCGGGAAACGACGCCGTTCGTGCGCTCCGCCCAGTTGGTCGCCGTCATCACCGCCGTCACCCCGGTCGTCGTCCAGCGCGCCGGCCACCCGGCGAAACGGGTCTTTCAGGCGCTGCGCATCGAGGTGAACCAGGAACTCGCCGTGCTCGAACGCGCGATCCCGGCGTCGCTCGATGCGGTCTCCGTCGGCGGCCGCATCGTCGTCATGGCCTACCAGTCCCTCGAAGACCGGATCGTCAAGAAACTGCTGGCCAAGGCCTCCAGCTCCAGCGCCCCGGCCGGCCTCCCGGTCGAGCTGCCCGAACACAAACCACTATTCAAGCTTCTGATCCGCGGCGCCGAAATGGCCTCGGAAGACGAAAAAGCGATGAACCCGCGTGCCACGTCGGTTCGACTTCGCGCCGCCGAGCGACTGAGGAGAGCAGCATGAGCGACAACCTCGCACGCGCACCACGACCGAACTGGGCGACCGAGCCCGCCGCCGCGGTGGAGGAACGCCGCCACATCGAGATCGTGTCCTCGAGCAGCCAGCGCCGGGCCCGACCGAAGATCGTCTACGCCCTCTCCGCCGTCACCGGCGTCTCACTGATCGTGCTCGCCCAACTGCTCCTCAGCGTCGGGATCTCCCAGTCCGCCTACGAGGTCTCCCGGCTCCAGGCCAGCCAGGTCGAACTCGGGCGCACCGCGGAGAGCGTGACCGAAGACCTCGTGCGGTCGTCCTCGCCGCAGAGCCTCGCGGCCAACGCGGAGGCCCTCGGTATGGTCAGCAACTCCAACCCGGTCTACCTCCGGCTGTCCGACGGCGCCGTGCTCGGCGCTCCGGCCTCGGCCGCCGGCAGCCAGGGCGGCGCCGCCAGCCTGGTGCCCAACTCCCTCCTCGCCGGGGTGCCTCTCGTGACCCAGCTGCCGCAGGGCAGCGGCCAGGGTGCCAGCGTGGGCGGCGCGGTGGCCCCGGCCGCCGCGCCTGCCGCAGCTCCGGTCGCCTCGACGGCCACGCCGAACGGACTGCCGACGCCCGCGACCCGGTAACGGTTAGGCTGTTCCGGACCGCGGTCTCGTTCCAGCACGCTCGCCCGCCGCTCACCTCCAGAACCCGCCAAACCAGTGGCCCCGGCCGCAGTAAGGACTCACAGGTGGCGAGCAGCACCCGGTCAGGCAGACGGCGCATCGCAGTGACGGTCGTGCTGCTGTTCGCATTCGTCGCCGTGTTCGTGGTCCGGCTGGTGGACATCCAGATCGTGCGCGCCGACACGCTCAACGCCGACTCGCTCGGCAACCGATCGGTCGAGCAACCCGTCTACGGCTCCCGCGGCGACATCGTCGACGCCAACGGCGTGGTCCTGGCCGGCACGGTCATGCGCTACAACATCACCCTGTCGCCACGGAACGCGGCCGAATTCGAACGCACCACCGACGCCGGCAAGGTGACCGTGACCGTCGCCCAGGCCGCGGCCGAGGTCGGCGCCCTCACCGGGCAGTCCGGGGACGCCATCCTCAAGATCATCGCCGACGCCCTCGCCGAGAACAAGGACTCCGACTACGCCTTCGTCGCCCGCGCGGTGGACGTCTCGGTCTTCCGGGCCATCGACAAGCTCGAGATTCCGTGGATGTACGCCGAGAAGAATCCCAGCCGGGTCTACCCCGACGGCGCCGTCGCCGGCAACCTGGTCGGGTTCGTGTCGTCCGTGGGGGAGGCGCAGGCCGGGCTCGAGCTCGGCCAGGACGCCTGCCTGGCCAGCAGCAACGGGATCGAGACCTACGAGAAGGGCGCCGACGGTGTTCGCCTGCCGCAGAGCACGGTGACCACCAGGCAGGCCGAGAACGGCGGCGACGTCGTCACCACGATCGACTCCGACCTGCAGTGGTACGTGCAGCAGGTGCTGGCCAAGCAGGCCATCGCGACCGGGGCGGCGTGGGGCAACGTCGTCGTGCAGGAAGTGAAGACCGGCAAGCTGGTGGCTGTGGCGGACTACCCCTCGGTGGACCCCAACAACGTCAACGGCACCCCGAACCCCGACGACCGCGGGTCGCGGGCGTTCACGGCCTCCTTCGAACCGGGCTCGACGTTCAAGGCACTCACCGCGGCATCCGTGCTCGATGCGGGCGTGGCCACGCCGTACAGCAAGGTCGTCGCGCCCTACCGGTACCTCCCGGCGAACGGTGCCAACGTGAACGATAGCTCCGGCCACGCCGACCTGAACCTCACCCTGACCGGCGTGCTGATCGAATCCTCCAATACCGGGATGTCCAAGTTCGGCGAGATGATCAGCGATGAGCAGCGCTACGACTACATGACCAAATTCGGGATCGGCGCGGTCACCGAATCGGGCTTCCTCGCCGAGGACTCCGGCATCCTGCACCCGTGGCAGGACTGGGACAACCAGACCAAGTACGCGACCATGTTCGGGCAGGGTCTGACGACCACGGCACTGCAGGTGTCCAGCATCTACCAGACGATCGGCAACAACGGGGTACGCATGCCCGTGCAGCTGGTGGCGGGCTGCCGGCACGCCGACGGCACCATGACCGAGGTCCCGCCGACGACCGGGACACCGGTGATCTCGGCCACCGCCGCGCGCGACACCGCCGACATGCTCGAGATGGTCTACCAGAAGGGCTGGCTGGCCGCGAAGTGGAACATTCCCGGCTACCGCGTGGCCGCCAAGACCGGCACGGCGCAGATGCCGGACGGGCAGGGAGGGTACACCAAGGGGTACCTGGTGTCGGTCTCCGGCTTCGCCCCGGCCGACGATCCGCAGTACGTCGTGTCCGTCAGCCTCGCCGATCCTGTTAAACTGAACTCTTCGGCGGCATCTGCTCCGGTCTTCCAGGAGGTCATGAGCCAGGTGCTGAAGAAGTACCGGGCGGTTCCATCGGGCGCCACCGCGCCTGCCCTTCCCGGTACCTGGTAAGAAAGCGAGCCCCCGTGACCGAATTGGCACCCTCGGCTCTCCGTCCTCAGCATCCGGTCCCCAGATCGTTGTCGGGACTGGTCGATGAATTCGAACTTTATTTGCGCGGCGACGTGGATGGCCTCGAGGTCACCGGCGTCAGCCTGAGTTCGCGCACCGTGCAGCCCGGAGACCTCTACGTCGGCGTACCCGGACGGGCCAGCCATGGCGCGTCCTTCGCCGCGGCCGCCCGCGAGGCCGGCGCCGTCGCCATCCTGACCGATGAGGCCGGCGCGCTCCTCGCCGCCGGCAGCGGCCTCCCCATCCTGGCGACCCCCGACGCGCGCGCCGCGCTGGGAGCCGTCGCCGCCTGGATCTACCGCACGGAGGACAACCCGGCGACGCTCTTCGCCGTCACCGGCACGAACGGCAAGACCAGCGTGGTCTACCTGCTCTTCGCCATCCTGAATCAGCTGGGCGTCGTGTCCGGGCTCACCTCGACCGCCGAACGCCGCATCGGCGAGCTGGCCGTCGTGAGCGCCCTGACCACCCCGGAAGCCACCGAACTGCACGCGCTGCTGGCACGGATGCGCGAGGCCGAGGTTCGGGCCGTCGCCATCGAGGTGTCGGCGCAGGCGCTCAGCCGCCACCGGGTCGACGGCCTCGTCTTCGACGTGGCCGGGTTCACCAACCTGAGCCACGACCACCTCGACGACTATGCCGGCCTGGACGAGTACTTCCAGGCCAAGCTCGAGCTCTTCCAGCCCGACCGCTCCCGCCGCGGCGTGATCACGGTGGACTCCGGCTGGGGTCGCCGGATCGTCGAGGAGTGCCGCATCCCGGTCACCACCCTCAGCAGCAACCCCGCGGTCGACGCCGACTGGCACATGAGCATCGTCGACGAGAGCGCGCTCTACACCGAGTTCCTGCTCGAGGGCCCGGAAGGCCGTCGGCTGCAGACCCGGGTTCCCCTGGTCGGCTGGTTCATGGCCGCCAACGCGGCCCTCGCCATCCTGCTGCTGGTCGAATCCGGCTACGACCTCGAGGCCATCGCGCACACGCTCGACCGCGACGGCGGCATCGACGTCTACATCCCCGGTCGGGCCGAGCGCATCTCGGGCGACGCGGGCCCGCTCGTCTACATCGACTACGGCCACAGCCCGGATGCGTTCCTGAACACCCTGGCCGCCATCCGCAAGTTCACGCCCGGCCGCCTGATCATGGTGTTCGGGGCCGACGGCGACCGCGACACCACCAAGCGCACCGACATGGGCGCCATCGCGGCGCGCGGGTCGGACATCGTGGTCGTCACAGACTTCCACCCGCGGTTCGAAGACCCCGCGGCCATCCGTGCCACGCTCCTGGCAGCAGCCAGGGAAGCCGTCCCCGACGGGGAGTTCTACGAGGTCGCGGATCCCCGCACGGCGTTCCGCACGGCACTCTCACTAGCGAAAGAAGGCGACGCGATCTTGTACGCGGGACCAGGGCATGAAAATTATCACGAAGTCGCCGGCGTCAAGATTCCGTACTCCGCCAGGGACGATTCCCGCCAGGCGCTGCGCGAAGCCGGGTGGCTGTAGATGATCGCCCTCACCCTGACCGAGATCGCCGCGGCCGTCTCCGGGGTCCTCCACCTCGACGGCAGCGCGCTGACCGCCGAGTCCGTCGTCGACGGCACGGTGCACACCGACTCGCGCGAATCCGTGCCCGGTTCGATCTTCGTGGCCAAGCCCGGGGACGTGACCGACGGCCACCTCTTCGCCCCGTCCGCCGCCGGGCAGGGCGCGGCGCTTTTGATCGTCGAACGGCGCCTGGACCTGCCCGTGGCCCAGATCGTCGTCGCCGACGCCGTGGTGGCGCTGGGCGACCTGGCCACCGAGGTCGTGCTCCGCGTGCGTGCCGCCGGCAACCTGAAGATCGTCGGCGTCACCGGCTCGAACGGCAAGACCACCACCAAGAACCTGATCCGGGCCGTGCTCGAACGGGTCGGGCCCACCGTCGCCGCCCGGGCCTCCTTCAACAACGAGGTCGGCGCGCCGCTGACCATGCTCGAACTCACGATGGACACCCGATTCCTCGTGGCCGAAATGGGTGCGAGCGCCGTCGGCGAGATCGCCCGGCTGATCAGGATGGCCCGTCCCGACATCGGCATCGTGCTCAAGGTCGGCCTCGCCCACGCGGGCGAGTTCGGCGGCATCGAGGCCACCGTCCTGGCCAAGACCGAGATGGTCACCGACCTGCTGGCCACGGATGTCGCCGTGCTGAACGCCGACGACCCGCGCGTCGCCGGGATGGCCGCCGCCACCGCGGCCCGGATCGTCTGGTTCGGCCAGTACTGCGACGAGGGCGTGCGCGCCACCGACGTGCACGGGACCGCGACCGGCACCACCTTCACCCTGCAGCTGGCCTCGGGGGAGTCACGGCCGGTGTCCTTCCAGGTGCTCGGCGAGCACCACGTGATGAACGCACTGGCCGCCGCGGCCGCCGCCGAACTCCTCGGCGTCGGGATCGACGACATCGTCTCCGCCCTTGAATCCGTGCAGACCGCCGAGCGCTGGCGGATGCAGGTGATGGGTGGGCGTGAGGGCGTGACCGTGATCAACGACGCCTACAACGCGAGCCCCGACTCGATGACCGCCGCGCTGAAGACACTCGCCCAGATCGCCGCCCCCGGGCAGCGCACCTTCGCCGTCCTCGGCGAGATGAGCGAACTGGGCGAGCTGGCCGGCGAAGAGCATGACCGGATCGGCCTGATGGCCGTGCGGCTGAACATCTCCCAGCTCGTCGTCGTGGGCCGCGGCGCGCGGCGCATGCACATCAGCACGATCAACGAAGGATCCTGGGACGGGGAGTCGGCGTTCGTCGAGTCGTCGGACGAGGCCTTCGACCTGCTGACGAAGACGGTGCGACCGGGAGACACTGTGCTGGTCAAATCGTCCAATTCCGCCGGCCTGCGCTTTCTCGGCGACCGGCTCGGAGAGTGGTTCTCATGAGAGCACTGCTGATGGCCGGAGCCTTCTCCCTCGTCTTCACCCTGGCGTTCACGCCACTGTTCATCCGGCTGTTCAAGAAGCTGGGCTGGGGGCAGTTCATCCGCGACGACGGGCCGCAGAGCCACCACGCCAAACGCGGCACCGCCACCATGGGCGGCATCATCATCATCCTCGGCACCGTGATCAGCTACTTCTCGGCCATGTGGATCACCGGGAGCCACATCCCGATGTCGCCGCTGCTGGTGCTATTCATGATGGTGGGCCTCGGCTTCGTCGGTTTCATCGACGACTTCCTCAAGACCCGCAACCAGCGCAGCCTCGGTCTCGGCGGCTGGGCCAAGGTCATCGGGCAGGTCATCGTGGCGAGCACCTTCGCCCTCCTCTCGATCCAGTTCCCGAACATCAACGGGGTGACGCCGGCGTCGACGAAAATCTCGCTGCTGCGGGACCTGCCGCTGGACTTCATGCAGCTCGGCGCCATCATCGGCACCATCCTCTTCGTGATCTGGATCTGCCTGATCGTGGCGGCCACCTCCAACAGCGTCAACGTCACCGACGGGCTCGACGGCCTCGCCACCGGTTCCTCGATCCTCTCGATCGGCGCCTTCATCGTGATCGGTTTCTGGCAGTCCAACCAGGCCCGGTTCGGGGGAGCGGACGTCGCCGACCTCTACCGCTCCTACGACGTGCGCGACCCGCTCGACCTGGCGATCGTGTCGGCGGCCATCGTCGGCGGCCTGATCGGCTTCCTCTGGTACAACACGTCGCCGGCGAAGATCTTCCTCGGCGACACCGGGTCACTCGCCATCGGCGGCGCCCTGGCCGCCCTGGCCATCCTCAGCCGCACCGAGCTGCTCCTAGTGCTGATCGGCGGGCTGTTCGTGTTCGAGGCCGGCTCCGTCATCGTGCAGCGCGCCTACTTCAAACTCACCCGCGGCAAACGCATTTTCCTGATGAGCCCGATCCACCATCACTTCGAGCTCAAGGGCTGGGCCGAAGTCACCGTCGTGGTGCGCTTCTGGATCATCGGCGGCCTCCTGGTGGCCGCGGGCGTCGGGTCGTTCTACCTCGAATGGCTGGCCAGCTAGTGACCGGAAGACACTCCGGCGGCGCCTCGCCCGCCGCAGCGGATGCCGCGCGCCTGGACGGCCTGACCAGCTGGCACTCCGACTGGTCCGGCCTGCGGGTGGGCGTGCTCGGCCTGGGCGTCACCGGCTTCGCGGCCGCGGACACCCTCGCCGAACTCGGCGCCGAGGTGCTCGTCGTGGCCGGGACGGCACCGGAGCAGACCATCCGCCTGCTCGACGTGATCGGGGCGGGCCTCGTGCAGGCCGCCCCGGCCACCGTGCCCGCCGAACTGATCGAGCACCGGCCGGACGTGCTGATCGCATCGCCGGGCTTCCACCCCGACCACCCGCTACTGCTCTGGGCTGCGACCGCCGGCATCCCGGTCTGGGGTGACATCGAGCTGGCCTGGCGCCTGCGGGACAAGGTCGGTGCCCCGGCCGAATGGATCCTCGTCACCGGCACCAACGGTAAGACCACCACGGTGCAGCTCACCGCCACCATGCTCGCCGCAGCAGGCCACCGGGTGGCGCCCTGCGGCAACATCGGCGTGCCCGTGCTCGACGCCGTGCGCGACCCGCAGGGCTGGGACGTGCTCGTGGTCGAGCTCTCCAGTTACCAGCTGCACCACCTGCCCCGCACCGGTCCGGGAGCGCTCGTGCCCTGGGCCAGCGTCTGCCTGAACATCGCCGACGACCACCTCGACTGGCACGGCTCGGCCAAGGCGTACCGCGACGCGAAAGCCACGGTCTACGCGAACACGAAGTCGGCCTGCGTCTACAACAAGGCGGATGCCGCCACGATGCGCATGGTCGAGGACGCCGACGTCGTCGAGGGGGCTCGGGCGATCGGCTTCGGCCTCGGTGTGCCCGGTCCCAGCGACCTCGGCATCGTGGACGGAATCCTCTGCGACCGCGCGTTCCACGAGGACCGGCACGAGACGGCCGTGGAGATCACCACCGTGCAAGACCTCCGCGCCAACGGGCTCAGTGCGCCGCACCTCCTCGCCGACATCCTCGCGGCCAGCGCCCTCGCCCGGTCCTTCGGCGTGCCCGCCGCGGTCATCCACGACGCGCTCGAAGACTTCAGGCTCGACGCGCACCGGATCGAGATCGTGGCCGAGGCCGCCGGCATCCGCTGGATCGACGATTCGAAGGCCACCAACCCGCACGCGGCCGACGCGTCACTGACCGCGTTCGACTCCGTCGTCTGGCTCGTCGGAGGCCTGCTCAAGGGCGTCGACATCGACCAGCTGGTGGCCGGCCACGTCGGGCACCTGCGGGGCGCCGTCATCATCGGAGTCGACCGTTCCGTGCTGCGCGACGCATTCCGGCGACACGCGCCCGAGCTGCGGGTGTTCGAGATCGAGGCCGACGACACTGGTCAGGTCATGCCGGAGGCCGTGCGGCTGGCGGCCGACCTCGCCGAAACCGGCGACGTCGTGCTCCTCGCGCCGGCCGCCGCATCCATGGACCAGTTCACCGACTACGCCCAGCGCGGCCGGTTGTTCGCCGAAGCCGTGCACGAATATCTTGGAGGTGATCGGGGTGGCGACTCCGCCTCGGACCCGCGCGCCCAGGCCTGACCTGGCCGCGGCGACCGCCGCCACCCGGACGGCGGGGCCCCATGCTGCGGGACCCGCTCCGGAGGCCGAGGACGCGGGGCACGCCGCCCGCATCCATCTCGGCCGGGTCCTGCACGCCGAGTCCGCCAGCTACTTCCTGCTGCTGGGCACGACCCTGTTCCTGATCGTGTTCGGACTGGTCATGGTGCTCTCGTCCTCCTCGGTGGACTCCTACCTGGAGAACACCGGGTTCTTCGGCACAGTGCTGCGCCAGGGCGGGTTCGCCCTGATCGGGGTGCCCCTGATGTTGCTGATCAGCCGGCTGCCGCTCAAGTTCTGGCGGCGCGTCTCCTGGCCGGCGCTGATCATCTCCTGCCTGCTCCAGTGCCTGGTAGTGTTCACGCCGCTCGGCATCGAAGTGGCCGGCAACACCAATTGGCTCTCCATCGGCGGGATCCAGTTCCAGCCCTCCGAGGGCATCAAGCTGGCCCTGGTCATCTGGCTCGGCATGATCTTGTCCCAGAAGCAGAACAAGCTCGACGACTGGCGCCACGTCTACATCCCCGTCTTCGGCGTGGGCGGCGGCGCCGTCATGCTGGTCCTGATCGGCGGGGACCTCGGCACCGTCATGATCATGGCGGGCATCCTCTTCGGCGCGCTCTTCTTCGCCGGGGTGCGCCTGCGCATGCTGGGCCTTCCGCTCGGGGTCGGTGCCGTGCTCGCTCTCCTGATGGCGTTGACCAGCTCCAACCGGATGACGCGCATCCTGAGCTTCCTCGGTGACGGCTGCGACGCGGTCGACGGCCCCATCTCGGCCGCCTGCTGGCAGCCGTTGCACGGTACCTGGGCCCTCGCCAACGGGGGAGTGTTCGGCGTGGGGCTCGGCAACTCCAAAGCGAAGTGGTCCTGGCTGCCCGCCGCCGACAACGACTATATCTTCGCCATCATCGGCGAGGAGCTCGGCCTGATCGGCGCGATCGTGGTGCTGGCCATGTTCATCCTCCTGGCGTTCGCGTTCCTGCGGATCATGCGCACCAGCGTGAGCATGCAGGCCAGGGTCTCCACCGCGGCCGTCATGGTCTGGCTGATCGGCCAGGCGTTCGTCAACATCGGCGTGGTCCTCGGCGTGTTCCCCGTTCTCGGCGTGCCGCTCCCGCTGGTCTCGTCCGGCGGCACAGCCCTGCTGTCGACGCTGGGCGCCATCGGAATCGTGCTGTCCTTCGCCCACGGCGACCATGCCGGCTCGCCGGCCAACGCGGCCTCGCCGGCCAACACAGCGCTGACGGGAGAGAACCGGTGACCACCTACCTTCTGGCCGGAGGCGGAACCGCCGGCCACGTGAACCCCCTGCTGGCGGTGGCGGACACCATCGCCGCGCGGGAACCGGACGCCACTCTGATCGTGCTCGGCACCCGGGAGGGGCTCGAGGCCAGGCTGGTTCCCGCCCGCGGCTACGAGCTCGTGTTCGTGCCCCGGCTGCCGTTCCCGCGTCGTCCGAACCGCCAGGCCCTCACTTTCCTGCCGCGGTTCAACCAGGCGGTCGCCGACCTTGCCGACCTCCTCGCCGCCCGCGGCGTCGACGTCGTGGTGGGTTTTGGCGGCTACGTGTCCACGCCGGCGTACCTGGCCGCCCGCCGGTCAGGCATCCCCATCGTCATCCACGAGGCCAATTTCAAGGCCGGCCTGGCCAACCGGCTGGGCGCCTGGTTGACCCACCATGTCGGTGTCGCCTTCGCCGGCACCCGGATCCGGCGCGCGCACACCGTCGGGATGCCGCTGCGCGCCGAAATCGCCGAGCTGGACCGGGACGCGACTCGCCCGGAGGCGCTCGCCTTCTTCGGCCTCGCCGAGGAGCGGCCCACCCTGCTCGTCACCGGCGGATCCCTCGGCGCGAGAAGACTGAACACGACGATCGTCCAATCCGCGCCCGCGCTGATCGCCGCCGGGTGGCAGGTGCTGCACATCACCGGCGACAAGTCCGAGGTGAGCGACCCCGGTCTGGGGCACTATCGCATGATCTCCTATTGCGACCGGATGGACCTGGCGCTGTCAGCGGCGGACTTCGCCGTGTCCCGGTCCGGCGCCGGCACGGTGTCCGAGCTGAGCGCCCTGGGCATCCCGGCCGCGTACGTGCCGTACCCGGTGGGCAACGGCGAGCAGCGCTTCAACGCGGCCGACGTCGTCGCGTCCGGCGGCGGAATCCTCGTCGATGACGCGGACTTCCTCCCCGAATGGGTCCGGGACGAGCTCATCCCCGTGCTGAGCGACCGGTCGCGGGTGCGCCGGATGGGCGTCGCGGCGGCATCCGCCGGGGCCAGGGACGGCGCCGCCAGAATGGTCGACTTCATTCAGGGCGCGGTCCGGGGGTAACCGCCCGGGTTCGCGCCCGCCGCGGTCAATCCGGCATTCCGGGGCCGCGGCGGCTAACGTGGTTTCAGCACACCGAGCACCTGTCTTCAACCATTCGTCTCCACATTCGTCTCCGACTGAGAAGAGCGCAGCAACCGTGATCAAGCCCGATCTGAACCTCACCATTCCCCGAGATCTCGGAACGGTGCATTTCGTGGGCATCGGCGGCTCGGGGATGAGCGGCATCGCGCGCCTGTTCATCGACGCCGGGCACACGGTGACCGGGTCTGACGTGCGGGAGTCGGACAACGTGCTGGCACTGCGCAAACTGGGCGCGCGCATCGCGATCGGCCACGCGGCCGAGAACGTCGGCGACGCCGACAGCCTCGTCGTCACGGGCGCGCTCTGGCAGGACAACCCCGAGTACGTGCTGGCCAGGGAGAAGGGCCTCCCGGTGCTGCACCGGTCGCAGGCCCTGGCCTGGCTGATCGAGAAGCACCGTCTGGTCGCCGTGGCCGGCGCCCACGGCAAGACCACCTCCACCGGCATGATCGTGACCGGCCTGCTCGGCCTGGGACAGCACCCGAGCTTCGTCAACGGCGGCGTGATCGAGTCCCTCGGCGTGTCGGCGGCCAGCGGAACCGACGATCTCTTCGTCGTCGAGGCCGACGAATCCGACGGGTCGTTCCTGCTCTACAACACGGCCGTGGCTTTGGTCACCAACGTCGACCCCGACCACCTCGACCACTACGGCTCGCTGGAAGCGTTCGAGGCGGCCTTCGTGGAGTTCGCCCAGAACGCGACCGAACTCGTCGTCATCTCCTCCGACGACCCTGGCGCGGTCAGTGTGACCGGCAAGCTGGCCGAAAAGCGCGTCATCACCTTCGGCGAGGACGACGGCGCCGACGTGCGGCTGCACTCCGTGGTCACGGACGGGCCGGTGCGCTTCGGCGTGGCGTGGGCCGGCCACGACTACTTCGCCACCCTCCGCATCCCGGGCCGGCACAACGCCATCAACGCCGCCGGGGCCTTCGCTGTGCTGGTGGGACTCGGGTTCGAGGCTGAAGCGTCCCTGGCCGCCATCTCGGAGTTCGGCGGCACGGAGCGCCGGTTCGAACTGCACGGCACAGTCGGCGGCGTGAGCGTCTACGACGACTACGCCCATCACCCGACCGAAGTGGCCGCAGCCCTGTCCGCCGCCCGAACCGTGGTCGGCTCCGGCCGCATCATCGCCGTGCACCAGCCGCACCTGTACAGCCGCACCCGGCTCTTCGCGCAGGAATTCGCGGACGCCCTCGAGACCTGCGCCGACCAGACCGTCGTACTGGGCGTGTACGGCGCCCGGGAAGACCCCGAGCCCGGCGTCACCGGCACGCTCGTCGCCGACCGGTTCCTCGACCCGTCCCACGTGGTCTACGTGCCCGACTGGCAGGAGGCCGCGGACTACGTCGCCTCCATCGCCCGGGACGGCGACTTCGTGGTCACCCTCGGCTGCGGCGACGTGTACCGCATCGTTCCCCAGCTCCTCGGCTCGCTCACGCGGGCGCGCGGATGAGCCGCGCCCGGGCATGAGGCGGCCACAGGGCTTCGAACGTCCGGTCGTTCCTCCCGCCGAAACGCCGACCGACAGCGCCCCGCCGGCGCGCAAGGGGGCCGGCATCCGTCGCCCCGTGCGCCCGCCCGCCGCCCAATCTTTCGTGCGCGGTTCGTGGCCCTCGCGTGGCGCCGCGTCCACCGAACCGAACACCGAGTCGTTCACCGAGCCGATCACCGTGCAGCCGGCATCCGCCCTTCCGGGTCCCCTGGCCTCGGTGTCTCCACTGCGGCCGGGCTCGGGCGCGAGCCCCGCACCCACGCCGCCTGCGGACACGCGCTCGACGAAGACGCAGCCGGCCGACAAACCTGCGGCGCCCCTCACACCGGCCGGGGCCAGGCTCAAGCTGCGGGCCGCCCGGCGGGCTCGGAAACGCTACGAGCGCGAGGAGGTCAGGCGGTTCACCTGGCGGTCACGCCGCCGGCGCAATGCCTGGCTGGCGTCCCTGGGCGTCACCGTCGTCCTGGCCGCTTTCGTCGTCGTCGGCGTCTACTCGCCGCTGATGGCGCTGCGCACGATCGAGGTCGTCGGAGCGAACCGGATCCCGGCGGACAAGATTCAGGCGGCTCTGGGCGACCAGCTCGGCACGCCGTTGCCGCTCGTCGATCTGGCCGAGGTGAAGAAGGACCTGTCCGAGTTCACCCTGATCCAGAGCTACGTCACCGAGAGCCGCCCGCCCGCCACACTGGTGGTGCGCATCGTCGAGCGCGAGCCGGTCGGGGCATTGGCGACCGGCGCGGGCTTCGACCTGGTCGACGCGGCCGGAGTGGTGATCCAGAGCAGCCCGGAGCGCCCGGCCGGGTACGCCACCATCGATGCGCGCTCGGGGTCGGGCAGCGCCGGCTTCCTCGCCGCGACGGCCGTGATCGCCGCTTTGCCGGAGAGCATCCGCACCGGACTGGACACAGTGACCGCGGCCACCAAGGACGATGTCACCCTGACGCTGGTCGGCGGGGCCCGCGTGGTCTGGGGAAGCGCGGAGAAGTCGGAGTACAAGGCGGTCGTCCTGGCCGCCCTGATCGTGAGCCACCCGGTGGGCACCGTCGGCGAATACGACGTGTCCTCGCCCGACAGCGCCGTTCTTCGCTGAATCGGCGAGTTCTTCGCTGAGTTCTGGGCTGAATCTTCGCGACACGCGGGCGCGCCTCCCCGTCCCGGCACGGCTGGCGCATAACTTCGATACAGGAATTGCATACTCAGCATAACTTTAAACTTCGACAAGAGGTTTAGGGTTCCACCGGAGGCCGGACGTGTCAACAACAAATCAGAACTACCTCGCAGTCATCAAGGTTGTTGGAATCGGTGGCGGCGGTGTCAACGCCGTCAACCGCATGATCGAGCTCGGCCTCCGCGGGGTCGAGTTCATCGCCATCAATACGGATGCCCAGGCGCTCCTGATGAGCGACGCCGACGTCAAACTCGACGTGGGCCGCGACCTCACCCGCGGCCTCGGCGCCGGCGCCGACCCCGAGGTGGGCCGTCGCGCCGCCGAGGATCACGCCGAAGAAATCGAAGAGGCCCTGGCTGGCGCGGACATGGTCTTCGTCACGGCAGGCGAGGGTGGTGGAACGGGCACCGGCGGTGCGCCCGTCGTCGCCCGCATCGCCAAGTCCATCGGCGCGCTCACCATCGGTGTCGTCACCAAGCCCTTCGGCTTCGAGGGCAAGCGCCGCCAGGCGCAGGCCGAGGCCGGCGTCGCCTCCCTCAAGAACGAGGTCGACACCCTCATCGTCGTGCCGAACGACCGCTTGCTGGAGATCAGCGACCGCGGCATCAGCATGCTCGAGGCGTTCGCCACCGCCGACCAGGTCCTCCTCGCCGGTGTGCAGGGCATCACCGACCTGATCACCACCCCCGGCCTGATCAACCTCGACTTCGCCGACGTCAAGTCGGTCATGCAGGGCGCCGGTTCCGCGCTGATGGGCATCGGCTCCTCCCGCGGCGCCGACCGTGCCATCAAGGCCGCCGAACTGGCCGTGGCATCGCCGCTGCTCGAGGCGTCCATCGACGGGGCGCACGGCGTACTCCTGTCCATCCAGGGTGGCTCGAACCTCGGAATCTTCGAGATCAATGACGCCGCCCGCCTGGTGCAGGAAGCCGTCCACCCCGAAGCCAACATCATCTTCGGTGCCGTCATCGACGACACCCTCGGCGACGAGGTGCGGGTCACCGTGATCGCGGCCGGGTTCGACGGCGGAGAGCCGGGTGCCAAGGCCGTCGAGGTGCGCCGGGCCGACCTCGTCGCCGCCGGCGTCGCGGCGGGCGTCTCCTCGAACGGCGCCGGTTCGAATGGTACCGCCGCGGACGCGAACGATTCCGCCGCCTATTCCGTCGGTGACGCCTCCGCGTCCTCGGTCTGGTCCGGCGTCGAACCGGGTGCGGCCGTCGCCGACCCCGCCTTCGAAGAAGACCCGGACGACCTGGACATCCCGGACTTCCTGAAGTAGCGGGGCGAACGGCGAGATGAGTGACCCCGACCTGGCCGGCCTGCGCGACCTGGCCGGCCTGGCGGAGCGCCTGGCCGCCGTGCGCAGTGGAATCGCTGCCGCGGCGGCCTCGGCCGGGCGCGACGAACGGGACATCGTGACCGTCGTCGTGACCAAGTTCCACCCGGTCACCCTGATCGAGCAGCTCGTCGCCCTCGGCGTGCACGATGTCGGCGAGAACCGTCATCAGGAAGCCCAGGCGAAGGTCGAGGCCCTGGCCGGACTGGACCTGACCTGGCATTTCGTCGGCCAGGTCCAGGGCAAGAAGGCCAAACAGGTTCGGGCCTACGCCGACGTCATTCACTCCGTCGACCGGGCCTCACTGGTCGACGCGCTCAGCTCGGAATCCGACGTCATCGACTGCTTCGTGCAGGTGAACCTCACCGACGACCCGGCACGCGGGGGAGTCGACCCCGGCCTGCTCGACCCCCTGGTCGAACGAGTCCTGTCCACCTCGGGGCTGCGCCTGCTCGGACTGATGGCGGTGGCCCCGCTCGGCGAGGAACCCAGGCGGGCCTTCGCCCGGGTTCGTGAGCTGGGCGAGCGCATCCGGCTGCTGGCGCCGGAGGCGAAGTTCCTGTCCATGGGCATGTCCCAGGACTACCCGGAGGCGATCAGCGAAGGGGCGACACACCTTCGAATTGGCACAGCAATCACCGGTAATCGCCCGGTACCCGGTTAATCTGGATAAGTAGAATCACCAACACGGAGGTCGAGATGTCCAACCCGCTCAAGAAAACCATGGTTTACCTGGGCCTGGCAGACGAGGAACTCGAATACGAGGCGCCCGCTGCTGCGCCCGTGTCGACCGCCCCGCACTCCGCTGCGTCCAGTCCAGCATCGTCGCACTCGGCGGCCCCGAAGACCGCGGCTCCTCACTCCTCCGCCTCCACCTCTTCGCACTCCGCCTCGTCGCACTCCGCCGGCTCGGCCGGCCGTGCACCGGTGACACCGCTGCGCAAGACTTCCACCCCTAAGAATGTGGCTACCTCAGACATGAATGAAATCCTCACCGTCCACCCGCGCCAGTACAAGGACGCCCAGGTGATCGCCGAATCCTTCCGGGACGGCATCCCGGTCATCATCAACCTGTCCCAGATGAGCGACGCGGATGCCCGGCGTCTGATCGACTTCGCCAGCGGCCTGTCCCAGGGCCTGTACGGCAAGATCGAGCGCGTCACCGCGAAGGTCTTCCTGCTGTCCCCGTCCCACGTCGTCGTGTCCGGCGACAACGCGGCTGAGGAAACCGACGCCGAGGCGTCCTTCTTCGCCCAGTCGTAGCGCGCACCGTGTCCATCATCGGGATCATCGCGGGCCTCGCGTACTTCGTTCTGCTGCTCTATTTCTTCGTGATGTGGGGGCGGTTCATCGTCGATCTGGTGCGCAGTGTCAACCGGTCGTGGCGCCCTCAGGGCTTCACGCTCGTGCTGATCGAGTTCGTATACACCGTGACCGACCCGCCGATCAAGTTCTTCCGGCGGCTCCTGCCGCCGCTCCGGCTCGGCCCCATCGCGTTCGATTTCGGCTGGAGCCTGACCATGCTCTGCGTCATCATCGGAATGTCCGTGATGACGTTCGCGCAGAGGTTATAGACCCCCTCACACTCGGGCCATGTATTCTTGACCGACGACGCGTCCGGTCGGCGCGGTTCGACATCACGTCGGACCTTGGTACCGTTGGTCGAACGCAAACAAATGTTCACAACTCAAGTTTTAAGGGTGGAAAGCCATGGCGTTAACTCCGGAAGATGTAGTCAACAAGCGGTTCCAGTCGACTAAATTTCGCGAAGGTTACGATCAGGACGAGGTCGATGACTTCCTTGACGAGGTCGTTGTCGAGCTTCGTCGACTGACCGCTGAGAACGAGGAGCTCAAGGCTCGCGTTTCCTCCGGTGGCGGCGCCTCCGAGCCCGTTGCCGAGCCCGTCGAGTCCGCGCCGATCGCCGAAACGGTTGCCGAGCCCGTCGTGGCCGCAGCCGTGCCCGTCCCGGCTCCGGTTGTCGCCGAGCCCATCGACGAGACCGCCGGCACCACGAACCTCCTCCAGCTGGCCCGCCGCCTGCACGAGGAGCACGTCAAGGAGGGCGCCGAGAAGCGCGATGCACTCATCGCCGAGGGCCACGCCACCGCCGCCCGTCTCGTCGCCGAGGCGGAAGCCAAGCAGCGTGCGCAGCTCAACATCCTCGACCAGGAGCGTTCGGTCCTCGAGACCAAGATCGATGACCTGCGCACCTTCGAGCGCGAGTACCGCCAGAAGCTGAAGAGCTACATCGAGTCCCAGCTGCACGACCTCGACGCCACGTCGCCGGTCGAGTCGAGCAACGCCTCGAAGCCGAGCTTCCAGAGCTTTGGCGCCTAAGGTCGGAGCGAAGAAACGCTCCACTGCGCTGATCGTCCTCGCCCTCGTGGCGCTGGCCATCTACGCACTGGATCAGATCAGCAAGTTCCTCGTCGTCACGAGACTGACCGAGGGTGACGTCGTCCGGGTTCTGGGAAGCGTGCTGCAACTGCAGTTCGTCCGGAACCCGGGCGCGGCTTTTTCCCTGGCCACGGGGATGACCTGGGTTTTCTCCATCATCGCCGTCGTCGTGGTGTTCCTCATCGTCTGGTTCGCCGGACGCATCCGCTCACTCGCGTGGTCGCTCGTCTTCGGTCTGCTGCTCGGCGGCGTGCTCGGCAACCTGACCGACCGTCTCCTGCGGGAGCCGTCTTTCGGTCAGGGACATGTCATCGACTTCATCGCGACACCCTGGCTGATCCCCGCCATCTACAACGTCGCCGACATGGCCATCGTGTCGAGCATGATCATCTTCATGTACCTGACCATTCGCGGCATCGGCCTCGACGGCCGCCGCACCAGCGCTTCAGACACGTCCGACGTGGCTCCCACCCAGTTAGCACCCTGATCCTCTCTATGGAAACTCGCTCCCTTCCCCTTCCGGACGGACTCGCCGGCGTGCGCGTCGACGCCGGCATCGCCAAGCTCCTCGGCTTCTCGCGGAGTTTCGCGGCCGAGGTGTGCGAGGCCGGCGGGGTCACGCTCAACGGCGCCGTGGTCGGCAAGTCCGACCGCCTGCACGGGGGAGCCTGGCTGGAGGTGACCTGGCAGCCCCGGGAAGCCCTGGCGATCGTTCCCATCGCGGTGCCGGACCTCACCATCGTTCACGACGACGAGAGCATCGTCGTCGTGAACAAGCCGTCCGGCGTCGCCGCGCACCCCAGTGTCGGCTGGACCGGGCCGACCGTCCTCGGCGCCCTCTCCGCGGCCGGCTACCGGATCGCGACCTCAGGGGCCAGCGAACGGGCCGGGATCGTGCACCGCCTCGACGTGGGCACCAGCGGCCTGATGGTCGTCGCCAAATCCGAAGCTGCCTACACCTGGCTGAAGAAGGCATTCCACGATCGCGAAGTCGAGAAGATCTACCACGCCGTCGTGCAGGGGCACCCCGACCCGCTCGCGGGAACCGTCGACGCTCCCATCGGCCGCCACCCGCGGTCGGACTGGAAGTTCGCGGTGATCGCCGGCGGCAAGGACTCCGTCACGCACTACGAGACCCTGGAGGCGTTCCGGTCGGCGTCGCTGCTGGAGGTACACCTGGAGACGGGACGCACCCACCAGATCCGCGTGCACATGGCCGCGCAGCAGCATCCGTGCGTCGGCGACGCCATGTATGGTGCAGACCCGTCGATCACAGCGCGTCTGGGCCTGACCCGGCAATGGCTGCACGCCAGGCAGCTGGCCTTCTTCCACCCCGATTCCCGGGACTGGGTCACGTTCACCACCGAATACCCCGCCGACCTCGCGCATGCACTCGACGTGCTGCGCGATGCCTAGGCTGGAGAGTCCAACCTCAACACCTCGGAGCCGTTTTGTCCTCTCAGAATAAGTCGGGTGGATCGAATGATTCGTTCGTGCACCTCCACGTGCACAGCGAGTACTCGATGCTCGATGGTGCCGCGCGCGTCAAACCGCTGATCAACGCGGCCATCGAGCAGGGGATGCCTGCGGTCGCCATTACCGACCACGGCAACGTGTTCGGCGCCTTCGACTTCTGGCGCACCGCCACCGAGGCCGGCATCAAGCCGATCATCGGCACCGAGGCCTACATCACTCCCGGCACCGACCGGCGTGACAAGACCCGGGTGCGCTGGGGCGCCTCCGGCCAGAACCGGGACGACGTCGGCGGCGCCGGCTCCTACACCCACATGACCCTGCTCTCCGAGACCACGGCGGGGATGCACAACCTGTTCCGGCTCTCGTCCAAGGCCAGCCTGGAGGGGTACTATTTCAAACCAAGGATGGACCGGGAGCTGCTCTCCGAGTTCTCCACCGGCCTGATCGGCACGACCGGATGCGTCGGTGGCGAGGTGCAGACCCGCCTCCGCCTCGGGCAGTACGAGGAGGCGAAGAAGGCCGCCGGCGACTTCCAGGACATCTTCGGCAAGGAGAACTTCTTCTGCGAGATCATGGACCACGGCATCGACATCGAACGCCGCACCATGACCGACCTGCTGAAGCTCGCCGGAGAGCTCAAACTTCCGCTGGTCGCCTCCAACGACCTGCACTACACCCACGCCCACGACGCGACCGCCCACGCGGCCCTGCTCTGCGTGCAGTCCGCCTCGACCCTCGACGACCCGAACCGCTTCAAGTTCGACTCCGACGAGTTCTATCTCAAGACCGCCGCGCAGATGCGGCACCTGTTCCGCGACCACCCGGAAGCCTGCGACAACACGCTGCTGATCGCCGAACGCTGCCAGGTGGACTTCAACACCAAAGCCAACTACATGCCCCGCTTCCCCTGCCCGGAAGGGGAGAACGAGGAGAGCTGGTTCGTCAAGGAGAACGAGATCGGGCTGGCCAAGCGCTACCCGAAGGGCATCCCGGACGACGTGCGCAAACGAGCCGACTACGAGATCGGCATCATCATCCAGATGGGCTTCCCCGGCTACTTCCTCGTGGTCGCCGACTTCATCATGTGGGCGAAGCAGCAGGGCATCCGGGTGGGTCCCGGCCGTGGCTCGGGCGCCGGCTCGATGGTGGCCTACGCCATGGGCATCACCGACCTCGACCCGCTGATCCACGGCCTGATCTTCGAACGGTTCCTGAACCCGGACCGCGTCTCCATGCCCGACTTCGACGTCGACTTCGACGAGCGCCGGCGCGGTGAGGTGATCCACTACGTCACCGAGAAGTACGGCGAAGAACGCGTCGCCCAGATCGTCACCTACGGCACGATCAAGGCCAAGCAGGCCCTGAAAGACGCCTCCCGGGTGCTCGGGTTCCCATTCGGCATGGGCGACAAGCTCACAAAGGCCATGCCGCCGGCCATCATGGGCAAGGACGTGCCCCTGACCGGCATGTTCGACAAGGACCACGCGCGCTACCGCGAGGCGGCCGACTTCCGCGCGGTGATCGAATCCGACCCCGAGGCCCGCACCGTCTTCGACACGGCCCTGGGCCTGGAGAACCTGAAACGCCAGTGGGGCGTCCACGCCGCCGGCGTGATCATGAGCTCCGACCCGCTGATCGACATCATCCCGATCATGAAGCGCGAAGCGGACGGCCAGGTCGTCACGCAGTTCGACTACCCGGCATCCGAGGCCCTGGGCCTGATCAAGATGGACTTCCTGGGGCTGCGCAACCTCACCATCATCGACGACACCCTCGACAACATCGCGGTCAACCGTGGTCACCGGCCCGTGCTCGAGGAGCTCGGGCTGGACGACCCGCTGGCCTACGAGCTGCTCGCCCGGGGCGACACCCTCGGGGTGTTCCAGCTGGACGGCGGGCCCATGCGCTCCCTGCTGCGCCTGATGAAGCCCGACAACTTCGAAGACATCTCGGCTGTCATCGCCCTCTACCGGCCCGGCCCCATGGGCGCCAACTCGCACACCAACTACGCGCTGCGGAAGACCGGTCAGCAGGAGATCATCCCGATCCATCCCGAGCTCGAAGAAGCCCTGCAGGACGTCATCGGCACCACCTACGGCCTGATCGTCTACCAGGAACAGGTCATGTCGATCGCGCAGAAACTGGCCGGCTTCTCCCTCGGCCAGGCGGACCTGCTGCGCCGGGCGATGGGCAAGAAGAAGAAATCCGAACTGGACAAGCAGTTCGAGGGTTTCTCCGGCGGAATGGTCGCCAACGGCTACTCCATGGACGCGGTGAAGACAGTCTGGGACATCCTGCTCCCGTTCTCCGACTACGCCTTCAACAAGGCGCACTCGGCCGCGTACGGGGTGCTCTCGTACTGGACCGCCTACCTCAAGGCCAAATACCCGGCCGAGTACATGGCCGCGCTCCTGACCAGCGTCGGCGATTCGCGCGACAAGCTCGCGCTGTACCTGAACGAGTGCCGCAGGATGGGCATCCAGGTCCTGCCGCCGGACGTGAACGAGTCCATCGGCTACTTCGCGGCCGTGGGCACGGACATCCGTTTCGGTATGGGGGCGGTGCGCAACGTCGGCTTCAACGTCGTCGACGCCATCCGCCTCGCCCGGAAGGAGAAGGGGCGGTTCGAGTCGTTCCACGACTTCCTGCGCAAGGTACCGATCCAGGTGGCCAACAAACGCACGATCGAGTCCCTCGTCAAGGCCGGTGCGTTCGACTCCCTCGGAGCGACCCGGCGCGGCATGGTCGAAATCCATGAGGCCGCGGTCGAATCGGCCGTGAAAATCAAGCGCGACGAGGAACACGGCATGGTCGGGTTCGACTTCGACAGCCTGTTCGACGACCCGCAGGAAACCGAGCAGGTGCCGGACCGTCCCGAGTGGGGCAAGAAGGAGAAGCTCGCCTTCGAACGGGACATGCTGGGGCTGTACGTGTCCGACCACCCGCTGGCCGGGCTCGAGATCCCGCTGGCCAAGCACGCCAGCACCACCATCGTCGACCTGATGGCGTCGGAGCAGACCCAGGATGCCGACACCGTCACCATCGCCGGGCTGATCACGAGCGTGCAGCACCGGATCGCGAAGAAGTCGGGCAACCAGTACGGCATCATCCAGGTCGAGGACTTCGGCGGGGAGATCGCCGTGATGTTCATGGGCAAGGCCTACCAGGAGTTCTCGCCCGACCTGATCAGCGACTCCATCGTGGTCGTGCGGGGCCGGGTGAGCATGCGCGACGACGGGATGAACCTGCACGCGTACAGCATCTTCGCGCCGGAACTCGGGCAGGCCTCCGACTCGGGGACGCTGACCGTCACCCTGGCGGAGTCCCGGGCGACGACCGACACCGTGACGGCGTTGGGCGAGGTCATCACCCGCCACATCGGAACGTCAGAGGTCAGGCTCAAATTGATCAAGGGCAACACCGCGCGCGTGTTCGAGCTGCCCCACCAGGTGAAGATCAGCGCGGACCTCTTCGGGGAGCTGAAGAGCCTGCTCGGGCCCAACTGCCTGACCTAGGGTAGTATTTATCTTCTAAATCAGTTCTCCACAAGTTGAGATAGTCTCGACATAGCGTTCTATGTTTGCTAAAATTGTGCGTATGGATGACCCCACTGCAACCCTCGACGCCGCTGTGGTGGCTGCTGCGTTCGCGGCCCTCGCGGGCGAGGT